>CAXSGP010000192.1:0-2738 GCA_964236955.1 uncultured Oligoflexus sp. | reverse complement strand
GGAATCATTTCGAGAATGAAATAGAAAAAAAGAGTTATGACACTTCCCCTTCTTGCCGAGACAGTTCATAATCCAACGTACAGTAAAAAGTCCTGTCATTGTACGAACTCGATTCAACGTTTGTTTGATCGTACAAGTCCGTGTAAAAAAGAAGCTACTTCCTGTATACTTAGCTTACATTCAACTGCGGAAGTCTTACGACATCGCTCATAGTTTATAAAGGCAGAGGGTCAGAGTGTCAAACTCCCGAGTATCTTGCCATAACTGGCTTTTCGCAACCGTGTTGTCGCTTTCAGGCTGCATCCTGGCCTGTCAGCAATCTGTCGCTCAAAAAGGTCCAGCTCCTGAAGTGCCGCGAAAGTCCGCAGTTCCGAGTCTTCCGGTCCTTCCTAAGGAACTTCCGGAATGGGATGATAACGAGATGAATCCGGCCATCAATGGCAGGCCAGTTACCATTATTCCGCAAATACAGAACCAAGTCGCTCGATTTATTCGTAATAACGGTACTCCGATAGCTGCTGTGGTCATCACCGAAGTCAAAACTGGCAAGATCCTGGCGATGGTACAAGGCAAAGCCCCTGAGATATGGGGCGGTGACACACACACAGCTCTTCATGTTGGCTTTCCAACTGCGTCTTTATTTAAAACAGTGACGGCCGCAGCCGGTTTTGAAATGGGTCAGATCGATCCAGAGTTGACTTTAAGTATGTTTGGAGGATGCGCACGGGTCAATCCAAGAGGCATTTGGCCACCCGTCGAAAGTAAGCGTCCTAGCGACGGACTTTCGCTCAGGCGCGCCTACGGCCACTCTTGCAATGGCTTCTTCGCAAAGCTCGCAGTCAATAGTATAGGTCTTGGTCCGATAGTAAATATGGCTCACAAACTAGGCTGGAATGATCCAAATTTAGCTTCCGACTTCTACCTTACGCCCAGTCCTCTCCGTGAACCCAATGCGACAGCATCCAGTATCCATACGATTGGCAAATTTGCGGCAGGGTTTGGATCGGTAGGTATATCCGCCGTTCATGCCGCATGGCAATACATGGCGATAGCAAATGACGGCCTGTCGATGCCGGTTCATATCTTTAAAGATACGCCTAACGGTGATCTTAGCAAGGACGGGGTCAAATCTATCGAAAAAGAGACCGCAGTGAATCTGCGCAGTCTGATGGAAGGCACAGTCTTAGCCGGCACCGCGTCCAACGCTTATAAGCGGGGGCGCCTCAAGCTCCTTCGGACCGAGGTAGGGGGCAAGACGGGGACCTTGACGGGAAGCAATCCACAAGGCTTAACGACGTGGTTTGCTGGAATGTATCCCATAGAAAGCCCCGAAATTTCGGTTGCTGCTGTGGTTATGCTTGAGAACCTATGGAAATTTAAAGCGAGCAATCTCGCTGCCGAATCCATTATGGCCTATTATGACTACAAGCTGCAAAGTTCAAGTGCCCTCAATGCAACCCGAAAGAACGGCACAAAAATCACTACCCATTAAGCCCTGAAATTCTCCAATTTTTCGATGGCCCCTATCGAAAAACACGTCTTGCAGACACCACGCCTATCTGTTAGCAATCTCACTTGGCTAGCAGAAGGCTGGGAGGCACCGATGAACTATTCGATACCTGTTGTGGATCTCAATGACTATCTTTCCGGTGATCCGGAACGCGAGCGCGGCTTCATCAATGGGGTGGGCTCGGCGCTTAAGGAAATCGGTTTTTTTGCGCTTACCAATCACAATCTCTCGAGTGATTTAATCCACGATTCTTATGCCGAAACGAAGAAACTCTTCGCTCTTCCTACTGAAGAAAAGCTCAAATATGAACTAGCAGGCTTAAAAGGCCAGCGTGCTTATACCGCCTTTGGCAGGGAGCACGCAAAAAATTCGAAAGCTCCCGACTTAAAAGAGTTCTGGCATGTTGGTCAAGAGCACTTCCCGCCTCATAAGCTGGCCGGCACCTATCCCAAAAATGTTTGGCCCTCGGAGCTCGAACATTTTGAAGCTGTTACCCGCCAAGTCTTTCAAAGTTTAGAATGTGCTGCGCTGAAGATTCTGGAAGCCTGTGCGCTTTATCTCGGCGAAGATCGTGGGCGCATTCGCGATACAGCAGTAGATGGAAATTCCATTCTTCGTCTCATTCACTATCCTCCCCTTTCCCCTGACAAGGATCCAGGAAGCATAAGAGCAGGTGCCCATGAGGATATCAATCTGATCACTCTGCTCATTGATGCGACCTCTTCCGGATTGGAGTTGATGGATAGGAATGGCCAATGGATTCCCGTTGTCACACCTAAAGGCTGCATCATAGTTGATGCTGGCGACATGCTGCAAAATTTGACCAACGGATTTTTCAAGTCCACAACGCATCGCGTTGTAAACCCCGATAATAGCCGAGAAGCGCGGTATTCTATGCCATTCTTCATGCATGCACGCGGAGAAGTATCCTTGGATCCCCTTGATTCTTGTATCAAGGCTACTGGTGGAACAAAGTCTTTTCCCAACATTACCGCCGATGAATATCTTCACCAACGATTGAAAGAAATTGGTCTCGCCTGAATCTAAATCCATTTTTAGTGCTAATATAAAGACGGCCCAGTATCGATGGATACTGGGTTTTTTTGAGTGTATCTAGTGAGAGCTAGGGGGCAGCGCCCTCTCGGTATAGGCAACTCTCTTATACCGAATCCTAAAGCAGCCAACGCATACAGGCCCCCGGATCTTTCGATGCGGAGGCCCATACGTT
>CAXSGP010000191.1:0-2739 GCA_964236955.1 uncultured Oligoflexus sp. | reverse complement strand
ACTTATAGCGATGGTCGCTGGGTTCTCATGTTTAAGGATGATATTGAACGCGATGAAAAAATGCTCATGGCCGACATTAAAAAAGCTATCGGCCGAAACGATATCGAAGTCGAAATCATCACAACCGGGCGTTGGGAACTGAACGCGCTCATCTGTGAAAAGTATTCCGAGGGCAGAGTCTTTCTAGCCGGTGATTCAGCTCATACTCTTCCGCCGACTCGCGGTGGGTTCGGAGCCAATACCGGAATTGATGATGTTTACAATTTATCCTGGAAGCTTGACCTCGTACTTTCCGGCAAGGCTTCTCCTCAGCTCTTGGCAACATACAGTGCGGAACGCCAGCCTATTGGCTGGCTCAGGCATCAGCAAACATTTGCAAGACCCGATTATGCCCATGAATCCCAGGGAGTCGCAAAAGATGAAAAGATCCTGGATGACGATGGCATGGAGTTGGGCCAACTTTTAAGGTCATCAGCAGTAATCGGCGCTGACGAAAACCTTCCGATGGTCAAGAGACCAGACGAGTGGAAAGGCCAGCCGGGCGTGCGGGCGGCCCATGTGTGGATAACGAAAAATGGCGAAAAATTATCCTCGATTGATCTCTTCCATAAATCCTTTGTGCTGCTTTCCGAGAATTCTAAATGGAAGGAATCGGTACTCTCCGCCAAAACTGCCCTTGGCATCGAAATCGAGTTTATCGAAGTTGGCAAGGACATTAAGTTTGAGGGCAAGGAAGTTTTCGAGAAAACGTTTGGAGTCGGCAGCACGGGAGCTACACTCATAAGGCCTGATGGGGTCGTGGCCTGGAGAATGGATACGTTTCCAAGCGAGCCGTCTTTCGACCTTGCCAAGCTGATCGCTGGACTCATATCGGCTCCGGACCGTTCCTTTGAAATGAAGGAAAATCTTTCTAAAGAAAAGCTAAGTCTCGAGGAACGGATCCAGAGACTTGAAGATATTGAAGCAATTAAGGATTTGATGTCTCGATATTCCTTTTATATCAACAAGGGTTGGAATAATCAGGTGGTTCAGCATGAGATGATGCATCTGATTTTTACCGATGACGCGACTTGGGAAAGTACGGCGATGAAATTGAAGGCGACGGGACTTAGTGAGATTAAGAATGGGCTGAAAATGGCTACGAAGCACAACGATTTTTCAATGCATAGCTTTTCCAATCCGATCATTGAAGTCCGCGGGGACTCCGCAAAAGGCAATTGGCTCATGTGGGTAGGGAGCAAGCGGAATGGGAGTCAGCCAAATCAGGTTTTTATGAGCGAGGATCTAATTTATTCTCGCACCTCTGATGGGTGGCGGGTCAAGTCGGTGCAGCTGCATTTTGGAATGATGCTGACCGAAGTTGATTACAGTATCCCTACGGCTGATTTGAAGATAAGCGCAAAAAACGATTGATAGGTTGGCACGGGCTATGGGGCCCGGACCCGCGGGCCGATACTGGCCCTCTCGATCGCTCTAGTAGTAAGGCATGGGGAAGGTAAAACGCGAATGGAATACTTGGCGAAATCAAGGGAAATTCCAGCCTTGATAGCAATCGATTTCATTGCTGGCGCCTTCTCCTTCCCGACTCTTCAGGGCAGCGGGTCTAGTCTTTAGAATTGTCCACGCCTTCCGCCGATTGAGCGACCCTTGCCATCTTCTACCCTAGCGATTCGCATCAAAACCCTTTAGTTTGAAGTTCAGCCGCGGATTTCACCCGCGTTTTATGGGGCGAGAGCAGTGAAAGACTGAAGATTCACTTTGATAGCCTCTTCCGATCGCTGCCAAAATCCAGCAAAAACACTTTCGTATCGACCCGGCCCGCCGCAGGCGTTATAGCCAGAGAATCCAGAATATCAAAGACTAAACAACCCTCTTGGCCATGGCGGAAGCTGCGCGCCATCAAAAGAATTTTCAGTGCGCAGGGATAAGGCGAAGGGTGCGCTTACATTATTTACGCTCAAGCAATATTCATAAAAATAAGCTTTGAGTGACTTCCGGTACTTTGTTTTTTTGCTGGCAGCCTTGATAAGACTTCCCGCATTTTGGTCAAAGGATCGGCAATTGCATGTTGAATTTCCCCTTCTCTTCAACCTCAAGCACCTTATAAGGACAAGCAATAATACGCTGCAAAATAAGGTGCAAAAGCGCGGCCGATAGTTTAGGTCGCTTGCGACCGTCCGTCCTTCGCCGGCAGTCTGTGTTGCAATCGCGGATATAATAGGAGAAATTCGATATTCAAAAATTCCATCATTTTCTATGCTGAAAATAGTCGCCTTTTTTGAAAATTGAATGTAGTGTTGTTTCAAGCCCAAAGGATGTTTAAACGGGCTTCAAAACAAACCAAGGATTATTTATGATTTCGACTCTGACAAAATTTAGTTCTGCTTTTATCGCTCTCGCCACGGTTTCATCGGTTGGTATGGCTGCGGCTCACCACGGTGCGGAAAACGGCTATAACGTAGCTATCGTGGGCGTTACTCTGAGCACCTCCGACCTTTCGGATCCTTCATTGCCACCCGGACTGACTGTTGAAGCTATTCAAAAAGCACTTGATGAATCCGTAGCGGATATCGAAGCAACTGGCAATCACGCCGACCTATGTTATATAATGCCGGATGCAACTGCCGAAGCAACCGTCAACGCCTGCCTCGGGAATAAAGAATATGATGTTGTAATAATTGGTGCCGGAGTCCGTCTGCCAGTTCCTAACCTTCAGTTATTTGAACGCGTAGTAAACAC
>CAXSGP010000190.1:0-2805 GCA_964236955.1 uncultured Oligoflexus sp. | reverse complement strand
CAAGGCGCGAGGCAGAAAAAAAGCGGAGTTTATTCCCCATAAATGAGCATTTTTTCCTGCCGATGGAACGCAGCCATCGCCTTTTCCGGACAGACACCAGTTTGGGGCAAGCGGCGAAAAACGAGGAGGTATGCATCTGCTCCTCGAAAGAGCAGATGCAAAGGCTTGAGCCTGCCAAACATTAACTTTTTACGATTTTCAATCGGGGCTTGCAGGCGTAGTTCGATGCGGATTGTTGGGTTTCGCCAAGGAAGCCCACGGAGCAAAGGCGTTCTCTCTCTTCATTGCCATCGGCATCACGATGCGTTTGATCGATGACGAAAACACCATAATCAAAAGCGTGCATAAGTTCTTCCGGATGGCCTTTGCCTACGACCCAACCAGGTAAGGTGATCGCGAGTCGCAGGTCACCGTTTTGTTCCTTAACTTTCTGCAAGTAAGTAAGAGCTTCGGAAATTTTCATTCTTAACCTCTTTCAGCTTGTATGTTTATCTTAAGAGTCGCCAAACAGTGGCAAGTACGCGTCAGTAGAACAGTTGGAAAGGAACGGCTCATAAAAGAAACTGAAATTCGCATTTTCGAATTTGTTCAGCTGATCGTGATGATGCACTCATTTGAGCTTAGAATAATGGCCGGCGAACGCTCTGACTTTGTTTGAGCCATGCTTCACTAAAGTCTTGCGAATAAAATGATCATTTCGAACGGCACGAATAGTGAGTATAGAGAGTGCATCTCCGAAAGGAGACAGTTTGCGTCTGAAGGAAGACGCCTTGAGACCTGTAGAACGCCCAAATTTGAATATATGAAACAATAAATCTAGCTATTTACCTCTTTTCTGCCCCACCCTATGCCAAAGCTCCAAGATCTTGGACACAACGCATTCTCTATATAATTCTAGCATTTTGCCATAAGGCTTTGTGGACTCCTATCAAGAATATCGATTTAAATTTAAGAAGCTCCCTTAAAACGGCTTGAAGAAGGATAAGATATCATGAAAACCCTGTCGCAATATTTTGGTCTGGCCCTGCTGAGGCGAGAGTCAGCCACAGGCTATCGCCAGAAAGAGAGGCTTGGTCTTTGCACAAATGCCCTGCCGGAATTTGCCCCTAAGCAGAAATACCTTCTTTTTTGGTAAAAAGGCAAGTCCGGGCTAATGAATTTTGCTGCTCTTTGGCGCTGAGTCCATGGTTGTGCAAAGGGTTTGATGGCAGATGGGAAAAAAGTATGAATTTGGATTTTGACAGAAAATTTGGTCGGGCTTATCTGGATACGGTTCCTCATCTCAGCGGAGTCTATATATTTCGGGACGAAAATTCTGAGGCGGTTTATGTAGGCAAAGCCAAAAATCTATACCGGCGCCTGAGCCAGTATAGGTTAGCCCCGGGTCGAAAACCCTATCGCAAAATGCGGACAATTGTCAGGGCATCGGCGACACTCGAGTATCAGATCTGCGCCTCTGAAAAAGAGGCCCTATTGCTCGAGAATCAGCTTATTCTCAAACATAAACCCAGTCTTAATATCGCCGGCGCCTATTCCTTTCTCTATCCCTATCTTGGTTTGAAGGGAGATACCGAGCGCCCCCATCTCCTGACTTTGTGTTATACGACCTCACCCTCTGTCCTTACGGGCTTGGGCTTTGATCTATTTGGGGCCTTCCGATCGCGTGATGCCACGTCCGGGGCCTATGATGCGCTTGCCTTCCTCCTGTCTTTCCTGGGGCACCATACCCCTTCAGAACGGCAGCAATATGGCGACCTCCCCTACACGCGTATTATCGCCTTCCGGCAAATGCCCGCGGGCTGGGCAGCCGATCTTCGAAGTCTCTTTCGTGGGGAGTCCAAGCATGGGCTTGAACGGCTTGTTATGGACTTGCTTGAAAAGCCCGATGCGCGGCAATCGGGAGCGGACATTCAACTGCATCTGAAGTGCCTGAAATATTTCTTTCAACGGGAGGCGGCGAATCTGCGTTCCGCCCTCATGCGCCTCGGTATAGAGGCCTCAATGATTCCCCAGGAGGAAAGGGACAGAGTATTTTTGACGATTGCGGAGCCTTCGTTCATCAGGTGAAAACCCGGCACCACCGCGCCGTGGGCCAAAAGACAGGAAATCTGCAAAATTTATCGTTAATCAAGACGTCTTGACGAAGATTTGATAGCATCATGGAGGCAAAATAGAAAGAACCTGAAGGAGGCTCCCGTGACGACTCTACCACCCGACGTTGCTGTCCTAACTGCACTCGAACGGGCCAAGGTTTGCGAAGGCCTTGAGCCGGGGTTGCTGGCGATTCTTGCGACTCTTTTCAGGCTGCTCCATGCTGAATCCGGGTTTCGATTTATTGAACATGATTCCCATAGTAAAGATATTTATATCATCGTCAAAGGCACGGTCGAGATCGAAATCCCCGTGGTTGGCAAGGCCTCCAATTCGTCACTTGCCCGTCTGAAGCCAGGCGATTCGGTGGGTGAGTTTGGACTGCTACGCGATGCGCGCCGGTCCGCGACCGCAAGAGCGATTGGCGAAGTGCAGCTGATCGTGGCCGATAGCAGCGAAATTTTGAAGCTATTTGAATTGCATCCCGCCATGGGCTACTGTGTATGCCGCAATCTTGGCCGAATATTAGCCGATCGACTGACCGATACCAATATGCAGCTGCGCAGCGAATTAAGCCGTGGATAAGCGGCATTTGATTTCCGAGTGCCCGAGGAGGCGTGAGCAAAGGATCGCCGCAACCCTCTTCGTTTACGGGGAGGAGCTAGGGGCTGTTGACGTTTGGCTACGCCAACGTCGAACATCCCCAGTAACGCA
>CAXSGP010000189.1:0-3202 GCA_964236955.1 uncultured Oligoflexus sp. | reverse complement strand
CGTGGCTCCCGTTTTAGCCAAACCACGCGCAATCTACAAAGCCACCGGCATACGCCCAGCTGTAACTAAAATCCTCTTCGACATGATCTCATCCTTAAAATCAAAGTTGATCGGTCATAAGCGGTCGTACGACGAAACCTTTTGGCTATATCAGAGCTAAATCTACGTATAGCAGTTGCTTCTGACGCCTGGTCGGCGCGGGCGTGAGTCCGGATTCGGGGGTTTTTAGCTGGTGGATATAGATATGCATGAGCTCTCGAAATCGGGGAATGCCTCGAACGGCAGATCGCAAAAGGTCCCCCTTGCTGAAGGCAATCATCACGAGTTGAAATTTTCTTTCTTGTCTCATGTTGCGTAGCGCAAATCGCATGAGGGATTGCAGTGCCTTGATACTGTCAGGCTTCGCGGCCGCCCACCGGAAATATTGGATCGGCAGGGATTGGCCTTCCTTTGGAAGAGGGGGAAGCATCCACAGGATACCAATTAAAGCGAGAAGGCGTATAAAAAATTTTAACAGACGAGGATATCGCCGAACCATAGTCTTTCGCAAAGCCGACTGGTCCCACTGGGCAAGGCACGCTACAATTTCGCCGTTTTCGCTCTGAGCCACAGACAGATTGGCTAGGGAAAAGGACGAATGTTTTTGCAGCGTTTCCTGAAGCCATTCCAGAGTAAAACAAGGAGCACCGGGCACCTCACGATAGGCTTTTTGCAGAAGTCGGGCCAATGCAGGAAGGTCGGACGGCTTCGCCTGCCGGTAGGCCCAGTCCTTTGATATTTTAAGGTCCCACAGAGGCAGAAGTTTATACACTGAAACCACGGCCGGCGGGCTAATGGTCATTTCATTGCGCAGCAAAGCATTAGCCCGACTTGGGCCGGCATTGGTTTTCAGGATTTCGACCGCTCCATGATGATAGGGTCCGCTGCGGAGGCGATCGCTATAGATTTGAATCAGCTTGTTGGCAATCCTGGTTCGTCGAACCGATGGATGAATTCTGAGGTCTCCCAGGTGCAGCACCCTGACCAGCTGACCCTCACATATTTCGCTTCTTTCGACCATCACCGCACAGGCCACGATGTCCCCAAGCGAGGATTCGCCGACATAAACGTAAGACCTTTCACCCTGTTGGCGGGTCATCGCAAAAAAATCAGGGTAACGATCCAGGTAACTTTCGAAACGCCCGAGGGTGGGACATGAGCGAGCCAATCCGATAAGCCGTTCATTGTCATCCAACCCGGCCTCACGAATACGGATGGGCACTGTCATAAAGCCTCCAGCATCTGTCTTGTCGAACTTTAGCGCGCGGGTGTTACCCTACTTATTTCAATAGTGAGCATAAATTGTCAAACAGGAAGACGCGTTGGGACAGGAATCGGTCTTTATAAAAAGTGATCTAAGAATTTTAAAAACCTTCAACACTATAGCTTTCAAGGCTCACACTTGATGCTTGCCGATTGACACTCAGGCAGTGAATCGATAGAATCCGGTCAAGCATTCAAGCAGGGTGAACCACACGCCATGAATTCTCCAATTATCCATTCATTAAAGATCTTTTTAGTCGTCCTCTGGCTGACGCCGAACGCGTGGGCATTGGATTTCAATCGATATCACGATCAAGATGAAATCGCTGCCTTTCTACGTACGGAGGCTTTAAATAACCCCGAACTCGTTCATTTTGAAGTCCTTGGCAAGTCTCAGCAGGGACGCGAAATCGCTTTAGTAGCAGTCACTAAGACACTAAGTCCCGATGCGCCAGCAATATATTTCAATGGAACTCATCACGGTAACGAAAGGGCTTCGACCGAAGCTATTTTGGCCTTCGTTAGTTTTTTGGTTCGCGAACAGAATTCTCCGGGAGTAGACCGATTGCTACGTCGTTATCGCGTACTTTTGCAGCCCATGGTCAACCCGGATGGCCATGCCTTAAATCTTCGTACCGATTCCCGTGGCCTCGATCCCAACCGTGACTATGCCACTCCTAATAAACCGGAAAAGGAGGCATTTCAATTGGTTGAAACGCGCTTGGTCCGTGATCTTATGAAGCGTGAAAGAGTTGTTGCGTCGGCTGCCTTTCATTCGGGACTTGAGGCGGTTCTTTGGCCTTGGTGTCATACACCCGCTTTAAGTCAGGCCGACCCGGTATTCCGAACCCTTGCGGCAAGTGTTGCGAAGACGATGCAAATGAACCGAACCTCTCAATCCTATTATGACTATCAGACCGACGGCGAATATATTGACTTTGCTTATATGAAACACGGAACTTATGCCTTGACTTTTGAAGTGGCGCAAGAAGCGTCACCTCCCGCTGTACGCCTCGATGCTGTCGTACGCCGGGCCGTTCAAGGATCCTATTCATTTTTGAAGACCCTTGATGAAGTTTTAGGAACGCCTCAAGTCCGAACTACGGTCTTGACCGGCGATGGTCAGGCAAGTCTCTGATGAGTGGCTGTCCGGAAGATGCGATGGCTGTGTGTCATCGGCAGAAACAAATGCTCAATTACGGGGAATAATCTCCACATTTATCCTGCCTCGCGCCTTGCCACCCCTCTCGGACAGTCACTCAATACCCGGCGCGGCGCCAAAAACGATTGGGTCGATACGGGTGCCCAAACTTCTCTTCTCAAAAAATAAAAATCCTGACGCAGTTGATCTGCTTTTCATCGGCGTTTTTTTCCCGGCTTTTCCTATCTATTGTTCCCTTCCTGCCAAACCTAGTCAAATCAGATCATAGTCGTTAGAATCTTCATACGGAACAATAAGCAGGGGATCCCCACAAGCAGGCGTTGCCTCGGGGTAAAGGAGTGACCAGCGTGCCGACTCAATCGTGGGGCCGTATCAAAGGCCAGGAGCGAGATTCGAAAATACTTCACTGGCGCAAGGATGCTTTCACCATTGGCAAATGGCAGGGACCGCTGTTGCCCTTTGGCTTCGGCCGGAGCTATGGCGACTCATGTCTCGTTAAAAATGGAACGATCATCCATACTCGCCAGCTCAATAAATTTCGCCATTTTGATCATGAAACGGGACGCTTGAGTTGCGAAGCCGGTCTAAGCATCGAAGATTTGTTGCGCTTTTCCATAGCAAGGGGATGGTTTATCCCGGTAACACCCGGCACCAAGCATGTAACCCTTGGCGGCGCTATCGCCAATGATGTGCATGGCAAAAACCATCTGAGGCGCGGCTCAGATGGTTTTTGCCATG
>CAXSGP010000188.1:0-3447 GCA_964236955.1 uncultured Oligoflexus sp. | reverse complement strand
AATTGCACTCAGCACTCGATATTTAACATCGACCCACTCGCGATTTTTGAAAATAGGACTGCCGTCCCGCAGGAGTCACCCCTTTTCGGCGAAGGTCTAGCTAGAACTTCGATGTCTGTCAAAAACACTTATTTGGTATATTATTGAGTATACTTCGAGGTATAATAATTAGTATACTACTAAGTATAGTGTATATGCTTTTTATCTATATAAATCAAAGACTTAATAACGGTGAAATTATGCTCGACTGGAAAGCCTTTCGCCCCTCCATGAACACAGTCAATCGCCTTAATGAGATCGAGAGATTTCATGGCAATTGGCAAAAGAATTCCCGTCTGAAACCAGCCCTCATAATCGCACTCAAGCAGACCACAATTGTCACCTCTGCTGGAGCATCGACTCGTATCGAAGGCGCTCTAATGTCTGACAAACAAGTACAAGAACTGATCGATAAAGGTCTTGAAACTTCAAACGTCTCATCTCGGTCAGCTCGTGAAGTAAAAGGCTATGTTAAGACATTGACCTATATTTATGAATACTTTAAAGACATTCACATCACAGAAAAAGAGATTCGAGAGCTACACCAGCTCTTAACGGAAGACCTCAACGAGGATGAACTGCCCTCTAAACAAAGAGGCTGCTATAAAGACATTCGAAACGATGTCGTCGAAAAAAACACGGAGACCGGTGAAGAATCTCTTCTCATGGAAACAGCTGCTCGTGGACTTGAGACTGAAACCTTGATGAGACAACTTGTTGAAAGCTTCCAAAAGGCTGAAGCTGACAGCGTAAACCCGCTCATTAGAATCTCAATCTTCATAGTCCAATTCCTCGCAATTCACCCGTTTCGAGATGGAAATGGCAGGCTGTCACGACTTCTTACCGTTCTACTAACACTCAAAGAATATGAGTGGGTACAGTATGTTTCACACGAAAAATTTATCGAAGATAATAAGGCTCTCTATTACATTTCACTTAAAAAATCACAGGAAAGCCTAAAATCAAACAACCCTAACCTTGATCCATGGATAGATTTCTTTACGCTCATTGTCTCAAATCAAGCCGAGTTCATTTCTGAAAAAATCAATTCACAAGATTCACACAAACATCATTTCCCTAAAAATGAAAAATTTGTTGTCGATTTCCTCCAAAAAAATGGGCCCTCCTCTACAGCCGAACTTAGCAGCAAAGCAGGGATAACAGCGCAAGGAATGAAAATGCTGCTCGCAAGGCTCAAAAAACAAGGTGTCGTTGAACTCAGAGGGAGGGGACCATCCGCAGTTTATTTCCTGAAATGAAAAAAATGTATCATACCGCATAAATCTAAATCGGATAAAATGGTGCGGTCGATCAAGTACCTTGCTTTTTTTGTGTTGAGCATCCCGTCCTTATTGAGCCTGGCGGTGCCTGTGCGGGTGAGTTGGTCAAATTCCCAGGCCCCTTTCCAACTAAAGGAAATCCCGGTTTTTCTTCCCTTCGCCTGAAGCTGAGCCAGAAGACCGTGCATCCGCAATCGATCATCGTCCCCGATGAATGAAATTCATGCTGGACCCAGATCATCCAATCCTTCATTGACCCACACGAGGTTTGCCGATCGCCACGGGGGTCATTGAAGGGGCTTGTCGCCATCGGGTTAAGGACCGAATGGATGTGACGGGTGCCCGATGGAGTCTTAAAGGAGCCGAAGCTGTTCTAAAATTACGCTCGCTTCACGCGAGTGGGGACTGGAACGAATACTGGCAATTCCATGAGCAGTGCGACTATGAGCGGAATCACTGGATTCACTATGCGAAGCCAGAAATGTTTGAGCAGAGGAAATTAAGACTGGTTAAGTGATCGTCAGAAAAGAGCCGCACCCTTTTGATTTACCGCAAGGGACGTTGAGCTATTGGTGGAGTCGCTTCCCATCGTGTTTCGCTACCCTGTGAGAGACAATTTTTGGAAGGAAGGAGTCCGCGTAAGTCTGGCTTGGAGCGTTAGGTTTTGGGCAATATTAGGGCTGGAAGGTTAATAACGATCTTGGTTTGCTCCTTTCATTTTTAAGATTCCAGGTATGGCAAGGGTTTGGTGCCTGTTGATCGTCCTGATCGAGACCATTACGTTGCAGGACTATGCCTGTATAGTAACGAGAGCTGTAAATTCGTCACAGATCAATTCTTATCTGTCTTGGCGGCGATGATGAGGTTCGCCTCCTGATCGGCCTTGAGCGGTGTGATTAGGGCCTCAGCATAGGGTTCAAGAGTAGTGTGAAGCCGTATGCTGTTTAGTTGATTTATGTGGTCCTCGCCTATTTCGATAACGCTGGCGAGTTTCCCCAGCGGCTTCTTAAGCATTACTATATGCATTAACTATAATAATGTCCCTGCCGCGCCTCTAAAAGGGCATTATTATAGGTAATGGCTATAATAGAGTTAGAGGGTTATACATGCCAAAAGGACAGTTAAAGCCTCGGTTTCATTCGAGCAAAACGGAGCTATCAGCGTTGGTGAAAGAGGCGCGATCGCGGGCGGGCCTGACTCAGGAGCAACTGGCTTCGGTCTGTGGAGTTTCACTGTGGGCGATACGTGAAGTGGAGCAGGGCCGGGAAGAGAATGTGAAGATCGGTACCGCCCAGGATATTGCTGATTATTTCGGCAAGACCCTTTCGTTGGTCGATACCATTTCGGTGAAAGCGGGTCATCCTGGTGCGCTCGATCGTGGTTTGGTTTTAAGAAAGCTTGGTGCGGTTCAGGCTTTGGTGGAAGAAGAGCTTGGAATAAGTCGAATGGTGCTTTTTGGTTCTTACGCCCGAGACGAGGCTACAGAAACTTCTGACATAGATGTCATGATATTTCCGATGAAGAGTCTTTCGCTTAGTGCTTTGGCTAAGCTAGAGATTCGTATTTCGCAGGTTCTTTCTGGAAAGAAAGTGGATCTAGTGGTGACAAGTGAGATACGTGCTGAGGTTTCTGCAAAGGCTGAGAAGGATTTTATCGATGTCTAAAAAGTACAAAGACGGGTCGAAATATCTGATCTCAATGATTCAACACATAGCGAGAATTCAGGAGTATTTGCAATCGACGAGTGAGGGAGATTATTTAAAGCAAGGTCAACAGTACGATGGGATTAATAAGCAAGTGGATCTCTTGGGCGAACAAGTGTCGAAGCTGATCGACACGAAAGCTGATAATTTATTCTCAAATTTTCGCGACGCCGTGCCTTGGGTAGAGATAAGGGCGCTTCGCAATCGGATAGCTCATGAGAGCGTCCTCGGCCGCTGCGAGATCGCGAGACCAAGACGCGAGAAAAGACAGCAGCTTTCCGTAAGAGCCTCGCCGTGAGTTCTGCCGCTTTTCTCGCGTCATTTTGCATCTTATTCCAGGTCAGGGCTTTGTTATCGGTCATCAGTGGAGCAACATTGTGGTAAGTATTAATGGACGCATTATTCCCCTAGCTCCCATTGCATTT
>CAXSGP010000187.1:0-3450 GCA_964236955.1 uncultured Oligoflexus sp. | reverse complement strand
ACGAGTTTGCCTGTACTTTTCAATCACTTATCTCAAACGTCAACAGCCCCTAAATGTCAGGCCACTGGCTTGGACTTTTCAGTAGACTCCTTGAATAGAAAGGCTAATATCTGTTAGCTGACGACCAACGCTGCCGAGAAATGTTTGCCACTTCAAAGTAGATACCCAGTAGTGAGCAAAAACCAGGGGAATCTATGGCTTCAGGAAATGTTCGTATCACGCCTGATAAGCGTTTGATCGCGATTTTGATATACGTGACCGCTTTTTTGCAAGTTGTTGGCTTTTATCTTTCCGCCTTAAGTTCCCCCAATATCATTGCCAACGCTCTGGTGAGGGACAGGCTCTTAACCCCATTGGCATTTAGCGCTATCAACCATACCTATATTGGTTTCATGATCTTTGGCTTGGTCTGGGCCTTTTTTCGGTGGAGCCCGAGACCCTTTTATTTGATGGGTACCGGCTTTCTTTGTGAGGCGGTTTTAAAACTGGCTTTGAGTCAAGAAGGCCTTGTTCCCCTAGCTCTCCTTTATGAATGCGCCCGTTATTTTTGGTTCTTCGTCATTGGATATGCCTTGCGGAATGCACGCACCCTGGATGTCGAGATCGGCCTGCCCAGCGTGAGGGTATTGCTGCGCTGTGGGTTGGCATTGAGCTTTATCGCTCTTGGCTTTGAGTCTTTGATGAACCTCGGACATACTCATCAACTTGTCTTGAATGTGCAAAAAGCATTGAGCTCTATGCCTAGTCCCGCCAGCTCCGTTATGAACCTTCTCAGTGTGGCGGCGGCCATTAATATTTTGGTCGGTTTTCTCGTTTTGCTTCGACCCACGCGTAAGGCTTTAGTTTTTGTGGCTTTTTGGGGGATAATGACAGCGGTAGCAAACCGGTTGATTTTTCCCTTGGAAGGGTATTTTGAAATCCTGCTTCAGGCGCCGAATTTTATGTTGCCCCTGTTGATTATGGTGATCGAAGGCCAAAGATCCATAAGGAAGCCCATTCGGCGATTCTATCTCAGGACCCTGCGTAAGATCAGCTTTATTCATCCGCCTTGGGCCTGAAAGCAGGGAAGCCCACGCAGCTTCATTGAACCTGAGGTCGGCTTGGAAAGCGCATGGCATAGAGTTGACCAATGGCTTCAAGCCAATGCTGATCGATTGCGTCAAATGATGCAAGTTCATTGGAATCGATGTCAAGCACAGCAAGGGTTTCCCCTTTTCTATCCAATATAGGAACGACAATTTCACTGCGTGTTGAAGACGAGCAGGCGATATGTCCCGGAAATTTTTCCACATCAGCAACGATTTGAGTTTTCTTATGAGTGGCTGCTGCGCCACAAACTCCGCGGTTGAAGGGAATATCCAGGCAACCATGGGATCCCTGATAGGGACCGATCTGCAGATGCCTGTCCCGGACGACCCTATAAAAACCAGTCCAGTCAAAGGTTTCGAAGGCATTATGGAGTTCACTGACGATTGTCGCCATCGCTGCTACCCAATCCGTTTCGACTGTGAGCAAAGATTGGAGACTTGCAAAAACTAGACTGTAATGTTTTTGCTTTTGCATAGGCTCTGATTGCCTTGGTAAGACGGTAAGCATATATCCTCCTATAAGGCAGATATAAAGGGAACGAAGGCCGCTGTCTACCTAGAGCTTGGACAGATTAAGGAGAGCCACGTTATGAGAATTCCAATTGAGTCGCTCAATCCAGAAACACTCAAGCGGGTGGTGGAAGAATTTGTGACGAGAGAAGGGACCGACTACGGTTTAAGTGCGAGCGATCTCCATACAAAAGTCGAGCAGGTCTTGCATCAGCTTAAGAAGGGCGAAGCCCTGCTCTATTTTGATGAAGAGTCGGAGTCCTGCCAAATCATGGCCAAGTCAAACCCAATGATTCGGGAATTTCGTAAAAAAGAAGACGATCTCAGCCTGAACTGAGGACCGTCCGCTTCTTAATGGATCGCTTATTGAACAGAGTTTTTGCCAGAGCTGCCGGCCGACATGGAACTGCCGCTGCCGCCTTGGCTTTGGCCCTGTTGCGTAGGAGACGGCTTCATTGAAGATTCTCCCGCCTTAGTATCGCTTTGCCCACTTTGAGATGGGCTGTGGCTGCTCGTTGATGAGCCTTTGCCCGCGCTGACGCTTACCCGCAGCTGATTATGGACTTCTGAAACACCAGAAATCGAAGCAGCAAGATCCTCCGCCAAACGTTTTTCCATTCTGTCCTCGACAGTTCCTGTCAATGTAACTTCGCCGCTAGAGACACGAATCTCGATTTCTGAAGGATCGACATCATGAGCATGAGTAAGAATATCAGAAATTTCTTCCTTGATTCGTTCATCCGATCGTTTATAGCCCTTGGGGGATTTACCGAATTTGCTGGCGGCCTGCGATGGGGAATGAGATGACCATGGGGAATGACTTTGGCTTTGGTTATAGGAGCTTCTACCCCAATCCTCACTACGATTGCTCATCGAGCCGGTAAAGTCCTGACCTGCCATTGAAGGATTATAGTTGTCATGGCCCATCCTAGGATTGCCATTGGATTGACCGCTATTCCCTTGACGTCCAAAGCTGCTCTCCGCCGAATGGCTGCCGTAGGAACCTCCATACTGTCCTTGACCAGCGCTTCCATAGCCCTGATTGCTGCCATAACTTTGGCTACCGTAACCTTGACCATAGACACCAGCGGAGCCGCTGCTGCTCGTGCCGTTTCCATTTCCGCCGCCGTATTGGTTTTGATTGGACAACCCCGAGGAGCTGCTGCCGTAATTATGAGTTCCCGCTTGTCCATAACCCTGGGCTCGACTTTGGTCGGAAAAATTACTGCTGCGGCCGAAGTTTTGATAGGGCGTTTGATCGGAATGCGAAGGAGTAGCCCGGCTATAATCGCGATCACGATTGGAATCGAAAGACGAATAACGGCTTTGGTCCTTTTGAGAATCTGAACTGCGGCCCATACTTCCATACGTACTATAGGGTGCTCCGCGGGTATGTTTATTGAAGCGGTCCTGCTCAGAATCCTCTCGCGAATAACGATCGTCATGATCCATGCGATCGTCATCATCTGACCAGCGCGAATAACGATCCGTGTTAGGCTGCATCCGGCGTGTTTGATTTTGTTCGTTATAATAACTACGTTCCATAATGTGTTCCTTTGTCAGTCACGTTGGGAAGACCATGATTGCCAGCCAATTGGTCTTTTGAATCATGATTAATGGATACGCTTCTGAAAGTTCAGGGCACATACGTAAATACCCTCAGGTGAACCGGCAGCGGCTCTTCAAATCCAAGAGGCCAAAGGATTTGGGCTTAGAAAATTATCGAAAATTAAAATTTGACGAAAAAAAATAGTCGGCTAAAAAGCAAGCTTATCTTTTTTTAATATCGGAGATTCCGACTAGGGGCTGTTGACGTTTGGCTACGCCAACGTCGAACATCCCCAGTAACGCA
>CAXSGP010000186.1:0-3666 GCA_964236955.1 uncultured Oligoflexus sp. | reverse complement strand
GCGTTACTGGGGATGTTCGACGTTGGCGTAGCCAAACGTCAACAGCCCCTAATAAGCAAATTTACCGAAATCATAAAACCTGATGTTCATTGGCGCATTAAGAAAATGACTCTATACCGTAAGATAGGCGTTGCATTCGTACTTTAAATATCCGATTCATGGCGGTTCCCCTGGCCACTTTCCAGTCAATTTCTCCTTAAAAATCAAATAAAAATAATAAGATATAATATTTTTTTAGCTTTCCCTGAAGGCCTGCCGACATTGTTTAAAGTAAGGGGCCCAGGAAGAGATGGTTGCCAGGCGGCCAGGACATAACAGTCGGATAAAAGGTTTCAGGAGTGCATATGAAAAAGACTATCCAGCTCGCAGCCTATCTACTCCTTGGTCTGATTCCATGGACTACGGCCTGCAATTCCGATGCCCCCGATAAGCAGGCGGCCTCACTCCGTTCCAATTCAAACGACGACGAAGTCACTTCAGACCTTTCCGTATCGAGTGTCGTCCGTCATACGAATCTTTACCTCAGGTTTAAATTTGACTGCAAAGAACCCACGAAGACTTTTCAATACCTTCAGGTTACCGAACATAATGCCTTTACCACGGGCAAAGATGATGCCAGCGTTCATCAGATGCAGTGGAACGAGGCTTTTGAGGAAGAAAATGGCTCTGTGCTCAATATCCGTACTCTTCGCATGGACCTGATTAAATCCTGGCAGATTCAATTGGCCTTTCTGCCAACGGATCGAACGGACCGGCGTAAACCCATCAAGTCCAATACTCTGGTCTTGACCGGCGATGATCTGCAGAAGGAAGCCGGGGATGCATGGGAGGGTGGTGATTCCTATGAGATGCTGGTCACTGCAACCTGCAAAGACGGCAATGTCGAGGATATGCAAATTCAAAGATCGGCTTGGACCACACTCACGGCCGATGGCAAATAATTCAAGTCCGCTTCGAAAAGGCGCCTGCGTCCTCAGGGACAGGGGCGCCGCCTTTTCATTGTTGCGGTTTACACACGAGGGCCATTCATCGATTTTGCACTGAACTGCGGGTGAATAACTTCGTCAATGCAAAGCCTCCGACCACGGCGCCCAGGGCAAAGAGATAAGGTTGGGTCTGCACTTTTTTATTTAAATTCGCTCTTTGAATTTTTGCCACGCGATAAAAATCCTGCAGCTTGAGGTTCATTTCCCTGGCGTAAGGCTCGAGCAGCTCCTGAGCCCGCGTGCTGGCTTTGGAAAGTTTGCCCTTGATGAGCAGGGCCATCGGCGCCGCCTGATCGTCAGATTTATCCTGGGAACCGAAGTCAGTGGCTTCGGCCGATGATTTTTCGAGCCTGCGCGCTTTATGGGAGGCTCCCGAGCGATTCGCACTCCCTAGAGGATAATCATGCTCGGAACTCAGCTCACTGTCGCCTGCGAACTCATCGAGCAAAGTCTTATCGCTATCGCTTGAAATCGTGGCATCCATGGCATCCATATTGCCAAGCGCGTCGCTGATGGTCAGCATGGAGTCGTTGCTCTCATTCATAAACTCGCCCTCACCCTCAGGCGAATCAAAGCTGGCCTGATGGTTGCGATTTTTATTACGAGTTTTTTTATATTTCCGATGTTTCTGCATAGAAGTCTCCAAGTGGCTTCCTGGGAACAAAAGGCCCCGCTTAATCTTGTCACGAGCTTGCCTAAGGATCGGACCCCTGTAAAGCCCTTTACATGTCAAAAAATCGCAAACGCCTTTGATGCCTGCGCTTTGGCGAAGACTTGCCTTGTCCGAGAAATTCAAGTTTAATGCCCATGTTCCGCATATCGACCAGCAATCGACTCTCCCGCTCGCCTTGGTGTCCGAAATTCGCCATAATCCACAGTCTAAGCCTGGTGAGGATGGATAAATGACAGCAATCAAATTGCCAACCCTTCCAGCGCTGCATTTTGCTTTGCATAGTCAATCCCAAGAGGCATTCTAAGCGCGGACGCTGAGTGATCACCGCGGCTTTAAGGCTCGAACCGACACGATAGTAAGACTTGGCCGGACTGCCAAGGATCGCTGGTCCCTAAGAGATGCATAAGCTGAAGACTGGCAAGAGTAGATGAGAGGAATTTCAAACCATGATCAGTGTCAATGAAGCATGGAATTTACTTAAAGAGCGTGTGATCCCCCTTGAAATGGAGACTGTGGACCTTGCAAAGACCGGCGGTCGTATCCTCGGCCAGGCCCTGAGCGCCGATCGAGATTATCCCCCTTTCCATCGGGTGGCGATGGACGGCTATGCCTTAAGTCTAGCGGCTTGGCAAAAGGGTCAGCGAAGTTTTCGTGTGCAGGGCATGCAGACCGCAGGACAGGTTCCGGCTGTTCTCCGCAATGCAGACGGGTGCATTGAAATTATGACTGGCGCCAAACTCCCGGCTGCTTGCGATATCGTTATCCGTTATGAGGATAGTGAGCGTCGCGGGGAGCAGGTGCATTTTCTTGACGGGCTTAGACTGGAGCCTTTTCACAATGTTCATCGGCAGGGCGCTGATTGCAAAAAGGGTAGCCTGTTCACTCCTGCGCGGATGAATGCGCCGACTGTGGCGATAGCAGCTTCGTTTGGTGAGGTGACGGTGAAAGTCGCCCGCGCAGCGCGGATTGTCATCATAGGGACAGGCGACGAAATTGTGCCCATTGATGCGAGCCCATTGGATTATCAGATTCGCGCCTCCAATATTCATGCATTAAAAATGGCATTGGAGAGCCAAGGTCATAGTGTTTTAAGTGCTCAATCCTTACCGGATCAGAGAGATCGTATCACGGAAGTGATCGAAGACGCTCTGCTTACTGCCGATATCGTTATTCTCTCAGGTGGAGTTTCGGCGGGCAAAAGTGATTTTATTCCCTCGGTTCTGCAGGACTGTGGGGTTCAAAGGATTTTTCACAAGATCGCGCAACGCCCCGGCAAACCTCTTTGGGCAGGGCAGACCAACAGCGGCACAAGCGTTTTTGGACTGCCAGGCAATCCCGTGTCGGCTCTCATCAGTCTTTATCGCTACGTCTTACCTTATCTCTCGCTGATGCAGGGCTACGATAAAGCGGTGGAACGGCCCTGTGCGCAACTCATCGGGGATCGACCCAAAAGTCACAATCTAACCTTTTTTGCAGCTGTAAAACTGAGCTTTGGTGCCGATGCCAGGGTTTATGCGGAGGCCGCCAGTCACCATGGGTCCGGCGATTTCGTGGCTTTGAACGGCACCGATGGATTCCTGGAGATTCCCGGTACTGGCGAGGCTGGTTATGACGCCGAACAAACAATTTTTCCTTTTTATAGTTGGTGACGCTCGATGCTTACTCATGTCGATTCCAAAGGCCGGCCGACTATGGTCGATGTCAGTTCCAAGGCGGTGACGGATCGCCAGGCGACCGCCCAGACGGCTATTGAATTGCCTGAGGAAGTCGCGACTCAGCTTCAGGGTGGCGACATCATGACGAAGAAGGGAGCGGTTCTGGCCACGGCCATCATCGCTGGAACGATGGCGGTAAAACGGACCTTTGAACTCATTCCCTTCTGTCATCCTATTCCGATCGACTCCATAAAATTTGAACATCGATGGGATGCGGGGCCCGGCCGATCTTTGATCCTGATCATGACTTGCACGGTGAAAAACAGCGCAAAAACCGGCATCGAAATGGAAG
>CAXSGP010000185.1:0-3746 GCA_964236955.1 uncultured Oligoflexus sp. | reverse complement strand
CTTTTGCTCTTCGAATAAGCTGCTTTTGCTCATCCCGATAACCCTGCTGGATCACATGCCGAACCAGGCCAGCCACTCCGGGATCAAAGCTTGCCTCGACGATCTCACAATCGGTCGGATGATAGGGTTTATTCAACTCTGCTACTGAACGCCAACCTAACTTATTCAAAAGTAACTGCGTAATTTCTTGGATATGGCGGATGGGTGGCGAAAGGCTCGGCGTGGTCGTTAGATCAAGCAATGCCAGCAGCTCCGATTCCGAAAACATATAACGATCGTTGTTTTCTTCGACCACGGACCGGGACTGGGTCTTTAATTCCGACTGTATGTCCTTGAGTAAAGAGCCATTTTGATCGCTACTGAGATGAATACGCCTGGAGATCTTGGTCAACCCGTTGATGGCTTGCTCCAAATCCGTTATTTGTCTCTCAAGCCCTGTGAATTTTTCGGCCAGACCCGACTCAGGGATTGATTGCACAAGGAAGCTTTCCTTCAGCTTTTGAGGCCCCACAATCCTCTTTAACCAGGTCAACATTTAATAGACTCCTCATCTTGAATTTAATACGGAGGGATGCTAGCTACCGAAGTTTTAAAGCACAAGTTTAATCTGATCGTCATGCTTCCTTGTTTTGCTATTCGCCTTAAAATCAGCCATTTTGACAAGACCCTTTTTCGATAAAGTGGTCCCATGCCACAGCTTTCTATCGATTGAGAAGCAAGCCTTCGATCGATGGATGGATCCTTTCATCGTCTTAAAAGCATGGACAGCAGTAATCCTTGGCCGATAACTTTCAAGACCACCATCTTACGTCGTTAAAACAAGGTTGAGGGCTAATATCCTAGCGAGATACTTGGGACGAGGGTTCCAGCCCCTCCTGAACAGCGCCGAAATTCTCCTGGATTTGCTGCATCACATAAGCAAACGATTCGCCGAAACTTTTCGGAGCGAGCTTTATAAGATTATCCATTGAGAGCGAGGAGTAAAAATCCTCCCAAGAGTCGTCTTTTGGCCATGCGATCCATGGCGATAGAATGTAGGAACCCGTTTTGATTCTAAAGAATATCTCGCGATTATAAGGGCCGACTCTTTGTTTTTCATTTCGGGAAAGTGCTGCGGAGATATAGGATCGTTTCCTGCGTTTTTCTGGAAAAAGGGCCTCCGGCAGACAGCCTAGCATGTCCAAAATACTTCCCGTTGTGTAGCAGACGGGGAGAAGATTAAGACTTTTTTGAGATTGGATCGCAATAAAGGGCGCGGCCGACAGCAGAAGAAGGTATTCAATCAGACGACGATCCAATTTCACCAGGCGATTTCCGGCACGAAATGTTAGAGCCTGCGGAGCCAAGCGGTTGAACACTTCGCAAAAAGTTGACTCATCGAATCGACGACCCGCAAATAGCTCCATCATCAAAAGCTGTACTGGCAAAAGGCCAAACATATCGCGAAGCGATGCATCCGCTCCCGAGTCGAGCAAGAGCCCAATCAATCCGATATTGCCTTCTCGAGCGGCCACCATTAATGGAGTCTCGGCAAATTCGTTACGAAAATCCACACCATGCCGCCGAATAAAGCTTTTTAGAACGTGCCATCCAGGTTCGGAGAAGTGCTTATAATATCTTGAATTTACAAATTCAAGGCCTTTGATATCGGTCTCCCCAGCCAGTCCGAATCGAGACTTAACGAGAGCTTTTTTCATATTTCCAGATTGATAATGAAGCGCAACGGAATAGAGTTTTCGTTGAGCCTCCTTATTCACGCTGACGGGATGGAGAGCGGATGAAATCCATGTATCAAGCCCTTTCGAATCGAGTATCGCCCAAGGAACCGGTTCATTCTGAAGTATGGAGCGTCTGATTTCATCAGCTTGCTCAAAGCGTCCCTGCTGCTCCAGGCGGCGTGCTTCCATCTGCCACTCTTCCAAGCTTGACTTACTTTCAGTAACCTCAGCGGTGACAGCTTCAACTTTGAAATCCAGCAGCCCGAGCAAAGAATGGTGTTCATCACTCTCAACCCAATAGATTTGCCGCATGGCACGCGACAGCGCCACGTAAAGCCCATTGATGAAGTACTTATAGGATTCCGCTGATCGGTCACTCTTATCTTTATTGCGGCCGAAAACAAAATCACCAAGCAAATCGGCAGGTATGATGCCGGTCGTGATTTCCGCAAAGGCCTGCCGATTATCGCTAACAATGTTGTAGAGAATAATATTTTCATATTCAAGGCCCTTAGCCTCACGAACTGAAAATACGAGAGGAGTTTGAAAATACTTGCGGGCCTTATCCTTATCCGAATCATCCAAAACTATAACGGCATGCTTTGAGGATAGCTTGGTCTTGTTGTTCAAATCCAACAAGACTTTGTCCTTATGGGACAGAAAACTCACAGAGCCTTTTGAGGAAGGAAGCGATTCTATGAGATAGTGACTTTCTTTATCAATAGATCCGAAGCGAACTTGTTTCACCCGTAAAAGTTTGTTTGCAAGATCGGTAATGCAGGATGCACAGCGATAATTGCGGCTCAAAATTCTGAGAATATCGCGTCCGTTAAGCAAATCAACATCGTAAAACATGCTTTTGATTTTGGACCAGGAAAAGAAATTGGGGTGCACAACCTGATTTGAATCTCCGCTGAAAATGAAATTGCCTTTCTTGCGAAGAAGCTTCATTGCCAGCAGAATTTGGACACTTGTGAAGTCTTGGACTTCATCAATGACGATGGCATCATACCTTGCTTCCGAAAGGCCAAGATAACGAAAGGCTAAGAGGTTGGGATCGTAAAGCCCCGCTTTATCCAAGAATTTGCGGTATTCTTCGAACATACCATAAATTTTCGTCCGGCTTGATTCTGGGAACAGCGACTGTTTGGGACCGAGCGCTCGATATTCGTCGTGCGAAAGAAAAGCTCGGCCATCCGCCAAACCTGTGATCACGCCGCGAAACTCTTCAAAGACCTGGTAGGAGTCTGCATCCTTCGCCTGGGTCTTATACCGTTGAAACCAAGCACTAAATTGATGAAAATCGATTTCCCTTAGATCGGGGATGGCAATGGTTCCGATAAGTTCTTTTAGAGAAAGAAAATCAATATTCTGGCTTTCATTTACATAACTATGAGCATGATAGACCTTTCGGCAGTTTTCGACGAGAAAGGGCGACAGGGACAGATACAGGATATCGCCAGTCAGTGCCCGCATTTTTTCGAGAATCAAGGCTGTTTTACCGCTCCCAGCAGAACCGATGATTATCATGGGCAGAGGTTGGTGCATGAGTTCAGATTGGGATGGATCAAGACAAATGACCTTATCCAGCAAGCGAAACTCACGTCCTTCTTGGGGAAGGGCCTTAAGTTCTAAAACATTTTCTTTTTGCATATCGGCAGTATTAAAATCATCTTCCGTGAGACTTTTATTTTCGCCGAGAAAACGTGATCTTTCGTAGCGGTGAGATCGGATGGTTTCGAGGACGAGGATGACCTGTTCGTCGGCGAATTGACCAAAACGAAAG
This sequence comes from uncultured Oligoflexus sp., assembly GCA_964236955.1. GTDB lineage: Bacteria > Bdellovibrionota_B > Oligoflexia > Oligoflexales > Oligoflexaceae > Oligoflexus. Next base: position 242 of record CAXSGP010000185.1, on the reverse strand, counting down.
AGAAGGCGATTGGTCTCATCAAGCTTCGCCCGATAGTAGGCTCCTGGCTTGAGCTTTTTCACTTGCGCTGCATTGAAGTCACCTTTCTCGAGAAATCCTATCACCTTATCGATCTTGACTTTGAGGCCGTGAACGTCCAATTCGTTGTAAAGCAAAACACGCATTCTCAGGCTCCTGATAATCGGGATGGGATGCTGGGTCCTTCAAAGAAGGGTCGCTAATCTGGCATGACTTACCGATGA
>CAXSGP010000184.1:0-3790 GCA_964236955.1 uncultured Oligoflexus sp. | reverse complement strand
TTCCATCGGCAGGAAAAAATGCTCATTTATGGGGAATCGACTCCGCTTTTTTTCTGCCTCGCGCCTTGCCATCCCCCTTTCCAGACAGACAGACAGACAGACAGACAGACACAAACTATAGGTCTGGCATTTCCGAAGGGGAGGTGTTTATACTTCCGCTGCCTTTTGCTTCCCTGCAGCCCAGGACAATGCCATGAAATATGTCTGCGAAGTCGAGATAAATCTTAGTATTGAACGTGTCACGGAACTCTTTCAGGATTCTGCAAATCTCAAGCATTGGCAGCCTGGCTTGCTCAGTTTCGAATCCATAAGTGGTAAGTCAGGATATCCTGGGGCAAAATCGCGGCTTAAGATGCTGGTCGGAACTCGTGAAATTGAGATGGTGGAAACCATCACCGTCCGAAACCTTCCCCATGAATTCAGCGGCACTTATGCAGCCAAAGGCGTTTTTAATACTGTGAATAACTACTTCACGCCGCTCACCGATAGCAAAACGAAATACAGCTCCCATCAGGACTTTCAATTTTCAGGTTTTATGAAAGCGATAGGATTGATGATGCCTGACATGTTCAAAAAAACCTCGTTGCAGGTCATGGAGCAATTCAAGGAATTTGCGGAAAAATCGTCCAGGGTCTAGTTCCAGGGGAAGGCACGATGATATGGGAAGCCAGCTCGAAAAGGGATCATAACTCCCTCATTTAATGACGTATCGTCTAGCCAAAAGGGACACCTCTACCCTCATATATTTGGCAGAGGTACCATCAATTATTTTTTGGAAGGAATTGACGTAGGAAACTTGAAGTTGGTGTAGTCCTGCTTCAGCAAAACATTGAAATGCTCTTGAAATAGAACGTCTTTTTGACGGTCGCTAAGATTTGCGTTGTTTTCGACTTCAACAAAAACCTTTGCTTCTCTAGTTACGTGATTTCTTTGGAATCTATTGAGATTTTCCCAGGTTAATTTTTTCATGCTGTGTCCTTAAGCTATGCGTTTTAGAAGGCCCAGTGTACCCGAGATAGCCTGGACGTCTAGCTCTATTCTGCGCAAAACAGGCAAAACAGGCAACCTTGGGCTGAGTTTTACCGCTCCTTGAAGTCCTTTCCCGGATTCGCCTCCTCATACCCGTTTTTAGAGTGGCCGCCGCCCTGTCGCCCAGTCCACATTTCGTCCTGACCTGCTGATGCAAAGCCCACACGTTAGGCCATCCGAAACTTGGAATCGATTTTCTGAGCGAACTTTTGTAGCGCTTTCCGGTATTGAAAAAGACTGTCGCTGTCGCAGGAAATGGTCAGCAAATTGAGCTGGCAAGGGGCGGCTTAACTTCCATTTTTAACCAGCCAGGCAAGCTTAAAGATGGTCAGTTTTCATTGAATTTTTTGTGTGAAATTGCTATATTTGCAGCGTGGAAACGGATCGCTTCTTTAAGCAATTTCTAACCTCATCGAGATTTTTTTAGTCCCTTCGTTGAGCCTTTTTCAGAATCTTTGACGTTTTTAAAAAATGAATAAGAATGCTTGAACTCAAGCACGCCATCTCTATCTAAGGATATCGATATGACAACACTCGCGTTGAAAACGGCTGTTGCGAATAAGATCATTGCCAGTGCCGATGCGGCACTGGGCAGCGTCGATCTCAAAAGCGGCCGTTATTGGTATAAAGGCCAGCAAAACTGCGATCTCTTAATCTTTCGGCAGGGTCGGGAAACCATCATCCATGCTTCAGGAGGCGTGCGCTTTCGAATCGCCATAACGGCCGATGGCAAGGAAGCTCATGGCAGCTTAAGCTTGCTCGGTTGGCTTCGTGAAACGCCGAATGCCATTCGCATCGTCACGACCCTACTTGCCAGCCACTCCCAGGAGATACTGCGGCGACGGGAATTGCTTCAGGCAGTCAGGAGTGAAGCACTCGCCAATAACAGGGAGCTGCCGTTGATGACGGAAGCCATGGGCTCGCATTTTTCGGTCAAAGCCGACGAAGAAAAGCTTGAGGAGAAAGACCGGATCACTCAGGAAGAATCTGACAGAAATTTTGCCACGGCCATCAAGAGTCGCTGGTATCATCAAAGTTTTGTCAATTTCTGTAAGGCCCATAGGATCAAATGCTACTACCGCTCGGTCTTTAGCGAAGTTTCCGCAGCGACCGAAGCGCTGATGAAAGAGCCGTCTGAACAGGCTGTCACCGTTGCCGTGACCTCGGGGTAAAAGTCGCTTTTTGCTAACAAAACAGGAGCCGAAGTCGTTGGGACCTCGGCTCCTGGCGTTTGTTCTTTGGTAAGCGGGACAGTTGCTCTAGGGCCGCCTATTCGTCAAGGAACAAAAGGAAACGCTTTATAGGAGTAGGTTACCGAAACTCCTGCACCGGCGCCATTGACCACAGCTTCGCCCTTAACTTCCCCGGAATGAGCATTTTCCGTAAAGGCACTGAAGCCATTCTCTTGAGATTTCATAGTGAGGCTACCGTCAGCATTGACAGAAAAACTGGAAATCGAATTAGCATAGCCCGAGACACCTTTGTCACCTACTCCATAGTCAAGAGTATCTTCTGTGTAATAGCTTCCAAACGATGCCCAAAAAGGTTTGCCAGCCGCATCGCTAACAATTTTGACGATGACATTGGCATCACCTTCGACCAGGTCTGCGGATGATGTCTTTGAATTGGCGACTTTGTAATAGTCAACCTTTGGACTTGTCTCACCGAAGTAGGGAAATACGCTGGGATAGATAACACAGATACCCGGTCCTGAGGTGTTGGCAGCGACGTTTGCATCACTTAAGCGGCAGCCACCCATTCCGGGCGAGCCATGGGGGGTGTAATAGCCTGTGAATTTTAGGTTGGAAAACATAGTCATCGTTACCGTAGTGCCAACAGGTGCCGTTTCCTTGGTCGTGTCATGGGCCGTGCCTTCTGGAGGGACTACAGCTTCGACCACCAATGGCTTCGCCAGCGGCATGGTGATGCCGCAGCTCCCGCCAACAAATTTAATCTTAAGTGTTCCCGCTTTGCTTGCATCAGCGGTCAGGGTCTCGCCAGCGTTTTCTTCTGGATCGGAAGTGTATTGGATAGAACCGTCTGCGAGCCTCGCCTCGCCTTTGATCTTAATGTAGCCGCCTGAATCCGGTGTGCAGGACAACCAAACTTTCGTGAACGTTCCAACACCGACCGGCAACGCACTCAATTTTGCTTCAAATGCGGCTATCGAAGCGGGATTTGCGAAGTCGACTTCGCAGTCTGCTTCACTGCTTGAGCAGGTATAAAATTGATTCGATAGATTATTCTCTCCCTGCAGGACGATGGTATTGATCCAAAGTTTATAGGATTCCGGAGTAAAGGATAAATTTCCTGCGCCAAGGCCTGTAAGCCTGGCCGCTTGCGGCTCCTTCAGAGGCGCCGAGTTTGTCTCGACGTTGCGGATTTTGAGTGACAGACTTGTCGAGCCGGCACTTTTCGCTTCATCTTTTTTCCCACAGGACACGGCGATCGTTCCGATCGCGACCAGGAATAAAGTCTTTTGAAATGGCAAACGAGGATTTAACATTTTTTTGGCCTCACCAAGGATGTGAATGAATTCTACCATGGCTTTTTAATCCTTCGGCCTTTTAAACCCGGCAAAGTCGAATGATGTATTTTTGCCTACTAATTTCTTAATAGACACAATCATGCTTCGCCTCTTTATATTCGTCAATTGCAACACTGATTAAATAATCTGACAGTCGCATTTTAAGACCTGTGCTGTCGGTACTAGGGGCTGTTGACGTTTGAGATAAGTGATTGAAAAGTACAGGCAAACTCG
>CAXSGP010000183.1:0-3843 GCA_964236955.1 uncultured Oligoflexus sp. | reverse complement strand
TTAATGAGGCGAAGCTTTCGGGGGCCGGGACACTGGCGGCTTGTGCGCCTTGTGCGTGACTGAGCCTCACGGGCTCCTGAACTGGGTCCGATTCAGAGGATCGCTTGGAATCATTTGCAACCAAGGGATGAACCGGGGATCGACTGGGAGGAACGCACGCCCAACTGAGTTTGAAAGGCATTGGCTTTTAACCCGGTTCATCCAAGAAACGGCAGAGCTATGCCCTCCTCGCTCAAAGGCCAAAAATCTCCTCAAGGATAATCGCCACCCCATCCCGATTATGATGCGGGGCCACGCGATCGGCCACAGCTTTCACTTCAGCATCGGCGTTATCCATAGCTATGCCGAGACCAGCCAGAGCGATCATTTCCAGATCGTTTGCCCCGTCGCCGATGGCAACGGTTTCGTTGATGGCGATGCCAAGTTCCTGACAAACGATAGCCATCGCGTTGCCTTTGTTCGATTTCACGTCGCTCAGTTCAATCCAGGGGTATTCCTTGAAATAAGTAAAATGGACGACGTCGCTGAACTTTTCCTGAAGATCGCTATAGATCTCGCGTCGCCTTCCTTTGGAATGGATAAGGATCGACAGCACCGGAGCCGTCGGCAGATTGTCGTAATCAAAGGACATCGGATGCTTGTTATACATGCCGATGAATTCCTCAAGTTCAGCGCTTTGATGCAAGGCATAAAAACCTTCGGATTCATCAAGAAGAATATTGTCGACCCCATGGGTCCGGCGGCAGGTTTCCAGTATGTTATGCACCGACTCAAAGGGTATAATCTGCGCCTGCAATGCCTCGCCATACATCGTCCGATGTACCATGGAACCACTCAGGGTGATGGTAGGATCACTGGAATGAATGGACCCAAGCAAATTTCGAACCGATTCGATGGGACGACCGGTTGCAATGATGACCGCCACGCCTTTGGCCACGAGCTTTCTTATACAATTGGCATTGCGTTCGCTCACAGTGGACTTTTGGCCAAGGAGAGTGCCATCCAGATCGATAAATACCGCCTTAAAGGGATTCATACTTCATTCTCCTTGCCGATCAGAACGAGCTGCTTTTCATAAATGGAATCCAATCCGGGATCCGCAAGCGCTTTATAAATGTTCTTCGAGGCACGTTTCCTATAATCGGCTTGTATCACTCCCGTCACATGACAGGCATGGAAACGGGTGTAGCCTTTGAATTGCCTGGAACCGGCCAGGATTCGCAAGCGATCCTCATCGATTGGAGCCAGATCTTTCCCGAGCCGTGCAAAGAGATAAGCCACGGGCAAACTCCGCAGATCAAAGCCGAGTTGCTGGGAGCACTCGCGCCAGAAAGCCGACAGATGCGCCTCACTCGGCACCGGGGCTTTAAAGTGACACCAGTTTTCCTCCTGACCATCATGTAGCATACCGCAGCGCTGCTGATGAGGACAGGGCGCAAGAACTTGGTGGGACCGCCGTAGATCCTCCCGAAGAAGACTGAGTTTCCGGCTTTCCTGTGGCCGCCCCGATTCGACCCATAGAAGGTAGGGCGCTTTGGCCACGAGAGACCGAAGTTTTTTCACTTCTTCATCCGGCAACTCTGAGAGCACATGACTTATGAGCAGAAGGTGGGGCTCAGGACCCAAAGGCATTTTCCCTTCCACCGTCAGCTGCGGATAGACTTCTTTGATCTTTCGAGAGGCAAAGGCCACAGCTCGCGGGGAACGATCGAGCAGAATAATTTTTTTGAAATGGTCGGGGAAGCAAGCGAGCATTTCCCGACTGGCGCCTCCGGTACCGCAGCCCCAATCGATCAGAGTCGTCGGCAGCTCACTCTGAGGAGTGGGCAAGACGGCGATCACCGCCCTCAGTTTCCACCGAATTCGTTCCGCGAGTGTTTCATCGTAGGCCAAAAGTAATTCATCATCCTCCCAGTAGTCGGGAAGAAAGGCTCTTGCATTTAGGTAAGATTGGCGCAGTTTCTGGATGCGTTTCCAGCTCAAATTGTCCATGATTCACTTTATCGCGGGTAGAACGGGTTGCCGAAAGGCGGGACGATACGCGGTATTCGATGACTATGCAACGGCAGAGCGCTGGGGATGGGCTGACCAGAATAGGCTAAGCGGAGTCCTGTTCAGACTCCGTATGGGACCTTAAGCTGTCAAAAGTTCGAGGCAATCACTCGCATTTTATTCGCCGCCAGCACGTCGCTCAAGCTTTTCCACGATATTTTCCAATATCTCAATAGGAAAGCCAGCCTTCACATGTTCGATATACATACTTCCATCCGGTTGCCCGGATGGATCGTCACGGTAATGGGATAAAATGCGCTCGACTAAATCGAGTCGGTACTGCTCGCGTTGTTTTCGTTTCTTGAAGTGTCGATCGAATGGAATGACCATAACCTTCCTCCAGAACCAGCATTCTTGATTCATTGTTTCTAAGGCTTCTAACAGAGCGATCATAACAAAAGAGGAACTTTATTGTCCCTAGCCGATTCCAACACACTTTGAATTTAAGCCGTAAAATTATTGAAATAATTGGATTTTTTTATCTTCAGATTTCTCAGGGCTATCGGAACGGTTAGCGATCATGCGGATCGAAAGCGCTTTGCCGTAAAGCAGCAGCCCGGATGAGGGACGAGAGAACTCCCATGCGGTGGAGAAAAAGATTTTGCTAATAAACTTACTTTATTCTTACTTTAAAAAAGTTCTTGTTAAAACCTGAGGTCTTCAGTATTAAACTTGTTATATCAAAATGTTATAAGTATTTCTTCAGTCTTGGCATCCCCGGTCCGAAAAGCGGATAGGAGGATTTCTCATGAATTTCCTAGATCGTGGTTTAAGGCTGGCAAAAGCCCTGGCGGCGCTTGCTCTAACATACCATGCCATCTCCTGCTCCAACGTTGGCAAGAGCGACAGCCCCAGTGCGGCCGTTACGGTAGCGGTCGACCCCGGTGCCGATGCCGTTAAACTTTCCCGTATCGTCATCACTCCCAAAGGCCAATGGAAAGACCTTCGCGGTTATGTTGTGGGCAACCCCGAACACGCCACGCTTTCGACGCTTGCCGACGTGAATAAACCAGGCTTTCTCAATATGACTGATGGTGTCTACGATATCGTTTTGGAAGGACAGTTGCTAGGTATTGACGGTAAATCCAGTCCGGCTGCCTTACGCATTTCCGGCGTAAAGATTGCCAAGGGCTACGACACTCAGATTCGTGAGGTCGACCTCAAGCCCTATCTCAAAATCGACGGCAAGATTCTATTGAATGGTGAGTCAACCCATGCCGGCATCTCCGTCGGTATACTCGGCACTCCCTTGTCCGCAGTCACCGCTGTCGATGGTTCCTTTTCCATAGCTAATGTACCAGCGGGAACCCATTCCTTTGAATTTACTTTTGCCGGCTTTAATTCCGGCTTTATCAATGCCAGGGACTACCGGGCGGACGAGCAGCTTCCCAACATTGCCCTGACACGGGAAAGCTTGAGGTTGGAAAGTGGCATTTATTATATCGGTCCTAGCGTTACCGCCAACAGTGGACAAATCATAGCCCTTCAGCTGGCCGCTCCAGGAACTATGACTCATTTTCGTTATGGCACAGCCTCCGACCTTAATGAAAGCCCCTGGATTGCTCTGCAAAGTTCTTTCGAAACGGAATTGCCTGCCGGCGATGCACCGGAAATCTTTGTGCAATATTCGGTAGCCGAGCGTCAACTTAGTCAGGTCTTTTCAGTGAAAATTCCTCTCGATAATTGATTGAGCAGACTTTTACGAACAGCTTCGTTATAATGAGTGCGGGGTGCCTTGGGACGTTTTGACATCATTGATTGATGCAGGCGAACCGACAAAAACAAACCAGG
>CAXSGP010000182.1:0-4012 GCA_964236955.1 uncultured Oligoflexus sp. | reverse complement strand
CAGCTGATTCGCAGTCGTGGACTTCCCAGCCCACTATTTTACGAGAATATACGTCTATAAACATGTAGGGATAGTAATACTGACCCCGGATACAGCTCCTAAAGTAGGTTATATCCCAGGTAAAAATTTCGCCGGGTTTCTTAGTCTCGAAAGGCCGCGGACGGGCAGTGTCTTTTGGAGTGCTCGAGCCTCTGTGAGAAACCATCTGGTTTGCCTTCAAAACACGGTAAAATGTTGATTCGGACGCGACGTATTCATTTCGATCGGCTAGAGCTGGGACTTAGCTTCTCCTGGTGAAATTCTTCAAATTTCTTTTTTTATCCGCTCATAGTCAGCGAGGATAAATTGAACACTCCTATCTGTCTCGACATTGAGTTCGATCAGGAGCTCGATCTTTTCGGCATCCGCTTCAAGCTGCCTCAAAGCTGCATCCATTTCTCCCCTTTTTATCAATTTTTGGGCTACTTTATAGTGCTCTATAAGCGTCGGACCTGCGATATATTGAGTCGCCGCATTTTTTTGGCCCTTAGACTCGGCAGCTTTAAGCCAGCCCGCACGCACGAGTGTCTTGATAATGACCTTACTATACGACAAAGCTTCACCTTTCTGTTAACGGGGCAGCCCGAATGCTGTAAGATTCGGCTCGGCCTTGACTTTGCTGTTTCAATCGCTTCGGCTACTCCCTGTCTTGGCCGTTTTGAAGTTCTTGATCCCGGGCCAGTCCTGATTTTTCTCGCCGAGGATTCCGGAGCGCAGGTGCGGGCAAGGGTCGAGGCCACTTGGATGCCGACGCACGTGCCGAGGTGTTAAGTATCGCGGAAATTGAAGGAATGAAAGGTTTGGAGAGATGGTTCAACATCTACGGTGAGAGTTTGCTAAAAGATGGATGAAAGACTTAGATCACAACCAACTTGCTGGAGTTAAAAGTGAATTTGAATGAAGTGTTTAGAATCTTTCGGAGTAAAGGAATTGGTCTACAAGACGATAGCCTTCGGTTGTGTGACTGGAAAGAATCATGGAGTGTGCTTGCAAACTCTGAAATCGGGAGACTTAGTGGTGCACTAGGCAATGAAAACGCAAAAATTTATCACGTTGGTAGCACAGCAGTGGTTGGGCTTAGCGCCAAACCTATTATTGATCTCGTGGGGGAGGTACCCAATTTCTATTTCCTTGAAGAAAAAGCGTTGGAGCTTGAGGAATGCGGATACATCAGTATGGGAGAGTATGGTATCGAGGGAAGACGGTACTTAATTTTGAAGGATCACAAGTCGGTGACTTACGTCCATCTTCATGTTTTCTTGAAAGGAGACGATCGAGTTGGTAAGCACATTGCATTTCGTAATTACCTGTCGTCGAATCCTCATGCATTGGCGCGTTACGAGAATTTTAAGAAGTCGCTCTTGGTCGATGGTAAACTACTGAGGAAATTTTACAGTAAAGAAAAAGAGCCCATAATGAAGGCTCTAACGAAAGAAGCAGATGATTGGATGCAAGGGCGACGAGACTTCAAGGATGTTGAAGTCGATTAACGGAATCACTTTACCTTTCTCATGCAATCTTGAACATGGAGATGAAGGACATGTTTTATATAAGTCTGATATCCCATCCCATTATCACCGGCGATAGATCTTAAAGAAGCTAAGAGATCCTTAGGAAGTCGGATAGTGGTCTTTATAGAGGCGACTGCATGTTCATCACTCTCGCCTAGGGCTCCGCTCTCCCATTTGCCTTGGTTGCCATCTGCAACGACCTCATTCGCGATCTTTTCGAGGTCAATCTTATTCATATGACACCTCCCTTATTCGTGAAAATGCGAATCACCTTTGGGTTTTGCATCGTAAGCCGATCTTAAACATGGATACCCCACATCCACCCTCGGCACAAAGATGATCTTGAGAAGGCGGCCGGCATTGGTTCTGCTAATAAACCATTCGGTTGCAGGGTTAAATCTATGCTGCATTCTGTAATCTTCAAGAACAATGCCATTATAGGGGCTATATGTTTCTTGAATTTCACCTTCAGATACCCCATGAAAAACATTGCACTTTAATGCCATCAATGCTTGAAGATATAGGGGTAAGCTAACTTTCAATCCATGCGTAGCGTACGGACATTGTACCTACACTGTACAGTCTCTTTCGGAAGATTGAGGACAGAAATGAAGTCATAGTGAAAAAACGCGGAATGGGCTGCCATCACGCTAATTATATTGACCATAAATATGATGCCAAGTTCCTGTTTGAAGTTGAAGGGACAAAAATTCGAACTTACACCCATCTTGCGAGGCACAGTTAGCAACCTCAATAAGAAAATCTTACGAGGGTCCAATCAGCTCTAAGAGTTAGAACTTGCTTTGGTGGAGTCGGCGTAGAGCCGCTTGATAAAGTCAGCCTGAGAAGGAATCGCTTCGAGCAGATTCTGAAAAACATCTTCAAGTTGCCAGGCAACGTCTTTAGCTCCATAAAATCCAGGATTGCAATTGTCGCCTAATCGTTTCTTCAGATCTTCCAAACACTTTGGAGTCTCTTTGGAATTTCGGCCTCGCCTACGGCGTCGGCCACCTCACTATAGAATCTGCCTAACTTCTGCACACGACTGAAATAATTGACAAAAGAAAACTGCCTCGTCAGAGTTGCTGCAACAACAAGAAAACTTTTGCAGCTGACGGAGGCAGAAAGTGGACAGTCTATCCAATTGCGTTTCGCCAATCAAGAACTCTCGCAACATTCGCTGGGATCGCTGGGAATACGCTGAGAAGGTGGCCACCTTAGAAAAGCTGTCAGCTGAAGGTCTCTCCGATCGCGAGATTGCGCGGCAGCTCGATGTACCACGCAGCACCTTGCAGGCATGGAAACAGCACCGAGCTTCCTTGGATGCCGACCCCCGATTCATCGCTTTCTTTGAGAGTTCGCTCGGCCTAGCGTTCATTCATCGCCTTTGCACGGCTGCACACCTGGTATTCGTCGAGGCTGGTGCATGTGGAGTGGCAATGGTTTCAAAGTTCTTTAGGCTCTCATGTCTCGATCGCTTTGTCGCCTGTTCAGTGGGATCTCAACGTCAGGTGAATCGATCCGTCCAGGATGCCATCGTCAGCTATGTGACAACTGAGCAGCCGAAGCTCCAAAATAAAATGCCCGAGAAGGATATTACGGTATGCCAGGACGAAACCTTTACTGGCGGCCTCTGCCTGGTCGCGATTGAGCCAGAAAGTGGCTTTATTTTTCTTGAAAAGACGGTGGCAAACAGGACCAGCGAAACATGGTCCACGCAAATGAAAGAAGCCATGCAGGGCATGAAAGCCAAAATCATACAGTCGACTAGCGATGAAGGCAAAGGAATCTTGGCCTATGCGGAACATACTCTCGGCGTTACGCATTCGCCTGATATTTTCCACGTCCAGATTGAATTATGCAAGGCCGTTGCAGCGCCCATTGCAGCCAAAATACGCAGATCGGAGCGAGCCGTCCTGCGTGCAAAGGAAAATTTGGAAACCGTGAAAACCGAGAAGGAAGATTACCTTGAAAGCATTGAGGATCGAGGGCGAGGAAGACCTAAAGACTTCATCCAACACATTGCCAAGGCACAGCTGCAGCTGGAAAGCGAAATCAGGGAATTGGAGCGACTCAGTTCCATCCAAGAGGAGATGCGCGGCAATACGCGAGGTATCGGCGAGGTCTATCACTTTCTCGATCCCTTGACTGGGGAGCGCCTTTCGCCAAGCGTCGTGACTCAAAAAAATTCAGGACAGAATCGATAGAACCAGGCTTTTGGCAGAACAAGAAGACTTAAGTGAATCCTCGCTCGCGAGGGTTGATAAGGCTGAGAGAGTCTTACCCAAAATTACGACCTGTCTCGAATTCGTATCAACGTATATTCGACGGGAAATAGATAAGCTTGGGGTTTCGCTATCGCTTGGTGCCGCAATCCACATGAGGCTGCTGCCGGCAGCCTACCTTGAGCGCCTGGCACTCAAGAAAAACAAGCAGGAGAGGCTTGAATTCGAAGCAAAGGC
>CAXSGP010000181.1:0-4095 GCA_964236955.1 uncultured Oligoflexus sp. | reverse complement strand
ACGTTGGGCATAAATCTTTAAGAACAGGTGCTTTGGCGGGTGTTTCATCCCCACACCACCGTGGACAATGGCACTCTTATTCCTTCCATAGGTACTATTACGGAAAGGCAAGCCATGGATTACACTATACAACCCTATCTGCAAAATGACCTTCTGCTATTGAGACCACTTCATGGAACAGACTTCGACAGTCTGTTTGCTGCTGCTTCCGATCCGCTTATATGGGAGCAGCATCCGCAGCCAAATCGCTATTTAAAAGAGGTATTTAAAAATTTCTTCGAAGAAGCCCTAAGCAGCAGGGGTGCTCTGTTGGTGCTGGACAGAAAAAATAATTCAGTCATTGGAACCTCTCGATATTACGAGGTGGATTTAGGTTTAAAGCAGGTGGCCGTTGGTTATACTTTTTTGACTAGAGAATATTGGGGTGGCGCTTACAATAAGGAATTGAAGCGTTCCATGCTTGAAAATGCCTTCAATTATTTCGATTCAGTGATTTTTCATATAGGACAATTCAATCTTCGATCTCAAAAGGCGATGTTGAAAATAGGTGGCGTCAGAGAAGGTGAACGTATGAGTGATGGCCACTTTATATATAGAATCTATAAAGACCAGATGTGAATCAGCTCGAGCTCTCAATTAAGGCCGTTGTTTTCAAGTCCTATCCTATCCCATTGCGGAAAATTCAGGGTATGTGTCGCTTAGGAAGTAGCCAATTGAAAGTTGATGCTCCTTAGAGCTTAATATTTAGATGACACCACCGGGCTGAATGGGAACCCCTCCGCCGAAAGCGTGACCATTCGGGGGATCAGTGATGGTAGCGGTCCCTCCTGGATGAGGCGCGCCTACCCATATAGTAGTTGTACCACCCTGAGGGCCGGAACTCCCTCCTCCCCCACCACCACTGCCACTGCCACTGCTTGAAGCCTCAGGAGACGCGTCATGCCAGATTTTTTTCGCAGTATCGTAGTGCTTTTTATATTTCTGTCCGGCTAGGACCATGTTGTCGCAGGTCGCCCACAACGGTAAACAGGTTAAGGCAGCAATGTAAACTCCCCACCCTCCGGTTGCTACTGCTAAGGTTCCGCTAGCTCCACAACCTATAAGTCCTCCGGTACACTCAACCCCGGCGTTCCTAAATTCACGATCTAAATCATGTTCAGTATTTCTCCAGTTTTCAAGCTCGGACTCGCTTAAGTGAAGGGTCGGCATTCCTTCAGCGCGAAGTGATCTCATATTCTCCGGAGAAAATCTGCCCACTCCTTCGTTAGGTCCTAAAAGTCCATTAGCTCTGGCTCGAGCAAAGAACTCGTAAGGATAGTCGGTGGTTTCCATTCCAAGTTGCACGACTCCGATACTTGGAGTTGTCCTTAATACCATGCAAGAATTGGTAGTATCCACGCAGATCTCAGTAAGGAGATAACCATTTTTTACAAAAGCAAACGCGCTTGAACTTAAAAGAAAGCAAGACAAGATAAGTAGGATTTTTTTTCATTTAACACTAGTCTTGGTTTGAAGGGCTCGATACTTCAAAATCCAATAAATTGATTCGAAGCTAAGGCCGAGTATTACGTAAGTCTTAATAGAACTCGGACTGAAATAAACTTCCCACAAAAGACTCCCTTGCAAGTGCAACGCTTGAGAAACTACTCCCACGACTACGAGTGCTAAGACTATGAATCTCGCTACATACAGAATTTTGAGCACCTTCCTATTTCCCCCCTTTAACTAAACTGCCAAACCTATAAAAGGTATCACCTTAGCAGTCAATGAAAGACTTGCTCCGCTTGACTTTCACCGTCCTCAGACTGAGTAAAATTCCTTATTTGATTAGTAAAAAGTCAAGGAACTCGAAGCCCCTTGACCGAAATTTCTTCAGACAAAATCAGACCCTTTTAATGTGGGTAAATTTTCTCCACGATTTGGTAAATTGACTTAGTTGACTTCGGTTCGGGCCATCGAAGTGATAATTTAAGCAAGGCCCCCCCTTCGCCGGTCCCCGGCTAACGTAACTCCCTTTTCTCGAGACTTCTAATGCCTGCCAGTAAACAGTTTTTTAACGAAGATATAACGGAAAAGTTCTGTACCTCTTGTGAGCTATTTTTTTTCTACGACTCATTTTGGAGTAGTCACAGGAACTAAGACGCTAAGAGCCTCGTGCAGGCCTTGTTTGAAGGTCCGCCAAAAGAAAATAAGGGTCGATCGAGGCAACGAGATTAACAAAAAACGTAGAGATAGAAGGGTAGAAGACCCTGAGTGGAGGGATTCGCAAAATGCCTCTAAGAGAGCGACTTATGCTGATAATCCTGAAACGACGAAGGTTTGGGATAGAAATTATAAGGAGCGTCTCAGGAATGATCCTGAACCTAAGGAAAGAAATAGTGAAAAAAGGCGTCTGCGAGAAAACGCCCGAATCGCCTCTGATCCCGAGCTTCGAGTAAAAAGAAATCTCAGAACTCGAATTCATACCGCGATAATCTATTTTGCCGTGAAAGGGATTAAGAAAAAGATTCAACTTTAAAATATGTCGGTTGCTCAATAGATCAAGTAATGCAGCACCTAGAAAACAGATTCACTCAAGGCATGACTTGGGCAAATTACGGCCGACGAGGTTGGGAAATTGATCATATTAAGCCGCTGGCCTCCTTCAATCTTCTAGACGAGGGGGAGTGGTATAAGGCTTGTCATTTTACAAACCTTCAACCTTTATGGAAATTGGATAATATTCGTAAGGGCTCTAAAATATGAGCGCCAAACCTTTAAATATTTCTGTTATCGATTTTTTCGAATTAAGCGCGATCCTTAACATCAAGAATCTATTCGCTAATCAAAAAGTTATCCTGAAAGTAGTTACTGGGGAACACCTTGACACGAAAAAAACTGAAACGCCTCGTGACAATGATCATGAAACGCCACACGATGCCGGTTACAGGGCCATCCAGGAGTTCAAGAGTGGAGCGGTTGGACTTTATTTGCGCTGCAAATAATATGACTCGACGTGACTGACAGGTAGGCTTAGGCCTGCTTTTTTTATTCCAATAAGCCCCGACCTTGCCCTCTGAGAACGTTCAACTTCAGTAAATATCATTTTGACAAATCATTACCCAGTCCGAGAACGATGAAAGCCCACCCAGGCAGTCTTACGTTGCTTTTTGGGGTTATAGGCTATATTGATATGGCAAATGAGTTAAGGGAGATTATGAATGAACAAATCTATACAAGCTTTAGCAATTTTGTCGTCATTCGTCGGGTTTATACTTGTTACTTTTGCAATGATATCTGGCTATAGCGAGTCTACTTTCTTCACGAAATTTCATAGTGCAAGCCTACCTGGCGTGTTACTTTTGACGTCTGGAATTTTGTTGGCGTTTTTCTCGCAGAAAAAATACAAAGGAACTGCAAAATGAGATTTCTCTTTTTTCTCGCCATGATTTTCTCTATTCCAGCACACGCTATCGAAAATGACTGGAAGCAGATTTGTTATACAGATGCAGATTCTTGTATTTATATTGGGACCCGAGTTTTTGGAAATGAAGGCCCTAAACGCACAATCTATTGGGTGCGGCTCTTTTCTGACGATCACTTAACCAGTCTTAATTTCCTCTGCTCAAACATTTCTGGCTTCGCATAGTGAATCCAGTGATTCCGCTCATAGTCGCACTGCTCATGGAATTGCCAGTATTCGTTCCAGTCCCCACTCGCGTGAAGCGAGCGTAATTTTAGAACAGCTTCGGCTCCTTTAAGACTCCATCGGGCACCCGTCACATCCATTCGGTCCTTAACCCGATGGCGACAAGCCCCTTCAATGACCCCCGTGGCGATCGGCAAACCTCGTGTAAGATACTCATTGTAATGCAGGTACGGAGCATTATTGTGCAGGTACTCGGCGCAAGTATCGACGCCTTCACGGTTGCCAAGCCCTTGGCAGGTAGCCGAACGGCGCATTGCGGCTGCAACCTGCTTGGCTTCACCGTGGAGTATCATCGTCAGATAGCGGCTGACCCACTCCTCCCCTTCGGAGCTTGTTTCGGGATGGAAGCAACGCGCAGCCTTCCATAGATACTCAATGACATGGATGAGATCGAGGATGATCGTTAC
>CAXSGP010000180.1:0-4139 GCA_964236955.1 uncultured Oligoflexus sp. | reverse complement strand
CAGCTGCCCTATAAAAAAGGCAGAAGGTTCCCTCCGATCAAGGTCGATGATCGGAACGGGTAGATCCGGGTGCTTCCTGTAAATGGCCATCGCAATCCCGCCTTTGCCAGCTGTTCCCGGTAACAATTGGATTTTTCAGGGCATTTATTCGTCTAACTCAGCAACTCTTGGGAACAGACTCCCTCCGGACCACTGGCTCTGACCTTGCTGGAGGCCTTGCCCTTGAACATTTTACCTCAGCTAAGTCATGAAAAATTAGATGCCTATCAAAAATCCAATCCATTTCTCAGTCTCTCACCCAAAATACTGGCAAGCCTGCCCGGGGGATACGCTGAACTCTGCGACCAGCTCAAACGCGCAGCTTTATCAGTACCTTTGAACATAGCAGAGGCTAGCGGTCGCACAGGTCCACTAGACAACACAAAACATTTTACAGTGGCTCGAGGCAGCCGGGTTGGAATGTGGGGCCATTCTTGATGCGTGGCATTGCCCTGCAAGTCCTCGAGTTTAAGATTTATATCGAAGCAAAGCGTCTGATCTTAGCCGAGATCTCCATGCTTACCAAGCTTTGCATGGAAAGATAGCTGAGTCACGGCAAGGGGCTAGGCTAAGATCACGATCAGGCTAAAGGCCAAGGCTAAGCCGATGGCTAAGGCAAGGTCTGAGGTTCTATTAGGGCAGCCCCATGATAATGCTGCCAAGTGAGACCATTCCTTCGTGATTCCTCTTCAGCTTTTCAAAGCGAGTAGCGATAGAACGAAGATGAATGCCGTCGACCGAACTCTGGGGGCAGATCACGCCAGGAACATCCAACTCTCAATTTATAGAGCACGCCTTCGAGTGTCGTGCGTAAATTCGATTGGTCATAGATGTCTGCTTCCAGCACGATCGGCCTCAGCTTTGCCCCATGCTCATCCGTAAGCTGTAATCGTCGCACAGAAGACCCGATATTATGCTTTTCGTAAAACTGAAATGCGAGTTTTCCTCTACTTTTCAAACACTTAACTCAATCGTCAACAGCTCCTAACATATTCATTTTTTAAAAAGGTGTTCGATGTCAGTTCAGCGCAACTGACGACACCTCATCGAGCTTTCAAACAACTTATGTGGCTCAACTATGTGAACCCGGACCATCGAGCAAGGTCACAGGCGCGGCCGATAAAGGCTCGGTGGTATTGGATATTAGGGCTACGTTAATCACGTCTCTGCGTCCTCAAGAGCCTTCGAGATCATTAGGCTAGATTAGTTCAAATAGAAGATATTTTTTGAACAAACTTTCGACAGCGTTAAGGCATCCGTCATTCCAATGATAGGTTCGTTATCCGCAATCTGCTGGTTGAGATTCGAATATACTCTTCAGAAGTTTTGATAAGTTCACCTCTAACATCGGCTTATTTTTGAGATTACGAATTAATTCTCGTCGTATCAAAATATCGAAAATGCTCTTTTGACAAACGTAGACTTTAGTACTGCTGCAAATTAAATTTGGCAAGAAAGTTGCAATTTGGTTCAGACGGCCTCTTTCTCCTCTTTATATTCCACGTGGGACTTCAATGAAAAAATTACTCGCATTTGGCTTTCTGACGTTACTGGGCTGCACCGCTCGCCATCCCGATAGCTATACAAAAGAACAGATTGATTCAGCTAACAGCCTTGTCACGCGTTACGGTCTCGCTGAAATGCCGAAATACGACGAGCTGTTAACCTATCCCAAAGTCTTTACAAAGAACCCTGACGGGAGCCAGCGTTTTCCCTGGGTTGACACCTACTGGCCAACACATGAAAAAAATCTCGCCCGACGATGGGGTGCGATAGTTAAACTGGGTGAGGCGAATCAAAGCGCCTTTGATTTTTACATCGGCTCCTATTTTCAAACGCAAATCGATATTATGAGTCAGCCAGATCTTCATTTGAATCTTGCTCCTTCCGAGAAATTCGACATCGTCTATCGAAGTCAGCGAGCTTTGCAGCTGAATTCCGACAATTTAAACCTGAAGAATATCCTCGAAATTGAATCGCGTCACCGAAGCCGCAGCAATACGGAGCTTCCATCAGATTCTGCCCTTGAATTCAACAGAGGAATTGCAAAAGAATACCTTGCGTCGATGAATACTCCGGACTCAAGCCAAGCTTCATTGAAGAGCCTTTCACCCATGACGTCTGAGGGGATAGGCAACTGGCTAGCGAACAGCGTCAAAGACGGCAATGCATTTCCGGGTGTAAGCTCTAAGGGTCAAAACTGGAACTGGGAGGGTATTTGTCATGGCTGGGCTGTCGCTTCTGTGATGGAGGAAGAACCGAAGCACGCAGTTCGGGTTGAGTTTGGTAAAGGCGCCGACGCACACGCTGTGGTTTTTACAGAAGGCGATATTCGGGCTCTGCTTTCAAAAAGCTGGGCGGAAAGTCGGCACAGCGAGCAGTTTTTTATCGGTCGCCGCTGTGATAAAAATGTTAGCGACCCATCGCTAGGCGTCCCATCAAACGCGTTGGGCCGAGCTGTAACAGGTTCGCTTGCTTATAAGACAGTCGATAATAGTTTCAAAAAGAGTAGTTTCACAGTCGTTCAAGATTATCCAGTTACCAAAGGCAGGAACGCATTGGCCCGGATCATATTGGAGGATGAATGGATCGACGGGAAAACCCCCAAATATAGTTACCTCCTGAGGGAGGGCGAGGCTCGCGCTCCGTTATACCGAATGTACCTCGACGAGAAGGCCGCATTTGCCGCTGCAGAAAATCCTCAGAATTCTGCAGAACTCGGTGCGGAAACTAAAGAAGTGGAATTCTTTGGGTGTTCTGATGTTAACCCAGCAAGCTTCCATAGCGTATTAATTGAAAATATAGGAAAGAAGAATCTAGGTCTTGTTATGGATAGGACGCAATCCGGACAAGTGTGGAATCAACCCATTGGAGCCGCCGATTTTGAAATTGGCCCCCTCCAGTCAGTTGCTGAACTCGGTGACAAAGACGCTGCAAAGATCTACAGGGCACCCGGAACAGCTTTTGTCGCTGAGGTTAAAGCCACCGTCCATTGGGGTACCGAGCCGGATTATGCCCGTTTCACCTATACGGCTGAGTCGGCAGAAACTGATTTCTCATTTGGAACGGATGGTGATCTTGATAGAACTTACAACACGCAAACCATCTATCAATATACCCTTGAGTTTGACCAAAATAAGGTGCTAATCGGCGGTGAATGGGGACCCATGGGGCAAATGAAGCCTGAAGTTGAAAGCCCTGACTTTTTGTTTGGTTTTACCAATGAAACGGCACCCCAATTGGAAAATGCGGGATATCTTAAATCCGGATACGAGACCATAATCAAAAAGATTCATGCCTGCTCTCTCAGTCAAACCACTGATGGGAATGTGGATTCGCTGCAATACACTGGCTTTGAGCTGCACGATCGCAAACTGAACTATAGTAACTGTAAATTGGATTAAGGGAACTTGATCGGAAAAGCCTTTCGAGCGATTTGAGCTTGAAAGGCTTTTTTGCGACCGGCATAAACTTCGTGCACTCAAACCTAATTATCACAAAACATCGATAGGTTCATAAAAGGCTGTGTTTTATGCCATGAAAACGTGTGACGGTCCCAGCTACTCGGATTTTGACGTTTGCCTAGACTCGTGTCTGTCGGGAAATAAGCATGGCAAGGCGTGAGGCAGAAAAAAAAGTGGAGTTTATTCCCCATAAATGAGCATTTTTTCTGCCGATGAAACTTTATTGCCTTAGGCCTCGCTCTTCTTTTGAGTCCTCCTACCCCCAAAGCCGCGTCAGCTGATGCCGTGCGCTTTGCTATCGACGACTTTTGCGCGGATGCCTGGTGCGAAGGATTTTATACCTTTGACTTTTTCGCTGTTAACTTTGATCCATCGAAGCGGCAGACGGAAGTCGACTACAATCTAAGCTTGGAATTGCCTGTGGAATCGACTGTCGTTCCCAAGGTCCTTCGCCTTCACTGTATTATTGAAAACTTTGAAAGCCCGGAACAAATTTTGACAAATGGCTTGACGCTTCAGCCTGATTTTACACGACAGCTGGATCAATGTATCAATCGTGCGCAAGATGAAGTGAGCCTATCCAACTGATCACGCGATGGGGATAGGGACTACCGATCCTGATGAATGACCTGATGA
>CAXSGP010000179.1:0-4204 GCA_964236955.1 uncultured Oligoflexus sp. | reverse complement strand
TTGGAGAAAATCAAGAGTTTGAGGATCATTAAGTGGATTCGTATGCATGTCTTTCCGGTATACCGGAAGCGGTCATAGATCAAATTCCGCTAAGTCTCGTAAACGTTTATAAGACGGAGCTGAAATGAGCAGAGAGAAATGGATTGAACTGGTTTCTAAGCACTACGATTATACATTGTATTATGATGGTGCTGGAAACTATTTTCTGGAGGTCTTGTCGGGCGGGGTTGCAACCGTCATGTATTTGCTTCGACTGAATCAAGAAGAAGTCGGATGCTATCAGGCGGATGGCATTGATTTTATAGAGCAGCTTGCACGAAGCGTTTCCAAGTATCCGTCTAAATATTCCGAGCGAATAATAATTCAGTAGAACTCTCACCGTCGTGTTCGCTTTCTACCCGCACCGTGCCCGTGTGCAGGAATACACGCGACAGATGACCCTGACGACACACCGCAACCAGACCTGTCTCGATCAGTCTCAGATACTGGCCGAGCTCCTAATGGACGTTTTAAGCGTCGACTGGCAGGAAGGCATGATGACAAGGCGACCAAAACTAGGCACCATTCAGCGAAAGCCCGCCGATCATATTCCCGGCTCCGCCTACGCGCCCGAATCCCTTGAGGCCGCGATCTGGAGCTTTCTCACGACCGGTACCTTCCGCGACCCGATCCTTGCCGCGACTAACGTTGACAAGATCAACTTGATGCCGCAATCATTGCCAGAATGAGGCAATAGAATTACAAAGTGAGTTGAGATAACAGTTCCCGAAGGAACTACAATCTATGTGAATTTGCATGTTAATTGCGGGCGCTCTGACCAGAGTTCACTGCTGGTTGCTTTTGCCTTGTGTACGCAGAAGAAAATCATTGATTTAGCATCTTAAGTGGCTGCGTCCACAAAGGTTTTAATAAAAAAAGATCAACTGAAATATTTCAAAGTGGCAGCAATTACCCGCAAATTAGATGGCTAGAAACCTTTAGAGTCCCCGCAAATACTATGAACACTCACAATAGCCGACCGATGACATCCATGGCTTGTAACTCAAGAATCCAAATTGTTGCTTCTGAATCCTTTGTACGCAGGCTTGATAGAATACGTCTGTCATTTCAAGAATTTTGGGACTTGACGAAGCAAAGAGAATAAAGTGACCCAACCCCTCATTACTAGTCATTCGACAACTCTACCTTGCTGATGTCGAGATAACCCGAAATAGGGGTTAATGCGACTTTCTTTATTTTCGGCTTATAATAGTAATGGTCGTATCGTTCGTGTAGCGGCATAACAATTCTATTTTCAATGATATGCTTCGACATTAGTTTGATCAAATCAGCCTTTTCTTGTACCGATTCTGAGCGATTCGCCCGTTCGAAAAGATCCCTAAGAACAGGGTCTTTTTCTGGCGCCTTTACATTTTTGACCCCAGGCAAATAATCCGAAAAAGTGATCAACGGGTCTGCCTCGAAAAGTCGCCCCCACACAATCATTCCTGCATTTCTCTTATTCCCACTAAAATCTACCTCTTCACTAAGTTCAATCTCGACCTTCATGCCAATGGCGCGCAAGCTATCGCGAACAAAAAGATAATAAGGCGCAATTGATTGACCCGGGGTTCCGTGACAGAGCAGTTTATATGTGATCTGCCTATCGTTCTTAGGAAGCGTTGCAAAAAGCTCCTTGGCCTTCTTCAGATCGTAGTGCGATTCAATGTTTTGGTAACCAAAGCTCATTTTAGAAATTAATTGCTCAGTCGGACGATTACCTGCTAGACCTGCAAAAGTCTTACTTTTGTTTATGGAATACTCAACTGCTCTTCGAAAATTGATATTACGGACGCCAGGCAAAGAATAGTTGAATTCTAAGATCTCAATAGACGACGGATAAAGAATAGGATCAGTTTTATAGTCACTAGGATGTGACGCCAACCATTCGGATACATAAGCAGCACCAGGTCCGAAGGCGATATCGGAGTTATTTTTATAAGCTGTTGAATCCTGGAGAAGATCTACAAATTTCGGACCATTTCCATAAACTCTCTCAAGGCGCACTAAACTGGATTTAGGGTCGGAAAAGGTGATGCGGTAAGGTCCACATCCGATCGGCACGTCTTTGAAGGTATAAAGATCGTCTTTAAATTGCTTGATGGGAGCCATAGGAGCTAGGTCCCCGTTCAGATTGTAAAGAAAACGAGTATGATTTCCGGTCAATGCGACTTCGATAGTCTCAGGGTCGGTGACGTGAACACCTTCAACCATGCCCGATTGGAATTTATCGCCTCGCTTAACCTTCTCAAATCCTTTGATCGACCTCAAAAAGGAATACTCAAAGCCAGGTAGCGGAGTGATCAGTGCCTTGATGAGAGCAAATTCAAAATCATAAGCAGAAATAGATTCGCCATTGTGATATTTAAGCGTCCGGTCTAACTTGAAAATATACTTCTGAGAGCTGTTATCCCATTTCCAGGATTTAATGTATCCAGGCAAGATTTGCATGTCTTCGGTAAATTGCAGCGGATGACCATGGACCGCTAAATTATATGCAGCTCGTGGATGTGCGTTATGAAAATCCAGCCAAGGCTTCATGCCTTCGGTTTCCAGTTGAATCTTAATCGGGCTGTCAGGGGTGGCAGATCCCGCTGTCTGGGCGAAGGTTGTAGTGACTGCAAGGAAAAAACCAAGGACAGCTTTCATTATCTGACTCCAATCAAAAAACAACCAGATCTGCTTAAGAGCAGTTGCCGAGGATTTAACTTTTTGGTTCTTCCGAGTTTAGTGTGGGTGGACTGAAGTCGGCCACAATGGAAGAGGATGGCTATTCTATAGTTTGAGAAGTTCCTAAATCCTCTTGCCGCTGATTTGATGGCCTGAATCTTTGAGTTGAATCCTTCGGCCGTGGCATTAGTGATGCGATGTATAAGATAGATGAGGATGTTGTCCAGATGCCTCTTAAGCATCTTAGCGACTTTGATCATAGGGTCGAGGCGTGAATGAGTCGCCCACCAGTAGCATTCATCAAAGAATTTCTTCGCTGATTTTTGATACGTGTAGCTCCATAGATTTTGGAACGTCTCTTTGATTGCCCAAGCCCGTCCCACTTTAAGGCCTTTGGATTGAAGCTCATTAAAAGTCGATTGATTTTCTTCAGTCCAATTATCGGGGTTTTTCAGCCATAAATATTTGGTCCCTATCAAGGCATCATCTCCTTCGATTCTCAAAGCCTTATGCACTTTGCGCCTCACCTCATCGACTGCTTTGGTTAGATAGCTGACGATGTGATATTTATCGTGAACTATTTCGGCATTCGAGAGATTCTCTTTGATCGCCGAAAGGAACGGATCCCACATATCGACCGCTACAGCCTCAATGTTTTGTTTTACCTCCTGGGGCAGGCTTTGAAGTAGTTCCGTCGCAGCTTCTTTAGTTCGATGCTCTACGACTTCTAAGACTTGTTTGCCATCGATATCGTAAAGCAAGCTTGCATAGTGATGACCTTTGAGAAAGCTCTTCTCGTCGATTCCAACATGAGCTACTTCGTTGAGGTCACGACGATCAAGCCCCCTTTGAACGGCGCGCTTCTGAATGTGATGAACCTCATCCCACGAAAGCCCGAGTAGCTCCGCAGCCTTTGATTTACTACTCGCACTGAGTAGAACGTCGATCGCAAAGCGGTCGAATAGAGATGTGAATTGTCCCTTAAGATCGGCCCAAGGCACCTTCACGCTCTTTACGCCGTGGGATTTGCAGTTGACGCGAGGGACTTCACTGACAAGATAGGTCTTGAATTGCATCGTGTCAAGATGCCTCCAAGCGCGCTCCGAACGGTGATCATAGATGGAACAAGATTGCTGGCACTCGGGGCACGGGACCCCCAAACCTTCGGGCCAAGATATATGAATGGTGATGGATTTTGTATTGAGGTCAGGCGTTACTTCGGTCACTTGCCAAGGTGGCAGCAAACCAAGAGGCTGTGCAAAAAGTGCTGTATCTTTCATAAGATTCCTTCCCAATGGAGGGAGGTTTCTTAACATAGCTAGGCACTAAATGACACTGAAACCCACACAAGAGTCTGAAGAACCGATTTTATAGAGCAGCTTGCACGAAGCGTTTCCAAGTATCCGTCTAAATATACCGAGCGAATAATAATTCAGTAGGACTCTCACCGTCGTGTTCGCTTTCTACCCGCACCGTGCCCGTGTGCAGGAATACA
>CAXSGP010000178.1:3475-4474 GCA_964236955.1 uncultured Oligoflexus sp. | reverse complement strand
TATCAAAGACTTATATTGGATATTGTCCATGTTGGGGCTTGTCCGCAAAACCCCACTTTGGCCTTGGTATGACCTTTTGAGCGGATAAATTGCATTATTCTATTAATTCAATCGAAGTGATTCCTAACTGCTGAACCGGGCAATCGGCGATCCTGAGCTGAGACGAACGATTCAAGCGGCCACAAACAAAAGCGAAGCTTTCAACGGCTTCTCCCAATGGTTGGCCTTCGGGGGTGGGGGTATCATTGCAGAAAATGACCGAGATGAGCAGAGAAAGGTCATCAAATATAACTACCTCGTTTCAAGCCTTGTTATTTTGCACACGGTCAATACTTTCTAGCTCCGGCCTGGTGGCTATCAGTCATAGGTGTGCCTTGCGCTCTACTCATCGGATCCGCCTATGGAGTTATCATCTCTCGCTATCAATCTAGTTTTAAAGCTTAGACTATGCCGATAATTCGATTGGCTATTAAGCTCAACGGCTATTTGGTGCGTCTGGAGCGTGGATAATAGACGGTTGCTTAATGATCAGGTCGCCGACTGCGGGCGATCTGGCAGGATAAGATTAGCCGAGAGGAGATGCTACCCGTGTGATTCTGATACGAGGCTGCTTTTTTGTCTAGGAATGGATTTCTAGTGAAATCGATGGCTGCGGAAAAGGATTACTGCGCAGCCGATAGTTTTGCCCGCTTGGTAAAGGAGGGATGTGTCGGCATCAAAATTTCCCAGAATCGCGCCCGGTGGTTCGCCTTTAATGCTATCGTAAAGAGATCATAGTGCTCAAGTGTTTTAGCTGTGCCCTCGAGAATAGCCAGCTGCCTGCCGTGTCCCGCCTGTCCATACTTGGCAAGCACCGCCCTGTCCCCTTCCAGATGGCGAAAACGCGAAAAATAAAAGACAACCGCGCTGCCCCAAAGCGTAAGTAAAAACGTGGTGATCACATTCACAACGATTTCGGGATTCGTCGAGGAGCTACTGCCCTCGGTCTGACGAAAGCTG
>CAXSGP010000178.1:0-3465 GCA_964236955.1 uncultured Oligoflexus sp. | reverse complement strand
CAAAAAGAAGGCGAGCAAACGCGAGAGATAAAGGACAAAGCCATGCGTCATGCCGTGGCAAAAGATTAAAAGGGCCGTGTTAAAGCTTTTGATCTTCGATAATTCAGCATAGATAAAGATATCTTGATCGGCATCAGGGAGCTTTAAAAATCCCTGCGATACCGAGATGACCGACCGCTTTGGAAAGGGTCCGGCTGAGAAGAGATTGGTTTCAGAAGAGGGGTAAATACCAATCAAAGGCAACTCCTTGAGCCCTATGTCTTTGGCCAAATGCTTTACCTTTAACACCAAAGCATGACCGGCATCCGAATCGTCCATCAGATTAGTGTCGGTCGACCAAATGGAAATATCGCGGCTCAAACCCCACGACACGATTCCGCTGCCAAGGGTCCAAAGGATATCGATCAGCAGCCACTGATGCAGGCTTAATCGTGTGGCTTCCAAAATATCTTGCACTTGAAAAAGGTTGACCCACATCACGGCTGTGCCGGCGACACCGATTAGGGTAAGTAGGGGAAACAGGATAAATTTCATAGCTAGGGCTCCTTCACGGGGACTCAACATTCCAATTCTAGCCCAAGCCGAGACTTAGAGCTAGGGATAGGCGTCTCAGAAACTAGCACAAATGTCTCGCCGCTCGCCGAAAGGCGCCAGGACTCTGCGTCATTTTTTTCCGAAAAAAACGGGAAAAATAATTAGGATCCTCAAATCCCAGCCTGTCGGCAATGGCGTGAATGGAAAGATTTGAATAGGCCAAAAGTCTCTTCGCTTCGAGAAGACAACGGTCCTGGATAAGATCGCGGGGCGAGGCTTTTTGCTCGCGATAAAAGCGCATGGTTAAGGCTTTGGGGCTGAGATTTAGGGCCTCGGCATAGAATTGGACTGAATGTTCGGTATTAAAGTGTCTATCCACAAGCTGATGAAACTGAGCGAAGATTTCTTCGGAATAGGTTGGCATCAAGCTCGATACCGGGTACAGCCGCGCTAGCAAAAGGAGCAGCTGAAGAATTTGAGTATGCAACAGCAACTCATAAGCAAATGGCTTTTGCTCATATTCTGAAAGAGCTTGCTGCATGAGCCCAAACATGACGGCAAAGGTTTTTGAATCAAGCTTTGCATAAGGCGGAGCTTGCGTCAAAATTTGAGATAGCCCTTGCCAGCGGGGATCTTTGGAATGAAGAGTCTCCGCATTGAATTCAATCACCAGGCCCCGGCTTTTAGGGCTTAACTCCCAGGTATGCACTTGGCCTGGTCGTATAACAAAAAGGGCGGCCTTATGCACCCGAAAGATTTCGAAATCAATCTCATGCTCGCCCTCACCATGACTGACAAGGAGGAGCTGATAAAAGTCGTGCTTATGAGGAAAGGCTACCAGAGGCTTGAGTCTGTGTTCGAGCCGATTGATGCGTATGCATTCAGTGAGGCTGCTAACACTGCCAAATGCCGCCATAGGGTGAAGAACTTTGGGTTCCTTGTGATAAAGCTTTGAGGCATCCGTTGTACCTTCCCCAGCAGGATCAATAAACACTGATGAACTCATAAGAATTCTTTTGACGTTCCTTGGAATCGATCGTATCGCCCTGCGTGAGCCCGATCAGAGATTTGCCCAAAGGGGAATCGGGAAAGATGACCAATTTTTTTTCGTCTTGAAAATTGAGATCGAGGCCAGCCGCGATATTGGAAATCAGATGAGCCTGCGCCTTCGGAGCTTTGCCGTTTAAAAAGACCAAGGCCCCGACATCAATCGGATCGATTTCACTAAAGTCCGAGAAGAGGCTGTTTTCTAAAATGGCGATTTTGGACTCGACGAGACGGGCGCGTTCAAACTGAGAACCGGCAAGATAGGAAAGCTCAAGGCCGTGCGTGTCGTACTTGCTTTTGGCAACGACATCTTCATGCGTCGCGCCTTCCTTGGCTGTTTCAGTCGCTCTGAGTGTCGCGTTAAGTTCGGATTTCAATGTTTCGAGAAGCAGACTGTGCAGCTTTCTTTTTTCCCATTTCACTCGAAACTCTCTTTCTTATCACCTCGAATAAAGACCAAGGTGCCCGGCATCCAACTGTCCAAAGGGGAAACATTGCCCCCTCAGGCCCTATTTATCCCATAGGCACCTCAGGCTTATCAATAGCGGATCAGATTGAGCACAGTCTTGCCAGCCTTTTGTGGGATAAGAATATAGAGTCGATCGTAATCGTTTTCGCCCAATTCAATCTTTTGCTCAGCACCAAAAACCTTGATGATATCGGGAACGGTGTTGTTGTGGCCGACCACATGCGCCGACTTGGGGAAGCTATCGTCTTGTAGCGCCTTGATGAGCTTGGCGGTATCGTTGATCGCCTTCGCTTTGATTTTCAAATGTTCGGCGAGGGGGCGCAGTCTTTTGGGTACGGAGATATTCGCTCGTATAAATGGCGGTGATCTCGCTGTCACGCAACGCTTTGGCTAAATTTGCAGCGCGCGCCTGACCCTCGACACTCAGCTCAGGGTCTTTGGAACTTGCATCGCGCTTTTCCGCATGGCGAACGATATAGATACTTTGAAAGGCGTAGGCAGACTGCGAAAGCGCCAGACTACTCGCCGAGAGGGTTGCGGTAAAAATAGGTTTCATCGATATCATCCTTTCCATTTGCAAGCACTCGTGTCACGAACCTGTCCGATAACAAATCCGCCATCCCGCAGATACCGCATTTTGAGCTTACGAACCTTAGGTTTTTAAAAGCTCGCAGACAAAGCAGTCTGAGCGCAGCATGGGTTATACCTACCGAGGAATATCCTCAGAATTTGCGACGTAAAAATGCCTAACTTTCCTAGGGTGACCTGGGAGGTTTGAAAAAACTTCTGCATTCCCACGTTATACAGGCTCATGAAGTTAATACCCTCATAATTTCATTCTGCCTAAGCATTAATTATCGAATAAAGCCGTTCGACTAGCTCTTTCTGAGTCGCAGGAAATTCCGAGAACGTTAATAGGCTAAACCAAAGGAATCATGCCATGTCATACACCGTAAAATATCAAAGCATCTTATCGCTTTCGTAGATGCATTGGGAACTAAGGCCAGAATAAACGAGCCAAAGATTCTTCAAGAATATTTCAACCTAATTGACCAAGCTGAAGTTTATGCAAAGGGCGTGTTGGAAGGAGAATTTTTTGGACAGAAGAGCCTATCCCAGCCGATCAAATCCTATATTTTCAGCGATTCAGCGGTTTTCTATTGCCATTTTGAGGAAATTGACCCCAATTTTGTTACGTTGCAAATGACCGCCTTCAAGCGGTTTCTCTCGATCTTTTTTATGACTGCTGCAGCACGTGGACATTTCGTTCGAATTGGAGCGACCATTGGTGATCTTTGGTGCAATGACAAGCATATTGCTGGCCCTGGGCTTTTAGATGCGTACGAATTAGAAAGCAAACATTCAGGGCTTAGCTTTTCGGGGGCTGGAGCTGAAGTATGTCCCGTCACTATTTT
>CAXSGP010000177.1:0-4657 GCA_964236955.1 uncultured Oligoflexus sp. | reverse complement strand
ATGTGAGTGTTCATAGTAAATGCAGGGAATTTGCAAAGATATTGTCACACAGCCTGCTGGCCCAATTGTGAGTCAAATGTGTAGCGTTGAGTTCTATAGTTTTCCTATAAAACCCCATGAACGCAGCTGAAAATGTCAACCCTGCCTGATATTAGCTGCGTTCATGGGGTAAAAATTCCTGTTACAGTCCAGCAGCTCAGAGTGATCAAAGTGTCCGCAATTAACTCGCAAATTCACACTACGAATGAGACAGTCAATAAGTTAAATGCCGATGCTCGTGAATATTTGAAAGCTAATGGGACACTTTTAGAGGGCAAAGTATTTGATGCGAAACATGGAAAAATTGAGGTCTCGGTTGGAGATTATATCGCTTTTACTGCGAATAAAAGAAACGCCGGCATCTATAATAACGATATCGTAAAGGTAACCGCTATCGAAGGCAAGACGCTTCATTTGGCCAAGGATCTGGGTAAGGGGAAGGTCGTGACCATCAGACTCAATACCAATACCTTCAAGGGCTTTCGCCACGGCTATGCGGTGACAGCACATAAATCGCAAGGGATGACTGTTGATCGGGCCTTTGTCCTTATTGACTCAAACACTTTTAACCGCGAAATGCTTTATGTGGCCCTATCCCGCTCCAGGGGTTTTTCACAGATGGTTGCCAATAAAGAAATCTTAGGGGATTTATCCGACCAGACTTTGTCTTATCTTAAAAATTTGCCTAAAGCGAAGCGTCAGGCTGAATATAGTAGGGCCTTTGAGGAATTGCTGGCCACGACTTTGGCAAGGTCTGGCATCAGAGAGACATCACAGACGGGGCGCAGTAAAGAAGAAATCATGAAGCTTTCACCCCGAGAAAAAATGGACCAATTACTAGCGCGAGCGGGTAAAGGTGCTAAAAGAGTGGAAAAGGTCGTAGAGAAAGTTTCCCATGTCGCGGCAAAAAAGATGACAAAAAACCTAAAGAAGACCATCAAAAGATCGATTTTTAAAGTGTGAAACCGATATCCTTGCAAGCGGAATATTTGCCACTCGCGTTAGTTGATGTGTTGCTCTATGGATTGTGGATAGAGCCCGTACCCTGGGACAGGCGTGTAATTGATGGCATCCACAGCAATATCTTTCTCTTGTTTTTTGCATCTAATCGAGATCGTTAGACGTTGCAGCGTTTCATGCAGATTAATATTTGACCTGCGTTTTTTCTGGTTGATGTGATCGATCAACTGAAGTCGGAGTGACATTTCATCAGCAATTTCCATATTGGTTGGCTCAAGGTCACACGTTTCCCAAATCGAAATTGCAGAAGGTGTTTTGGTGCCAATCAACCATTCTGAGAATTGTTTTTGCGTCTTATTCATATAATTTCGAATGAATTTTATCTCTGCTCCGTTCAGTCTAGAAGGCTTATGGGGTATAGCTTCGAAAAGCATGTGTTCGAGTTTGATATAGTTAATAGAGGGCTCCAACTGTCCATCGATTTCGATGTGCGGGCAATCTATAATGACTATTGGAAATCCAAAATAATTAATTTTAACTGTTTTATTTATCGATTTTTTCATGGAAAATACCATCAAATAAAGGGTTATTCTTCATCGCAGACGGTGACAATCAAGATCGTTCGGTCAGGTTTTTCTACGACAGAAACACAGACTCGAAGCTTCCTTTTATCTGTAGTTCGACCTACAAACCCATAAGACCAGCGGTTTATCTCGTTTCCGGCTTCATCATGCGTGTGAAACTTGTCATGTTCGCTGGCGCGGCTTCCGCTTCGGGTCAGGACCTGCCGAATGTCCTGCAAGCTTACTTCCCGGCGCTGGAGCCGCTTTTTCGCATGCCCTGTGGGTATGATGGGAAGTTCCAGGCGGTAAGTGTCTTTTATAATCCCGTCTATCTGGACCTTTGCCGGAGGGATTACCGCATCGGTTGATGTCTTAACCCTCTTCCGAGCCACATATACTCCTCGGCAATTGTTTGCAAAAAGTGAACTATTTAAGTCCAATATTGATATATTAATGTAATTTCAGTTACATATCAACAAGTAGAATCAGAAATTTGTAAGTCTTTGTTTTGTCTTTGGTCGGCTACTGGCAAGGGCTTAGACAATCGGGCAAGGGAGGTAAAATTTACAGGCCATCCTGTCTGCTACGCACTCTATTGGTTTTCCCGTGCCGCAGTGTGCAAGGATGGTTTTCGCACACTCTTTGACCAAAGAATATTTTGGATACTAAATTAGATCGTTAGCCGTTGTGTCTTTTCCATCAGATCCCGCTCAATGGTCTCGGCGGGGTCACGCATGGGGATGACTTAAGACTTTAGCCCCTCGACACGAGGTCGCAAAAAAAGAGGTAAGGCTTAGCCTCACCTCTTTATGCTCACAAGGGTAATTGAGTGACCTGTTTAGGCCTTAAAAACGACGTCCGGCTGAAAGACGAAACGAGCGAGGTTCTTCCGGATGGAAATGCAAATCAGCAACTGGCTCGGTTTCCCCCGGCAGTTGGGATTTAAAGTAATAGTCGATATCGTGATCCTTGGAATCCAACGCGTTTAATGCGTCCAAGGCGAATTCCCAGGAATCAGGTTGATATGCGGCACGCAGATTGACAACCGAACTATCCTTGGAGCGGTGTTTGTCATCGGCAGTTAAATGCCGCTTGCCAAAGTGCCGAAGGCGTCCACTCAAAGACCATTCCTGATTGAGTTGGCTGCCAGCTCCCCAGGCGACAACGAGTGGCAAGGCACCTTCGACCAATTTGCCTTCGCCATCTGGATCAATTGTATATTTCGCTTCTGCTTTCGATACCTCAAGATCGGTATGAAAAAAAGTGCGTGGAGCGTATTCCATCATCCAGTCGATGCCTTGTCTTAAACTTGCGCGACTGGGTTCGGTTGTTCCTGAATCGCCTATGAACAGTAATTCAGAATCAAGTTTCATCTGCCAAAAAGCAATGGAACTTCGGATAAGGTCATTGGGCTCCCAGCTTCCACCCAGTTCATAACCGCGAGCGGGAACCAGCGCAGGTGCTGGCGTAAGACCAGAATTGGCGACGACGGCAACGCCCCTCGCATCGTTGGAATGAAAGCTCTGACCGGCGTTCGCGAAGAAACTCAAACCTTTCACCGGCTCGAAAACCACAGATGCTTTCGGGCTTGTGATCGCTGCGGATTTTTCTGCCTCTTGTGCCAGCAATTTATCCCTATTGGTGAATGTGACGAGGTCGTGGCGGACACCAATTACGGTACGAAAAAAGCTTGCCCATTGCAGTTCATCCTCTAGAAAAATGCCAGTGGACGATTCTTGAACTCTATTTAAGGCCTTGGTCGCTAGACGCTGCCGCCGCTGAGTTGAAGCCAGGCCAACGTTATAGATATTATCGCTGCGTTGCTGCAAACCTGCCCGTATGATGTGATTCAAGCCTGCGATTTCCAGTTTTTTTGCAACGTGCAGTTTGCCGCCAAGCACACTGCGCTTGTCATATTGTTCGAATTGATCACCATTGACAGGATCGTTGACGAAATAAGTGGGATCGGACCAAAGGTTCAGGCCGTAATCAACGCCATAAATCAAAAGCTCCCAATCCATGTCGACGATCCGTGCTTCATAGATCATCGACAGACTAAGACGATGCGTCTTGCCACCGTTATCGCGATCAATTGCACCGGTCTCAGTAATCATGCCGCTATCGACAGCCCGCTTCGGCACTTCATTGGTTGAGTTCCAATGACCGGAGTAGGTATTTAACGCGAGCTTGAATTTGCTGTGCTCCGTCGCCCGAACAAACTTCACCTGACTTATCGCTTTTTCCAGATTTTCATGAACGTCCGTCCAGGGGCCTCTATAGCGCGTACCATCGATCGCAAAACTCAGTACAGAATTGGTGCCCAGCTCGATCGAATCAAGGATGAGCATACGGTTGTAACCGTAGGAACCAAGTGTATACTTTGCCAGAGCGTGATCATAGCGGTCCGAGGTATGTAAATTTGCTCCCCCAGCGTTACTAAAATCACCATATTTGACGCTATAAGGGCCTTTTGCATAGTCGAGTGAATCGAGCGTCTCTGGGATGAGAAAGTTGAGGTCATTGTATCCCTGACCATGCCCATGGGTCGGCATATTAGTTGGAATACCGTCAACAAAGGTCGCAAAGTCGGTCCCGTGATCTAAATTGAAACCTCGGAGAAAATACTGGTTGGCCTTGCCTGAGCCACTATGCTGCGTCGTAATCATGCCTGGAACGGATTCCAAAACCTCTGCAGGCCGCAAAATCGGGCGCTCAGCAAGTTTTTCCTTGTTGACGGTACCCTCGCTCGCCGTCTCTTTGCTTTCGAGCCATGACGCGCGTTTGCCAAACACATCTATGTGTTCGGGGGCAATAGGAGCAGATTCCATAGATGCGAGAAAAAGCATCAAAAACACGATTCATACCTCCGCGGGTTGTTTTGCGCACGGTCGGGATCTGGCTTACCTTGAAGGCTTACAGTTGCGGGACAGCACCGGATTTGCACCGGAATTCACCGAGTCATGCGATAGAAAATCAGAGGCGGACCTTGCTCTAATTAAGCAAAAAGATCAATCGTGAAGTCGGAGCAGATTGAGATTAGATGTGGGCCGTCGAAAACCTGCATAGCTTGACAGACCTGCGATGGGCCTATTTCT
>CAXSGP010000176.1:0-4744 GCA_964236955.1 uncultured Oligoflexus sp. | reverse complement strand
TCAAAAAGCTAAATTCGAAGCGACTCAAAAATCGTCCTTGACTGGAAACCAATGGCTCACCGTGACTTGGCCATAGATTCTGAGAAAGGCTAACCGTTTGAGAGGAAAGATTTTGTTTGGCGATGAGGCATCTTTAGCGATGGGGGAAGTTTGTCATATACCTGGCCACCCAGAGACAAACAGCCCATCGTTAAGACTAAAGGGATGATAAAGTCGGTCAAGGTTTTTGGTCTTGTTGAACACGAAACAGGCCGTACTTTCTACGAAGTCATCGATGAGAAACTCAACTCTGCTTCATACATCAATTTCCTCAAGACGTTATTGACCTTGACAGGTTCTCATCTGCTGCTGATACAAGAAGAAGAGAGACACACCCTTCAAGCTCCCCACATATTCTCCTGATTTCAATCCCATTGTCTAACATTCTAAGCTGCCTTTATAACGGCATGACATCGGGATTGATCTCAAAGATCCTGCCTGTCGATCCCAAAACAGTCAGAAACGTCGCTCATGTATTCCTTGAAGAGGGCTTGGAAGCGAATCTCGAAGCCGATGAGAGATCGGGCATAAGCTTGAATACCTCAGGATCATTATATATGAAATATTTTCTTCCTTTTTATGGGGAACGGCCCAGCACTCCCTGCAAACATCAAAAAACTGATATTTTCCGCTCTGGTGTGCCCATAGCCAAACAAAATCTGCATTTTTATTCTTTTCCCACCCCGCCAAGGCTTTGTCTCCATGTTTATGAATTTTTTATGAATCCTTGCCATCCTCACAGAGTATGTTTGTCAAGAACCTGCCTTTATAAATCTGCTTACGAGGTGCCTATGAAGTGTTTATTTCAGCATAAAGACAACATCATTTCTCCAAGCATTTTATTCCGAACTGAATTTCTTAAATTTCTATTTTTAGGCATGCTCTTGACGTTTTCTGTAAACGCAAAGGCCCAAACAGAATGCAGTTGTGACCATATAATAAAACCCTCTGATATGACCTCCGGATACTTAAACTTTAATGCCGCAAAAATCACGCCTGGTCAGAAAATTTGCCTCATGGGTGGTATTTATGAGGGACGCTTTCGGATGGAAAACATTGTAGGCAATGCCGATAAGCGCATACTGATGACCAATTGCGGCGGACAGGTTATCATCAGAGGCGGCGGGCAATATCCAGCCTTTGATATCCGTCACAGTGAATTCTTTAGAGTATCAGGAAGTGGCGACAGCGAAATCCACTATGGCATAAAAATTGAAAAAAGCGGTTCAAGCAGCGGTTTGACGATAGGAGAGTTCAGCACTGACTTTGAAGCCGATCATTTTGAAGTCGGCAATACAGGATTTGCGGGAATTATGAGTAAAACTGAACCCACTTGCAATCGACCCAATGTGAGTTGGTTTGTACAGAAGAATACTATCATTCACGATAACTATGTTCATCATACAGGCGGTGAAGGATTTTATATTGGTTCCACAGGATATCCTATGCGAACACTTTCCTGTACGGCCGGCTCCGAGCCTGGTTATTCAGGGCCCTTGGAAGGCACGAAAATTTACAATAATAGGGTTGAAAACACAGGATGGGACGGAATACAGATTTCGGCCAATATCAAGGACGGAGCTGTTTATAATAACATAATCACCAATTATGCCACTCGAAACTATGGAGTACAAATTCAAGGCTTGCAATTAAGCAACGATGTAATCTGCGATGTATTCAATAATAAAATTCTACCTCTCAGCGCAGACCTTAGATCCGGTCCTGGAAACGGCATCTATTCTCAAGCCGCGAGCTCTAGAATATTCAATAATCTGATTGTAAACGCGGGAATTGGTAATAAAAGCGGAATTCAAATAAACAGAAATCAAAATCCAATTCCCGAGGCAAAACATCATATTCTTAACAACACTATCATCAATCCCGCTCGAGCGGGGATCGCTATGTATCATGCGAATACCGGAAATCGATTCAATAATAACATTATCATAGCTCCCACCGGTCTATTTATAATCAATACCAATCCGCCCGCTACTGATACTTCCAATAACCTTACGGCACTAACTATCCCTGATGGTCTCTTTGATGACGGCGACTATAGATTGGCACCCAATTCTCCAGCTATAGATAGCGGCTTGAACGTGACTTCATTAGGGGTGACCTTTGATTTAGACTATCATTCCCGACCGGATTCAGGACCCTTTGACATCGGAGCCTATGAATATAACGGCGTTCTTTCGAAAGCGATAAGTCCATAAGACCTTGGTCTTATGATGTCTCCTTAACCACTTAATTCTTACAGAAATGAAATCGCCATGTGCCGGGCTCGGGACATGGCGGAAGGTTCTTTCTCAAACTCCCACATCCGCAATTAAAATTCGCGAAGACCTGCCTAGATCAAGATCTGCTACTTTAGCCAAAGAATGAGTTTGCTTTTCCTTGCGGCCCCTAGCATAAAATCCTGAAAACGATACGAAATGAGCCGAATTTCGATAAATACGAATGGACTAATTGCGACTTATAGATTACTTCCAATGCTATAAGATCAAGATAAAACTTACACTTGGAGAAATTATGGGCAAATTCCTTTATATATCTTTGACACTCGGTCTATTCGTTTCCTCCTGCTCTCCCGCCTTAAAGATTCCAGCGCCTTCAGAAATAAAAATAGTCGATGACAGTTTAAAGAATTTCGATATTTTGAAGCTAGGGCCTTTTGAAATTGCCGAATATGAATATAGTTCCGGCGCCTACTACGATGAAGACATCATCACGCTTTCGAATGCAAATAATTTTAAGACTGATGTCAGAGGTCGCATCTATCTGCCGCAAGGCAACGGTCCATTCCCCCTTGTCGTGTTTCTGCACGGCAATCACCAAACCTGCGGAACCGTAACGGGTCCAGGCAATCCGCGCGTTGACCAAAGTGTGCTATTCACCAATAGTAGCAGCTGTCCTGTGGGAACGATCGAAGCTCCGAGCTATCGCGGCTACGATGCCAGCGCCCGCCTGCTTGCCTCTTGGGGTTATGCCGTGGCATCAATCAATGCTAACCGCGGAATCACCGGCCAGACGATATATAACGCCATCGACTCGAGCTACGTCCTGGCCCGGGGCAATTTGGTTCTTCGTCATATCGAAGAACTGGCCAAATGGTCTCGCGAAGGAAAAAACGACTTCATCAAAGCTGAGGGTTTGGACCTCACCCATAAGCTCGACCTCAGCAAAGTGGGCTTGATGGGCCATTCCCGTGGGGGCGAAGGGGTTCGTTTTGCCTATAATCTTTTTACAACTGAACCCTCAGCCAGCAAATGGAAAGACCGTATTCCTGGTCTAAAATTTCTAGGTATTTTTGAAATTGGTCCAGTCGATGTCGGCACCAATGGGGGTCGCGATAAAATTGAAGCCGCAGGTGTTGCCTGGAACGTTTTGATCCCCGGCTGCGATTATGATGTTGCGGATTTTTCGGGAGTCAGGCCATTCGAACGCATGCTTAAAAATATGAATGATGGTTATCCAAAATCAGTTTTTACCCTTTGGGGCGCCAACCATAACTTCTTTAATAGCGAATGGCAGGTATCGGACGCCCCCCATATTTGTGTAGGCAATCAAACCCCCCTATGGAACGTCAATGCCGATCGTCTGCCGCCGCCCTACACTTATCTCGATGCTCAGGCGCGTGCCCAACTGGTTGGCTCGGAGACACAAATCACTGTTGAAAAAGGTCTCATGATGGCTTTCTTCCGCGGTCACCTCGGTAGCAAAGCGGATCAGCAGCTGGCTCACATCTTTGACCCTCAGTACCGAATGCCCGATCAATTAGCTGAGCTAAGCACCAGCAGTCGTGAGTATTTTTTGGCCACAGCTAGCAAGCTGGTCTTTAATCCAGAATCTTCACTCTCCGACACATCGATCGAAGGTGAGCTCTCGGTTCTGACACTTAAAGACCATATCGCCAAACAGATCGAATCATTGACGCTAGGATTACAGGCCTATCAAGGTTTAATTCACAGTTCGCTGCGAAAATATCGGGCAGAACTTGCAGAAGGAAGTTTAATACGTCCCGCCATCGCCATTGTCGGCAAAGGGAATAGTGAAGGGCAAACAGTGGTCCTGCCCTTTTCTGAGCTTCAGTCGGCATCCGGCTATTGGACTTTGGATATGGCGATGGCTGTAAAAAAGAGCTGCAATCATTTCATAAAGGATATTGTGCTTGACTGTCCTGCCGAGCCTGTGGATGAAACGTTTGAAGTGGCTTTGGTTCTTGGTGATGGCACTGTAACATCAACCGTCAACATTCAGGACTATATCGCCCTCGGCAATTGGTACTCGAACTACTTTCAAAAAGCGGGCGTCTATACCGAATCTGCGGGAAAAATTGTGGTCAGCTTCCAATATGTCCCCATACTTTATCAAACTGCCCGTTTTGAGCTAAGCGATTTTGGAGTCACTGATCAGGAAATCAAAGCTGTCCAATTCAAATTCAAATCAGGCAATGACGTTTCTTTGATCGTTCAATCGATGCGTTTGGCGAAACGACCCTAAAGAGTCCCAGCAAAAGGGACCCCAGCCGCGAGGAATAATAAAGCTCAGAAGGTCTTAGCTATAATAACAACCTGTCTCGAATTCGTATCAAGGTAAATTCGGCGGAAAATAGACAAGCTAGTGTCTGTCCGGAAATGGCGATGGCTGGGTTTCATTGGCAGAAAAAAATGCTCATTGATGGGGAATAAACTCCGCTTTTTTC
>CAXSGP010000175.1:0-5001 GCA_964236955.1 uncultured Oligoflexus sp. | reverse complement strand
TTAAAAAAATTGAAATCTTCACCAAACGGGCGAAACTGATGTTTGCCCGGTAAACAGCGCCCGGACTTGATTTTGTCATCTCGACTGATTTAACTATTTGGGATTAGGGATCTATAGCAGCCCTGGGAGCGAAGGCCCCCAGGGCCACCTGACGATTAGCTCTCTTGGTCGCTATACGCAAGATGTCCATCAGGATCTCTGCCGACATTTTGGGCCAATCCAGCCAAATCTGCTATGGCGACGTTATTAAGCGAGGCTCATATTTTTCATAATCCCGACAGATATCTCGGCGAAGTTGGTCCAGAAAATACTCTCCGTCGGATTGAAAATTCGAAATTTCTTCACTGTTCAACTGAATTGTTCTATCCACGACGGCGATCCCACCGCAAAAAACAAGAAAAATATATCCGCCGTTTTCGGCTTTAAACAAAATATAAGTGCTTTGTTTTTCGGTTACTTTAACCAACCCCTCTGTTTTCATTGAACGTCCAACTTAGTTATTTTTAGTCTCGAAATTGGGATCGAATCTGTCACAGCTTCTGGAATTCCGCCTTTTGTGAATCCACCCCATTTAAATTGATCATTGGCGCCCGTCTCAAAGCCTGAAGGAAGCCTGATATTGTACTCTAAAGGAGATGCGACTTCGACCAAATACAAATCGCCAGGCCAATCAGCCGGTTTGATAGAAAGTTTTTGCTTAATGAATGCTTTGCTTCCACCACTTTCTTTTAAAATGCCACGGATTGCCTCAGGGGTTGAAATGAACAGTCCATCGGGATAGCCGAATAGATGTGTTACTGGTTTTCCCAAAATCAGATTTTCGTAAGCCGCCTGGGGAATGATAAAGCTTGCCCCGTCATGAAAATAGCTGAGTAGAACCCTAACGCCTGTTCGAGGGTCCGCAAGTGCTGGACTTTTCTTTATAAGATCTTGAGTGATCTTGGCGGATTTCTCAATCGCCCCGATTCGGTCAGCTTCTGAAATAACATCAAGTGGCTCCTCGGCAGCCACATCGAAGATCTTGTACTGAGCTAAGTTCAAACCCTTCATGCTCTTCACAATGGGAACTATTGCCATCGCGGGCACAGCGTCAATGACCCGCCCAAAATTATCTAAGAAACTGTACGACTCCCTAGGATTGTTAAAATCGCAGTGCTTACGATGCGTGATCAACTCGCATAGAGAGAACACGGGCGAAGCGGGCGACGTCGCGATATAAGTATCGACACCCCATTGAACGGAGTTCAAAACTTCCTGCTTCATGTTTTCAAGATTGGCCTTAGCCGAAACCAGCCAGAGGTCATTGGGCTTGGCGGACGACCCTAAGACGCCTCCATTGGCTATCGCTGCCTCATAAGCTGCCCTGTAGGCATCGAAGAACTTCACCATTGTATAGGTGAACCCGATCAGGCTGGTCTGCTTCTGGTCGAGTTGGCCGGAGTAGGTAATAAGGGCTTTCTTGAGCTTCTGAGCAAACGGATCGTTGGCGTCCTTGGCCAGAAGGTCTTCGATTGCCGATATCAGCTCGGGGGCGACCGGAGAATCCTTGAACCACATGTTGCGGTTAAGGTAGCCCTTGCCATCGGCAGTCCCGTAGAGAAACCCATCCATATACTGATTTGCATTGATGTAGGCCTGCTGCTTTTTTGCTGACGCCAGGAGCATCGCGCTATAGCGAACATACAAAGAATCGTTCTTATCTGCCCACGCCGCCACCGTCTCAAGAAAGCGCCTTCGATCCCCCTTAGTCCACGAATCGCTAAGGGATGCAACAGTGCTATTGTCGAGAATCCAAAAGATGGAATCCTTCTCGTCGAAGGTATCTTCCGCTGGCAGGGCACCGAAGTTCACAGGAGGGATTTCAAAAGAGATCGAGTCTTTGTAGGAGTCGTCGTTCTGAAGATCTACCCCAAGATCCCCCAGTTGATTAGAGACATCGGCCTTGATTTGAGTTAGCCGTTTACGAATCTCCTCGATTTTGCTATTGATGGCCGCCAAAAGTTCGCCCGACTGTTTTTTGCCATCAAGAAGAATGTCCCGAGCTTCTTGGAAAGCAGCCAGGTCGTCAACCGTGAGTTTGTCGAAGCTCTTGTTTTGAATAGCTTGAAGCGCTTTATCCAAAGCGTCGAACTTGTTCTTCTCGGCTTGGCTAAGCTGCCGACCTTGATTTTGAAGTTGGCTGACTTGACCCGAGATATTCGCTATCTCCTGGACGATCTCAGGTATAATGTCTTCACTGCGGATATTCCCAAGACAACTGCCTGTTTCACTGATAGTCCCAGACCCAGTCCGGCATTTTCCGCTATATGTTGCACCCTCGCCAACGCGAGCGAGACGGAACAGCGGTACTGACCGGCCCCCGGCAGTTACGATGTAGACCAGGGACTCTTGATTGACCATCGCATTCGACGTGCAGCTTATTCCCCCCTCAAAGCCATTGCAAATCCCGAACTGAAAGAGGTTATCGCCCGTGACCTTCACAATAGACTTAGGAATACAGGCATCGTATTGATATCCGCCCGGCTTTTGTCCGCCGCTCGTGCAGTATTGGTAGGCAAACCCTACCTCTTCAAATGGTATACCCACCCCGTTAACGCTCAAGAATTGATTATGGGCCTTGTCAATGCATAAACTCGTTTCATCGTCTGAATGAACAGTCGCGTCGATTCTGACGAACAGTCCTTCTGTTCCGCAGTCCTTGCCGCTGACTCCGGCAAAGACCGAGCTTGATGTAAACAGGAGCGAAAGGAGGATAAATATCTTCTTGATCATGGTTTACGCTCGATTTTGAGGATGCTGTCATACAGAGCAATTACGTCTGGGAATTTCTTCTGGGCGTGGAGATCCTTCATGCGCGTGAACAGGCTGTCGGGGATTTGAGGATTAACAGCCATGATTGCTGGGATATTCTGGATGCAAGACTGCGAGAGCCCGACACCGATGTAGAGGCGCTTAGCATTGTCTGCATACTGTGCGTACCGCAGGCATCCCGACTTTGCCCAACTGGGAGTGTTTTGGCTGCCGCAGATCGTGCTGTAGGCGTAGAACTTTTGCAATGCGAGGTACTGGGGTCCATACGGGGGGACACCATAGATAGACGATTTCGGGGGGGTGGCGAAGGCCGCGACACGAGCGTCTTCGACCTCACCCATGAATTGAGCCGACGCGTTCAGGGCCGCAGCAAGCTTAAGGCTGTCACCGATGGCTGCATCGACGTTCTTTAGCTTCACGGCCTCAAGACGGACGACGAACGCTTGGTCGAGGTCAGCGGCCATTTTTTGGTAACGCTGACGTCGCTGCTGGACGTAAGACGCCATCTTGTCGAGTGATGGCAAGATCTCGTCGAACGGATGTTCGAAGTCCGCGAGGTTTTTAGCTTTGAGATAGCTTTCTAGCCCAACGAACTCTTTACCTAGGCCGTCTTCGAGGTAATGAGCCTTGAAGGTCAGCAGGTTTATGTGGCCAACGTTCTGAAAGGCGAGATCTTGCTCAGTTCGTGCGACATCGATGGCTGCGTACTGAGCTTCGACGAGATCGCCGATAGTGTCAGCATTGAGCCTTTTGGCGATTTTTTCGAGCTTGGCCGAAGATGTGTTTTCGTTGGCCTTATAGTCCTGGAAGAACTCCTTGGTGAATGATGCGTATTCTGATTTGATATCTGAAATGGTCGATTGAAAGCTGTTAAATGCCGAGTCGACCTTCCGCCCGTCTTCGATACTTTCGCCCTTGTCGGCCTCTAAAGCTCCCAATGCGGCGTCGCGTTTGGCCTTCATCGCGTCCGTCACTTTCCTATCCGCACCCTTAATCGTGGCATCACTGGCCGGAATGCACGCGCTGAGCTGGCGCTTAAGGTCAGCAAGGCAAGCGCGACGAGCACCTACGTGATCGTCCGTGCAGGTTTTATTGAGAATCGCGTCGGGACACGCGGCCTGACCACTACCAGCGACCAAGCCGGCGAGAGCGAATGCTCGAAGAAATTTCACCATTGGATAGAGCCTTTGCTTTTTTCTTTCAGCGCGTCCAGTTGCGATTGAAGAACTTCGACCTGTCTCCCAAATGCGGTAGCCTTATCGCTCGCTCCCTGGGTGTTGTTGAGCTGGTCCCTCGCTTTTGCGAGAAGCGCGATGTCATCGTCCGACAGATATTTCTTAATGATAGCCTTCGCGCAATCTTGATCGAGGGGGCAAGTGATCGCGGAGAAGTTAACCCGATTCAGAACAGCTTGTAAGGTGGTCAATTGAGCGATCTCAGCGGTTTCGAAGAGCGACGTGGCAGACGCTAGTTTGTCGATCGTCCGGTCGCAAGTCACTGGATCGTCGCCAGCAGTGGCGCACGATTTTAGGTCAGCGATTGCCGCTAGCAGATCGTTCTCGGAGAGGTGGGTAGCGAGGACGCTATCCATGAACTTGGAGTAGACGCTCAGGCTTGCCTCCAAGACCGCGAGGCTTTGATTTGCGTCTCTCGCCGCAGCCGCAAGCGCAATCTGGGATTCCAGCGAGGCTTTTTCAGCCTTCCACGCCTCCACAACCTTGGCCGAAGGCGACGCCTTCACGTCCCAGATCTTCAACGAGCAGTCTTGATATTTCAAGCCCGCCAATTCTTTAGGGAATGAATCAACGAGAGTCAACTCACCCTTGCCGGTCCCCACAACCGTGTTCTGCTTCGTGTCGTTGTAATTCAAAACGAAGGGCGTTCCGTCCGACAAGCTTACCCGTAGGCGCGATGCCACGGGGCCCGGGTAGTTACGGTTGCAAGTCATTTGATAGGAAAGGGAGTAGTTGGACTCTACCGACTGGGCCGAGAGCAACGAGGTTGTAGTGGGGATCGCACATCTGAAGAGGAACCCCGCGCTCGTGCCGCAGGATATCAGGTTGTCCTGCGCAAACGCGGAGGCCGAGTATAGAAGAGTGACGACGGCAAATATTTTAAGCTTCATGTTTTATTCCTATTTTACGAATTGGGTATCGAGCCACGCTTTTAAGGCGTCCGAATTTTCGCTTG
>CAXSGP010000174.1:0-5006 GCA_964236955.1 uncultured Oligoflexus sp. | reverse complement strand
TCATCGTGGATGCAACGAGGCTCTGGATTTGTCTCGTTTGGATTGCAACCCAACAGCAAGTGCTGGAGGGCCGCCGTTGCCGCCAACGCCGCTTTCACTTAATTCTATAGTTTCACTGATAGCCGGAGGA
The DNA here is from genome assembly GCA_964236955.1 of uncultured Oligoflexus sp. Taxonomy (GTDB): domain Bacteria; phylum Bdellovibrionota_B; class Oligoflexia; order Oligoflexales; family Oligoflexaceae; genus Oligoflexus. Next base: position 4,876 of record CAXSGP010000174.1, on the reverse strand, counting down.
GTGCCACCACCCCAGCTTCCGCCTGCGAAAAGAGAAGTACTAAAAAACAAAGACGAATATAAAATAAGATTTTTCATGCTTCCCTCAGAGTATTGTCGTTAAAAGTGAAGAACCGAATTTGATTTCGCCATGAAGTTTTTGGTCGGCAAATATCTGTTCCAATTCCGCTTCCGCCTTTGCGATCGCTGCGTATGCTTTACGGACCCCTTCAGCGTTTAACGACTTCGAACGAACTGCGAGTTTGTTCCCTGGCACGGAAATGTTCAAGTTCGCCAAGAAAATATTGAGAACATCGTGAGCGTATTTTTGTTTCGGAAAGTGAATATCTTTATTTGTCAACTCCACCTGCCCAGCATTGCGTTTACATATCTCGGAGTTAACAAGGTCATCAATGACATTGTTCCAATCCGATCCCAACAGAACAACGAAAGCCGACTCTGTTACGCTCCCGAAGCTTAGTTCGAGAATGGCGCGGTTATGTTTAGCCGTTAGATCAGGAGCAGTAGAGACCACCATTGAGAGGTCATTCAAAGCTTTTGAATAGGGTGACATGTGAGGGAAATTCTCACCTATTATTTCATGCACTTCAGAGATCGGGAGGATAGGCAGTAACAGACGAAGGACTGTCTCGCCATTTGGTTCGGTTTTGCCATCAGCAATATTTTTAACAGTGCCATAGTTCAATTCAGTTTCTTCAGAGAGCTGCTTGAGGGTGCGGCCCTTGCGTGCTCCGATCCAACTTGCAATCACGGCCTGTAGTCTGTCAATTAGACCCATTTTGTCCTCACGTGGCTATCAGCTGATATAAAAAATGCTCTCTGTGGCTATCAACTGAAAGCCAATTACACAACGCCTTTAGATGTTTCTTCCTGCTTTTTCATAGTCCATGTATCCCACATTACGACTACGAAGCTGCCTTGCAGTAAAACTCACATTTGATGGTCCAATGAGGCGGCATAATTTAATCGGGAGGAAGAGGCATGACTCGAGATTTAATCTTTAGATTGTTGGCCGCAACTGTGATTACGGTAAATTTGGACGGTACTGCCAATGCCAGCGGCGGCATCCTCGGCCCAATTGGCCCGCATACCCCTGGGTTCGGCATCGGGACTGGTGGCGATCCAGGCCGACTACCGGACTTTGATGGCGGTAGCGGGGGGTTACCAAAATTCGGTGGTGTGGGAGCAGGTGGAAGCATTCCGGGCACTGGCGGACCAAGCACGGTTGCTCCCGAATGGGAAGGGCAGGGGCCGGAAGGTGAGGGCACGTTACCTAGCAAGATTAAGTTTTGGGGAGGCGGCACTCCAATCCATACCTTTGATCCAGACGGCACGGGTTCTTTCTCAAGTTTTGGAAGCAATGAGAAACCAGAAGCTGACCTGATGATCACTGCGCAAAATGCTCTTATTGGTGGCGACGATTACTCTGCTAGCCGAAGTTGTTTGAAAGCGGCCCAGGGCACACCTGAAGGGTTAGGCTTCACAGATCAGGTTATTGATGCTTATCGATCACCAACTTACGCAGCAAAAAGAAAAGCCGCACAAGACTTTTTACAATTACCACCGGCGCTCCAACTAAAATTCAAGAAAAAGCAGAAAAATATATTTCAAAGAGAAAATGACTGCACTGATTCAGAGCGCACTAAGATGTGCCGTCAATTGTTGGGGCGAGCTATCACCGACGAAAACCAAGCGAATTATACACCGAAAAATAAAGACAAAATTTTAACCCCTGAAGTTCAAAAAGCCAAAGAAGCTCTTGAAAAGGCCATGAAAGAAAAAGAGAAACTGAAAGTCGAAGATAAAACTCTTTCGGACTCTTTTGATACCAATAAAAAGTCTGACAAGGTGATGGAATTGCTATTAATCATTGATCAAGCAGCCGCAAATAAAGACGGTATAGCGGCTCAAGGTGCAATTGAACTGCTCAGAGAAATCAATCCCTCGGCCGCACATGCTCTCGATTGTCTAGGTGTAGGTAAAAAAATAGATTTAGGTTTCGATAAAGAAGAAGAATTTTCTTTGGATAAAAAGCCTAAAATTGGCCCTATCAGTGGCATTGATTATAACGATGACGAGTTGATGGAAAAAGGGCAAGCTGCTCAAATTGGCCGCGTGGGTTGGGTACTGGGTAAAGAGGTGTTTAAAGGCATACTAATTGATCTCGGTATTAGCGGCGAAGAGGCCGGTGCTAAAGCCGGTAAAGATTTTATTCTAAGAGATGAAAGTAGTAAGGCTGAATTGCGTCAAGAGCACAAAGATTGGCAATCATGTAAAGCGGGTGGTTCAGCAGCTTGTGATCAGCTTTATGGAAGAGCGGCCGTAGCAGAACAGAGAGCAAAAGAAGGTAAAAACATTTATACAGGCGAGCCACTTAAAAAAGATGAAGATAAAGGTACTGCTGGACCGTCACACCCAATCGAATTAGACCCATAGGTTATCGGGGTGGAGGCAGGGTTTCCTGATGGGTGGGATTCTATAAAGTCTACGCACAATGGCGGCATAAGAAATCGTAATGATATCTAGTGGTAAATCCAAAAGGTCTATACTGCCTACTTGACCCCAACAAATCCTCGTGCTCTAATAATAACAGATAGATATACCTGTTTACTTATCCTGGTATTAAGTTTTTCTTGATTTTGCCGATACGATAGGCGTATAACGAGGGCGGTTCACTGGGAAACCTATGGCGAAGCACAGTTTAGACGATGTTAAAGCCCTGGTTAAAGACGCTCTTAATGGTGACCAAACAAAAATCTGGTTCTCAGGCAAGAGCAGAAGCATCGATTACGTCATACACGTCTATCAATGCACAGAGGGTGAAGCTGAGCACATGGCTCTTCAGGGTATGCTCAAGCTTGAACCAACAGACTTCGCAAAGAGCGTTGTTATGAACCCGGCTCCAGACCTGGTCGTTGCTGATGAATATGGTCTGAAAGAATACGAAGGCCACAACTGGTATGTGAAGCTTGTGATAGAAGATGAATCCGGGAGCAAGTATCTGACTTCCATCTCGTTCCACCCAGCCGAGAGGCCCTTAGACCTTGTCTCTGGCGATACGCTCCCGATGACTCTGGAACCGGCAAAGCATTATAAACCTAAGAAGAAGTGAGGCCATTGATATGGACTTTTCAAATAGAAGATGTGGCGAATGTAGCAATAAGGGATTTTCCCTTGTGAATGTTCATGGCGTTTGGCATCGCCCCTGGAAAGACTTTCCAGCGGTGTTCATGACCGAAGACTTTCACGTCTGGCGTTGTAACCATTGCCAGGCAGAAGCCTCCGCGGCTGGCTCTGGGGCAGAAGCTGATGCGGCCATCGAGAAATCTCTCCGTAACCAGACAAGCCAGTTCCTTGAGATAATCAAAGCTCGTTCCGGACTGTCCTACGACGAGATTGGTATCCGCATCGGCATCTCAGCGCCTTACATCAGCAACCTCCGCGGACAGAAGAAGACTCCATCCTTTAGTATATGGTCGATGCTAAAGCTTTGCGCGAAGCATCCGGAAATGTTGAAAGAAGTCCTGGACCCCGGCTACGACATTGAGAAAGAGAATATCCTTCTCCGACATGCATAAGATTTCAAGGCTCCTCACGGGGGCTTTTAAATTTCTGGGAAAAAATCTTGGAAAAAAGATTTTGGAGAAGAACTACCTAAAGGCAATGATCATCGCCTCCCCCAAAGCATTGCCTTTGGTGGTGATTTCCACTAATCGAGAGGCGATATCCTTCCCTCGAGAGCAATGAAGCTCTGGGGGTATTTTCAAATGATGTTTAAACTGGTTCTTCTATCCGCTTTTTTCGCTGGAGGTTGCTCCAGCTCTACGTCTACTCCAGCCGAAATAGCTGCGTTGCAAGAAGTTGTTGATGGAGAGGCGGACACAGGTTCCGGCACTGGCCAAGGTGCTGGCGGAGAGACCGGCTTAGGAAGCACAGGTGCTTGTTCTGGAGATACGGGCTCTGGCTCTGATGAAGGCGATACCGGCGAAGGCTCTGGCGATGACGCCCCTGCTCATCGATATTTTATCGTTAGGAATGAGTTCGCCTCGGTGCCCGACTCTACAAGCCTATCCTTCCAGGCTCCTTCTATCGCTCCAGAAGCTCAGGCTGTAACTGAAGAAGAATATGCCTCCAGGAAAGCGCTTCTAGAGGCAGGTATCCTTGATACCGATTTCTCGGAAGTCGTGTCTGCAGAGAATTCCACACTTACGGAAAACCTCTTCACGGATTCCACAATGCTGTCTCAAGGGGCCCACCAGTTTGGTTCAATGCCGTTTATTCATTTCCCCAAAAGGTGGTGCGCGAACCCTACCGCAAACATTCGAATTAGGTTGGCCAATTTGGATCTTCACGTTATCTACAGGTCCTGACCCACCATTCTGATCACAATGACTGCTGCAAACAAAAAGAAACCCGCAAATATCTTGCCTAACAAGCTCTCTGCAGGTCAAATCTCGCTGTGTAAAAACAATCAACTATGCGAGCTTGGCAAGTTTTATGCTAGATATCCTGGAAGACTCAAGTTTTTTTCAAATACTCCAATCATATGACGAAGATATCTGCAAAGCCCTGCAGGCCAAAGGCTGCAGCTATTGTGGTGCTAAGCTAGATGCAAGCCATTATCAGCGTAAACCGCGTGGTCTTGAATGGGCCGAACTTACGGAGTCATGGTCCCGCCGCTACAGTCTATGCTGCCGTGATGAAGCATGCCGAAAGCGAGCTACTCCTTTGTCTTTAAGGTTTGCTGGGCGAAAGGTTTATTGCAGCCTTTTCATCATGCTTTTCACTCATCATCATTTGTATCGAAATTCATTTCATAGTCCCACACCTTGACCTGGAGTTGAAAAAGCTCAAGGAGGTCGTCGAAGCCAGGCAAT
>CAXSGP010000173.1:0-5146 GCA_964236955.1 uncultured Oligoflexus sp. | reverse complement strand
CTTGGTCGGCAGGGGTGGCCTTCGAAGCCCCTGCCGCTGCTTGGTCGGCAGGGGTGGCCTTCGAAGCCCCTGCCGCTGCTTGGCCGGCTGGGGCTTGAGCGGCTCCGGGAGCCTTTTTTGCGGCCGAAAGCTCAGCCTTTTCGCCTTTTTCTCCAACGATACAGATAGGCTCATTGAGTGGACAGGCTTTACCTGCCGGCACTAAAATCTTGAGCAGATAACCTTCGACCGGAGAGTTGTACTCCATCGTCGCCTTATCCGTTTCGATCTCAACAAAGGCTTCACCTTCTTCAATGAAGTCGCCTTCTTTTTTTAACCAAGAGGCAATGCCACCTTCTTCCATGGTGTCACTGAGCTTGGGCATTTCTATGACTTCAGCCATCGCGAGTTCCTTTTTCTAGTATTAGCCCCTGATGTAAAGGACTTCTTTCGCAGCTGCCACAATACGGTCGACCTGGGGCAGGACCCGGTCCTCCTGCGCCTCGTTATAAGGCATCGGAACAAACTCATTGGTAACACGAGCCACAGGCGCGTCCAGATCGTCGAAACATTCTTTATGGATTCGATCAGAAATTTGCGCTCCAACTGAACCAAAGCTCCACGACTCTTCGATGATCACAACTCTATGCGTCTTGCGGGCCGAAGCGAAAATAAGATCCTCGTCAAGAGGCTGTAAGGTCCGTGGATCGAGAACTTCCGCCGAAATACCTTCTTTAGCCAGAGCTTCCGCAGCTTCGGTAGCCTTATGCAAAGCCTTATTCCAGGCGATGAGGGTAACATCGGTGCCTTCGCGCTTGATATCGCCCTTGCCGAGAGGAATCAGATAGTCGCCATCAGGAACTTCACCCTTAAGGCCATACATCATTTCACTTTCGAGAAACAACACAGGATTGTTATCGCGTATGGCTGCCTTCAAAAGTCCTTTGCCATCGTAAGGAGTCGAGCAGGTCACGACCTTAAGGCCAGGAATATTGGTGATCATCGCCTCATAGGCTTGACTGTGTTGAGCGCCCAGCATGTGCGCCGCCCCGTTTGGACCGCGGAAGACGATGGGCATATTAAATTGACCACCCGACATATAGAGCATTTTTGCCGCATGATTAACGATCTGGTCAAAGGCCTGAATGCCGAAGTTCCAAGTCATAAATTCAATGATGGGTCTAAGGCCCACCATGGCCGCGCCGATGCCGAGTCCCGCGAAACCGGCTTCAGAAATGGGAGCATCCCAAATTCTTTTGGGGCCGAACTGATCCAAAAGTCCCTTGGATACCTTATAGGCACCGTTATACAGGCCCACTTCCTCGCCCATTAAAAATACGTTTGCATCGCGCGTCATCTCTTCGGCTATCGCCTGATTGAGAGCTTCACGAAAAGTAAGGATCGCCATATTTCATTTCCTCTCAATTAGGGTGCGAGCACATGTTCCCAAAGTTCTTCAACTGCAGGCTCAGGTGACGCGTCGGCAAAAGCCTCAGCATTTTTCGACAGCTCCTTGGCTTCTGTATCCCAGGCCTTGAGCTCAAGTTCGGTGGCCCATTTGTTTTCCATCATCAGACGGCCGAGACCAAGGATCGGATCTCGGTTTTTTTGATAATCCTCCACTTCTTCTTTAGTCCGGTAGCTGCCTGGATCGGAAACGGAATGACCGCGGTAACGATAAGTTAAAGCCTCAAGGAGATGGGGCTTCTTATTTTTGCGCATAGTTTCCACGATTTCGCTCACGTGGTCATAAACCGTGACAACGTTCATACCATCGACATCGGAATGAGCCATGTCAAAGGCGAGTGCACGTTTCCAGAGATGATCGACAGACGTGGTGCGTGTAATATCAGTGCCCATCCCATAGCGATTGTTCTCGATGATGAAGAGCACCGGCAGATCCCAGGTTGCTGCCATATTCATGACTTCAAAAACCTGCCCCTGGTTCGTTGCTGCATCGCCCATATAACAGACAATGACATCGTCTTCATTGCGATAACGAATCGCAAAACCAACGCCAACGGCAAGTGGTGCCTGACCGCCGACGATTCCGTGACCACCTAGAAAGCGATGTTCTTTGCTGAACATGTGCATCGAACCACCCTTGCCACGGCACGCGCCATCAACTTTGCCAAAGAGTTCGGCCATCACCGATTCGGGGCTAAGTCCCTTGCCAAGGGCTTGCGTATGGGAACGATAGCCGCTAATCATATAATCAGAGTCGCGCAATGCCGATTGTACTCCGACAGCCAAACCTTCTTGCCCGATGTGAAGGTGGCAAAAGCCCGAAAATTTCTGCTTTGTATAGGCCAGTCCAACTCTTTCTTCAAATCGACGGAATAAAGACATCTGCTTATACATGCCGATAAGTACATCCCGGTCGACCTCAGACTTTTTCTTCGTCGTCATCATGGGTCCTCATATTTTAAAATCTCGTAAATTTACAACATACTAAGCTGGGTTTTTGCCCCTTTTGGCAAAAATCGCAGCCATTTGCGGCTAAAGGCTCTTTACACCAAACATCCCGACGAAAAAAACACAATTCAAGAGAACTTACGAATCGCAATGGTTGCATTCGTTCCGCCAAATCCAAAGGAATTGGACAATGCAACGTCAATCTTGCTGCGACGGGCCTGATTGGGAACATAGTCCAAAGTGCAGGCTGGATCGGGGTTTGTATAATTGGCCGTTGGAGGAATGACACCATCGTAAACTGACAATGTTGTGAAGACCGCTTCGATCCCGCCTGCTGCCCCAAGACAATGACCGGTTACACCCTTGGTGGATGACACGGCGAGATTCTTAACGTGTGAACCAAACAGGTCTTGGATGGCTTCGCTTTCATATTGATCATTCATCTTGGTCGAGGTGCCGTGGGCATTGATATACTGAACATCTTCTGGATTCAATCTTGCTGATTTAAGCGTCATGCTCATGCAACGGAAGGCACCCTCATGGCGTTCGGGAGGAGCTGTAATATGCCCGGCATCACCGGACAGTCCATAGCCCACGACTTCGCCGTAAATTCTTGCGCCACGGCGCTTTGCATGTTCAAGCTCTTCAAGGACAAGGAGCCCTGCGCCTTCGCCCATAACGAAGCCATCACGATCCAAATCGAAGGGTCGGGAAGCCGTACCCGGATCATCATTGCGTTGGCTCAAAGCTTTGAGCGCAGAAAAGGCCGAAATCCCCAGCGTGCAAATGGTCGACTCCGCACCGCCGGCGAGTACGGCATCACAATGACCATTGCGGATGTAATGGAATGCCTCGCCTACTGCATGAGTTCCGCTCGAACAGGCTGTGGTGGGGCATAGATTTGGCCCCTTTAGATTCTGCACAATAGAAACATATCCCGCAGCCATATTAGGAATAGCATAGGGAATGAAGAAGGGTGAAATACGCTTTTCACCCCGATCGCGAAGTGTGATCGAATTTTCTTCGATCTCGGGAAGTCCACCCATTCCGACCCCAATGATACAGCCGAAGCGCTCAGGGTTTTTGGAGGTGTCGAGGCCACTATCTTTTATTGCGTCATCAGCTGCAGCCGCTGCAAAAAGTACAAAGCGACTCATTCGCCTTTCATCTTTTGCGTCCGCTACACCCCGTGAAACAAAATTTTTCACCTCGCCGGCAATTTGGACTTTCATCGCACTTGTGTCAAATTGGGTGATACGTGTGATGCCCGACCGAGCCTCCACCGTAGCGTTCCATGCGTCGCGCAAATTGTTACCAGTCGGTGCCACTAACCCTAAACCAGTGATTACTACACGTCTCATGCTGTCACCTTCTTTAGTGATCCAGTTTTTAGCGTTGTCTGTGTTCTTGAGCCTAATCTACCTTTCTAGGTTCTTTTGACCAAGGAAAGATTACAAGATATAACTAACACTCCTGCCTGCCCGGGGCCAGCGATCAGTTGTTAACTTTTCTTTTCTTGCAAGTCAGAATTTTTTAGCGTGCTTTCTCTTGAGGCGGCGCAGGAGCGGAATATGCCGTAAGTCAAAAACCGACTCGGAAGGCGGCAAACGGTTTCGCTGATAAACGAGAAATATGGAAAACATCAGCATCATGACCTGGGGGAGCCAAGCGCCAAAAGGAGCGGAGAGCTCACCCTTTTCTGATAAGTATTTAAACGACATAATCAAAACATATCCCAAAACGATAACCAAACTTGAGAGAAGATAGGAGTAACTTTTTCCGCGTCGCTCATCCTGTATCCCAAACACCATGGCTAACAATGCAAACGAAAAACAGGCAAATGGCATTCCAAATCTTTGATGAAAGAGAAAACGCGCCTTCAGATAATTATCGCGATCGCGTGGCTCGGCACTGGTCCGAACTTTTTGAATATAATTCCAAAGATCAACCGGCCCAAAGTTTCGGTAATCATCAACCTCATTATCGGGGCCAAAGATCTGATCGCGAAAAATTCGCAGGAGATCAAGATCGAGTTTTTTGAACTTCATAATCGATACATCGCTCGACGTTGGCTTTGCCGAGTAGATAATGCCATAACTAAAGGTCATGCGAAGATCGCCTGCCTCGACGGAACCGTCGATAGAGGCGGCAGGCGCAAGCAGCGTGAAATGCTCCTTTTGACTGTCACGGCCCGGAGCGAGCATAACGTTTTCAAGATGGGTACGATCGGAAGATATTTTCTCCGCGTAGAGGACGTAGCCAAGGAAATCATCTTGAAAAACGCCTTCTTTCATCCGATATTTGATCATATTGTCGAGTTCAGTCTGGGCTTTGCGATGATAGAATTTAAGGGTTTCACGTCGGCCCCAGGATTCAAAGTAGACCGAGGACATCACGGAAATTCCATACGCTGCGGTTGCGACAAATAAAACTGGGACCATAGCCCGTTTTAAGGAGTATCCCGCTGCCATCATTGCCGAATATTCACCGTCGGCCGACAAGCGGCTGAACCCAAGGAGGACTGCAAACAACAGGGCAATCGGCACAATGATGGATATGAAAGGCATAAGTATGAAAAGAAAGGGTAAAAGCAGGTTCTCGAACGAAAGCCCAAAGGTTACCAGAATTTCTGACAAGCGAACCAGCTGTGAAATAACGATTACAGCGCTAAGTATGCAAAATACTGATATGAATTGCGGAATCATTTCGAGAATGAAATAGAAAAAAAGAGTTATGACACTTCCCCTTCTTG
>CAXSGP010000172.1:0-5482 GCA_964236955.1 uncultured Oligoflexus sp. | reverse complement strand
CCATTGGTTTCCAGTCAAGGACGATTTTTGAGTCGCTTCGAATTTAGCTTTTTGAAAGGTATCTATTTAGGAAAAATGTTAGTCTTCAATGTTTAACTTTGGCAACCTGCTGGTCTCCGGAATTTCACCCTTTATCGGTTTGATTTCTCCAAACCCGCCTCGGTCAAATTTAGTCATGTCGAACTTGTACTTAGAATTGGAATCTGTTTTGCCACGGAAATCGCCGTGATCGAAGGGAACTGATTCCAATTTGAATTTTTCCTTCTTACAAAAATCAGCTCCCAATTCAAATTTATCGCAAACTCCATATAGTTTAAATTCCTTCAAGGCGTTTTCGGCCTTCTGCTTTTTGATCTCATTAAGCTCGACAGTGGGAACGGTGTTCAGCTTGTTTTTGTAATCCCGACAAAAATCAATACCGAAGAACGACTCGTCGCAATATCCCGTAAGGAGCAGAGTATCTGCTTTACCTTTCAGGTCAAGTTCGATTACGTTGGGATTTACGGTTATTGAGCCGACATTGTCTGCCAGCCCTTTAAATTCAGTTTCAACACAATGCTCCAAAGCTGACTTAGGCATATATTCATCGTCAAGCGGAGTAGCGATCATAGTCCCACCCGATTTCGTATCGTTGCCGGCCCAGGAAGCGCCGTGAGTATCGACGTGAACTGTGTGAACTTCCTTGTGGACTTCTTCCGCCTTTGGAGGAGGATCGGATTTTTTCGGCTCTTCTTTTTTGGGCTCTTCCTTTTTCGGTTCCTCTTTTTTTTCAGGCTCATAAGAAACGTTTGGCTTTTTTTCGCCGTTCGCACCAATGCAGTCTTTTTCGTGGAGTTCACAAGTAATGCTTGGATCGGTCTTGCCGAGTTGTGGATTGTCTTTGGCTTTTTGTGATTCTTTTTCTATGTTCTCCATCTCCTTTGGAGACAGTACAGATAAAGCCTTCGTCGTAGAGTCCGAGCCGTTGGCGCCTACGTTAACTGTAAAGAAGCCCGAGATTCCGACGCTTGCTCCACCGGTAACACCTTGGCCTGCTGTTTTAGAAGCCGAACCATATAAACCTAGTTTCGTTGCGATTGCCTCGTCGATCAGCTGTTTCTTGTATTGAGCGACCGCTCTTTTTTTATCGTCCTCGCTCCACTCATGACGGTGCATCCCCTCCTCATCTTCTCGATACTCCACATGCCATCTAGATCCATGAACCTTGTTGGCTCGTGAACCAGGGATTTCGGTTCCATTGTCGAATTTATAGTTAAACGAAACACTGTTTTGCTTATTTATGCATCTTCGAACGGCTTCTTGTCGGAGATTACCGCCGCCTTCGAGGGAATCTTTGCAATCAGTCAGGTTTTTCCCGGTCATGTCGCAGTAAATTGAAAGCTCTTGCGCTGCTACAGGATCGCCACCAGCCATATCGAGTAAATCCGGCTGATCGAATTTGACTTCGTGAGCAAACGCTGCCGAGGATATTAGGAATGTCAAAACGGATACTTTTTTCATTTGAGATCTCCAAAGCTTGGTCCTTCTTTTATAGTCGCAAGGGACTAGATCGTCAATGTAAGACTTGGTACCCAAGGCATTGACCGTTCTCAAAGGTAAGGGATTAAAATTGGCAAAGAAATAGTGACATGTCTACGAACCATTTGGCTTCAAGCGCCGGGAAGGAGGCCATCGATTGCCTCAAAAATAGTTTTGTTTTCTTCAGAGTTTATTTCTTGCCATTGATCAGCATACGGTCTCTTGAGCATTTCGATGTGCTCCTGGATGACTAGGACTCGATAGGCTTCCATCTCAGTATCATTAATATCTACATATGACTCAATAAATTCTGCTTCTTTTATAGTGAGGCCGATTTTTGATGGTGTTGCTCATATTGATTACTCCTTGATTGAGTTTGGATAGAGTCGAATGCCCATTTAACCCGCTTTTCATACAAAGTCCGTGATGTTTATTTGTTGCCTAAACTCAAATGGCCAACGAAAGCATGCGACCATCGACGATCTTAAAGCCATCATTTGCGAGTGCTTTATCGAGGCTCTCATGAAAACTCTTAGGATGAATAGGGCTCTCGGCATAAGCGTCACTGACGATAGGGATGATTGGCCTAATTTTATCGCGATCCGTCCAGTCGATGGCCTTTAGAAGGCCTTCCATTTGAAAACGGGCGGTTCTAGGGTCGGACAGATCAATACCAGAGGAGCACGAGCAGCATTCATTAAGGTATTCCCGTAGAGGGAAGGCGTGGCGATCTTCGGCGGTGAGGATGCATTCCCGAAAGAGATGGACTGTGTTTTCACTAAAAATTCTTGCTGCCATTTTGGACTCCTTTCCGAAAATCCATATTATTGGCTTGCTCGTTCCCGCATTGTTGACGCATTCCGCGTACTGTCATAGGAAATAGAAGCAATCCGCTTCTTAAATGACCATACAAATGAATGGTTGTCAATAGGATGAGGCAAACGTTTAGCAGGGGATAAATCGGTTGGATACTATTGTTGGTGCCGTTTTGCAGCGAGCAAACAGGGCTGAAAGTCAGCCATGGTTTGGTCGAAACTGTGTCAGGTGTCGATTTGAAAAAATGAGGACTACTGATTGCCATTGAGCGGCATCAACGCAGGTCAACCAATCAAAGAGCAGGATTTTATTAGACTGCCCTGTTTTTACGGCACCAAGCGCTGCGGTCAATGCCACACAGCAGCCGATAACTATTCGAGCCATGTCTCCATGCGTTGTCCAAGCTTCTAACTACTAGCTTCAGCCCATGAGGTAAGAATGAACGTTAGCGCAAGAAGCGAGGCGATCATTTTGCTAAACATACTACTACTCCAAATAAAACGATCGCTATGCCAAGGCCTGTGAACAATTCCTTTTTGGCAATCGTTTCGACTTTGTCTTTATGCCCGGCTCTTAGAGCACCCGCTTCTGCGAAAGACCAACAGTATAAGCCTAAAAACAAAAGAGAGGTCCAAGCCCATGAGAGGAAGTAGAAAGGCAGACTGATATTCAAAAATTCAAGGTAAGATCCCTTGTGTGAGGGAAAAAGTATGAAAATCAAACCTATAATCTGAACAACTCTGAACCGAATATTGATGAGCTAAACCCTTTTATAAATTCTACCTTATCCCATATTGCTTATGGGGTCGGAAAACAATGAAAGCCTTGCTGGAATTGAGTTTAATCGTTCTCTTGATGGGTATGTATCTGTATAGAGAACGGCCTTTGGGTCAATGGCGTATGTCTCGAGGAAGCTGGAAAGGGGTCTGCTAAATGCAAGTGCCGCGGAGGACAGTACAATGTATATCTATTGCGGAAATGAGCGGGGACAGAGTTTATATATCATCCTAAGGAGCTGAGGGATCTTACTGCAGAAGAAAAGTTAAGAATGCTTCACTACCAAAAAACAGAAATTATCGATGAAGTTTTCGATCGCCTTGTTGAAAGCAGTTCAGATGCATAAGTCGGCCAGCAACAGGTCTGGGAAGAGTTTGGATAAAGCCGCAGAGCGCATAATTGAGAAATGCTCAGAGTAACGCTAATAAGGGTCAGTGCAAACTTGATAGCGACGGAGAAAGGATCATTAAGATAATAAGCAAAAAAGTCTTTGCCGAAAATATCGGGTCGAAATATCAAGGTAGGTAACATTTCCGGGTTTGAAAATCGGCATAAGAAGTCAACATGGTGTGATTAGATCGCCGAAAGCGGAACGATATTTTATCGCTAGAATCCATGTAAACCTCAGCTTCAAAGCTCTTCAGCTTTACCGCAAGGCGCTTCATGACTTCCTCAGGATCCCGCGAATCGGCCTCTACCTTGCTGCTCAGATATAATCTAAAGTCCATTGCTATCCGTTATTAAACTGTATGAGAACCAAATGGCGTCTTAACTCTAGTATGCTGTTATGTTCAAGGATTATATAGTCCAAAGCAGTTGTATTTCGTCCATTTTTGAAATCTTTGACAAATCGCTTTCGGGCAGGCCTGCCTAAGCTCATTCGGAGTTAAACGATCATCGTTTAAAGCGATCCCCTTGCTAGCCCTAGGCCGTGCCCGGCAGCCCTTGCTTTGCGAGCCCAGGGCCGTGCCCGGCAGCCCTTGCTTTGCGAGCCCAGGGCCGTGCCCGGCAGCCCTTGCTTTTATTCTTGAGAATGTTGAACAAGGTTAGTTTTCTTGTGCAAATTCGGGAACGAGCAAAACTTCGTTTTGGATATTTCCCTTTCGGTTTCGCTCAATTCGGAGCACTGCATACACCGCTGATAAAGCAACATTCTAGCTTTTCGCTCTCTACAGGTTTACCGGCAGTATCCTGCTGCAATTCTATTTCTTGAAAGATCGGTGGCTCTTGTGCTTGCGGATATGTACTTATGCATCTTTGAAAGCTTACCTTAAAATCATAGCTGCCTGAGGGACTAATGACGGTAAATGCCTCATTTACCGATGCCGCGTTAGTACCGTTAGGGAAGATGAATTCATAGGTTTGCCTAACTTTGGTCAAGCTCTCAGAAAATGTCACCGATCGCGGTAAAAATTGGGTTCCGTTTTTTGAAAAGCGTAAAGCTGATTCAGTCGGACCTGTTGTCGTCAGGATCATTCGCAGTTGGCTGTATGGACGTACCGGAAGGGCGCGCTCGCAAGTAACAGCCTGAGAATCCCCCAAGGTCGAACCGGACCTGTATAATGTAGGGCCCTCTACCGCAGGGAGCGTGCTCCCAATTTGTGGAAGAAACTGATCAAAGCCGTACAAAACCCGCGTATGCCGAAAATCATCTGCTTTATAACCGAGTTTAGTTAATGCGCTACATTCGGTAAAACGAATTGAATCGCTTACGTAAGAGGAAGCCTGGTGTGTAAAAATAAACTTATAGGCTTGCTGGAGCTCTGATGGCTCTATCGTTCTACGCAATGGGAAATTAATTGAAACCGGAGTGCTTAGTGAAAAGGACGCTTGGCCATCCTCCCAAGCTATTTGACCATCCGAACCATATCGGGAGGGGACTGTGAGTTCAGCAGAAAGCGTATAGGCCGAAGGATCGACTTCAGAGGCAGTAGGGCTATTAGTTTCGTTTGAAATGAGATCGGAAGCCTCGTATTGTGGGCTGCATCCATTGGTCGACAGTACGATACAAACGGGCAATAAACAGAATCGAAAAAGCGACTGCATAGCGGCTCCCGGCGGGCGTTTTCATGCTTATCGGTAAGTTGCCAAGGGATCATAATATACTTTCCCGCAGACCTAACTATTCTTAATCATTATATGAACAAACAGCAGACTTTTGGTCGCCAAAATTTGCCAATGGGAATGCGCCCAGACCTCTAGTTACGACATACCGTTCTGCCTCTGGATGGCGATTTGTAGTCATTATACAGCCTAAGTCGATGATGGAATTTGCGAAGGATTCATTTGATTATTCATGGTTTGCAGAAATCAATTGGGTGCGGCTCTTTTATGACGACTTGATAAATCAGTATATACAGATGCTTGCATA
>CAXSGP010000171.1:0-5511 GCA_964236955.1 uncultured Oligoflexus sp. | reverse complement strand
ATTTTTTTCTGCCGATGAAACGCAGCCATCGCCTTTTCCGGACAGACACTAACTAAAGTTTTTCTCCAAAAAATATATTCCAATCCATTAACTTTCAAGATTCAAAGGCTTTGTCCCCATTTTGCGAAGGGCTAAAATTTTTATTTTCCTTCGATGTCAAGATCCCGATACGGAAACAACTACAATACCCAGGAAGCGGCGAATCGACCGAGGAGATTTCGATGAAGGCTTTAATAGGCATATCTACATGTATAGCAGTATTGGTACTGACTTCATGCACGCAATTGCAGCTTGACCAACTTGAAGCCGTTAGATCTCGGGCCGAAACACAAGCCTCTTCGGAAGGTAGCGCTGATGCAAATGAACAGGTGACGCTCCCTCCCCAGCTGGTAAGAATCACCGTAGGAGTGGCCAGTGACCAAGCAAACCTGCTTGCGGAGCCGCCAACTGATTTTAAGATCGAAATGGTAGGTTGCGTGACCGGATACAAAAGCGAGGCCACGTTGAGCGCTCCCGAACTCTCGTTCTACCTGGGAGACTCCGCTTGCGTCGCCGAGCTACGGCAGCTGCGTATCGATGATCGGATTTATAGCGCCCCAGAGGGTGCTTCGTTTGCGAAAGGCAGCGTTGTGGTCTATGAGGAATCAGATGGCGACAACAACCGCCTGAAGGTACAGGTTATCGAGCAAATTTCCAGTCCAAGTCATAGTGATGATAGGATTAGCTTTTCCTTCTCCGAAACCGTGGAGGGAAACCGCGGACGAGTTTCTGTCAATAAAGGTCGAAAAGCTCCGGCCGTCGTCCTTAAACAATTTTATCGCGTTGGGCTGGCGGACAGCGCCGATTGCGACCCGCATGATGGGACGATTAAGGGCTTGAATCCTGGGCATAACGAGGGAAAGAAATGCAGGAGTGAGGAAAATGAATGGGAACAAAATGAAGGGCATGGAAAGGGTCGCGACGAAGAGAATGGGCCCGGCGGTGATCAGGAAGGCCGGGCCTGGAATAAGAATCAGGACCAGGAACAAGGGCGTTTTTTTATCTTTGAGCTTGTTTGCTCCGAAGGATTTACGCCGGAGGGCATTTTAACCTGCAGTGGTGATCAAATCGCGAACTTCAAGTATGCTCTGATTCCGGACCTGCGTCCCGGCGTCCCAATCGGACGCCGATTTCTTGAGACGATTGATCAAACGAGCTGGCACAACTTCCTTGATCGGCAAAGTGGGGCATTCGACAGTTCCTTCACCACTTATTCAACCATGCCTTTGTTGGTAGCTGAGAATCTCTTCGTTAGGGACGACCGGGCCTCAATGATCCTCGTTGTCCAAGGTGCCGGAAATGTCTTTAGCTACTTTAGGATAAATCTTCGTTGATCGATCCGCGGGCACGAGACCCGATGTCCTTAGGACCCGCGTGGACGATCCCGTACTTATTACTGAACTTTGGAAAGAGACGGATTTGTCTGATCTATCTCGTTAGGATATGTAATATCCCCATTCTCGATAGTTATAGCATTCCAATAGCTAAGTTCTGCGCTTGGATCTGTTATCGTAGCAGCTTCGATCTTAACTTCATTTTCCAAAACATCATTGACATAGATTAATACTTTGGCACCTGAGTTTTTAAGATCAAGGACAGAAGTTGCGCTGCTGTTGACAACAAAGAAATCAAACCGGGAGTTCTTAGGAACTTTGGCAACGGTGACCGTCTCCGTGCCGGCTGTGCTCACATCGCCGTCCAATAGCACGGTGACGGCTGATGAGTTATAGTTTCTGTTGAAATGGGCGATATGGAATGTCTCGTCTCCTGCAAGTCCCGCCACATGCGCGTCTAGGTCCATCGGGTTTTTTGTCCAGCTCAGCAGGAAGCGGTATTCATCAGAATCGTTTGTTCGCGGTGTGACTGCCAGGACTATATTGAGAGCCTTCTTACCCTGTAGTTCAGAGAATTTTACTTGACTTGCATAAGCACTTGCCGAGACTTTGATTCTAATTAGGCCCTTTGGCAGAAGAAGATTGTAATGTCCCTGTGCGTCGGTGTGGACTTCGTATGTCGCTTTTGTTGGAACGTGTGTCATTTCAAGTAGGGCACCAGTTACAGGCAGATGGGTTTTCTCATCGGTTACGGTTCCCGAGAGTTCGCCATTTGTCGGCAGACAAAAGTCTTGAACGACCTGGCTCGTGGATTGCGTCGGGCAATTCGCCTCTTTGCGTCCCACAGTTCCGAGCGAAAGTGGTGTTGCGTCCGCTTTAAGCTCAATCAGCGGAAGGTTTTGCAGCGGGGTGAGATTTGCGACTTCTGTATTGTTAATATTGAGCGACTTCAAGCCCGAGAGTAGTTCGATACCTGCAAGCGACGTTATATTCAAATTTGAGAGATCGAGCGCTTCAATGTCAGAGAGGTAACTGAGTACTTTGAAGTTGACCGATTTCAATTTGCTCCCTGCCAGCGAGATAGATTCTTCACCATTCAGATTCTTATAAATATTAAAGCAGGAGTCCGCATGGGCAAGGAGCTTAAGGTGCCTCATCAAAACTTGTGTTTCGCCTTCGGCTGATAGGCAGGATTCCCAAAAGAGCAACATCTTCTCGTCTATCTGCTGTCCCTGGCCACCGTCACATATCATGGATCGATTGGTTATTTCGTTGGCTTCGAGCTGCGTGTTCTTGTTAACGTCCAACCCCGATACGATGGAAACACCTCGACCGCCCTGGCATTCTGAAGACGATGGAATGACCTCCTGTCGCATTAGAGTTCGCAAGCCGTCAAGTCCTGCATCCCCTTTGTCTCCTTTGGCTCCGGTTTGTCCCACGCTTCCTGCCGCCCCCCCCGTAGCACCCTGAGAGCCTTGTTCGCCTTTGTCGCCTTTAGGACCTTCGTCACCTTGAGGGCCCTGTGCTCCTGCTGCTCCTTGCGTTCCATTCATTTCAAGAACCCTATAGATAAAACCACTTCCCTGCCTAACGCAGGTATGAAACTGAGCGCCCTCCTCTACATAGAAGAGTTGTCCCACCACTTTCTCTTCACACACCGGTAAATCAGCAAGTGTCGCTAAGAAGACGGCGCTTTTTTGCTGTTGATCACTACTCTGCGCGGGTGGTGTCTCGTTATGATGAGACTTCTTGTGTTTCTTTTGGCAAGCGACTGAAAACAACATGGATGAAGCGAGCAATCCAGCAAAGATTTTCAAAGTGGGCGTCCTTTAGCAAATAGGTGATGATACTTGAGAATGCAAGAGGGGTGCCAAAAACTTTTGGTCGTTTTTTTGCTTATAATGTCTGTGGCTTATTTTAAAAATGTGAATCTGATTGTTTAAAATTGCTGGCAAATCTTTCGACGCGAAAGGAAATAAAAATTAGCATGGAAAAATATTCACGCCTGATATCCGAAGCTTATGAAAAATGATTTTCAGTCAGGCCTTTGTAACATGTCCGAAATTTCGACAAGAACCACTCGCTCATCTTTTCGCAACTCTATAGAGAGCCTCTAGAGTCTCCTATGCAGACACCACTCTTCGCTTATTCTCTAGTTCTGATCGAGGTTCAAGGTAAGGCAAGCTATTATAAACCCGACAATTCATGGATAGACCTCGACGAGTGCATGCCATGGAAATCTGAAATTAGTCCACGCATGTTCATTTTTTACTTTAAATGAAAATGAATGATATCGCTTTCATCATAATTTACCGGCCTAAATACCGTCATAGCTAAGGCTTTAAGCCCATGAACTTTCATTTCCGATAAGCACTGCAACTCCACACAAACAGGGACACTATCGTGATGAAAAATCAAGCTGGCTACACGTGGTTAATAAGAAGTATTTTGATTGTTGGCACATTAATAAATCTGCCGGCTTGTAACACTAAAAAAGCTTCGACCCCGCCTGCCCCGATTCCGTCAGGTGACGCGACGGCAAGCAAAATTATAAAAGTTCAAGCCGGCGTTGCAATTAAAACACGTGGCCCCGTGGTACTCGTTGCCGATTCTGAAAATGCGAACTCCTGGCTTTGGGAAAAGCTGTCGGGTCCAGGGGAATTGGCCTTCAGCGATTCAAAACAACTCAATCCAACTGTAACTGCTTCCGTTGACGGTATTTATAAACTAAAGCTAACGGCATCAGCACCGGGAAGTGCCTCTGCTTCTAACGAATACACTTTAGTATGGGACACGACAGCTCCCGTTATTACCCTTACCCCTAATTTGCGTGCCTTTGAAAAATTTGAACTCAACGCCAGTGCTGGCGATGCAGTGACTTTCAGCTGGGAGAAAGTTTCAGGCCCAGGAAATGTCACTTTCTCTTCACAAACGGCCTCGCCTCAATTCAATGCGGACATCGATGGTACCTATGTTATCCGTCTGACTGCCAAGGATGAACTAGGGAACGCCGCCTCGGCCGAATCGTCTATTGTCTGGTTACAAAATTCTCCCATGGTCAACGCCGGTCCAGACGTCTACACCAATTCAAAGGTAAGCATTAAGGCAAATGCAATAGGCGCCGTAAAATACGAATGGTCGAAGGTTTCAGGCGATGGAGACATCAGTTTCGGCACATCCAACAGTGCTGAAACAACCGTAAGCGCCAGCAAAGAAGGAGCCTATGTTTTAAGGGTTATAGCGACCAATGATGTAGGATTCGCGCTTAGCGATGAATTGACATTCACCTGGGATAAGACACCTCCGAGTTTTGGATTGATACCTGATCAGGTTGTGACCACCGATGATGACAATCCTCCGTTTTTTATTCCAGTGATAGGCGGTGATCGCTACTTTTGGAGCCAAGCGTCAGGGCCAGGAGTGGTAACCTTTTCTCAAGCCAATTCCATGCAGACATCGGGGAAAATCAGTGCCACTGGAAATTATAGTCTGCGCTTCCGTGCGGAAGATTTGGCGGGAAATGCCAGTGAGATTACACTTAAACTCAAGTACAATAAAAAGTTGTTAGCCAAGCAGATCAGTGTAAGCTCAACGCATACCTGTGCCCTTACTATGGAAGGGTCTGTTAAATGCTGGGGGAACGGTCAGAATGGAGCTCTTGGAAATGCGAATTATGATACTTTATTAAATCCCATAGACACATCTATTGAATTCGGCGGAGGAAAAACTGCCCTGCAAATATCAGCTGGTTATGATTACACCTGTGCCTTGTTGAACGATTTCTCTGCAAAATGTTGGGGCCTTGGAAGCTCGGGTCAACTGGGGCAGGCAAACTCTTCGAATGCTTTTTCGCCACCTTCCAACAGTATAAAATTCGGCACTGGAATGGAAGTTAGTCAAATAATAGCGAGCCAGTACCATAGCTGTGCTATTCGCAAAAGTGATGGGGGCCTTGTGTGTTGGGGAAGTAATTCATATGGAGCCTTGGGATATGAAAGTGCTGCAAGTTCAGCAAATCCGCCTTTTACCGAAACCGTAAAGCTGCTTGATGGACATTCTGCAGTTCAAGTCGCTACTGGAATTTACCATACCTGCGCTCTTCTCGAAGACTCGACTGTGAAGTGCTGGGGGTACAATG
>CAXSGP010000170.1:0-5563 GCA_964236955.1 uncultured Oligoflexus sp. | reverse complement strand
TGCCATGCCTGCTCTTTGCGGTCCCCAAAGCGAAAATCGCATTCGCGAGCAGCTAGGTTTCGTATCACAAACTGATTTTCAAAAATGAAAAAATTCTGAAATTGGCAATACTGGCAAGATGAAAAGAAGGGAGGCTTTTCTCAAAAGGCATCAAGGAGCTCAGAGAAGAAATTGGACCAGCTCAAGTCCGGCTAGGTGGCCGCCTTTCGACGGTCCACGTTAAATCCGCTCCACGGAATCGCTTTACATGCGATGCATTTGGGCCTACCGTTTAATCAACATAATGAGGAACATTGTATGTTTGGTAACTTTCGGATTAGTGTTCAACTCTTGCGTATTACCGTTTCTACTTCGTTGAGCATTGGCCTCAGCCTCAGCCTCTCCCTGGCTTCGAAGATCGCACATGCCGACACTCTCCCCAGTCAAGCCACGAATTTTACCGAGGCGGAAGACATCGCTTTCGGGAAGCCAGCACGGGGGTCTACTGCCGCGACGCCCGCCGCGAATGCTGTAGACGGGGACTCGCAGACCTGGTGGAAGAGCGCCGAGAACAAAAGACCTAACCGCTACCTGGAGATTGACCTCCAGGGGTACTACGCGCTCAATGAGCTCGAGTTGGCACTCGGGACTACGGGAGACAAAGATGTACCGAGAGACTTCGAGGTCCAAGCTCAGAATGCAGGATGCTGGACTCAGATTCCCGGGACGAAGGTCACCTCAAACCCGGCCAGCGGGCGCGCGCATATTTTTTCCATTGCTAAAGAAAACATCATTACGAACAAGATTCGATTTGTTTGTAGTGAAAAAGATCATGACTGTGCGGTACGCACTTTAGCTGTGAGAGGTACCGTGGCAAATCCCGATGATGCCGCAGAACCATTATGTACGGCAGGCAAGCAAGTGGTGCGGCGGTCACCTGCTTACGACTATGCGGAGTATCTCCCCGATACCTACAACGACGACCCCTCCAAATCGTTTGCCATTGTGATCGCGCTGCACGGTAAGACTGGCAACACTCTGTCGGAAGATCGAAGTGCTATCGCTCCGAATGCTGAAGGGTTACCAAAGCAGCTCGAATCAAACACCGGTATCCGTAAGATGTTCAATTCAGTCGGAGCCATTGGGATCTCGCCACATTGTCGAGCGGAAAACGGACCCCGAGAATGTTGGTTTAAACCCGCCCAATTGGAAGAACTCTGGCAGGACATCCTGTCAACTTATCGCATAGATCCCGATCGTGTTTATGTCACGGGATTGAGCGCTGGCGGCATATTGACCAATTATTTTGCCTTTCTTCATGCCAAAGAGCTGGCCGCCATCGTTCCCATCGCAGCAGATCCCAACTACATCCCACAGGTGTATAAGAAATTTGACGCGGCCGGAGCTCCTATCCCCGGCCCAGATGGTCGGCATATCTGCGATATGAAGAAGCTCGCTATTCTTGCGATCCATGGTACGGCGGATGAAGAGGTCCCAGCCATAGGTTCCGTCAATCTCCAAAATTATATGAACAAAAAATGCGCACCTCTGCAGCCAAAGACTGTGCTGCGCTTAGTCCCAGATGGAAAGCATAAGCCTGCAATCTGGGATCGATACGGTTATGCGGACACCAAGGTATTTGATTGGCTGTTTGCGCAGCGGACTTCCGGCAAAGACGAGCCCGCCACACATAAGTGGCCCAACGTCAAAACTGATGGGAATAAAACGATCATAGAAGGGCAAGATGTTATAATAAAAGGGGAGGCAACTCACCCAGATGGCGTGGTGGAAAATTATTACTGGCTTGACTTAAATATTGTAAAACCCAATCTGACAAGACCTTGGCCGGTTATTTCCAAGAGTGCGACCCACACTCTCTCAGATCTCAAAGCAGGCACACACAAGTATAGGCTTATGGCCGTGGATACAAACGGCTTCACGGGCTTTGCCGATGTGACAGTAAAGGTTAATCCCCAAACTTTGGCGAATATTCCTAGCGATCAGGATAACTAACTGAGGTGGCCCAATCATAGTTAACTTTTAACCTTGCATTTTTCTAAGTCCAGGTTGTTCCATATGGCTATCAAGTCGGGAATATTTAAGTTTTGCTTCTAAAGCCGCTCTAGTGCTCTATAGCGGTGGGCCGTCGAAAGACGGCCACCTAGCCGGACTTGAGCTGGTCCAATTTCTTCTCTGAGCTCCGTGATGCCTTTTGGGAAAATGCCTCCCTTCTTTTCATCTTGCCAGTCTTGCCAATTTCAGAATTTTTCCATTTTTGAAAATCATTTTGTGATATGAGACTTAGCTGCGCGCGAATGCGATCCCCGCTTTAGTGTCTCTCTCAAAAGCACAAAAACAGAGAAAATAGCCAGCGGGCACAGTTCTATAAACAGCTTAGGCCAAGCGGCGTTCAGTCGTGCCAACGAAACCGTTTGGCACACTATCTCGATACCAACGAATCCGCTGGTGACGCATTTGAACTTGAATCTTGCTTTAATAGGTTAAAATGCGCGTTCTTAATGTTATGGGTTAAGTTGCACTGCTGTTCATTGCTTTCAAGACAACAAAAGGATCAATCCATCGATCGAAGACAATCACCTGTGCATGGTCCGGCCATAGGTCGGTATTTCCGAGGCGCTTTGATACGCAGATTATAAGATTCTTGATATTCGCAAAGCGAAGGTTCTCTACCTTCTTTTGAAGGTAAGCATCGGTCCAGTACCCTACTATTTCCAGTAACCATGATCTTTCGTTATCGGTTCGGTGCTTGATTGCAAAATCGGGGAAAATGAGGCTTTCTTTAGCTTCGATCGCTTCTGGTTCTCGGATTAAATCATAATCATTGGTCGCCTTCATGAATTCCCGGGCAAATCGACGTTCAATTTGACTATCAAACTCACGCGGTTCGGTGGGCTTAATAGGGTCTCCTGATTTAATGATCCAAGAGCTTTGTTTTTCGCCCTGCGAAATAATGGCATTCAAATGAAATCGATCGCAGTTCGGCAAAAATGGCAAAATTTCAACTAAAAGTCGACCATAGAGACGAGCATGTCTAAAAAGTGCAAGTGGCCCCGAAAGAGAAATTCTCATGTCAAATTCTGAATTTCCAGGATATGGTTTTGCCACACAAATCAGGCCCCGCAATTGTGCCTGTCTTACGATTGGCCGTATTTTTCCGCGTATAAGTATATCGACTCTTGCGGATTGTTGAATGATATTTCTTAGCAGAAAGTTGTTCGCTGATAGCATGAGATCATGAAATAATAAATCATTCCTAATTTTACCGACAAGTTTTTCGGAAGGAAGGTCAGCAAATAGAATTGAATCGAATGATTTCTCGCTATTCAGTAAATTGAGCAAAGGATTGTGAGCTAAGCTTTCAAGCAGTTCCTCTCGTCGGATTTGAATAGCTGCAGAAATTTTCGAGACAGAGACTGGCCATGGTATCGAATCAGAATGTTGGAATAGCAGCTGTCTCAATTCTTGAATGTTCTTATTTGCCAGTCGTTCGCGAGGCGCGAATATAGCATCGATGGCCTTGACCAGATAACGCAGCTTAGCGGGTGGGCAATAATAGGGTAATGGTTCTCTTAGGCGCTGGCGCCACTCTCGTGAAGGTTTTCCTTCAAAGCGCCTATACTCGTTAATTATTGATCTCACCCAAGGCTCATCCCTACCGTCGAGAAATTGTGGACGATACTCTTTAATGTTCAAAACCGTATTTTTCATGTCTTCTCTCATTCATTCTGTTGCCATTTTGCCTTGACTTCATGACTTCGTTGGTACCAGCAGCAAGAAGTTCATATATTTGTGCCTTTTTCCCCTCTCTAGGTCTTAAGACTCGTCCGATGCGCTGAATGTGCTCTCGGCTTGATCCTGACCCTCCTAGGATGATTGCTATCTCTGCCTCTGGGACGTCAAAACCTTCATTTAAGACCTTGCAGGAAACGATGGTTTTTATTGTCCCCGTTCGAAAATCTTCTATGAGCGCCTTGCGCTCACGTTGGCCAATTTCTGCCGTAATAGGGGCAATCAGCAGCTGCCGGGCAATCGTCATCGCCGTTGGCGAGTCGGAAGTGAAAATTAACTTGCGTTGATGAGCATGTCGATTCAAGAGCTCACATAGCATGGAAATTTTAGCTTCAGTAAGAGCCAAAGATCGCTTTGCTCGTCCATGGGCTGCTTTTGCAGCTCGCCCAGTTATGGATTTTAGACCTGTTCGCAAAAAGTCTTCCCATTTTGCTTCCGGATTTTCTTTTTTGAAGACATCAAAGAAATTTCGGAAGACATCATAGTCTAGTTTATAAGAATGCTTTTCTGCAGGTGTCAGCGGTAGATGAAGGCATGAAACTTCGAAGTCAGCTAGGGCAGTCCCAACCAGGTCGCTTATTCTTTGCTCGAAGACTTTCGGGCCGATAAGTTGTTCGAGTCGGTTTAACTTCCCATCATCCAAGGTTGCGGATAGTCCGAGTCTAAACGTTGCGGAACATGCTTCCAGGGCCTCATCCCGCTCTCCATCTCCAAAGTGATGGACTTCGTCAACAATGAGGAGGTCGAAGCGATCGCCTAATGTCCATCCATTACGAAATGCACTTTCGAAGGTTGCCACTGTAATCGCCTTGATATCATGCTGGCCATCCCCTAACACCCCTATTTCGCCTGCGTAGATTTCTCGAATCGCGTCTCTCCATTGGTGAAGGAGAACGCGGGTTGGAACCAGAAATAATGTAGATTTTCTTGACCTTTGGGCTGCAGTAAGGGCAATGCGTGTCTTTCCTGTTCCGGTTGGCAGACATATAATTCCTCTACCTGCGGCGGCTCGCCAGGCAAGCAGAGCTGACTCTTGATAGTGTCTCAGGCTCAGGGAGGTCCAAGCTGACAGGGGAGTTTGGGTGCGCCTTACATGATCGATAGGGTTGCCGTGTAAGGAGCGGATTCGGGACAAAAGATGAATATAGGCAGCCGCGGGTGCGCGCCAGGAGTTAGTGCGTGCGTCCCACTTGACGAGATCAAGCAGGGGATGGGCTGTCCTCGGCGTCAATCCATTTATTAATATCGTGCCGCGATCAAATTCTAGAGACAGAAACGCTGTATTTTCTGATTTATTTTCATTCATAAGCCCAGTTATAACTGCCCGTTTCGTCGTAGTCTTGGGACATCTTCTCAAAGAGGGTGGGCGATTGTCATGGGAGCGCCTGATCTCTTCATCAAAGTTATAGTCGTCATGATTATGGGCGTTGAGGAGGCAAGCAAGTGCCCCTCAACTCGCGAATTGCTTCTTTCTCTCGAGCATCCAAAGGGCAGCTGCCTTGTGGCCAGGTCCGAGAAGGAGGCGAAGGGCAAGCTGACGATTTCGTGCAAGCAAGGATCTTTATGACGGTAGGTCAATTTCTTTAGCGTCGAATGAGCTGCGAGGTAGTCTGTAGCCAGCCTTTTCCTTGCTGCCGCTTAACCATTATTCCGTTTAGACCTTACAAACCAATTGAACATTCTAACCGACTTGATATTTTCAGCCCTGCAATCGCAGGCTCATCGGTAAGTCATGCCAGATTAGCGACCCTTCTTTGAAGGACCCAGCATCCCA
>CAXSGP010000169.1:0-5669 GCA_964236955.1 uncultured Oligoflexus sp. | reverse complement strand
GCAGAATCCATCCACATCGCGGGTAAAGAACCCTAAACGAAGACCTATTTGTTTTGCAGATTGCGGAATAAGAGTTTGGCAGTTTCATAAAATCATGTTAAAACTTATGAAGAGGGAAGCATTAAACTTCCCTCTTTTGCATCGGCTTTATTTCTTCGCCACCTGAAACAGACTATCCAGATGATGCCCAAGCATCAGCATCTTCGTCTTCAGATAATCTTCATTATGTTCGTTCATATTCGTCAGCGATGGCAGTCTTTCCAGGATTTTAATGCCATGCGATTCCAGCTCGCGAATCTTTTCAGGGTTGTTGGTATTGATTCTTATCGCCTTGATTCCGCGTTGCTTTAGAATTAAGGCAGCGGCTTCAAAGCTTCTCAGATCGGTTTCGAAGCCAAGTTGATGATTGGCTTCGATCGTATTCGCGCCAAGATTTTGCAGATGGTACGCCTTGATCTTATTGCCGAGTCCTATCCCGCGCCCTTCCTGCCGAAGGTAGATCACGGCACCAACACCGCGCCTCTCAATCTCAACCAGAGCGATGGAAAGCTGATCGCGGCAGTCGCATTTGAGCGAGCCCAGAACTTCGCCAGTGAAACATTCCGAATGCACACGAATAAAAGGTTCGCAGCCAACCGTGAGTCCTTTGGATATGAGTATGGCCCCTTCCTCATCGTTTTGATCCCGATAAACTGAAATTACAAATTCACCCAATAAAGTGGGAAGGGAAGCTTCGGCATATAATGCGAGCGAAAGATTTTCGATACCCTTCGATCCCGCTTTGCTTTCGGTCATGAACATTCCAGTGTCGGTCAGAGAGTGGAGACAATTAGACGCAGTATGCGCTATTGTTTGATAGAGGAGCACCCCATAATCATTCGCTGGTCAAAATACTGGGAATCGGCCCATAGGAAAAGGCTTTTTCGTGATCGAGCGTACAATTGACCGCATTAAGATAAATACATAATTATAACCATACTTTAGAGGCCGAATCATGTTACCATCTCAGCTTTTAAAAATCCCCAGCCCCAACGCGCCCCATGCTTTCAGTTCCGTCAGGGTCTCGTCCCCAGCCTCTATGACTAAGAAAATTCTAAGAAAAAAAGCCTCAAAAAAAATATTTCATGGCTTGCTTGACTCTTCCTCCGGCAGTTTTAAATTCACTCCAGAACCGGAGTATCGGTCACGAATAGTAAACATAAGGAGGTTTGTAATGGCTAATTTTCATATCACCCGCCGCGATCGAAATCCCAATACCAACACCCCTGCAACTCTTTGGCGAACCTGGGATAGTTTTGCCACCGATTTTGATAGTTTTTTTGAAGATATCGAGAACTCTTTGGGACTAAGGCAGGGCCGTGAGGCCGTTCGTAACCAAAGCGATCGCAAAGCTCCAATCGTCCCCCCAGCTGAAGTGCATGAAAACGATAGGGGCTATGAATTAAGCTTTGATATGCCTGGATTTAAAAGCGACGAGATTCAGATCGATCTGAGTGGCAAGACCTTGACCGTCATGGGTCAGCGCGAACGCATCACACGCGACGGCCAGCTGCATCAGAGCGAAAAATTCTACGGCGAATACCGTCGTTCGATCACGGTGCCGGAAACCATTAAGGCCGATCAGATCGAAGCGTCCTATGAGTATGGGGTCTTGAGTATTCATCTGCCCAAAGCGCAGGTGGAGCAGCCAAGAAAAATTGCCATTGGACTGAAGAAAAATCCTCAGTCCCTCAATCAAAGTGCAAACGCGCCGCAATCCCAAAATTCGAAGCTCCCCAATGCCGAGCAGCCAAACGTCGCCCATTGATCACGTTCAAATGATTGGGGGCATGGATCGTTCCATGCCCCGTCATGATAAATAATATTACGAAGGCCTAAAGCGGATCGCTCTCGGGCCTTTTTTCCTCCCAGCGTCTTTCGATATGCTGAATGATTTTTCCTGCCACATTTATCTTAGTCGTTTTCTCTATTCCTTCGAGACCGGGAGATGAGTTGACCTCCATGATAACGGGACCATTTTTGGACCGAAGGATATCGACTCCCGCCACTTCCAGACCCATGACCTGGGCCGCCCGCACCGCCATCACCCGTTCTTCCTCAGTGATCTCGACGCGATGGCCACTGCCGCCGCGATGGATATTGGAACGAAACTCACCATCGGCAGCTTTGCGTTCCATCGAGGCCACGACCTCATTCCCTACGACAAAACAGCGAATATCACAGCCTGCCGCTTCCTTAACGAACTCTTGAACGATGATATTGGCATCGAGCCCTCGAAAAGCCTCAATCACCGATTCCGCAGCCTTGCGCGTTTCCGCAAGAACCACACCTATACCCTGGGTACCCTCGAGTAGTTTGACCACCAGCGGCGCTCCACCGGCGATATCGATGAGACCACCGACGTCTTTGGTGCTATGCGCGCAACCGGTGACGGGCAAACCCAGCCCGGCTTTGGCAAGGGTTTGCAGGCAGCGGAGTTTGTCGCGCGAGCGGGCGATCGCCTGGGATCGATTTACTGCATATATATTCATCAGTTCGAACTGACGAACCACCGCAGTACCATAAAATGTGTAGGAAGCACCGATACGGGGGATGACCGCGTCAACGCCGGCCAGTTCCTGGGAACCATATAGAATTTTTGGATCGGTATTGGTAATATTGATAATACAGCGCAAATAGTCAATTGCCCTGACCTGATGCCCACGCTCTTCCGCGGCTTCGAGCAGGCGACGCGTGGAATACAAATCCTTCTTGCGGGAAAGTATCATAATCTTCATGCCAAGGGCCCCTCGTTGCTTTTTTTCCCAAGTAAATAGGATCGTCCCGAATGGACCAGAAGATGTCTACGAATCGCTTGCCTGCCAATTAACATACGAAAGCCCATCTTATCGCGGTTAGTGAGCGTCAATTCTATATCCCACAGGTGAGATCCGACCTTGAGCTGCGTGAGTATTACGGGCCGAAGGGACGAATGTCCAGATGAGCTCCTCACATAGCGCTGATCATAGAGTTCGGCCTCGCATTGAACAACTTTACGACTTTGTCTTTGCAATGGATGCACCTTAAACCGGACGAACTCCTTCCCTTTCACCTTAAACAGCTCAATATCGAAAGCATGCAGGGTCGAAGTCCGAGCCCCCGTATCGATTTTGGCTTTGATTCTCTCCACACCTAAGCCTGGAAGTCCAACCAGTTCCCGCCAGCCTACGACCAAAAAATGAGCATAGCGCTCGAGAGCCTGGGGAGCTTGGGTTTGAACTATCTCTTCGTCCATCACGTGTGCTTGCCCTTGCACCGAACGCCAGTGCAGTAGTTCTGGAATAGCCATAGCGTCTTTGGCAGACCCAGGTAAAGATTTAGCGAAATAGACACTTGCTGAAACGTCTCATTATAGCAAGACCTCCCCATGCGCATGCTAGACAAATATGAGGGACCAGAGAATGTCTTAGCCATATAAAGAAGCTTTGAGCACGAATCAAACCTGGCAATTTCGACATAACGAATATTTTTCGAAGACTGAGTTGACAGAATGGAAAGAAGTCTTACTGTGTGAAGCTGAATGCAAAATTTAGTCTTATACGTCTTCGGTGACTCAAGAGGAATTTAATGAAATTCAGACCTTTACAAGATCGTATAGTTATCAAGCCGTTAAGCGCAGAAACAAAGACCAGCAGTGGCATCATCATTCCGGATAGCGCGCAGGAAAAGCCTGTTGAAGGGGAAGTGATCTCGGTTGGCAACGGCCGCACGTTAAAAGATGGCAAGCTTGTTAAGCCGGAACTTAAGACTGGCGATAAAGTTCTCTATTCCAAATATTCGGGTAATGAGATCAAACTTGACGGAGTCGATCATTTGATTTTGCGTGAAGCTGACATTCTTGCCGTTCTCGTTAAGTAACCTGTAGATGAACTGGAGAATTTTTTATGACCGTTAAATCGATAAGCTTCGGCAACCAATCGCGCGAAGCGATTCTAAGAGGCGTGGATACTTTGGCCAATGCCGTTAAGGTTACTCTGGGACCTAAGGGTCGCAACGTCCTCATCGACCGTGACTACGGCGGTCCACTCATTACCAAGGATGGCGTGACCGTCGCAAAGGTTATCGATCTTGACAACCGCTTTGAGAACATGGGCGTGCAATTGGTCAAGGAAGTTGCCTCAAAAACAGCTGACCTCGCCGGTGATGGAACCACTACCGCAACTGTACTGGCTCAAGCAATTTTCCGCGAGGGCTACAAACTGGTGGCCGCTGGTCACAACCCGATGGAACTGAAGCGCGGCATCGATCTCGCCGTTGCCGCCATCATCAAGCAAATCGATAGCCTGGCGAAGCCTTGCGATACCAAAGAAGACATTACCCATGTCGGCTCCATTTCGGCTAACAACGATAAAGAAATTGGCGCAATCCTTGCCGACGCCATGGAAAAAGTCGGTCGCGATGGTGTTATCACGGTTGATGAAGCCAAGGGATTTGAGACGACCTTGACAGTCGTAGAAGGCATGCAGTTCGATCGCGGCTATCTCTCGCCTTACTTCGTCACCAATCCTGAACGCATGGAAGTTCAGCTTGAAGACGCTTATATTCTCCTCGTTGAGAAGCGAGTCTCGTCGATGAAGGAAATCCTTCCTATCCTCGAGCAGGTTGCCCGCGCGCAAAAGCCTTTGCTTATCATTGCTGAAGATATCGACGGCGAAGCCCTGTCGACCCTTGTCGTTAACAAGCTCCGCGGATCGCTTAAGATCGCTGCGGTCAAGGCTCCAGCGTTCGGTGATCGCCGCAAGGCCCTCCTTGAGGACATCGCGATCCTCACCGGTGGAACACTGGTCTCCCAGGATCTCGGTATCGACATCGAGACCCTTGATCTTCAATCGCTCGGCTTTGCGTCGCGCATCACCATCGACAAGGACAACACCACGATAGTCAGCAGCAAAGGCGTCAAAGAAACTATTGATGCCCGCGTAAAACAGCTTCGTACCCAGGCGAAGGATGCGACCAGTGATTATGATCGCACGCAGATTCAAGAGCGTTTGGCGAAGCTGGTAGGCGGCGTCGCTGTAATCAGTGTCGGTGCAGCCAGCGAAGCGGAAATGAGAGAGAAAAAAGCTCGCGTTGAAGATGCTTTGCATTCGACCCGTGCCGCTGTCGCTGAAGGCGTCGTGGCCGGCGGCGGTGTGGCTTTCGTCCGTTGTCAGGCGATCCTGGACACCATGAAGCTCGCCAATGTTGAGCAGCAACACGGCGTTCGCATTATCTATCGCGCGATCGAAGAGCCCTGCCGGCAAATCCTTCTCAATGCAGGACTTGAGCCCGCTCCTATCATTGAAAAAATTCGTCAGGGGAAAGATGGCTTCGGCTTTAACGCCTACTCCGAAAAATACGAAGATCTTCTCAAGGCCGGCGTTATCGATCCTGCAAAAGTCACCAAAACAGCTTTGGTGAATGCAGCGTCGGTAGCCGCGCTGCTCTTGACGACAGAAGCCATGATCACCGACAAGCCAGCGAAGTCAACTGCTTCCAGCGGGGGTGGGCACGGAGGCCACCACGACCACGATCACGACCATTGACAGTCCGGGCCTGCCTTTTGGAAGGCCCTTTTTTTTGATCTTCAATCGGGCAACTGATCACGCGATGGGGATAGGGACTACCGATCCTGATGAATGACCTGATGA
>CAXSGP010000168.1:0-5763 GCA_964236955.1 uncultured Oligoflexus sp. | reverse complement strand
GTGATCCAGCAGGGTTATCGGGATGAGCAAAAGCAGCTTATTCGAAGAGCAAAAGTCATTGTCACCAAAGCCTCTGACGCTGGGATTATGGAATCAAGCCCATTGGAACATTTTAATATACAGGAACCTCTATGAGTGTCTATGGTATCGACCTAGGAACCACCAATACCTGCATCAGTCGTTTCGCGAATGGTTTGCCTGAAATTATCCGGATTGATGGTGCTGAAACCGTTCCCTCTATCGTTGCCTGGGATGGCGAGCATCTGATGGTGGGTATGGCTGCAAAGAATTACAGCTATGTGTCACCAGCCAACGCGATTCGATCGATCAAGAGAAAAATGGGACAGCTTGATTTTCGCGCCCACCTTGGCAAGCGCGAAATGAGTCCGATCGATGTATCGACAGAAATTCTTCGCTTCGTCACTCAGGAAGCTGGAAAGATTGTGGGCGAAGAGATTAGGGACGTTGTCATAACCGTGCCCGCGTGGTTCGGCGATGAACAGCGGCGGGCGACAATTGCCGCTGGTAAAGCAGCAGGACTCGAGGTGCTGCGCATCATTAACGAGCCCACGGCCGCGGCCCTAAGCTACCAACTGGCTCAGGACCAAGCGCTCGATCACCAAATGGAAAAATGGCTTGTTTATGACCTCGGCGGCGGGACTTTCGATGTTTCCATTCTGAATGTCACAGGCGATTATAAGGAAGTTTTGGCGACGGCCGGCAATACCTTTCTAGGAGGAGACGACTTTGATCGACTGCTGGCTCAGCATATGGTGAATGCTATCCGTAATCAGTTTAATGTTGATCCTGGCGAAGATCCTGTAGCCATGGCTCAGCTGCGACATCTCGCTGAAGACGCAAAGATTGCTCTGTCGACAGAAGCAGAACATAGATCAGTCTATACACTGTCGGTCCTGGGCCAGCAGGTGAGCCTCGACGTGAGGATCAGCCGTGAGGAATTTAACGACCTGATTGAAGATCTGGTGGAGTCCAGCATCTCCAAAGTGCATCAGGCACTGGATGATGCGCGCTTAAAAGCCAATAACCTTACCCGGCTTATTTTGGTGGGGGGGTCCTCCCGCATCCCCTTCATTCAGGAGCGGCTCAAAGAAGAATTCGGCCTAAGTCCGGAACTCTATATTGATCCCGATCTATCCGTTGCCCTTGGTGCCGGTATCCAGGCAGCCCTGGCAAGCGGCCTAAGCTGCCAACAGATTGTCGTTGATGTTTGTCCTCATACCTTAGGTATGGCAGCGCTTGGGGAGCATGACGATCCATTCGAAGAAGTGACGACCATTCCCTTGACTTTTGCGCCCTTGATTCAACGCAATAGCCGTTTGCCAGCGAAAATGTCCCGATCCTTTTGCAAAATCTACCCCGGTCAAAGACAGGTGGAAATTGTTGTCTTACAAGGCGAGTCTTCACGATCGACCGATAATCACCTCATCGGACGCTTCGTCTGTGATCTAGCAGCTACCGACCAGATGGAGTTTTTTGTCAGCTTTTCCTACGACGCGAATGGGATCATTCAAATCGGTGTTACGCAGGCGCATGGCCAAAAACCCTTGAAACAGTATACGATGGATACGAATAAGTCGGAACAATGGAACAGCGAAATGCCTGCCTTCGGTCGGGACTCTGATAGTTCAGATAACGATTTTATCGAAGTCGGTTCCCTTAATGCGAAACCCTCTAAGCAGCTTTCAAATTATTTGATCGAACAGGTGGAGCTGCGCCTTAGCAATGCTACTGCCAGCGATAAAAACAAAATTACCCCTCTTCTGAAGGACTACCGCGCCGCTCTTTTAGCGGAAGACAATGACACCCTCGATGCCTTAGAGGATGACCTCTATGAATGGCTGGAAGATACTCGGGAGCAGGGGGAAATTCATGGCTAACAGCAATCGGGAACGACGAAAAAAAAAGAAGAAAGAACAGGCGAAAAACAAGGCGAGGACTCAACCTAGCGCTCAGCAGGTTCGGCTTCAGGATATGCTAGATGCTGAAGCGACGGAATTAACTATCATGGCCTTGGGTGACCGGGATGCAAATTTATCTTTTTCCTATAGTCTGCTCCGACAGATGGGCACACAGTCCTCATCGCCGGTTTGGAAGGCCAATAAAGATGTCTTTGAGCTTTGCCTCTTTTCAAATAAGCCGGAGCCATGGGCCCCAGCGGAATTAAGACAAATCTGCGAGACTCATGCTGATCATCTTCCCTTCGACTATTCGGGTGTCTTAAGGCGGATCGACGCCTATGTCAGTGTCAAAGACTGGTTCGATACGGACGGTGCTCTGCTTAAGTTTTATAGACAGCTTGAGCCGTTCGAAGCGACGCTACTCGACTACCCCGCGATCCTGCATTTCCACGTCTCGGGCATGCTGCCTGGTGAGACCATCGCAGTAAAGGAGTGCCTCGACTTTATCTCCCGTTATTGTCTATTGGAAGAGCCGTCGTTGTTTAGCCATTTTCTAGACATTTTACGGCCGAAAAAGGGCTTGCCCACCATGGCCCAATTGAAAAAGTTCGATTTAGGCCTAGGCATTCTGCTTGCGAAAGCTGACCCCTCTATTCATGATCCGCAGTACGCGTTTTTTATAGAGCCCTCTCTTCGGGCCCTTCTAAGGGCTCGTTTTCTGCATGCAGATCCCAGTAAATTATCAAAATTTCCCCACCTTCTGGCATTTTTGGCAGAGAAGCCGGCCGCATCGGCAAAAGCTAAGATAACGGGATCGGACGCAAATATCCTCAGATGTTCTGAGCTGACTTACGAACGCATCCAGCAGATCAAAAGACTTCATGCATCGCAATCAAAGACCTTTGATCAGCATATAAAAATGCTGATACTGGAGTGGCGAATCGGCACTCTCGGAAGCGAAAATCAGAGTAATTTTGGGGTGATCGACCAACAGCGCGAAAAGAATGCATTTCTTGCGCTATGGTCGGCATTGAGTCGAGGAGTTCCTGAATCGAAAAAAGATTTTGCCCTGCGCGTGAAGGATCTTTGTCTGGAATTCGTTATCGATTGCCTTAGCAAATCTCCGAACTACCGTCCTGACTCCTTAGTGGTGGATAGCTTGGCCTTGCATAATCCCCAGCACGAGATCCTAACATGGCTGCAGATTGCAAAGACCAAGCCCCATAGGGCCAATCCCTATCTCAATCGACTCCCGCAGCGACCAAAAGCTATGCCCTTTGATCTTTTTTATGCCCTTTATGAGAGTTACGACCTTAAATCTCATCCCATTTTTATCGAAAAATACTTAGATGCCCTTCCGCTTGAGTCGCGCCGTGAGATTCTTATCCCCTGGTTGCGAAGGTTGACCCATGTCTCTGGCACTAGGGAAAAGATGGACCAAAGCTTAGCAAGCACATTTGGTAAACTCTTAAAGCCGGATCGTTTCCCCGTGAATGAGATGGCAAGTGATGCGGAAATGGAAGATAGCCTGGTCTTTTGGAGCCTAGCCTATATGTATAAGGCTCGTCTCGATTGGGGGCAGGTGAGCTATTCCCGCTTGTACGCGTTGCTCAACGTTTTGACTCGTTTGGAATCCCAGGTTTTATGGAAGGGCTTGGGAGAAGATCTGGTGCTGGCCTTACTGCCCCAAATGCTGAAGCCGGAAAACCTTGGGAAAGGAATAATCAAAGCCATCATTCGCCTGCTCGAAAAATCGCCTAGCTCGCAAATCAGGGGTCGGCTCAAGCTTTATTTAGATCAATCGGTAACTGTTTTTAACTTCGATCCGGCCTGGCAGGTTCTTATCGATTACTTTGATCGGCCGGGTAAACCCAGCAAAAGACGCGATTCCTTGCCGCAAAAGAAATCTAAAACCAAGCCGAAGTCGAAAAGAACCGAAGATCGCAATCTTCTTTTTTAATCGTTGCAGGAAAGGAAAGGCCGTGAGTTCAATTGAAATCGAAGCTAAAATGATGTTACGCCTCCCGATCGACGGCCCAACTGAGCTGAGTCAAGTGGAACAGGCTTTTCATAAGATGATCCGTCGCTATCCACTCGAGCAGTTTCCTGAGAAGTTCAGCGAGATCAGGCAGGCGTATCAAACCCTGATGGATCCGACTGCTGGCATCAGGAGTCTTTTGTTTGATGAGGTCTTGAATTTAAGCTCAATTATTGAGCCCTTTGCACCCTTAAATGCGCCGCCGCAGAACTCGACGGAGGCCTTTCTGTTTCAAAGCCTCGGCGCCCTGCTGCGGGAAAAATTCGAGGAAATATTAGAAGAACTCGAATATGGGCCTTTTGATGAAGTTGAGGATATTGCCCGTTTCGAGGACTTCCTGTCGATCTTAGAAAAGGGCGGAAATGATATAGGCAGGTTGCTCGAAAAATTGGTCGATCCATCGTCGGGGAAGCCCAAGAGAAAGAATCACAGCAAGGGATTGGGTAGAGAGTGAACTACCCGTGTAAAGTAGGGGCCTGTGGCGAATCGCAAGCTTGAGGCCGCTCGGAAAAAAAGCGAGCCCTGTGAACGTGAGCGCTTGGCACTATCAATACTTTCAAGTCGAACACGAGGCAAAGCGATCGGTTGCTGCCACCAGGCTTCGACAATTGCCTGGTTCGTTTGCGGCATGGCCGGCATCCGGGGTTACCATCAGATCTGCCTCCGGCCATTCTTTATGCAAAGCCCAGGCCGTGGTAAGGGGGCATACCACATCATAGCGTCCGTGGACGATGACAGTTGGAATATGTCGAATTTTATCGATGCCACGCAGCAGATAGCCGTCTTCTTTAAAAAAGCCTTTGTTGACGAAATAGTGGCATTCGATACGGGCAAAAGCCAAGGCGAACTCATCCTCACCAAAATGGGCAATCGTTGCTGCTTCGGGCAGGAGCTTACTCGTGCGGCCCTCCCATACGCTCCAGGCCCTTGCCGCAGCCAGTCGAACCTGGTGATTTTCAGAGGTCAGACGCTTATAATAAGCCGCGAGGAAGTCTCCACGTTCCGTCTCGGGAATCGCGTCCCGGTAAGACT
This sequence comes from uncultured Oligoflexus sp., assembly GCA_964236955.1. GTDB lineage: Bacteria > Bdellovibrionota_B > Oligoflexia > Oligoflexales > Oligoflexaceae > Oligoflexus. Next base: position 774 of record CAXSGP010000168.1, on the reverse strand, counting down.
CCCAGGCGTCCGGATAGATTTCGCTGGCTCCAAATTGATAGAACCATTCGATCTCCTGGCGGCGGAGCAAGAAGATACCGCGCAGGATCAATTCCGTTACAATCTTGGGATGGGTTTGCGCATAGGCTAGAGCTAAGGTGCTGCCCCAGGAACCGCCAAAGACTTGCCATCGATCAATACCTAAATGCTTACGCAGTGCCTCCATGTCGGCAACAAGGTCCCAGGTTGTGTTGTCTTCGAGACAGGCATGGGGCGTGCTCTTGCCACAGCCCCTTTGATCAAAGAGCACAATGCGATAGCGCCTGGGGTCAAAAAAACGTCGGTGATTGGGTTCCGTTCCGCCACCGGGTCCCCCGTGGACAAAGACTACCGGTTTGCCCTTAGGGTTTCCGGATTCTTCAAAATAGATATCGTGAAGTTTTGAGACTGGCAGGCGCGCGCTATGATAGGGCTCGATTTCAGGATAGCGCCAGGTCAGTGGGTCACGTTGTATGGACATTTTTACTCCACGATTTGAGAATGCAAAGAAGACTTATAATCTCTTGGGGAGGACGAAGATATCAAAATGGAGGGGGTTGCTCTGAAGATTTGCGGCAACAAGGTTTGGGATGGGATCAGGGGCTCGATGGTCGCCGTCCGTTGGCCATCCGCCTGAATGCAGGTGCAGGGTAGCAACAGCTGCAAAATATCGAAGGCCTATACGGTCAAATTTTTGAATGTCTAGGGGCTGTTGACGTTTGGCTACGCCAACGTCGAACATCCCCAGTAACGCAG
>CAXSGP010000167.1:0-5766 GCA_964236955.1 uncultured Oligoflexus sp. | reverse complement strand
ATGGGCCCGCGAGCACCAAGCTATCGAGCAGCTCCACGACCTGGGCATAATTGTCCTTCCCGGGGCCGCCAAGGGCCTCGAGCTCCTCACTCCGAAACTGCTTGTAAAGGGCTCCGGTGATGACCCTGCCATCCTGAATCTTGGCTTTATGTCGAATCCATTGCCAAAGCTGGGCACGGGAGATTTCAGCGGTCGCGGCGTCCTCCATGAGATTGTAGAGGGCTACGGCGCCAAAGCCGTTTAACCAGCTATTCATATACTGGATCGCGATACGGATGTTTTGCCTCACCCCTTCTTCGGTGATGGAGGAACCAGGGATAGTGGTGTTCAATAAAGCTTTGGCATCAGGCTTTAGCTTTTCAAGCGGCTTTGATTTTTGATTGGGAGAAGTCTTCAAAGCTGCATCGAATACTTTTTTGGCGACCGGAACAAGATCCGGATGGGCGACCCAGGTGCCGTCGAAACCAATAGAAACTTCGCGTTCCTTGTCCTCAGTCACTCGCCGTATCGCCTGATCATTCGCTTCCGGATCCTTTCGATTCGGGATGAAAGCGGCCATGCCGCCAATGGCATGGGCTCCCCGCTTATGGCAGGTATGAACGAGAAGTTCGGCATAGGATCGCATGAAAGGAACTCCCATGGTCACCTGTGCCCGATCGGGAAGTACCTTGTCAGCATGGTTCGCAAATCGTTTGATCATACTAAATATATAGTCCCATCGTCCGGCGTTTAAGCCCGACGAGTGGTCCTTGAGTTCGTAAAGAATCTCCTCCATCTCAAATGCAGCGAGAATGGTCTCAATGAGACAGGTTGCCCGAATCGTGCCCCGGGGGACTTTCAGAAAGTCCTGTGCATAGTTAAAGACATCATTCCAAAGTCGGGCTTCCAGGTGGCTTTCCATTTTAGGAAGATAGAAGTACGGTGCGGTACCCTGCCTGAGGCATTCCTGAACATTGTGGAAAAAATAGAGGCCAAAGTCGAAAAGAGAAGCAGAAAAGGCTTCACCCTTGAACGTCACGTTTTTTTCGTTCAGGTGCCAGCCCCGTGGCCGAACGACAAGTGTAGCAAGCTCCGCTCTTGGTTTCAGGTGATAGGAACGGCCCTCTTCATTTTGAAAGCTAAGAGTATTCCGGACGGCATCCTGGAGGTTGATTTGACCTTGAATCACATTCGGCCAAGTCGGCGAAAGCGAATCTTCGAGATCGGCCATGAATACTTTGGCGCCGGAGTTCAACGCGTTGATCAGCATCTTGGCATCCGTGGGCCCAGTGATTTCCACCCGACGATCCTCGAGATCCTTCGGCGCGCTTGCCACCTGCCAGGATGAATCCCGGATAGCCTTCGTATCCGGCAGAAAATCGAGAGTTCCACCTTGATCCAGGATGCTTTGTCGTTTCACTCTATATTCGAGAATTTTTTTCCGCGTGGGATTAAACCTCTCGTGCAATGATGCTATAAATTGAAGCGCCGGAGCGCTGAGCACCCGCTCGAGGTAGAGGGCCGGAGTTGTCTGAAGAATCTCGACGTCCTCAATATTAAGGCTCATATCGGCTCCTTTCTTAATAACAAGTCGAATACTGAGAGAAGGATAGGTTTGAAAACTCGCCAATGTCAAGTCGAGGACCCGCAGTATTATGAATATTTTTGTTGTGTAGTTTTGTTACGAAATTTTGTTACGAAATGCAATCGATAAATCGTCAGAATTCGCGCTAATTTAAGGTATTTTCTTATCAAAGTCCGATGAAAAACCCGACCGAACAGTTGTCAGGTGAAATTTGTTTCTGCGTTTTCCCATTAAGCCTTCGAAAATGTAGGGTTGTTCTTGCTTATCAATCAGGGTACGAGAGGGAACAGAGGGAATCTTCCCCTTTAAAGATTTGGGATTCTGCCTATTTGGAATCTTCTAAAAGCACCTTCAGTATATACCAAGCCTTAGGGTCGATGCAAAGTATTACCGGGCTGCCTTATTCCTGTAAAAATCACAGTTTAGTACATGATCAAACGAGCTTCGGCCGGCATGCTATCGGCAGTATTATTTTTTCGCAAAGCAAAGCTGACTTCACTGCGGCTCCCCATTTAAGGGTTATGCCTAGGAAGATACTTCAATCGTTTTATAAACGCATGCCCGATCCGCGTGCCTATTGGGGGAGTTAAGGTTATCCCGGATTATGTTATGCCTTGGCTTTTTTCTTTCCCGCCCGTTCAGGTGAAAACTCCAATCTCTATCCAGTCTTATGAATATTGGGAATCCTGGTTCGGCCTTTGCCTCACCGCCCGGCCCAGACCGCCGGGAGATCCCTCCGATCGAAAGGGAGGCGCTGTCCATGTCTCAATCAACTGGGGACAGCGCTACCTATTTTTTGGGTAGCTTTGGGAAAATTCCAGTCCCTGCACTAGGAATAGTTCAAAGCTGATCCTATACTCTAGGGAGTCGGAAACATTGCGCGGCTTTCTGCCATTCATTCTGGACTCTGACTGTACACCAGGGCCTGAGCCTTGCCTCAGGCAAGGGAGCGAATGTTTACCTCAAGTCCAAGATCGGGCGAGAACAGTGATGATATATCTCAAGTTGGGCTTACGGAACTGCTGGCGTCAAAGAAAACGCAATGCATTCGTTGTACTCTCCGTGATCGTCGGAACTGCGGCGATGATCTGTCTTGGCGGTTATATCAACCGTTGGCGCCTCACGCTGGCCTATGACTCGATTTTTCTCAAAGACAAGGGAACTGTCGCCATTTATCGAACAGATGGGCTGCGGATGGCTAAAAATGACCCTAAAAAATACACGTTTAGTAGGGCTGAGCAGGCTATTATTTATAGCGTCCTCGATGCCGATCCGAGAATAGAGAAAAAGGGCAAATTTCTCTATGGATCAGGGCTTGCTAGCAATGGCTGCAGCTCCTTTCCTTTTGAAATCAGTGGCTACGATGCGGCCTTGGACTCGTCCTTTCGTGACCGCCCCGAAATTCTAAAATGGGCGATGAATCTTGCGCAATTTAATAAAGGCGATCGTTTCTCCCGATTTATTCAGAGCAATGTCGTTGGGGTTTCCAAAGGTCTGGCCAAAGCTCTGGGCAAAGACACGGCGCTTGGTGGGCCCGCTATTGCCCCTCCCCACGATCTTAAAGAATACTGTTTGGGTCCAGGGGCAGCCGGCCGGATCGCTAGAGATCCCAATCTCCAACTTATCGGGCTTCGGATGGATAGGCAGATCGGTGCCATAGACGTCGATATTGCCCATATTTATAGCACCGGCCTAGCCTTAACAGATGATGCAAAGCTAACGGCGCCGCTGCCGCTCGTCCAGGAACTTTTCGGTACCGACAATGTGAGCTTTATCACGGCTTATTTTTACGATCATTCCAATGCCAGAGAAAAAGCCCAGGCGCTTCAAAAGGCGATCCATGACAAGGGACTTGAAGTCGATGCCTTTGCATGGGATGATCCCAAGGCGAATCCACACTACGTAGGTACGATGAATTTTCTTTATACCATCGGTTTCTTTTTTTGCATACTCATCTTAGCGGTAATTGTCCTTTCCATCATCAACCTTACGACGATGAACGCCCTCGAAAGAAGCCGTGAGATAGGAACTCTCAAAGCCATCGGCTTTGATCATGAGGCAATCTCCGCAATCTTTTTGTTTGAATCCATTATTCTCGCCGTTACGGGCTGTGTCGGTGGATTGTCATTGGCGAGTGCAGCGGCATTCGGGGTGAATGCTTTGGAAATCAGACTTATGCATCCTGGTGCCGCCTATCCAGCCCTTATCATGATCGTTCCCAATGTGACGGCGACCCTCGCTATGCTTATCGGTATGTTTCTGGTAGTGACGGTGACAGGGCTTTTGGCCTGTCGTGACCTGGCTAAAAAGCGATGCGTTGACCTCCTGAGTTAAAATCCGCTACTTCCGTCCAGTCTTTTGGAGTCCTCATGCTAATCGCCATCGCCTGTCGGAATCTCATTGTAAATCGAAGGAAAAGCCTTGCCGCTCTTCTCTCGATCGTCGTGGCATTTATGTCTTTATCTCTGTTTGAAGGCTATCTTCACGATATGCGCCGTGTCTACGATGCAATATTCTCAAAGCGTCAGATGCTGGCGCACGTCATCATCGAAAGAAGGGACTCCAAGAATCCGGGAAAGGCCGGGCTGACGGCAGAGGCTCTAAGCCCGGAGGAACAGGCTTGGATTGAACAACAATTTGATGCCGCCAAGGTCAGGACTCACAACAGGTTTCTCAATATCAATGGTCTCGTAGCGAGCGGTGACAGCCGAGCCATTTTCATCGGCCAGGCGTATGACCCAGTTCCAGGAGCGCTGATTCGGTCCCCTGACTATCTGTGGAATACCTTCGCAGGTTCGCCGCTGGAAAGGGAGGTCAACCCCTATCCCATACAGTTGGGCCGGGAATTGGCAGAGGTTTTAGGCTGTATGCCCACCGATGAGACGGTTCAAGCACAGATCGTCTGTAAAAACCCTGAGGTTCAATTGCAGGTCAGTACGGAGAGTGGCCAGGCAAACGCGATGGATTTCAAGGTCACCGGTCTCCTGTCGACCGGCTTTACCGAGCTTGATGCTCGAACGGCGATACTTCCCTTGGCCCTGGCCCAAGCCCTCTTTGCTACTAAAAAAATATCGTACATGACAGTCCTTCTTTATGACCAAGCTGAAATTACCAATTGGGTCAAGTCCTTTAATGCAGCGGCATTGAAGGACGGAATTGCCGTGATATCCCAACCTTGGCAAACGCATAGCTTTGGCGATCTTTATCGACAGAGTATTGGCTTTTTAATGGTATTTCGGAACCTCATCATCACCATCATTCTTGTCGTCGTCTCGATCACTACGGTCAACACCTTCGTGAAAATTGTCAATGAGAGAATTCGCGAGATCGCGACGATGCGTAGCATCGGTTACGAACCCCTGCATATCATTATCATGTTTTGTACGGAAGCCTCTCTCCTTGGATTGATAGGATCTTTGATAGGCCTTGGTTTCAGCTACCTGGCGGCCCTGGCTATCAATGCTATTCATTTTGTTTATAAAGCCGGATTTATGAGTGAAGGCTTTGTCTTTCGCTTCGACTTAAGTGCTTTCGATTTTCTCTGGATCACTATCCTTATTGCTTTTTTAACGGTCATTTCAACGTTTTTGCCCACCTGGATGGCGACCAGGGTCCCCATCTCGACTATCCTAGCCGAAAAATAATCGACGCCGGAGGAAGGCTTTCTAGAAGCAGCGTCCTTGCTTTGGGTATGAGGGTGCTAAGGCAAGGTCGGGCCCGGCGCCAAAGTCCTTATCGCCTATGCACCGGCCGGGTTGCTGCATGATGTCCTCCTCTATTCATGGCTCAAAATAGCAGAGTTGGGAGCGCTTATCATTGCCGCCCCATCACAGCATCACTTTCGGGCCGCTCGGTCATCATAATTGCTGCTCGCTTGGGGATCTTGCCGAGGCGCTTGAAAAAGATTGCTGATGGTCTGAATAAACTGGGTTAACATGGTTACTCAAAGATCTCACCCTATCAGCAGCGACGTTCTATTTTGCTGATTGTTTTGGTAACGTTCATGACCAAAGCTTCCAGGGTGCCACACCAATACGTAGGAGTCTTGCTTTGAAATCTCAATTGTTGAAAATTGCATTGGGCCTGGTTCTCATGACAAGCGGCGTGAAAGTGTTTGCAGCGGAAGATCCCAAGGCCCTTCTCGAAGAAGCCGACCGTGCCCGTGGTGCCAGCAAAAAAGGCGTCAGCTGGACAGTGAAGCT
>CAXSGP010000166.1:0-6159 GCA_964236955.1 uncultured Oligoflexus sp. | reverse complement strand
CCCTGCCTGATATTAGCTGCGGTCATGGGGTAAAAATTCCTGTTACCGTCCAGCAGCTCAGAGTGATCAAAGTGTCCGCAATTAACTTGCAAATTCACATTACCCCAGCCTGTGATATTCCGGAACGAGTGATTGCTGCGGCTAAAGTTTTATATACGCCATACTTCCGAACCTTTGTCATAGTGTCCTCGTGTATGAGGCCCATTATGAGCAAAGCTGTCATCGACCGCAAAATAGCGACTCAAACCAGGCTAGGCCTGAATTATATCATCCGCACGAATCCTCCCAATCCCTTTCATAACAAGAGCTTAAAGGCATCAATTCGATGTTCACTATATTTTAGTAAACACCTTTGCGCCGTCCCTTGAGCCTCGACTCGCGATTAAATGTTCAACGGGCATGGTCCATGAAAGGCATTGTCAGAGCCAATTTCATCTACTTTGCGGTCTATGACAGCTTCACTCATAGTGGGCCCGGTACAGAGGATAATTCCGGATCATTTCCAGATCCCCACCCTTCGCGGAAGGACGCCCAATCGAAATCTAAGTCGAAAGATTCAAGCCGCAGCAATAATTTATCGAAATATTCACGTCCCGCATCAGGGCCGTTCCCTTGCCAATGGCTTTAAATCAAGGACTTGGCGTGATGATCCACTGCTGCAGTAAGGTTCCATTCGGAACGGCCAAAGCAAGGGGTGTTTCGTTCTCGCCTAAGGTGTTGGCAACAGAGACCACAAGGAGGCTTCCCTTCGGCTTGATAATAAAATTATTTCCTGAAGTTTTTTCTATCGTGAACTTTTGCGATGGATCCTCTTGAAAGGGAAACTGTTCCAATAGCGCGCCCGCGACGGGGTTGAGCCCACGAATACTCATACTGAATCCGCTGTTCTTATTGGTGATTTTATAGGTACTGCCTTCAATTTGATCAATGACGAAAATTTGTGCCGTTGTCTTGTTGCAGTCATAGACCTGAAGCTGGGTCTGGGCCAGCAGGCTGGAAAGAGGAATATCAAAGCAGCGAAGATTGGACGCTAATTTTACCGTATACGCTCCGTTCGCAATTATTATACCCGGAGCCGGCACTGGAGGCGCAGGGGGGAGCGGTGGCGTGCCAGCACCTGCAGCCGCTTCCGGAATCACCGTTACGCTTGATTCTGGTGAAGGCTGGACCCTAGGTGCCGGCTGCGCGGTTTCGTTTTCATTAATATTCACGCTCGCGGGAGCACTCGGCACGGGAGCGCTTTTAACGGGTAGAATCGGCGATTCATCGGCGTTTTCATTTTTTTGATTGAGCTGCTCGTCGACAGCAGTGGCACGGGCAGAGTCACTTGCGCGCTCCTCCGCTTTCTCCGGCAGTTTGATGCCGGGATCCCGAATGCAGGCAAAATTCACTAAAAAAATCGGCCCGGCTGCCCTTAACACAAGGTTAACAGGGAGCAGGCCTTGCAAGTACTGTTTAACCATGTACTTCTTCCTAACGATAACGCTTAGACATCCTCAGTCCTTATCGGCCAAAGCGGGTCCCATATTTAAGGGAATTTGGAACGCCTGATACAGAATTTATTTTTGCTAGTTAATAGTGCCACTTATATTATAACGGCACGGCTGCTGTGAGGTGTATTTAAGGCCCGTTGGATATCCCATGAGCCTGGATTCCCATAGAATTCAGACCGGGACCGTGGTCCTTGGCTGGTCTTAAGTAAAAAAAGGCCAGGGGTCCCGCCGTATGCGTGTCAAGCCGCGTCCGGCACAGGAATAGATAAGCGCAGTTCGGCGACTATTGGGGGGAAGAGTTGCTGAATTTCCTTAAGGACCTGATCCACCTCGGAAAGCTCATGGGTCTCTCCCATAAGCTCCAAGCGTTGAGTCACGGCAACAGCAGAGGCTGCCATTAATATAGAAAATGATCCCTTTAATTTGTGGGCCCACATTTCTATGTCGGAGGCATTTCGTTCCTTAACCGCACGTTCAAGCTGCAGGAGAGTTTGGGGGGCATCCTCCAAAAATTTTCGGCACAGCTCCTGAAGCAAATCCCTATCGCCACCAAGCGAGTCGAGAAATTGCCCGTCATCGACCAGCTTCCCAGGGCCGAGGGCTTCTTTCTTCAGTATTCGACTGCCGACTTGGTCAACCATGGAGAAAAGTTCTTCGACCCTTATGGGTTTAGAAAGATAGGCGTCCATTCCGGAAGCTAAAAACCTCTCCCGATCACCTTGCATCGCATGAGCGGTCATCGCCACGATAAAGGATTTTCCATTGGTCCTGTCGCGTCTGATGTCCTGAGTCGCCTCGACACCACCTTTACCAGGCATTTGTATATCCATGAGGATAAGGTCAAAAGGCTCGGTCATCGCCGCAGTCACCGCTTCATTGCCATTTTTCGCCAACACGACCCGACAGCCTTTGCGCTCCAGTAAACGCAAAGCGAGGGTTTGATTGATTGCGTTATCTTCGACGAGTAGCACCTTGATATTGGTGCCGATACCGGCATGTTGCAGCTCCCGTGCACTGTATTGAAAGGTCTTGGGTAGATGCCTTTGACCCCGGAATGCAGCCTTCAGATCCTGCGGTAGAATAGGTTTCAGCAATTGCTCATCCACTTCAAACTCACGGCATAGGGCGATGGAGAGCTGGGAAATCTCGGCAACGATCACAATAATTTTAGTGCCAATAAAATTTGGATCAGAACGCATTTGCCTTAAATAGTCATGACAAGCGCTATGGCCCAAGCCCAGGTCGATTATAACGAAGTCACAGTTGATTCCATCGGCCCGGTACTTTACAAGCTGAGCGTAGGCCCTGAAAATACTTTCGAATCTCAGGGGACGCAGGCCAAGCTTGGTCAAAGTCTGGTCAAGGAGCCCGGTACTCTCTGAGCTATCGCCAATAAAGGCCGTGATTTTAGGGCCGGATGCAAGCTCATTTGCTTCGCTGGCCAGCAGCGGCAGCTCGATATCGAATTGAAAGATGCTGCCATGATCAAGCTGACTTTTGACTTCGATGTGGCTTCCCATCATCTGAACGAGACGGGAAGATATCGTCAGCCCCAGACCCGATCCTCCAAAATGCCGGGAGGTGGACCCGTCGGCCTGGGCAAAAGCTTCAAAGATAAGCATTTGTTTTTCCATTGAAATTCCGATACCCGTGTCCTCGACGGCGATGCGTAGCCCTTGTAAACCTTGGCTATGGCTCAAGGACTTTACGGACAGCAAAACCCGACCATGATGGGTGAATTTGATGGCGTTGCTCAATAGATTGATAATCACCTGGCTCAAACGCAGGGGATCCCCAAGATAAAGACTTGGCAGATCCGCGTCATAGTCGATGAGGAATTGCACGCCTTTTTCGTAGGCCCGGGGATAAAGAGGTCTAACCGCCCCCCCAATGATATCCTGCAGATTGAAATCCACAGTCTCCAATGATAGTTTACCCGCATCGATCTTGGAAAAATCAAGGATATCGTTTACGATCCCCAGCAAAGAATCGGCGGAGAACATCATCATGTTAAGGTAATCCCGTTGCTCAGGCAGGAGCTGAGTCCGCAGAAGGAGTTCGGCCATGCCTATGATGCCATTCATCGGGGTTCGCACTTCGTGGCTGACGTTTGCCAAGAACTCGTTTTTTGATTGATTGGCTTCCTCAGCCAGTTTCCAGGCTGTTTGAATTTCGATTTCAATGCGCTTTTGTTCCGTTACATCAATGGAAATTGCCCCTAGAAACCGTTTTCCACTTTGCGCCTTCAGGAGGAAGTGGAACATCATCCAAAAGCTTTCCCGGCCCTGTTCATCCCTAACGTGACAAAGTTCCGACACCGAACGATTATCGTTCCAGGCTCGGCCTTCCGCTGCCAGCACGGGCTCATAGATCGCCTGAGGCAGGATATCCTGCAGTTTCCTATCAAGCAGTTCATAAGACCTCAAACCGAAGCTTCTGGCGCCATGCTCATTGACATAAACCACCCGACCTTCTTCATTCTTGATATAAGCGAGGACAGGGCTGTTCTCCATGAAAGCCTTAAAACGCTCTTCGCTCTCCCGCAGAGCCTGTTCGGCACTCAAGCGCTTTTGAAACTGACCCAGGAGCAATCCGATCTCATGCAGAGTATCGAAGATCGCCGGGTCGTTGCCCTTATCGGCGAGGCTATAGAGACTGCAGCAGCCACGAAATTCCTCACCGCACTGCAAAGGGACGATAAATACACTTTGAAAGGTGTCCAAAGCAAAGCGCTCATCTTTTAAGGGCGAAAAGCTAAGGGGGCGAAGAGTCTTGACGAGACCCAGTTCCTTATTATTGATGTACTGGGCCGAGCGATCGATATCATCATGTCCCCTCAAATGCACACTTTCGTCGGCCCATTGATAGTCTTTTTTAAAGAACTCGGATTCGTCGTTATAACTCCAAAAGGCACAGGCGTCAAAACCTAAGCTGGCGCCCAGGATGGAAAGGACAGTTGGCAATGCACCATGGCTGGTCTCGGAGCGGGCTAATGTTTCGGTAATGGTAAGTCTTGTGGATTGAATGTGTTCGGCCGTTTTCTGGGCACTGATATTAAGGCAGATTATTGCATAGCCCGTGATATTTTCGGATTCGTCCAAAAGAGTCGATACCGAAATTTGAACGGGGAATCGTGTGCCATCTTTCTTGATACTCATCCAGTCCTGATGAATGGCCCTATTGTCTTTTTCAAGTTCGACCAGAAGCTGAAGGCCCGGCGCAATATTGCGACCGCGATCGGCGCTGATCCGGATGGCTCGGTCTTCCATCTCCGTACTGTCGAAAAGAAGATCGAGGCCCAGGACGCCGATCATCTCGCCCGCACTATAACCAAATTCGTTTTCTGCTGTCCGGTTGAAGTGTCGGATATAGCCCTCTTCATCAACCGAAACGATTGCATAACGAACGCCATCCAAAATCGCCTGCTGGAGCGACGACGCATCCCGAAGCAGCTGCGTCTTACGATCGGCAATTCTAATGGCCAGGTCCCGATTTGCCGTCAGATAGGAGACGACGGCAAAGGTCAGAAAGCTGGCAAGGGAGCCAAAGATGAGGATAAGATTAGCATTTTTACCAATGCCGTCGCCTGAGGTCGGCATCTTCCAGTGGAAGATCCAGGTTCTGTTTAGAAGGTCTATCCTCGAATTATGCTCAAAAACTTCCCTCGTCGGATCCATTTCTTTAGTCGAGCTTCGAAAGATGGGGCGATTAAAATCGGCGCTGTCTAAAATCGTCAATTGTCCTGGACGCAGGGCTTGGCTTAGGGACTTGCCAATCAGGTCACTGAGAATCACGGGTGTCGACAGTATGCCTTGAAAAGCTCGGCGCCGCTGTTCGAGGGTGAAGGTCGGTTGATTCTTCGCATAGAGGGGCCTCATGAGTATCATTGAGGTACGGCCTTCATTATCATTCATAAGCGAAAGGGGAGGGCTAAGGATTGCTTCGCCGCTATCGCGTGCCTGTTCTATCGTCTGGCGGCGGATCGGTTCGACACCGAGGTCAACGCCAAGCATAGGGCTAAACTCCTGGGGTGAAGTCAGATAGAGTACGGGGTAGAGATCGTGGGCATTCGACTCGGATTTTATAGCATATTCCTTGAGACTTCCTTTGTGAACCTCAGCCACAAACTCGTCCTTCTTGGCATTTTCAACCAAGGGAGCGTAAGCTATCGCCCAGTATCCCGGGTAGCGGTCCTGAACTTTGAGAGAGGAGATAAAGGTCTGCCATTCCTCTTGGGTCACGACCTCGGAGGATTTAAAAAGGCTGATGATGGCGATCAGGATCTGATCGTAATCCTTGATATGGTCGATGAGCCTTTGTTCGAGGAATTGACTCTGCCGACGCATTTGGGCTTCATCGCTTTGTCTCCGATAATTGGAACCCGAATCATAAGCGAGGAAAGTTAGCCCCAGGGAGACCAACAGGATCATCCAAGGCACGAACTTTTGAAATGTCTTGTTCTGTCGATCCCCCGCTGAATCCATCGCATCCCTTCCTGCTGCCACTGCCTTGATCTGAGAGACATCGGTAGAAAGGGCTTAAAGATGAGTTTTCCGGACCCGCCATGGCGGTCGATATTTGGCAAATCTCTACAGGAAGGGTTTTAGATCAGCAATCTAGGGGCTGTTGACGTTTGAGATAAGTGATTGAAAAGTACAGGCAAACT
>CAXSGP010000165.1:0-6236 GCA_964236955.1 uncultured Oligoflexus sp. | reverse complement strand
CTGCGTTACTGGGGATGTTCGACGTTGGCGTAGCCAAACGTCAACAGCCCCTATAGTCAAGTTCAAAGATACTTTTCGTATGATCGGCCTCGTAGTAGCCGTTGCCTTTTATCCCTTTAAATCCTTCAGTGCCTGAATTTTCGACAATGATTACCTTCGATCGGGCCAAGCCTTTTTCGAAAAGTCCTCGATCCTCAAGCACAAAGCTACCTGATTTACCCTGAATCGTCCCTTCCACTCGAATGTATCCGACATAATTTGCCTGACTCTTGTCAGGGTCAGCGCCACCAGTATAGGTATAATACATGAGCCACTCGGTAGCGGCAGTCCCTACCAGGTCGCCGGTAAATCCAAAGGCCACGGTGGCTTTCGTCATTTTTTGATCAGGAGAGAGCTCGAAATACGTATTTTCTTCCCATTTGGTAATTTTGAATTCACTTTTCAATTTCATCGTTTCGCTCCCTGCTATTTCTAGCAAGAATAAGGCGATGGCTTGAGGTTTTGCAAGCCATGAACTGATGAGTGGGCGCCTGAAGTCGTTAATCATGCGCCTAGCGCAGCATCTTCAACCATTTCGCCCGACTTTCCACATAAGGCGGGTAGCGTATGGCAAAGTCCGGCCAAGTCGATTTGGAAAGAATTCCCTTCGCATGGGTAAAGGATTCAAAGCTGCGACGGCCATGATAGTTTCCCATTCCGCTTGCACCGACGCCACCGAAGGGAAGTTCCGGGACGGGCATATGCATTACGACATCATTCACACAAACACCGCCAGCCGAAGTTTCCCTCAATACCTTTTCCACTACGGATTTTTCGCTGCTGAAGATGTACAGCGCTAAAGGTTTGGGATTTTTATTGATGTAGCGTATACCCTCATCGAGGTTGGATATCGTGATGATGGGAAGAATGGGCCCGAAGATTTCTTCCTGCATGATGGGTGATTGAAGGGAAACACCGCTGATGACGGTGGGAGCGATATAGCGTTCCCCGCGATTAACCCGACCGCCGATCTCAAGTTTCCCATCAACCAAGAACCTGCTCAGGCGCTCATAATTCCTATCATTGACGATACGACAATAATCAGGACTGATCTCTGCATTTTCTCCATAAAACTCAACTATGGATTTTTTGAGTTCGTGGATTAAAGCTTGCTCGAATTCCGCCAATACCAGCACGTAGTCGGGAGCCACGCAGGTCTGGCCCGCGTTCATGAACTTGCCCCAGGCAATGCGTTTCGCCGTAACTTCTATGGATTTCCCGTCAAGTACCATAGTCGGGGATTTGCCGCCCAGCTCAAGAATGACTGGCGTAAGATGTTCTGCTGCCTTGCTCATTACAATCTTACCGACCTTGGTGCTACCGGTGAAAAAGATGAGATCAAATTCTTTTGCAAGAATGGCCTGAGTCTCGTCGATCCCGCCTTCAAGCACGGCAAAGGCATCAGTGTCCATGTACTCCGGCATGACCTTTGCCAGGAAGGCCGAAGTTGCGACGGCGATTTCCGAAGGTTTAATGATGCTCGCATTACCGCCGGCGATTGCGCCGACCAGTGGTGCCAGGATAAGATTGATAGGGTAATTCCAGGCACCGATGATAAGCGTGACGCCAAGGGGTTCCCGCCGAATCTCGCAGTGCCCTGGCTGATTGATCAAAGGGGTCGAAACCCGCTCGGTCTTCATCCAATCCGCAAGATGTTCGATAGCATAGTCGATCTCCGCGACCACCAAACCCTGTTCCGTTACTGCCGCCTCATAAGGGGATTTGCGAAGGTCGGTCCAAAGAGCGGCATTGAGTTCTTCATCACGCTCGACCAGAAAGGCCTTAAGCGCTTCGAGCTGCTTTAAACGCCACGGGTAGGGACGGGTCCTGCCGGCACCAAAACTCGTTCGAAGGCGTTTCATTATTGTATCGAGTTCTTCGGAATAAGTTGAGCTCAACATGATCCTGTCCTCTCCGGGCTAAAATAAGAATAGGTAACTAAGGTTTTGGATTCACAAGAACCACAGCACTCATCGTTCGTCCATGCATGGTGCAGTGATACGTGTACTGTCCGGCTTTGGTAAACACGATAACCTTCGAGGCCTTGGGTGGGACCATGCTGGTATCAAAGCTTTTGCCCTCATCATTGGAGGTGGCCGAATGATCGGTGAGGGAAACGTTTTTCCATTCCACCGCCTGGCCTTCCGCTACCACCACTTTTTTAGGAAAAAAGCTGATGCTTCGCATCTCAACGACGCTCGTGGGTGTGGGAACCCCGTCTGCCGGCAGAGTCCCAGCCTTGACAATCCCGCTATGCATCACCAAGGCAAAAACAAGAGATGGACTGATTTTGAAAAACTTCGACAGTGGGAACGCCATGGATCCGGCCTTTCCTAAAATAGTTTAACGTACTCGATGAGAGCTTTTTTATCATCATCACTTAAATGCGAACCAAAGGTGTGGCCTCTGTCCTCAATGAAATCGGGAACGGTGTTGAGTTCAAGCATCTTCTGCAGCATCGCCGCCATGCCGGCATCTCGGCGATTATTGATGAAACTCTTAAATTTGTGCCGGGGTTCACCCTTTAAAACGCCAGCAATATAGGCCTCCACCAAAGTTGGAAAATGCTTGGGGTTGACGTTCATAATGAGGTTGATCGGCGTTCCCTTGGGAAGATAGAGAAGTTTCAGGGTCATCCCGTCAAGCAACTTCATGGTCTTTTCCATCTGCGGAAAGAGTTCGGGCAGCGAAGTATCCTCGGTCGTCACCTTGATCGATTTAATTCCCAGACGTTTTTCCGGCCATAACATTTTTGTCATCGCATTTTCATAACGGGCCACGCGGTTTTTCACTGACGGGTCGGGAACAAAATCACCTAGCGCGTTATTATGAAGAAAGGGAGCGGTGGCCCAGACGCCTATTAAAGTGGGCGTGCGATAGAAGGCCGAAGGGCCCTTCCAGTAAATTTCATTTTTCCCGGAGAGGGGATTAAAGAGGGGAATGGCCTTACCGGCGGCATCAAAGTCGGTCAGTACCATAGGCTGAGCACGCATATCCTTGTAAGTTTGACTCGACATCTGGCCCCATGTGGAACCGGCCTGAGCGTTGGTTCCCTCGGCACGCTGGGCGTTGGTGCCCACTTCCAGAACTGAGTGGCGTTGATCATCTGACAGATAATTGTTTTTAAGAAAATCTTCGCTTATTACAAGTTTGCGCCAGGCCTCTTTTTGAGCGGCTGGATCCGTTGGAAGATTGGCCGGAGTTTTACTGCTGTGGCAGCTCGCACAGTTATCCGCGAACACAAGTTTGCCGCGTTTGATCAGCTCCTGATTTTTGGAGAGGAATTCTTTACCGCCTTCGGCCTCAGCCAGTGGGAAGGAATCATAGGTCGACAGAAAGAGAGCCATGTTCGGCATCCGGCGTTCGGTCTGCATCCAGGGACTGTTGGGATCCTTGCGATGTTTGCCGATGATGTCAAATTCCTGAGGTTCAAATTTTCGTTCGATACTTTGCGTGATGTGGAAGGGATTGAGCGGCCAGGAGGGGTACCACTCCTTATGCATCATGCCTTCATTGACATAAACCCGCACGGAAGCTGTAAGCACTCCCATGGAATCCGAACCGTCGGTCAGGATATGGGGGACAGTCAGTGTGGGTTCGGTGGGCGTTCCGCCCAGAGCACCAACTGGACTGTCCAGCGGGATCCCGGCATTCTTATACATGGAGATTATCAAATCCCTTTGGGCAACTGTAATACGCTCAGGTTTGGCAAGTTTTAGTCTGTCATTGAGTCTGAAAATTGAATTGATGTTGGTTGGGTTGTTGATGGAATCCTGAGGAAAGCGAGACGTTTCACTGGTGCCTGCCTCCTGAGTCGAGACGTATTGATAGACGAGTGAAGTGGCTGGCACTTCCTGGCCAAAAATAAGACCTTCACGAAGATATTGGTTGCCTATCACCGAAGTCAGATTTTCCCATTTGGGGTCGGCGGGATCGTTGGGCGCTTTTAAGGGATTGAATCCTATGTGACAAAACGCGCAGGACATGCCTATTTTATAGGGTGCTTCCACCGAGCCCGGATCATCCATATATTTGGCGAGCGACCATTTTTTTGCATCAAAATTTTCGTTCTTGAAGATTTGCAGACCAATGACACCCGAAGAGTAGCCAAATTTCTCTGGATCCCAGGTGAGCGTCCCGTCCTTCATTTTGTCTAGTGTTAAACCAAACTGGTCGGGTTTATCGGCCGCGACGCAATCGGGATCGTTAATTATACCCAGACGCTTGAATCGTTCGGAGCGGGGCGTTGACAGCAACACCCGCAACACATCGAGCCTTAAATTGGTCTTGTTGGCTTTGGAGCCGCTAAGTTTGGCAATATCGCGCCAAAACCCGGGATTGTCGACACCGACCCACCAGTGCCAGGTATCCATTCCATCGGCAACCGCTGAAGCATCTACTCCAAGTCTTTTTGCCGCTTCGTCCGCATGGGTTTTGCGGTACCAGGAGTAGGTTTGCTCATCGGGCCTTAATGGGCGACCAAATTCATAATCAAAATCAGGCATGCCGGGAGTCAAGGGTCCCTCGGCAGTCACCGGGCCCTCATTCTTTTTCCGCGCCGCCAGGGCATCCGTTGCCAAAGAACTTAGCGTAAGAATGCTGAAACTGACAAAAAGTAAGGCTAAAATACGTTTCATGAACTTTCCTTAGCTTAGCCATACGGGGTAGAGAGGCAGCGGAACAGGACCGCCAGGGGCGACCCTATCATCTGAGATTAGCGATGTCTCAATGAATTTGCAGCGGCCGACCGTTTCAGAACCACAGAAAGGACCGGAGTGTGATATCAACACGGCTTTGGCTACGAGCTTAAAAAAAAAGGCCGAATATCACCGCTTATGAACACTGACTGATTAAGATTCCGCAAAAAATCTGAGAATATCGTTTTTCGCCGCCAATCCATCCTTATAACCGAGATCAAGCAAAGCCTGGGCATAGGCCTTTTCAAACGCCAGATAACTCAACAGATCCCAGGCCCGGCTGTCGGTGATGCCAAAGCCCTTGAACAGATGACGAAGCGGATAGGGGAAGCGGGCAAACTGATCAGCATCGATTTTGCCAAGGTCCTTCGAAGGCCTGATAAATAATGCCGGGATCGGACGCAATCGAAATTTACCGGTCTTGATTTGTTCGGGAGTAAAGGCGGAAAGAAGCTTGTTGGTCTGCTCGAGTCGCACGACGTCCAGGTCAAGCGATTTCAAAAAGAGCGAGTCGAGCAGGGTTCCCGCGATATCCCCCAATGTTATGGGCACAGAACTGCTGACATTTTCGCATTCATCATGGCCGGGAGGACGTTCCAGACCTATCACTAAAAGGCGTTCCGCACCCAGATGAATGGCGGGACCAAGCGGTGAGGACTGGCCGATTCCACCGTCGCCATAGTCGCTTCTATCGATGCGTACCGGCGGAAAGAAGATAGGAATCGCAGTCGACGCCATGATGTGATCGATCTCGAGTATGGTGCGTTTGCCTAGACCGGAATTGCCTTCCCAATCCTTAAGGGAGACATCGCCATCAAAAAAAGTAACGCACTTACCCGACCGGTAGTCCGTCGCCGAAAGAGCGACGGCATGGAGGAGACCGCTTTTGAGATTGTTGCCTATTTTGCCGGTATCAATATTATTTTTTAGAAGGTCTTTGAGGGGCGAGTTATCAAGAAGATACGTCACCTTACGGGTCTTGAGCAAATCGCCGAGGCCAAGATTGGTCAGCCAGCTGAGTGCCGTCCGCGCGAGTGTCGTCAGGTCGGTTTTAAATATTTTATGGATGCGCAATTCAAGCCAGGTATCCCATATCAATTGTGTCGATGCCTTAAAGTCCTCGGCTCCCGCTGCAAGCGCCATACCGTTGATCGATCCCGCCGACACACCGGTAATGATAGGAAACGGACACTTTTCGAAGCGACAAATATCGGATATCGCCTTTAAAACTCCGGCTTGATAGGCACCCCGTGCCCCACCGCCCGATAGCATCACAGCTATTTTGGCTTTTGACATGTTTGATCCTAGGCTAAGGCATGAGCACCTATGGCAATGTTCCATCATTGCTGGAGAGCCGCAAGCAATTTCCGGATCAAGGGTTCAGGTGTTGGGAGCTTTCCTGTTGGAAATTCACAAGAAGATGGTATTTTTCAATTTTTTTGTTGAAGTAGGGGCTGTTGACGTTTGAGATAAGTGATTGAAAAGTACAGGCAAACTCGT
>CAXSGP010000164.1:0-6291 GCA_964236955.1 uncultured Oligoflexus sp. | reverse complement strand
AACCTTTTAAACTAGGTTAAAACCCCCGGACACCAAAATTCCGACGCTTCCCCCCATGATCCCTACTTCACCTACCTGAGAAATGAACAGCCCATTCTGTTCACTATCGAACGCAACCAGCTTAGCTTCCAGACTATCTTCAACTGTTCCAAGGGGCAGGAAATCGACGATTCCTGGTACTGTAATATTCAGGACATCGGACAAGGCAAATTCTGAAATTTGTGCTTTGTCGATCTTGAAGTTCGAAATGTCGCCGAAAGTTATCCGATATTCCCTTCCTTCCTCTGCAAGTAGTTCTTCGGGAATACAATGACGTACAGTAGTAATTTGATCTATGTTTGACGCGAAGCCGGTGCATACACGGGTCCAGTCAGCATCAGCCAATGCTTTTGTCTCGATAATTCCTACAGTTTTAGCCAAAGCCTCGTCGCTCAAAGCAATTCTTTCGTCCTCACCGAAAATCAATGCGAATCCTACTTTCTCATCATTTTTTTTCGAGAAATCATTCGCTTTTTCTGAAAAATGAGGACTTGTATTTGGCATACAAGCATTGGAAAGAATAACGAGGGTTGAGATGGCAATTAAGCTAGGAGAAAAACCAAAGCGCATTCCGGACTCCTTTTGGATAGTCAATTATCCTGTTTTTGAGAGGCCTCTAATGGTGCACCTGGCAGAATATTTGCTATCAGCCTCAGAGATACAACAGCTAGTTTTTAGAAGTCCACGGGAATGTGCTCTTTATCGGAAGAAAATCCTGCTTCTTTAGGATTAAAAAATCTACCTTACAGATGTGCCAGTAAATAGCTGACTTGAAGCTATTTATTGGCTAATATCAAGATGATTACTTTTTCGTAAACAATGGAATGGTCCTGCAGCATTCTAAGATTGGTGGTTCACATCTAAAAGTTCAACTTGAACCCTAGTTTTTTAAGGATGTCGATGTTTCTATTTCAATCGACAACGTATCGATAATGATAGCTGCGTGATGAAGAGCATAATCAAGTCGATCAACTTTTAGGCTTAGCCAGATCGCATAGCTTACAAGCGCGGCGATGATGAATAAAGCATCATAAAATCTCCTAGGAGGAATGCACTCCAGGAGCTTTAGAGGCTCTCGGAATCAATTTCCACGGACATTTTGTCTTCAGAGTTTTATTCGCGACCTTTTCGTTCTCAGACTCATTCCGAAAGCAGAATCTTAGTCAGGAAGACGATTATTTGGATTGAGATTTTGCCAAGGCTTATCCACAGAAAAAAGTGGATAGAACCTATAATTGAAGGATTCTGTGAGGCTAGGGGTAGGTTTCACAGGATTGTTTCTTTAATAGTCAGGGTACCGAAACGACACCCAACTGTTATCCGAATGCGTTTCATCCGACTATAGCATCCAGCCTTGCGGCCAGATCCGCCGCTCGTTCCGCCTACTGCTCCAGAGCGGGACCACCACTGCCAATGCCACCCACCTGGTAAGGTGGAGGAGAGCCGCCACTGCTGCCCGATGCCTCTTTAACAGGAGAACCTCCCCCGCCACTTGAGCCCCCCTGCTAGTTTCCTATAAGCATTGCCCCAACCACCTCCTGCGCCGCCTGAAAACTTTTGACTACTTCCGCCGCTCGTTCCGCCTTTCACACCTATGCCGCCGCTATATCCACCATTGCGTAAAACCATTTGTATAGAATACCTCATCGATGATTGGAAAATTTCATCACGAAAGTACGAATTTCCCTAAAATTTGGCAACTACAAGCTAAGCCATCTTAAGCTTGGACTTTAACATCGCAAAATCATATTGGGCCGTAAGAAGTTGATTATTTAGGCCCTTATAAAGGACCTAACACTAAGCGAATACTTCGCCGAATGACATTAGTACCTAACGAATGACACGCCTCAGCCAATCCCCCTAGATGATCTTCAAAGCGACTCCACGAGAAGAGGCCAGGCCTATGTCCGCTGACGTAATTATTGTAAATGGTTTAAGCTTCGGTGATAGAACTCAAGGTTTTAGCCACCTTGATTTACCCTGTGGATACACGCCACAACTTGGCCCACATAAAAATGCTATTCACAAAGAAATTGCAAAATTTTTCGGCAAGAGCAATGTCTCCTATCCTGATTTTTCGGCGAAAAAGGCGGGATAATTATGGGCCATCTCATATGCGAAGGCACATTATTCCGCTTTGAAGAGATCTCTGCATCGTCGCTGGAATGGGAAGAATTCCGGAGGCAGTATTCAATTCACGGACTGCCTTCGCCGGAAGTATTTGAAGACGATGTTATCCGCGTGATCTATTTTCGCGAGAAAATGATGGGAGGCTACATCATGAACCGGCGTCATATGCGCTATCAAAGTTACATCGATCCAGCGGACACCAATGCGCGTGCAACCTTCGAAGAAATCGTGTGGGACAGGAAAATCTGCGGCCTAAAACGAGTGATCAGCATTAACTGCCTTTGGCGTCGGCAACACTCGGGTATCCTGGGTCGATTGGCGACTATCACGCTCTATCTTTCGATTCGCAATCACGCGAGCTATTATGATTGCACTCTATTGGCTGGCGCGGCCAACTCAAAACTCAAACGCCTATATCGGAGCTGGAGCCCGGCTTTATCCTTTTCGTACACGCATCGCGATGGGGCCTCGCGTGAAATGTTCGTCTTTCACGCTGAGTCGGCAATGAGCGCGATCACAAATGTTGCAAAATCTCTCTTCCTTCTGAAGTGGGCTAAGACTTCAAAGAAATCGCAGGAAATCCCTGGCCATCAAAAATCAAAATCGACGAGGAAAGCAACACTACTCTAAAGTTGGTATTAGGTACCCTGAGCATTCTGATGGCTGTTTCGCATGTTCTTCTGATTATCGAGCACTTTAGGCTGCGGTGACATCGGCGGCCAAATTTATGAGAATGTCGGCCTGTATCGCTGTAACTCTGCCTCCTTGGGCATACTAGACAAAAAGTTCCCGCATTTTTGCGTCAGCATACGCAAAAGATGGCAATGTTTACATGTATTTAAACCGAAATACTTGATTTTTTGTGAAATTTGCCGATAATAGAGCTGTGCCAGGGGATCTAGCCCTAGCGACCAGGCCCGGACACGGCAACCCTGGACAGCGTTCGAAGGCTATGGACAGCAAAAGCTGTCTGGCGAAGCTGGCACATTTCCCCCCCTCTTCAAAATTTCCCCGAATACAAAAGATAATCGACGACTCCAATCAAAATCTTATGGGGATCGACACGCGTTTCTGTGGGCAAGACTTTGGGTTTGGCTTGAATCAAGATTCTGTCGTTTCCTGCGACCATTGCGGCTGTCTCGCGCCGCAAGTTGCCGCGATCTCTGTAAACGAAAAGTTGACAATCGCGCGTGGGCTTAAAACGTTGAAACGCCCAATCCATAAAAGACTTCCAGGCTTCCTTCTCAGAAGACTTTATAAAATATTGCCATTCACAAATGCCCGGTTTTTGAAGCGCTTCGGCTATGGTGTCCAGAATTTGCGCTTTCAGAGCTTTATAGCTGCCAAGATCAATCTGCCGGTCTTCTGTCGCGTGATACATAAGCGGAGGGCGATACGCTAGTAATGATCTAACAATTTGTTGACGCCAAGCTTCATCATGAACTGCAAGAACTCCAAGACCGAAGTTAGCTCCTTGCGATTTTTCATCGACATAGATAACACTCAAATCTCGCTCCTATCGCCCTTGCCAAGGAATCTAAGACTTAAGCGCTGCATTCGCTCCCTCTGCGCCTTCTCAATCTCAAGGCGGCGATCATAGATATCTGTCGTGGCAGGGGAAGCGTGACCAAAGTTAAGCTGGCCGTGTTCCCGCGTTCCGCCCTCTTCTCTAAACCTAGTGTAAGAACTTGGCCGCATCATTCCGGGTTTAACGCGCGCCAGTCCAACCGCCTCGCCTCGTCCTTGCATCATATCGCGGATGTTGTCGGCTGTGATCGCTCGCCTTTGAAGCGTTTGACTTCGCCCACGAACGCTTCTGAAGAGTGGCCCATCAAGGTCTGTCTCAATTCCAGCAGCATCGATATAGCGGTTAAGAATATCCCGCAGTTCAGGATGAACCTCGGTTTTGTGGATCTGACCTTCTTTTTCAAATAGCCTTAGCCACCATCGCTGGGCTTCCTGATAGTAATCTCGCAGCTTAAGGCCAGCAAGAGCTTCAACTCGCGGCCATGCAAAATAAAGCGTTGCCGAAATCGCTTGGTCCCTCATGTCGAGAATCGTAAGGTCAGTGTCAGGTTTCTCGAATTGACGAAAAAAACAAGCAAGCTCGGATTCATTCATAAAAGGCGTTGAACCGCGTCCGCTCCGGTAGGGGTTTCGTGGGTGACGAACCGATGCAGCGGCATTGCGATCGAGCAGCCCCCTGACATCAAGAAAGCCCCGAAGCGATTTGATAGCTGAAAGCTGCTGACGCGCCGTTGCAGGGGTTGTCATATCGGATTCCTCGTAGCGCTTCGGCCTTTGTAGAACATGGGGCTTATAGGCCTCAATATGAAGCGCCCGAAGATCTTCCAGATAAAGTCTGAACCCTACCATCCAGCCCGAAAATTCCTTAAGGCATCCGAGATAGGGCTTTCGCGTGGCCCCTGAATTCTGCCCGATAAGCCACTCAAAAACCCCTTCGCAAATCAATGGATTTTGAGAAAGAAGCATCAGTAGGGGCGCTGCGAAAGCAGCGGCCTTGTCCTCGGGAGGATCGTTTTTTTCCACGGCATCCATGCAGAAAGTCCACCTTAAGCGTGACCCTAGCCAGTCAACATTTGGTATCAAGGAAAATAACCTAGGCCAAGTTCGGCGCTCACGCGAGCATTTGCCCTTTCTCCTTTTTAGCCTTATTTTTTTCGTCCGAGGAACGTTTCAAGGCCATCGGCGAGACGGCTGAGATCTGGTTGTCTCTTCGCTTTCTCTTCTGATAGCTCGCTTCCAAGGCGATCACTGATCTCGCGTTCAGAAGCGACCGTCGAGCGAAGCTCGTCGATGACAGCCAGGGATTTTTGCAGCTCGCCTTTTGCCTCCCTACCAGCCTCGGCTTCCGCCTGAAGCTCAGAAAGCCTTTCCAAGAGCGCCTTAGCCTTGCCCAATTCCGTGCGAAGAGTGCCGTTATCCGAGCGCTCCTGCTGGAGTTCCCGCGTAAGGCTATCAAACCTTATTTCCTGCATAGCCGATGCCGCCCTAAGTTCCAGAGCCTCTTTTTGAAAGGCATCAAGCTCAAGTGCCATAGCGGATAGTTCGGCTTCGAACCTAGCGGTTTCTTTGTCGAGCGCGTCCTTATCCTCACGCGTAACGCGCAGCTCATTTTCGAGCCGCTCGGTAGCCGTGAGTACCCGCCGCTCGACGGCGACCTGGAAGGCGGCGTCGAGTTCGGGATCGGCAGGGACACTGTCCAGGATGGGCTGCGAGGAATCGCCCCCCGGCGTCCAGGTCTTTGCATACCTCGATATGGTCGTGTCCGATCCGGTGCCGGTTTCCGCGCGAATCGCCCGGATACTCGGGCGATAGCCGAGCCTTTGATAGAGCTTATCCATGGCGGCGTGGACCTCTGCCTCGGAAATACCGTAGGCCACGCCCTTTTTTACCAGTGATAAGCTCATATTATACCTCATAATGTTATGCTGATAACGTAACAATACGACAATAACATTATGATCATATCGTAACAAGCCTTTTTTTCTTTCCGCCACGCCAGGCGCACAAATCGAAATCTCAGCTTTTCAAGGCTTTGATTCCAAAGGATTTCGGCTGCTGGATTTTTGGGGCGGTGGGGGAGAAGGAGGGGCCGAATGGGCTAGCGCGTCTAAGCCTAGCCTGATTAGAGGCAGGGTTCGTCATTTATGCGCATTTTGACTTATCTCATGCCGAGGCTACTGAGAACCCCATGATCCTCAGGAAGGGCAATGGCAAGGATTGCTGACAAATTCTACCAGATCGGCTCAGAACCATTGGTATTAATGGACTACATAGCCACTGAAACCGCCGAAGCTGGCGGTGGATAGTCTTTAGTCGAGCGCCTGTATGCTCAAATCACGCTTCGGTGTGTAGAAATCAATGCGCGACTGGTTATCTTCACATTGAAATATACACGGGATTTTGCACAGCAAACCCTCTGATATGCTGCATCGAATGCCCGCAAGCGAGGCTGTGTAAAAACCCTTCGTTTTTTATACAGCCATTTTTCCACTCTATCAGAGAAAGACGATGGTTTGATTGCTGCTCAATCCCCTGCCTCCCAACTCTTCCAGGCAGATCTGGTAGGATTTGGCTGCAATCCTTACCACTGTCCAA
>CAXSGP010000163.1:0-6747 GCA_964236955.1 uncultured Oligoflexus sp. | reverse complement strand
ACGAGTTTGCCTGTACTTTTCAATCACTTATCTCAAACGTCAACAGCCCCTAATCAAATGACCTTTAATTGTTGGAGGCGCGGAATTGCCGATAAGGCCGCTTGGATAACCCGGTCTTCTGTCAGCTTCAGGACGCTGGCATCCGGAAATTCCTCGCGGTTTCGATTGACGAGCACGCCAAGCACCGCCGCTGCAGAAAGCCCATAGGCTGCACACTGGGTGAAGACTGTGGCACATTCCATTTCAAAGGAAAGAACGTTGAGAGCTTTCATCTCCTCAAGACGCCGACTCATCTTCTGATGAACAAACCCTTTTCGGAATGAATCCTGACGGGATTGACCTTGATAAAAGGTATCGCTTGAAGCACAAATCCCGAGATGATGTCTGAGCTTTTCACTCAGTAGGGAATCTCGGATTGCCTGAACCATCGCAAAGTCCGCGACAGCGGGAAAAGCCAGAGGCGCGATATGGGTGGACGCGCCATCCCCACGAACGGCGGCCGTGGGGACGATGATGTCGCCTGCTTCGATATGATCTTGAATCGCTCCCGTTGTGCCGACCCGAAGAAAATGACGAATGCCAAGCATTGCAAGCTCTTCGATACAGATCGCTGCGGAGGGGCCGCCAATTCCGGTTGAGATGACCAGTACGGAAAGACCTTGATAGTCGCCCTTCATCGAACAGAATTCCCTATGATTTGCCAAGGCCATAGGGCCTTTGAGATGCTGGGCGATTTTGGGGACCCGTCCCGGGTCGCCGGGCAGGATCGCAATCTTTACCCCCTGAACCTGACTCTCACTTAAACCTATATGAAAGCTTGTTTTGCTCACGCTGAATCTCCTGTTTGCCGCACTCTATTGTAGCGATTCCAAGCTCGTGGCACAACTCTCAGGGCGTCAATCAGAGGCCTGACCAAGCCAAGGGCAAAAGGCAGGTCAAGGCTAAGGATCGACAAGATTTTTTTCGAGTATAAGCTTAAGACCCTGTTTGGTCGTTTCGGTATCGTAGACGAGAAAACCGTGATTCAGATTCAGGCCTAACATCGCTCTGTTGAAATTGAGGCATTTGGTGCGAATCTTCCGGTAATCCTGGCTGAGGCACCAGGCGTGCTGAGCTTCCATAAGCGCCGAGCCGATTCCGCTACGACGAAAATCCGGGAGAACGGCACCAAGCCAACTGTAAAAATCGTTCGGAGTTTGGGCATAGCCGATTTTAAAGGCCACCGGCTTTTTATCGATGAATGCAAAACCTATATGAAAGACCTTAAAGTTTTGCGCGCGTTCGTCAAACAGGTGTGCATTCCAGTCGTCATAACTGCTTTTGGCGATCGACTCAATCCACTGACGATTGCTACCGCTAAAGGAGGAGTGGGTTTCTATCGTGCATTCAACCTTCGCGAAACGGGCGCGCGTCTGGCCGTTATATTCTATATTTTCATAGAACATCGTTTTGGGACGAACCCAAAGACTGCCCAGGGGGTTGTCGTAAAGGCTTTCGTAGAGGACCATGTCCTCTAAAGTCTCGCTATGCTTTACTTCCTTCAAGATGCGATAGGCTTTGTTTTTATAATGGCGATAGAGATTCATGCGGCTTCTCATCTCTTTGGGTATGAGTCCTTGCCATCATAGGGGAAGTCTTGCTGAGAGGCCAGTGCGTAAATCTATTAAGGGGAAAAGAAGCCGGAGACCTAAGAACGCCTTCGCGGTGAAGGGTCTTGAAAGACCCAGCGCCGCTTAGATCGAAAGGCTCAATTTTCAGAAGGCCTTGTTACGGTTAGTCGAAAGACCCCCTCGTTTTCGGCATCGGAGGTGAAGTAAAGGGCATTATCCGGGCCAAAGGCCATCCCTACCGGGCGCGCATAACGATCGCCGCGAGCGTCCTGAAAGCCTGTGAGAACATCGCTTACCTTGCCTGTCGCCTTGCCATTGACGAATTCCACCAAAACGATTTTAGGTTTACGACGGTCCGCATCGCCGCCACCCGCTGGAACGCCCCATGATCCGTGCAGAGCCACTAAAGCAGAATTTTCCCAGCTGGGGAAAAGCTGGGAATGGCCGACGAACTGAACTTCCATAGGGGCCGATCTCGCATCAAAGCTTGCCACGGGTAATTCAACGGCTGAGGCTAAGCGGGGCGCTTTGTCGCTAGGGGCGCAGCTGTCGGCAGTCACCTTACCTTTGATGACTTGAAACCAGGGCATTCCAAAAAACGAACCTTCGTTCACTTCAACAAAAACCTCGCGTGGCAGGTCAAACCCCCAATGATCGGGGCCGTTGTTATCGGCATACATGACTTTACTGGTCGGATGCCAGTTGAAGCCAACGGGATTGCGCAAACCGCTGCCAAAAGGACTAAGGACGGCGCCTCCTGCCGACTCTTCCACAACGAAGATTCCACCCCGCCTATCTTGAAAGGGGTAGCTGTTGGAAAGATATTGAATGCTGCAGTTGTTGGCAATGCCGAGCGACACGTAGACCTTATTATCGGGTCCAATCTTCACCGTTCTTGAACTATGGCCGCCGCCGCCAGGCAGATCGACGACCTTGGTGAAGTCGCTTGATTTAAGAGTCTTTTTGGTATCGTAAGTCGCCTTAAAAACGCCGTTGGTCTCACCGACCCATAACTCCTGAACGCCAGCCTTTTGCCGGAAAGCCACGCTATGAGGATAGCCGGCAAAATCAGCCAGGACTTCAGATGTGATGTAAGGCGCTTTTAATCGATAGATGCGACCCGATCCCGAGCCAACGATCATATCGCCTTCTTTTGAGAAGGTTAAAAATCGAGGTGTCGATAAAACTGCGGGCAATTTTTCAACTGTCATGCCGGTTGGTGCTTGAATGGGCAGGGCTGCTGCAAAACCTGTCGAAGCCCAAAGGATGCAGGCTGCTGTCAGGGTTAGGAGTTTATGGGTCATGGCAATGCCTTTCTTGCTGATTGCGAATTTCTTTCTCACTTTAGTCCGACTCGACTTTCAAACAAACCCGGGATTGGCGGCGGCAGCTTCGAAAAAACCTGGAAGGGCTTGAATTGCAGGGTCTCGCGAAAAATTTTATTAAAAAGCCTGAACGCCGCCCTACCGAAAAAAAAGACCTGGGATTTCTCCCAAGTCTCTAAAACGTGACGGATTTATTTAACTGATAAGCAAGCCTGAGCCGTCTTTGCTTATCCTGATGCTGGATCCTGGCAGAATCTCTCCGGAAACGATCTTACGGGCGACCTTATTCTCAATTTCTTTTTGCAGATAGCGTTTCAAGGGACGGGCCCCATAAATAGGGTCATAGGCGCTAACGGCAATGAAATCTTTGGCTTCGTCGCTGATCTCGATTTTGATCTCCTGCTCATCCAGGCGTTTTTGAAAGTCGGATAAAAGTATAGTCACAATGGCTTTGACCTGGTCTCGAAGGAGAGGTTTAAAAAGCACGACATCATCGACACGATTCAAAAACTCGGGCCGAAAATGCTGACGAAGCTCAATCTGTACTTGTTTCACTGCGTCTCCGCTGAGTTCGCCGTCAGGTTTGATGCCTTCGATGAGGTATTGCGAGCCTAAATTGCTGGTCATAATGATGACAGTGTTTTTAAAATTAATCCGCCGTCCCTGATTGTCGGTGAGATGCCCCTCATCAAGGATTTGCAGGAGGATATTAAAGACATCAGGATGGGCTTTTTCGATTTCGTCGAAGAGCACTACCGAATAGGGTTTACGCCTTACCGCCTCGGTGAGTTGACCCCCTTGATCATATCCCACGTATCCAGGAGGCGCACCGACGAGGCGCGATACCGAGTGTTTTTCCATATATTCGGACATATCGATGCGGATGATATTGTCCGGGGAATCAAAGAGGTTCTCCGTCAGGGTTTTTGCCAGTTCGGTTTTACCCACACCGGTTGGGCCAAGGAAAATGAAGGAACCGATAGGGCGCTTCGGGTCCTTGATCTGAGCGCGCGAGCGGATAATCGCATCCACAACTGCATCGACCGCCTCGTCCTGACCGACGACTTTTCGGTGAAGAATGGCGGCGAGCCCCAGGAGTTTTTCCCGTTCGCCAGCCATGATTTTTTCAATGGGAATGCCCGTCCACTGACTGACGACCTGGGCGATTTCGCGTTCCGAAACCTCTTCACGAAGGAGCCCTGATTTTTTGGATTTGACATCTTCTTCCTTTCTTTGCAACTTCATTTCCAGTTCGGGAATCTGGCCATGACGAAGTTTCGCGGCCATTTCAAAATCGGAAACTCTCTCCGCCTGCTCAAGTTTGAGCCTGAGCGATTCCAAATCCTTCCTAATGTCCTGAACGGATTTGATTGCCGACTTTTCCTGCTCGTGCTGGGTGCTAAGGACCTTCACTTCGTCCCTGAGATCCTTTAACTCCCTATTGAGAATGTCGAGTCGTTTTCGACTGCCCTCATCTTTTTCTTTTTTCAAAGCGGTCGCTTCAATCTCAAGACGCATAAGGGTCCGACGCTTTTTATCAAGTTCTTCAGGAACGCTGTCGATTTCCGTGCGAACCATGGCGCTGCATTCATCGATAAGATCGATCGCCTTATCCGGCAGGAAGCGATCGGTGATATAGCGATCGGAAAGCACGGCCGCCGCCACCAGCGCGTTGTCCTGAATGCGTATGCCATGGAACAATTCAAATCGTTCCTTTAATCCCCTCAATATGGAGATGCTATCCTCAACTGTCGGCTGATCGACCAGTACGGTTTGGAAGCGGCGTTCGAGGGCCGCATCGGCTTCAATGTATTTTCTATATTCGGTAAGGGTCGTAGCACCAATGCAGTGCAGCTCGCCGCGGGCCAGCATGGGCTTCAGCATATTACCGGCGTCCATTGAGCCTTCGGCCTTACCGGCACCGACGATCGTGTGAATCTCATCGATAAAGAGAATGATTTGACCGTTGCTGGCTTTGACTTCACTTAATACAGCTTTTAATCGTTCTTCAAATTCCCCGCGGAACTTGGCACCGGCGATCAGCGAACCCATGTCAAGCGTGAAGATGGTCTTGTCCTTCAGGCCTTCCGGAACATCGCCGCGGACAATCCGCTGCGCGAGTCCCTCGGCGATTGCGGTTTTACCGACCCCAGGCTCTCCGATGAGCACAGGATTATTCTTGGCCTTTCGACTTAGGATACGGATCACCCGGGCAATCTCATGATCGCGACCGATCACGGGATCAAGCTTGCCAAGCCGTGCGGCGTTGACCAGATCCATTCCGTATTGATTGAGCGCGTCATAGGTCGCTTCAGGATTGGCACTGCGTACCTTTTGATTGCCCCGCAAGGCAGCCAGGCCTTCCAGGAAGCGATCCTCGGTGACATTAAATTCCTTTAAAACGCGACCCGAAGCGGTCGTCACAGCGGTCCGGATAGTTTCTAAAAATACGTGTTCGACCGAAACATATTCATCCTTGAGTTTTTTCGCGGACTCTTCAGCTTTAACCAGCATGCTGGACAGTGGCTGGCTCAGCATGATCTTTTCGGGATCGTAGCCAGGCCCGGAAATCTTGGGCTTTTTTTCAAGTTCCTGCTGGAGCAAGCTCTTGATTCGATCGAGCGGCACTTCCATGCGTTGCAGGATCTTGGGCACGATACCGTTTTCCTGCTCGAGTAGAGCCTTGGCAACGTGATCGATATCGACAGCGGAGTGGCCAAGGGATATAGCGAGACGCTGGGCGTCTTTAATCGATTGCTGCGTACGTTCTGTAAAACGATTGAAGTCCATAAACTTCCTCCTTTGATATCAAGCTTAATGTGGGGCCGATAAGGAGAAAGTCAAGGCGGGGGAATAGAGATAATTGGAGCTCAGCCGGCCCGCCAGGCGAAGGTCGTGGGTTCGGCTTATAAATCATTGATTTAAAAGGAATTTATCTTATTATAGGGCGCGGTGAGGCGGAGGTGCCTTGCCGCCCCCCCCCTCTGCCGCGCTTATAAGTCAGGAAAATTCTTAGTAATGGGCCCATTCCGCAGGTTTGTTTTGCACGATTTCTTCAATACGAGTGTTGAGGCTGGCATCGAATTTTTCTCTCACTTTCAAGACCCGGAGATTTTCAACAAGCTGATCCTGCTTCGATGCTCCGAGGATCACGGTGCTGACATTGGGGTTATTGAGACACCATAGGAGAGCCATATGGGTGAGGCTCAAACCCGCTTCGCGCGCCAGCCCTTCAAGGGCCTTGGCCTGTTCAATTTTATGTTTGCCATCGGGTGAATCAAAGCGATCTTTCAGCCATTCGTAACCCTTTAGGGTCGCGCGGGAATCGGCGGGAATACTTTGATTATATTTGCCAGTAAGGAGTCCCGAGGCAAGCGGTGACCAGACCGTGGTACCCAATCCAAGCTCGCTGTAGCAACGGGCAAATTCATGTTCAACTTTATCACGATGGAAAAGGTTGTATTGAGGCTGCTCCATGGTAGGTGGCGTGAGGTGGAATTGGCGGGCGACACTATGCGCCTCAAAAATCTGCTGTGCTGTCCACTCCGAGGTTCCCCAGTAGAGAACTTTGCCTTGCAGTATGAGTTCGTGCATCGCCCGAACCGTCTCTTCCATCGGTGTTTCGATATCGGGCCTATGGCAAAAATAAAGATCCAGATAATCGACTTGAAGTCGGCGCAGGGCGGCGTCACAGGCCTCGCGTACATGTTTTCGGCTCAGGCCCCTTTGAGTGGGGTTGGCACCGCCCCAGAAGACTTTGGAGGACAGCACGTAGGTATCACGGGCCCACGCCAATTCCTTAAGGGCGCGGC
>CAXSGP010000162.1:0-6790 GCA_964236955.1 uncultured Oligoflexus sp. | reverse complement strand
TCCATACCCCCTTCATCATGACCTCATCGCCATTGGCAGGAGGAGCGATTTTGGGCCAACACCCGCTGCCAGCTAGAGTGTCGATTTAGGAGCCTCGCCCGTGGGCATCCAATCGGCTGCTAACTTAGGCTTGGGTTGGCCGCTGGCGATCGCCAGGTTTTGAATGATGCGACCGACTTCCGCTTTGTTTCTGTCACTTGGCAGCCAAACCTCACTCAAGCCTTCGGGGACGCGGCTGAGGACCTCGACATTGTTGTGGACGGTAAGATCCACCCCTTGATTGCCAACCCTTTTCAGGCGCATGGAGACCTTGTTCCTATGCACCTTGCCGTCGAGATAATAGGAATCCCATTCGGTCGTAAGAATGCCCGTATTTTTGTCGACGATCTGCAGATTGTAATTTCTCAATAGAACATCGACCATCGTATCCCAGGCGCGATCGTAGGTCATGGGCACCCGAAAAAGTCCCTCACCGATCTGCGTGATGCTCGCTAGACTCCGGCCTGGACGGGAAGGGGAGGCCGGGGCCGGCGAGCCTTGAGCCGTCAGGGGCGAAGCCCCCGATTTGGCCGAGGAGGCACGCACCTCTTCGCGCTTATATTTATCCAAAAAGCTTGGCACACAGGCCATATGAAAGCTAAGGCCTAAGCTAAAAAAAGCGATTGTAACGAGAGATTTCAAGAGGGACCTCCGATCGCGAGAGAAAGGAGATCGCCCCCTTTTTCTCAAAACTTATTTTGAAAGCAGATCTTTTACAACTTCACGTTCAGCCAGCAGTTCTTTGGTGGTCAATTCGATTTTGCCACGTGCAAACGAGCTTAGCTCAAGCCCTTTAACGATTTCATAAGTTCCATCACCATTCGACGAAATGGGGAAGGAATAGATCAAGCCACCCGGTATATTATAGCTCTTACCATCGCTAGGTACAGCCGCCGAGAAAAACTCGCCCTTGGGAGTTTTTACGAGGAAGTGCTTGATGTGATCGATACAGGCCGAACCCGCCGACGCTGCCGAGGATTTGCCGCGGGCATCGATGATAGCGGCGCCGCGTTTTTGTACGGTGGTGAAAAACTCGTTTTCAAGCCATTTGCGATCGGTGATAACATCGATCAATTTTTTGCCATCGATCGACGCGTTCTCAAAATCAGGAACCATGGTGGAACTGTGGTTACCCCAGATGCCCAGATTTTTGATGGCGCCGACGTTGACCTTTGCCTTTACGGCGATTTGATGGCGGGCGCGATTTTCATCGAGCATGGTCATCGCCGAGAAACGGTTGGCGGGAACATCGCGGCTGTTGTGCTGAGCGATAAGGGCGTTCGTGTTGCAAGGGTTACCGACGACGACAATGCGGACATCGGAGGCCGCCTTGGCAAGGGCGCGACCCTGCTGCACAAAGATCGGGCCGTTTTCTTTGATCAAATCATTTCGTTCCATCCCCGGACCGCGTGGCTTCGAGCCGACGAGAAGGGCCCAGTTGATGCCTTCAAAACCTTTTTCCGGATTGTCAAAAATATTGATGCTGGCCAGAGTGGGGAAGGCGCAATCCTCGATTTCCATAGCCGTGCCTTCCGCGCCTTTAACCGCGCCCGGCAATTCGATCATGTGCAAGTGAACGGGAGTGTCCCCACCAAACACTTCGCCCGAGGCGATGCGAAAGAGAAGGCTATAACCAATTTGACCAGCGGCTCCAGTAACAGCAACGTGAACAGGTTTTTTCATGAGAGAACTCCAAGGGTTGAATTCGATCTTCAAATCTACTCCGGCTCGAAACGAAGCGCAAACCGGCAGTCGGGTTTCTTAAGGCTTCTGCTCCTGCAGCAGCTCCATATCCTTTAGGACATAAGAACTCTTCCGTTTGTTGAGATCCCAATACTGCTCCATAGGGCGGTAGGATTCGACAAGAGTCCAATGCACAGGTTGACCGTGTTCGATGAAATAAAGGACCTTGATCTTTCGGTTGGCCTTCAGCTCGGCGACACAGGTCTGACAGCCGCTCACCTGCAGCCGTATACCATCGACCTTAAGAGTTGCCGTCTTGAAGTAGGCCTTCATATAGGGCCGCGAACAAAAGTAGCAACCTTTCACCGGGACCCCGGTTTCGGTTTGCCATTTTTCCAGGAGATGGCCAAGAGAGGGTTTATCCTCAATACTGGTTTTGAAACGGTTGTAAGCCAAATCAATTTTTTCTTCGGTTTTGAGCAAAATAGGCTGCACCTGGCCGACCAGCCCGGCCTCATAGCCAAAGTGGGGAAGGCGTACCAAAGCGCTGAGCAGCACCTCCATCATCCGCAGGCAGGCCTCAAACTCATCGAGCACCTTAGGGCTTTTGACGTGCGGAACCAGATTGCCTAAAGTGTTGAGACGGACGACACACATCTCAACGCGGGCGATCAGTTGCTGATAGCGACGGCGATAAGAGTGGGCCTTTCGAGGCAAAGCCTTGAGATAGACGGCTTGCATCATCATCACAAAGCCTATTCCGACCAGTGCACACGCAATCCAAAAGTACGTCATAGACCGTCCGCCGCAAAATCTTTTCTCCATGATAACAAACCCGCCGCCTCGGCTGGGAGGGCGCTGAAAAATAATTTCAAGATTTTGATATTGCTCAGAAATACATAATTTTCGGCAGGGGATCTCTGGGCAGATTTAACTCGGCAAGAATTTCAGCCGACACAGTCTGTACTTTAGGAGGAGACCGTCATATGGCTGGAATATACGACAATAGCCGGGTGCAGTTTAATAAAATCACCGAGTCCTACCACAGTTATGTCGCGCTTTATAAGCTCTTCAATAACGGCAGCGACTATGGAGCCACCCCCTTTAGTGTATTTTATTGGCGTATGACATACCACGTCCGTTATGGCGATGGAGAGCTGATGACGCGTGGATTTTAAACGGGCTATCCTGGTGTTTTAGCTTTCGTTTGTAAGCTCTGTTAATAACCTGCCCAACTGGCTTGACGATCCTTTCGTAGGTCTATATAACGGAAAGAAGCCCCTCACGGCCTTTGCGAAGGTGAAAATGCAGGAGCAAACGACAGACATTGCAAGCTGGGACCTGGTTGCCACCGAGGATGGAATTCGAATTGGAAATTCCATACTGTGGCTTGACGCCCAGTTTACCTCAGATCTTTCGTTTCTTTCGGGTGCCAGCAGCCTCAAGAGTCGAACGACATCCAAAGTCATTGCCACCGAAGAAACCTGCCGCCTTCTGGCGATCAATAATATTCGCCTCAATGCCCTGGTGGTTGCTTACAATCAAAACGTTTCCATCGGCCAATTCAAACTTGAGTTGCTGCCCTCCGGGGCAGGACTTGGCGCGGCCTCGCTCTATGTTGAAAATCGGCACGGCTCGCTCCTTTATGCGCCGCGTCTTCAGCCACAAAAAACCGGCATCTCCCGAACGATGCAGCTTAAGCGGGCGGACACCCTTATCCTCGGTGCCTACACGCCCTACCCACCTTCCCATCATCCCAGTCGAAAGAAGGAAAAGGAACGCCTCCTGCACAGCATGCAGGCCTTTATTGAGCAGGGTCTTTGCCCGGTCCTCGTCTGTGAGCCCTATGCGATCGCCCAGGAGATTTGCAAACTTCTCGCCGAGGCTAACGTGCCGCTATCGGTCGCCGGCAGCATCTATCGCACGAATAAGGTCTACGAGAGCTATGGCTCCGACATTGGCCACTACACCCTGCAAAACCGAAAGAGGACCACGCCGCGCGTGATCCTCGTGCCGCAGATGGAGGAAAAAAAGGCGATCTACCCAATCCCCCCCGGGCCGATCTTTATGATCGATGAAAGCTCCCATCAACTCAAGCAGTCCGACATCCGTCGGCCGGCCGTCGAGCGCTTTGTGATTTCGCCTACCTGTGACGCCCGCGAGCTAAAAACCATCATTCAAACGGTTGAGCCCCGCGAGGTCTACATCACAGGCCCCTATGCCAAACAGTACGCCAGTGAACTCGGCTCCCTCAAAACGCCCGTCATCGCCCTTTTTCCAAGTCATCTGCCAACCCTTTTCTAAGCTTTGCCTCGCCGCTTTGCCGTCAGCTCCCCACTTGAGGCCATAAGCCGAAAGCGGCCTCGCTTTTACCGCCATCCTGCTTCCCCGCCTGGCCGGGTGTCAGGATTCTATACAGTTGGTATCGAGAACATCTCAACTCTTTCAACGACATAACAATGGCGCCAGGAATTGCACTAGGGGAAGTGGCTGTTTCTCATTCTGTTGTTGTTACCGTTGGAGCTCTTACATGAAAACGACCGCTGTGCCCTACGAAGGTATTCTTACCGAGCAGTATTCTCATCCCTACTTTCTGCCTCCGCTTTGGCGAATCATTTTTCAGGAAGCGATGCGAGGCCATCACATGCTCTTTTCCCGCTCGGTGCAAAACGAGGCGGCCCTCCTTACACCCGAACCAGCTCATGAGGAGATGATCGAATTCTGCGTTCACCTCTTTGCGGCATCCGACCTGCGGACGATCAAGTCGATGATCCATCTTTTGCCCCGTTCCGAGCAGCTCCAGCTCTTTGGCGTTTACCTTCAGCAGATGCAGTGCATCCGCAGCGAGAATAAGCGGCACATGCATTAAAGCAAAGGGCACGCACGTCCTGCCTGCGTTTTCTGCTACAATTATGACCAAGGCTCATTCATCCTAAAGAAGGAAGCTTACGTCATGGCTGTGGCAGCAAGACCGGATAAAAAAAAGGGCATTCTGAACTCTATTCCCCTGAAGCGATGGATCCATCCCGAGGACGGTTATAGTCAGGAACTCCTTTTTGTTGCGTGTGGGGTGTTGGCGCTTTTTCTCGGCATCACGCTGACCAGTTTTTCGCCCCTCGATCCCTCGTTTTACAACTACAGCTACCCCCCAAGGCAGCCGCAAAACTGGGGCGGCATCGTCGGCTGTTATTTAGCTGGATTTCTTATCTTTCAACTCGGGGTCCTGGCCTATCTCCTGCCCCTGCCCCTGCTTGTCCTTGGCTGGATGAATCTACTTGGCATCGGCTCGGTCTTTGCCCTCGGTCGCCTTGCGGGCATCGCCTTGGGCGTTCTGGCCTTGGCTCTGGCCGCTCAGCAGTGGGCGCCGCTCCTATCGATCGAAGGCTTTGCCTATCGCTCGGGGGGGACCCTGGGCTTTTGGAGCCAACGCCTTTTGCTGCAAACCGTCGGCCCCGGGGGCCTTTATATCTTTTTGGGGGGAAGTAGCGTCCTCGCGGCCTTGATGCTGCGTCAAGACAGTGTGATTCGCCCTTTTCTCAAATCCCTTTCCCGGCATGCCCCCCAAAAGCCTAGCCAAGCCGCAGCCGGCAAAGTCGAAGCCGCAGCACCCGTCCTTAAAGACGAACCCGGCCTCCAGGACATTCTAAAAAAGATCAGCATTCAGGAAAAATTTCAGCCCAGCCCCATGCCGTCGAGCCTCTCGGCCGCCGCAAACCCGGACCCCGAAATCGATGGGGCTGGGGCCACCAAAGACCGGGGCCCGGCCAAGGCTTTTGAGTCGCTACCTCCGCTCGAACCCGACCCCAGCTATGTGCCGCCGCCCACGAGTATCTTTCGCAGCGGCGTCTCCTCAGCAGCTATCGACGAGGAGGAACGCCGGGAATTTGAACAGACCTCGCTTGCGCTCGTCAAAGCTTTTGGCGAATTTGGAGTGGGTGGTGAGGTGATCGCCATCCAGCCGGGGCCCGTCGTCACCGTCTATGAATTTCAACCGGATGCCGGCACCAAACTCTCCAAGGTCACGGGCCTACTCGACGACATCGCCTTGGCTTTAAAGGTCGATTCGATTTTTATTCATCCCGTCAGCGGCAAGCGGGCGCTTGGCGTGCAGGTTCCCAACAAGCGCCGCGAGACGGTATTTCTCGGCGATATTTTACTGACCGGCGCCTTTCAAAATGTCACCTCTCCCCTTAATTTTGTGCTGGGCAAAGGTCTGACAGGCGAACCGATCTGCTGTGACCTGGCATCGATGCCTCACCTTCTTACCGCCGGTCAAACGGGTTCCGGTAAGTCGGTGGCGATCAATTCGCTGCTGTGCAGTTTGATTTTGAAGGCCAGCCCCGAACAGGTAAAGATGATCCTCGTCGACCCGAAGATCCTTGAACTCAAGATCTATGAAGGGATCCCCCACCTTTTGATGCCGGTCATCACCGAACCATTAAAGGCTTCGCTGGCTTTAAAGTGGGCCTGTTTTGAAATGGATCGACGCTATCAGATGATGGAGTCCGCTCTGGTCCGTCATATCTCGGGCTTTAACCAGTACTGGGATCATGCCACGGCCGAGCAGAAAGCAGAGATGCGCGAGCGTTATGGAAGCACGTTTCAAGGTAAACTGCCCTACATCGTCATCGTCATCGATGAGCTTGCCGATTTGATGCTGACCGCTTCGAAGGATGTGGAAAATTCCATTCAGCGCCTTGCCCAAAAAGCCCGGGCCTCGGGCATCCATCTGGTTCTCGCCACCCAAAGGCCTTCGGTCGATGTGATCACCGGTGTGATCAAGGCCAACCTTCCCTGCCGCATTGCCTTTAAGGTCTTCTCGCGCACCGATAGCCGCACCATTCTCGATAGCATGGGCGCCGAACGCCTGCTCGGCAAAGGCGATATGCTGTTTTTACGACCGGGATCCAGCAAGCTCGAACGGATCCAGGGCGCCTTTCTAAGCGATGAGGAAGTGGTCGGCATGGTCGATCAGCTGAAAAAGAGCAGCCTTCCCCAATATGATGAAACGGCGATGGAATGGATCCATGAAGAGTTTCAAAAGCAGTCAGGCCAAACCACTGATTTT
>CAXSGP010000161.1:0-7419 GCA_964236955.1 uncultured Oligoflexus sp. | reverse complement strand
CATCAAGCACGCCGCGGACTCCAAGCGATCCCAAAACAATAAACCACAATAAAATAACCGGGCCAAACGCCCGGCCGATGCTGGCCGTGCCTTTTTTCTGCACCATGAAGAGCATGATCAAGATGGTGAAGGTGATGAGGCCCACGTAGGGTTCGAGGACCGGTGTTGCAATTTTCAAGCCCTCAACGGCACCAAGCACTGAAATTGCCGGAGTGATGATGCCGTCGCCATAAAGAAGGGCCGCACCAAAGAGCCCAATGGCAAGTATGGGGTTTAGGGCCTTCTTCGATGTGTTAACTTTTTTCTCGTAGGCGAGGGACATCAGGGCCAGGATTCCACCTTCACCCTTGTTATCGGCACGCATGACGAAGATCAGATATTTGATGGAGATGATCAGGATAAGGGACCAGACGATCAGGGAAAGCACGCCATAGAT
Source organism: uncultured Oligoflexus sp. (assembly GCA_964236955.1). Classification (GTDB taxonomy): domain Bacteria; phylum Bdellovibrionota_B; class Oligoflexia; order Oligoflexales; family Oligoflexaceae; genus Oligoflexus. The sequence continues at coordinate 6,983 of CAXSGP010000161.1, read as the reverse complement.
ATTGGCAGGATTTAAGGTGATCCCATGGGTCCCGTGAAAACATTCCCGCAAAGCGTAAAGGGGACTCGTGCCGATGTCGCCAAAGACGATTCCAAGTGCGCCGAGTGTGGAAAATGCAACCTGCGCGCCGGATTTTTTGCTGCAGGTATTTAAGGGGAGAGACGAAGCCGACATTCACATTTCCTCTGATTATAGGGAGCGGCGAAGAATCTGGTAGGGCTCGTCCTACTTAGCTATTCCTCTTCGGCGCTTGCGAGCTTTGCAGACGGACCAAGTCACAATTATCTAGGGAAAAGACTCGGTCCCCGTAAATAGGCACCCCGCTCTCACATCCATGAGACTAAACAGTAGCCACTCAATATCACTTCGACGATTTTACTGCAATTCATTGTAATCTTTAACACTGTTCCTATAGGCATCCCAAATAATTTCGATTGATGTAGGCAATGACGTAGAGAACGCCTATCGTTTCATGATCTTAGGAGAATTCAAGGGGTGAAGGGTTTCGGTAGATAAGGGAAGCATAGGCTTAAATATTTCCTCAACCCGACTTGGGTCGATACGATAGGCTAGGCCTTGATGGGGTGAAGGCTAAGCCTGGGGCCTGAACTTTACAAGCTCACGCTTGCCCTTTATGGTTAGGCTGGCGGAATCCTCCTGCCGACAATTAAGGCCGAATGGTAAACGAAGCTTGCGCAGCTCTTTCTTTGCATTGCAGGAACAAACATGATGGATTTTGACGGTGTGGCCATTCTCTTATCCCTGATCTTCAGCACCTTTGGGCTGATCTATTTCCGTTATGGGAAGAGGCTGGCCAAGGTCCCTTGGATCGTTACCGGGATCGTCCTGATGGTCTATCCCTATTTCGTTCATTCGCGCCTTTGGATGACGGTGCTGGGCCTCGGGCTTATGGTGATTCCAGCCTATATTTGGCGTTGATGGCGAGCAGGAATGAACAGCTTTAAGCCACAGCGGCCGAATGTCGCTGAAACCATGCTGGCCTTCTTCGGAATAAGAATGAACTTAAGCTCGTAGCGCAGCTATGGAGAGTTGGGATTATCTATGGCCGATAATACTGTCAAACCCTGGTATTCCTGGAACCTCAAGACACTGAAAAGCAGTTTTGTCCACACTCCGCGCAGCTTGAAGCTTGCTTGGAAAAGCTCGCCCGCCATCAGTTTGGGTATCGGTATTCTCACTCTGATTTCGGCCGTTCTGCCTTTAAGTATCGCCTATATCGGCAAACTTATTATCGACAGCATCGTGGCCCGTTCGCACGCCATGACGATTGATTGGGTCCTGGCCGAACTGGGAGTCATCGTCCTGCAGGCGCTGGTGCAGCGCGGTCTCTTTCTCCTTCGTTCCCTGCTTGGCGCCAGGCTGGGTGCCGATGTTAATATTTTGATCCTTGAAAAAGCCATTACCCTGGATCTGAGTCATTTCGAGGATTCAGAATTTTACGATAAATTGACCAGAGCCCGACGCGAGGCCTCCTCCCGTCCCTTGTCCATGGTCACCGATTCCCTGCAGCTCCTTCAAAATATGCTGACCTTAAGTTCCTATGTGCTGCTCCTCTTTGCCTTTAGCGGCTGGGCTGTTTTGGGTCTGGTCCTGGCCGCTCTGCCGGCTACCCTTGCGGAAATGCGCTTTTCAAGCGCGGCCTTTCGGCTACGCAACCGGCGCTCAGCGGAATCGAGACGCCTAAACTATCTGGAATACGTGCTTGCCAATGATGAACATGTAAAGGAAGTCAAGGTCCTGGGACTTGGTTCCCTACTGCTCGACCGCTATAAAAAGCTTAGCGAGCAATTTTACAATGAGGACAAGGACCTGTCGATTAAGCGATCGATTTGGGCATTTTTGCTGTCGCTGCTCGCCACGTTCACGTTCTACGCCTGTTATTTGCTCATGGCACTGCAGGCCGCATCGGGTGCATTGAGCCTCGGTAATCTCACTCTCTATGTCATTGCTTTTCGCCAGGGGCAGCAGGCTTTTCAATCTTGTCTAACCGCCATCGGCGGCATGTATGAGCATAACCTTTATATGTCAAACCTCTTTGACTTTCTCAGCATTTCCACCGCGAGAAACGCGACACCGCGTAAGCCTCCCAGCCAGGTGCCGGCCGAAAAGGGCATACGTTTTCAGGCTGTCGGTTTTCGATATCCGGGGCGGGATACCTGGGCTTTGCGCGACATCAACCTATTCATTCCGATGGGCAAGAGTTTGGCTTTGGTTGGACATAACGGAGCGGGCAAGTCGACATTTATCAAACTCCTGTGTGGGCTCTACGAGCTGACCGAAGGCTGTATTCTCCTCGACGGCATCGATCTAAGGGATTGGTCCACAGAAGGGCTGCAAAGACGGATAGGCGTCATTTTTCAGGACTTTAATCAGTATCATTTTAGCCTGAAAGAAAATATAGGCCTTGGCAGCGTCGATCACCTCGACGATGAACCGCGCGTAAATCGGGCGGTGAATCGAGTGGGAGCTGAGGAGATATTGAAGGGCATGACCGAGGGGCTTGATACTATGCTGGGACGCTGGTTCAGCAATGGGGTCGATCTATCGGGAGGACAGTGGCAAAAGATTGCCCTGGCCCGGGCCTTTGTTCGCGAGGAAGCCGATATTCTTATTCTTGATGAGCCCACTGCGGCGCTTGATGCCGAAGCCGAACAAAAGATTTTTGAAAGGTTTCAGCTTCTCGCCCATGGCCGAACGACGATACTGATTTCGCATCGTTTTCCAACGGTGCGCATCGCCGATCATATCGTCGTCATAGAAGGGGGCCGGTTGGTGGAAGAGGGCACGCACGAAAGCCTCCTGAACGCGAATGGCCGCTATGCCGAACTTTTCTCCCTGCAGGCCAAAGGCTATCTCTGATCTTCTGATCCCCTGGCAAGGGACTTCTCTATGCTGCGATAGGGCAGAAACCACATGATTGCGACAAGCACGTAGATGCCGCAGGCCAGATAGGAATTGTAGAAGGACAGGACTATCGCGATCAGATAGATCGCCACCGATAACCAGCCTTTGTAATCTTTCTTCAAGACCTGGACCAGGAGGGATTTTTGGTCATGATGAACGAGCAGGCGATTGACCAGAACTTCAAAGGCAAAGCCGCACATGAGCAGCACGAATCCGTAGAGAGAAACGGGTAAGGCGGCGAAATGATTTTCGCCCATCCAACTCGTTACAAAAGGGATGAGCGATAACCAGAAGAGGAGGTGAAGGTTGGCCCAGAGTATCTGCCCGTTCACCTTTTCCACGGCGTGGATGAGATGGTGATGGTTATTCCAGTAAATGCCCACATAGATAAAGCTTAGAATATAGCACAAAAATATTGGCAGGAGCGGCTTCATAGAATCCCAGTCGGCCGCGTGGGGCACCTTGAGTTCAAGAACCATGATCGTGATGATGATTGCTATTACGCCGTCGCTAAACGCTTCGAGTCGTCCCTTACCCACGTGTTCCCTCGATTGGTGACCTTGCTTCTTTGGCGATTAAACCCGCTTCGTTTTATAAAGGGCGGCTGTGCTGATGACTCCTTTTTTTTAAGGCCAGAGTTCCTTCAAAGCACGTCTATCCAAGCTGGGCTAACCGCAAAAGCAGCATTGATCAAACCAACATGGGAGTAGGTTTGAGGGAAATTGCCGAGATGACGTTTGTTAATGTTATCCCAATGTTCCGGGAGAAGCCCTAAGGAATTTGCACATTCACCCAGATGCCGAAGCACGTTTAAGCCCTCTTCTTTGCGGCCGCATGCGGCCCAAGCCTGGGCGAGCCAGTAAGAACAGATGAGGAAGGCGCTCTCCGGCTTGCCAAAATCATCCTGACGTTTATATCGATAGAGATAATAGGAATGGCCATGGCCCCTAGTTCCGTCGGTCCCTTCATCAGAGGCCAGAGCTGCGGCTATTCCGATTGTCGTGCTAAGACAGATTTCCTGGTCAGGATAACCCAGAATGGGAAGGAGAAGAACTGAGGCATCGAAGGAGTCATCTTCAGGCCCGTTTCTGACGATCCCATCGATGGTGGCGGCTTTAATGCGACCAGCAGCGCGCTCGCGATGCTGCCGGAAACGTGCCAGGGCATTGGTATCGGCGCTCGAAAAAGCCCGCAATTCCAAGATCTTCACAATACGATCGAGTCCGGCCCAGCACATGATATTGGTGAACGAATGCTCTTGCTGGAGGCCACGAAGCTCCCACAGTCCAGCATCGGGCTGACCTATACTTTGAATGCATTTTTCCCCGAGCCAGAGCAGCATTTTTTCCATATGGGCATTGCGCAGGTGATGAAATCTTTCGTCCCGATAGACCGGTGCGAGAGTCAGGACGAGTTCGCCATAAACGTCGTTTTGGATTTGGGTCGCTGCCGCATTCCGGACCCGGACCGGACGCGAATTCTTATAGCCTTGCCAATTATCCATAGTCTGCTCGGGTAGAGGCAGTTTTTTATCGATGGTGTAAACCGGAGCCAAATCCTTATGATAATCGACGATATTCATCACAAAGCGAATAAACCCTTCCATTTCCTCAAAGTGACTTAAGTGAAAAAGAGCACTTAGGGTAAAAAAGCTGTCGCGAAGCCACGAGTAACGATAGTCCCAGTTGCGTGGCGAACCCGGATGCTCAGGCAGGCTGGTCGTGGTAGCGGCCAGGATTGCCCCGGTGTCTTCATAACAATGGAGCTTAAGCGTTATGGCGGAACGAATGACTTCCCTTTGAAACAATGAGGGAATCGAAGCATGTTTCACCCAGTTTCGCCAATAGAATTCTGTTTGATCCAAAAATCGGGTGCATACCTGTTTGATTTCATCCTCAAGACGCATATCCCAAAGCAGTGCAAAGTACAGGGGCTCCTGCAAAAGAAACTCTTCTTCGGCCAGCAAATAGGTCAGAGGCATATTGGTGGTAAGTCTTAGGACTCCCTCATCCATAGGGTAGCGCAGATGGCTGTTGCCTCGTTCCGGGGGAACCCCTTCCTTGCTCCAGCCCCGTATGGGCTTAAACTTGACTTTTATCCGTGAGAAACCTTGCGTTGGCTCAATGATGCGGATGAATGCGGCGGGACGAAAAATGCGACCATGCTGTTCAAAACGCGGGCAAAAATCTATGACACGAAAAGCCTGCCCGTCGTTGACCGTCCATTCCGATTGAAGAATCGCCGTATTCGTTCGGTACTGCTGATGGATAGTCGCATGATCCACCGGACTCACGATAAAAGTTCCGCCGTTTTCATCCAAAAGATCGCCTAAGACAGGTGCACTGTCGGGTCTGGGCAGGCAGAGCCAGGTAAGGCCACCTTCGGCGTTGACAAGGCCAGACACCTGGCAGTTTCCCACGAGCCCTAGTTGATACATAGCGAGGTCTCCCCTTTCAGTCGAACGGCAACGGTTCGTCACTTTAGCTCCTGTCCCATTCAGCTTTGAGGAATTATTCCTGGTCTGCAAGTTTGAAGATGGGAACCGTCCTTGCTAGGACTCAGTCGCAATAAGTCCATTTCGTTATATTTTTAGTCTTTTTGGAAGAAGGGGAACGGTCGCTGCAAAAAATAAGCCGAAGTTTTACATCGGCGCCGGTCTGTTGGCTAGGTCGGGACTCAATCCTGGAGCGGAGGCAAAATCTGTCACTATGGATGTATTGTTTTTTTGAGTTCCGGAAAAACTTTGCCTACTTTTTGCAAAAGATATTCGCCATAAGTGCCGCTAAAGGCGTGTACATCTGTTTTGTCCCAACGACTTTCGCTGGCCTTTTGGGTCGCCTCATTAAAAAGCTTTTCATTCAAGGGCAAGGGACGTATAGCGGCGTTAAAGCCCGGATCGAAAAAGAAGGGAAACGAATAGCGCTCCCGACCCGTGCGGTTTTGCACCCTGTGGGGAGTCGAACGGTAGAGGCCGCGTGTCAAACGATCAAGCATGTCGCCAATGTTGCAAACAAAGGAAGACGCAAGCGGCGGAGCCTCTATCCATCCCCCCTGTGATTTGACCTCAAGGCCGCCCACGGCATCCTGCCTGAGAAGCGTGAGCAGACCGTAGTCCGTATGCTCGCCAACGCCCCAGACCTCTTGGCCAGTGGGTGGGGGAGGGTAGTGAAAGATTCGAAAAAGTAGGGTGGGCTGCCTGGTAAAATGAATATAGAAATACTGCTCAGGCAGCCCGAGGCTTAAGGCTATCCCCTCCATCAGCCGATGGCTCAGTTCCGTCATGGCCTTAAGATAGTTCAGGACGCTGACCTCAAATCCGGGGATAAGGGGAAACTGATTACGACCATGCAGGGGAACCTGGGCGACGACCAAGGGATGCGTATCGGGATGCTCTTCGCCAAAATAAAGACCTTCCTTCCAGTCGGGTTTGCCCGACGTCAGCTCATCCCCAAGCGGGAAAAATCCTCGCCAGGCGCGCCCGGCCTTGGCCATGGCGCAGGTGGCCTTTTCGGCTTCGGAAAGCGCAAAGAATTGATGAGAAAGACCTTCAAGTTTCTTGATAAGACTCTCGTCTATGCCATGACCGACGATATAAAAAAAGCCTTTGTCTATGCAGGCCGCACGGATTTCAGCGGCCACTCGCCCACGGTCCTTATCCTGCATGAGGGCTGAGATATCGATTACGGGAAGGACTTCCATGGTTAGCTCCTTGTACCAATCGGGCCTCTGGAGTCGAGGCCCGGGGTGGCTCCTACGCCGGGCCTACCGGCTCAGGATATCCTAATTCTCTTGTTTTCTGAAGTGTTTCGCTGCTAATGCTTAGAGATGGGTCCGGTTATAGGTTTTATTTTCCAATTAAAGCCCTACGAAAGAGTCCTGAGGCATGCACCTTTCTTCGCTCATCCATGATCTCGCTGTCATTCTCGGCGTTGCCGCGATTGTAACGTTTGTCTTTCAACGGATCAAGCAGCCCGTCGTGCTGGGCTATATTCTTGCCGGCTTGGTGTGGCTGGTGGGACCGGATCGTAAGAAGAAAATTTTGACAGAATATTTTCAGG
>CAXSGP010000160.1:0-7477 GCA_964236955.1 uncultured Oligoflexus sp. | reverse complement strand
CGGAAGCAATTTCCTTGGGATCTTTCAGAGATAAAAGAGAAATATCCCAACGAAGAGCTAGAGGGATATTTCGTAGCCGATGGTTTCGAATAAGTAAGATCCCAGGCGAAAGAGTGCGAAATTTAGGTTTCTCGCTTGCCTTCGGCTGCGCTGATCCGTTTGCATCTGTGGAGTACCGCAGACTGCAAGCCGGTGCTTAAACGGGCGTTTACCAACAGCTCAATGACAAGTCGCACTTTGAAGGATCAAGCAGCAAATGAAGGGTATCCTGCCCCACCCACTGTTGTACCGCATGGGCTATATCATGGCGGCCATCGCATCCATTTTCTTAATTCTTTTACTACTTCATCATTTCTCATGTTCAATGCCTTAAACGCCAATGTTACTTTGTCAGTAGCTTGGATATGGGGTACCAGTGATTGATAAATTTATGAGCCTCATTTTGGGGTAGAATAGCAATTACAACTTTAATGGCAGTTTCAAGGTTTGGAATGTTTTTACTGCGCACGAGTCTATAGAGGGTCGGATGAGCAATTCCCGAAATTCTCGCAAGCTGAAAGAAACTTCGAGTTTCATCTGAACTCATCCAGTCGTTAATTTTATCGTTCAACGCGCTTTTGACATCCATTTCAAAGCCCTCTCGTTGTTAAAAAAATTGATAGAGAAATAAGGATGAGAGAAAAACCAACGACAAGGAAATAGATCTGATTGCGAATGCTTTTAAACTCTTGGAGTTTTTTTTGAATTGAATCAATTTCCCCGCCAAATGTTTGTTTCCATGACGCTTGAGTATCCTGAATCATAGTTTCAATTATTCGAAGATTTTGATTCATAAGGCTTTGCACTGCATCAGCTCCGCGAGTCTGGATCAAGTTTAGTTGGACGGCATTAACTTTTGAGGCTTTAGCCAATAAGAGATTGAGTTGTTCCAAAAGCCTTATCGTATGCTGCTCGTATATGACGTCGGATACAGAAAGAACAGAGAGGATCGGGTCGTCATCGCCCACGATCAGCCCGTGTTTTTCCGCAACGATTCTCAAAACGTCTTGGCGGTTATACATTTTTTGATTTTTCTCCCTTTAAACTACGACGGAACCTATCTGCCCGTAAATTTCATCACGCATGCGCTTAATTCGAGAGCGCGACATCACAAAGAGTTTCGAGTCGCCGAGGGCTTCATGGTAGGTCTGATAGTTTTGTAGGATGGCCTTGAAGTCATGAAGCAGTAGCTCGTCAGGATTTTTGATTCTAATCATCCCAAAGACGAGGCTTTCGTTATCTAGGTAGAATTGAGATTTGGTGAAGTTGGCGAGACTTCCCCCAAATTCGTTAAGCCATATAACGATTTTGACGTTGGCGGCAAAGGTAGTTGTCAGCATTTCGAGACTTGCAAGGGTGGAGAGATAGTCGTTCTGAGTTTGAGCATTTAGGACAACGTGCAGGAAAATGTCCTTTCCATACTCGTCTTTTAAAAACTGGAAGACTTTATTTTTAGCCAGGTAGTTAGCAATGGGGATGAAGGTCGAAGCCCCGGTATCGATTACGGCGTCATGGGAGGTCGAGACTATCTCTTCGATCATCTCGTCGAAGCGATTTAGGATAATTTCGGAATCACTCGCAATCTGGAGATGCCTTGCCTCAAGGGCGCGGTATTTGGATAGGGTCGGGGTAAGGGGGTCGGTGTCGATGCAGAGGGTGTCTGGATCATTGGCTTTAAGATACTGGGCAAGATTATAGGCGACGATACTCTTACCGATTCCGCCTTTGCCATTCATAACGATGTGAAACTGATTCATGTGTGACTCCTCTAGGTGGCCAAAAATTCGAAATCGAATTTGAAGGCATCGAGAGAGTCATAGGAGCTGAAGGTATTTACTTGCCGCAGCTCCATTCTTAACCGGTTTCGAGGGAGGTGGCGAGTTAATTTTTTCAGCGTCTGGCAGGTTCCAGCAGATACTCTTTCCCTATTGTACTGATGCTCATCTGGGTAATTTTCTCGTCCTCTTGGAAGGCTATGATGGGTTTTCGTTTCGCATCACCATTTTGGCTTAGATCTTTCGTCCTCGGGTTTGGCTTCACTTTCTCGTGGCGAGGCTGACTCGTGTAGCGAGTGAACTGGCTGTAAGACATGGCGATGCTCCCGCTGTCGGTCAGGGCTTTCCAGATATTCTTCTTTGTGTGGCCTTTTTCCATCATCTCTTGGACGAGCAATTTCACGGTTAGAAACTCGATCCGGTGGGAGCTTGGCAGAGTTTCGGGAAAGGTCTTCGTGCTCACGGCAGAACTCCTGATTCGATGCAATCTTGTGCGATTTTCTGCAATTTCTACCCTAGTTATGCACATAGATGCAATTTCCTGCAACCGAGAACGTAATTGCATTGTGTTTCACATTGTTGCATCACTATGCATTTAATCAAGAGGCAAGATGTGTAAATGATATACCGCCGCTTCGCGACGTTATACATTTACGGCAAGACTAAACTTATTCGGCTGCGCCTCAACGTGGGGACATTGGTTCAGGAGGATGAGAATGACCGAGAAAGAAAACTTTGGAGAGACCGAGATACGGGACCGGCCCCGAGAAGCGCTGATCCAATTTTGCGGCAGGCTTTCCGAGGAGGTCGCACGAGAGCAGCTATCAACCTGGTCGATGCTCAATACCGTTAAGCAGCAGTTTTCTGAGCTACCAGAGCGGGAAGTTATCGATGCAGCCCTTTTAGCCATCGAAGAGCGAAGGAAGGAGCAGGCATGGAAGCCGTGAAAAAGAAGAGATCCGAGCGGCGGAAGAGACAAAGCCATTTTTTAATCAGGGTCCACGAGGAAGAGGCCGAGCGCATCAGTGAGAATGCCTCTGCCGCACAGCTCAAAGTACCGGAATTTCTTCGTCGGCTGGGTCAAGGCTACGTTCCGCAAAGCCGGGTGGACCAAAAGGCTATCCGTGAACTCTGCCTGTCGGTGGCTGACCTCGGGCGGCTGGGCGGGCTTTTGAAGCTTTGGATGGCTGAGACAAGGTCAGCTAATGCTCAGGGTGAGAATGTTGATCTAAGGTCAATTGAGGAGGTCTGGAAGGACATTCAGATTATATCCGGGCATCTCAAAGACAAGGTCAAGACTTTATGATCGCAAAGCGCGTCAATAAAGCTGGAAAAAGCAACTTTCGTGATCTCTCGCGTTACGTCCGCGACGTTAAGGGCAATGGTGAGAAGGTTCGGGACGCCTGGGCGACGAACTGCGCAGACGAAGCCGACATTGACCTTGCTGAAATTGAAACCGCCGCGACGCAGGATCTGAACACGAGAAGTAAGATCGATAAGACCTATCATCTGGTCATAAGCCTCGCTCCCGGCGAAGACTTATCAAATGAGCAGTTCCGAGAAGTCGAAAGCTTTTTCTGTGAGGCGATTGGGCTCTCCGATCACCAAAGAGTCTGCGCCATTCATTCCGACACCTCATCAATCCATATGCATCTTGCTATTTCGAAGATTCATCCGATGAAGCTAACGGCGATTGAGCCCTATTACGATAAATATAAGCTTCAAGATAGCTGCCGAGAAATTGAGAAGCGATTCGGGCTCGTAGCGGGAATCAGCGAAGAGAAAGATAAATCGAGGCATCAAAAGGATGCCTTTCAAAAGCTCCAGTCCTTCGAAAGTTACGTCAAGGACAAGATTCACTCAAATCTCGAAAATATTAAGGACAAATGCGCTAGCTGGCAGGAAATTCAAGCAGAGCTTGGCCGATACAATCTTGAGATCCGAGAGCGCGGCGCGGGACTTGTGATTTCTGACAGGGAAAAGCCGCTTTACGTTAAGGCGAGTAGTATCGATAGAGCCCTTTCAAAACAGAGCCTGGAAAAAAGGTTTGGCGACTTCGAGGGTAGTCAGTGGAAGGGAAAGCCCGAGGCGAGCTATCAGCCAGCGCCTACGGCAAGAACAATCGCTTCGGAAAAGCTTTACGCGACTTACCTTTTGGAGAGAGAGGCTGCTTATGATAAGCGAGTTGAAATACGGCTAAATCAGAAAGAACTTCTCAAGGAAAAACTCGACGAAATAAAAGAGCGTTATGCTATTCAGAGACTCGAAGTGAAAAAGGACAATCTCATCGCCAAGGGACGAAAGCGGCTCATCTATCAAAAATTATCAGCCCACATGAAGGAAGAAATTTCCGAAGTAAGTACCGGGAATAAGGAAGAGATCGATAAATCCAGGGCATCGGTCCCGGTCAAAGCTTGGAAAGACTGGATCTTTGAGGAAGCTTCTCGGGGTAATGAGTTTGCCTTGGGGGTGCTGCGGCATGGGATGCGGGCTACTCAGGACTTAGGCGTAGGAGAGTTCAGGGGCGAGCGCAATGATCAACTTTTTCAGGGACTGCCGAGGACGATATTGAAAGATGGATCGGTCAAGTATCAGTTGGCTGAAGGAGTTTTCATTGATAGAGGCGATTCCATTATCGTCAAAAGCCTTGACCCAAAAGTTATCGACCTTGCCCAGCGCTGCGCGGATGCCAAGTTCGGCGCGAGTAAAACTATGCTTGGGTCAGATGATTTTCTGAAAGAGGCTAAAAAAATCGAATCAAAAGCTGTAAACCCTAAGCAGAAAGACCTTGGCCTATCGAGGTGATGGGCGCTCTAAAGATCTTCGATAATGATTCGGTATCGCGTAGCGATATCCATCACTTGCGTAAGCATGGGAGGGGTGTGAAGGCTGAGAATTCGATTGAGATTTAAATCGGCCTCCGTCATCTGGTAGACAGCATAAATCGTTTGGCCGTTTTTTGCGGAAGGCCAGACGAGACCTTCAACTCTAGGGTATTGACTATAGCTGTTGTCTAGAATGTATCTGGCCCAAGCCTGTGTCACGGTCCGATCCTGATATTCATCGAGAAGCGATTGCCGCATTCCCGCATCGACAATGCCGGAACCTCGAAAATCTAATAGGGGAATATCTCGCGTGATTTCGATCTCTTGCAAAACCCGGTCTTTAATCGTCCCTGAACCGTTGGAACCACCGATGATGACTTCCTTGAAATAAACCTCGGCGAAGGCACTTTCAAGTGTCTCCGCGAGATAGACTATTCCATGGTCAGTATGAACCTTGGCTGCTCCAGGCGGGTGAGGATCGAATCGCCCGCTAGGTCCATAGTAATTCATCGTCGATTTTTTCCTAACCCTTGCCGTGATCCTAAATAAGGTCTTTCCTCTCTGTAAAACTGAATACTGAGGTTTGATGTGCGCAATAGGACCGGCAGGCGGTATGGGATGAGTCATTCCTCATCCTCGGGTCTTCGGTCGGCAAGCAGGGCATCGCTCAGTGCCAATGAACGAATGTGATCGACAGAATATTTGCCTGACTTTAGTGCTTCGATAGGAGAAAGGCCCTCGCCTAGATCAAGATTTCTCAGCCATTCGGCTTTCGCTTCTCTGGTGCCGAGTCCCTTTAAGGCATGAAGAACGATATCCAAGCCCGGTATAAGTCCGCTTGGGCTCGAAGCATCGTATTGCCATCGAGGTATCAGGTTTTTATGGCCGTCCTTCAAAGCTAGGAGTCGTCCCCTCGATATCCAGACGCGGAGGGCGTTCAGATCACAATTCAGATGTTTGGCGGCTTCCTTCGCAGAGTCACATTCTCTTAAGAGTCTTTGTCTTCTTTCAGCCTTTAGAGTTTGGTTTTGGAGGTGGAATTTAAGAACGATATCGTCTTCGGTATTTTGGTATTTCTTGGCTGCATTCATGATTATTGTAATCGTCCGCAAAGCTTCGATGCGGGCGTGTGGTTTCAGGCTGGCGAGCTGGGATTGCAGGCTCTGAATCTCGATGATCTTTTCCTTGGCTGCCATGATCCCCTCCTTACTATGCGTTACAGGGCTTATCGGCGATTTTCATTACAAACATTACAATAAAAACGCAACAATCGCAACATATAAATGTGTCAATAAAATCAATATAATATATCAATTATGGCTTATGGATTGAGAGGGGTCGGGGTGGATATTCCAGTGAAGGTCACCTTGAACTGGAATATCCAGGGGCTGCGTAGAGTCAGAGAGAGGCTTTCTTTCTGAGGAAGATTGGATACATTTTCATAAAAAATGCGGCCCCCGAAGAAGCCGCATTGATTCTAAATTACAAGATTTTCAATTATTCTGAATCGCCTTCACCGACCGGGGTATCTGTCGGAATCGTCGTGACATCAGGATTTTCGGGAATTGTAAAAGTTGGCGATTTTGATTTTTGCATCAAGGTAAGCACTCCTGATTTCTTGCCAAACTTTTTCTCAAAATCTTGCAGAATTACAGTTGCTCCATCGTCTGGTGAAGATACTGTAATCGTACCGTTTATACTGTCAATAGCAGTGGTTTGGAATTTTTTATCGATCCCTTCAGATCGAATCAAAATGTCTTCTCCGCGTAAAATTCCAAGAGTCATTTCAGTAAACTGATTTTTTGGAAGTACGATAGCGGGTGGTGAACCACCTCCACCTATCACTCCTGCATGCAGTGAAGTTGATAAAAACAAATTAAGAAACAACAGATAAGATATTAGGTGTTTCATTTCAGATCACCTCCAAGTACGTTTTGGACTAAGCCCGCAAAGAAGGGGATGTCACCATGATTTTTTTCATCTAATAGGATGTCACAGAGCTTTTTTTCCCATTCTCTTGTAACAGCATACGATTCGTGAACCGCTGACAGGGTGAGCGCTCTAAAGGCACCGACTTTAACGGCAATGCGAGGAATTTCTGCATTCTCTTCATTATATAGCTTAGGGAAGCACTCTATCATCTTGGTTAGTGTTGCTTGGTTCACCATAGATACAAGCTTATCAGTGCAAAAATATTTACCGTTTGACTCCCGAATCATATTTGAATCGAGCAAGGTTTTTAATTTAGTAAGACCAAATTTCCCAAGCTCATCGCGAATTTCGCCTTCGGTAGTCCCATTCTTTTTATCAGCCAAGAGCGATATTACGAGAAAGTCGGGTGAAGTCAAAAATTCCTGACTTTCAGGTGAAATTTGGGGGGCGCGGCTGGCAACTATGTCTAGCCAATTAGAAGCTTTAGGAAAGTATTTTCCAATCAGTGCAATCGCGTCTTGGCTTGGTAATACTGCGAAAGCTATGCCTATAGCATTTTCAAGGCAAACATCTTCGGTGCCTTTTTTCGTGACTCTGCCTAAGGTCGATTCGCTCACACCAGTAATCCGAGAGAGGATTGCAACCGATCTCCCTTTCCTGGCATTCTTCCAATAATCTATCGCAATAGATAGTTCATCAATAAGATTCATTTGCCTCTCCGTTTCAGTCACCGCGGTGGATTCTATCCTCCATCGTGATGGCCCCTCTTTCTGAATTCGCTTACGGATTTGGTATTTAAATCATATCCGCGCTCGACTATGTTCGTCTTGAGAATAACTACTTATACATCGTGAATCTGGCCATTAGCAAGACTTCTGTCTTCAACTGAGGTGAAGAAAATCGCGG
>CAXSGP010000159.1:0-7533 GCA_964236955.1 uncultured Oligoflexus sp. | reverse complement strand
AGTCATCTCGGATCCAGCCTATATTTTCAGCAAATTTTGAGTACAGCCCCTAGTAAGATTGGAGTGGCAATTTTCCATGGCGTAGAATTGATTCCCGACCCTCTCGAATATTTCACAGCGGGCGTGTTCAATCTGGTATCGAATTTTGTCGGCCTTGCGTTCACCTTGAATTATAAGCTCCATCCGACTAGTTTTGAAGAAACTGCCTGGGATCAGTTCAAGAGCATTAAAATGATCTGGAATAAGGTTGTGGTCAATCCAGTTGAATTCTACAGACGCTTGACCAATCCTGAGATGACAACCGATCAAGCGGAAAGAGAAATGAGGAATGGGTTTTCGAGCACTGCGCCATCTGTCACAGCCAATGCAGATCGGGTTCGAATCTATGGAAACATCCAGTGGTTCCAAGAGTTTTTAGTACAAGCTACGATTAATTCACTTGCCTCTCAAAGTGTTCAAACGAACAGGGACGAAGCAAACGCCTTTCTGGAATTGTCCGTGGAACAGTCAATAGACTTGGGGACCCTTGGCGGTTACCTTTACAGCTACATAATCCGCTATGGACGGTTGCCTACCGCCGTTGAACTTTTGGCTGAGCTAGGAAGGACCCAGGTCCAAGGTTTCATGCGTTTCGGCTACGGTAACTATCAAGACGAAACCATCTATAAAATTGTAGGTAGCGAATACTGTAAGCTTCGGGATGAACGTCAGTTTTTTATGTTTGGAATGCCGGTCGTGACTAGTATTTATGGAATACCGTCTATAACTTTCGCTGGTAAGACTTATCAAGGGGACTGCGCAGATCCATCTGGAGCAGATCAGAAAGCGGTAGCAAAAACCCAGAACATTGACCTTTACTGCCAAACCAGTGAAACGTCATCCAGCGGTACGAGAAAGTCATGTGACGTTCAGTGGTGCTTCCGGGTCGAAAGTCAATATGGGTTTATTCTTACTCCTGAGATTAACTTGATCCACGAGGGGGATGGCTCAGAAACTTCTTGTTCGATGGGTGTGACCCAGACTGAGAACGGTTACGACACTGAAGTGTGCATTTATGCGCATGCTCGCAGTAAGTCTGGATTTAATGCAGCCCGTGGCTGGTCCCTCGAATTCGTATTAGTCCGAGGCCAGGCTTTCATAAGACGAGATCAAATAGGGGCCGTAAACGGTAAAAATTAACCGAATGACATTGCCGTGCTAGTCCACCCCCCTTTATTTCGTATCGTCGCGATCAGTGCTTGTAGAACAAGCGGAAGACAACCCGACGGTTCAGCTGACGGCCCTGATAGTTGCCGTTATCCGCGATCGGTTTCGATTCGCCGTAAGACTTCGCCTCAAAGGAATTGGGATCGAACTTACCAAAGCGAACCAAATAGCCTTTGATCGTCTCAGCGCGGGATTGGCCAAGGTTTTGGTTGTAATCCTCAGCGCCGACGGAATCGGTATGGCCCTCGATGATAATGCGTTGAAAGGGATTTTTCTTCAAGTGTTCCGCAAGACGCGTAAGGACTTCCCTTGTGCCCGGCAACACCCGGCTTGCTGAGTCGAAGGCAAAGTTCACGCCGCGTAATACGAAGACTTCATCTCCGCCCGGCGTCTCCTGGGGACCTTCCTGCTCAGGCATAAATTTGGGGGGTTCACCCTTCTTAACTTTCTTCGGAGGATGAATGACCTGAGACGTGACGCTACTGTCATCGAATCCAAAGGCATAGTTGAGGCCGACGTAAAGGCGCCAGTCAGCAGAGGCTGTGCCGTTGCTCGTTTCCGATCCAATACCGGCGTGAACCGCCAACTGGTCAGAAACATCGTGTTTAATACCGAAGAGGGCTTCGGCCGAAGTCACGGATCGAGAATCCACAGTTACCGTTTCTTCGGTCGGGTAACCCGCATACCATTCCAGGATGAACTTCGTATCGATCGATTCGGCGAGAATACTTGCGGCAGCGGAGACGATATATTGATCTTTGAGCGGCGCGATTGGAAAATCGGCAATCTTCGTACCGGGCGAGCGCTTTCGATAACCGGCGTTGATACCAAGAGCCAGTTTATTAAAGACCGTAGTGTCGGCGGCGACCTCGACGTTATAGGTTGGGCCTCCCCCAGTCCCAACGTAGGGATTATTGTCCGTAACGTTAACGTTCCCCGAGAGGATCAGGGCGACGCCTCCCTGCCGATCGCCGAAGAGCCGAAACTTACTGTTGGCACGGATCTCGGTAAGGCCCTTCTGGCCAAATTCCCCACGGCTTCCTTCCAGCTTTACCTGCTGATCCACGACTTGCGGAAAACTGATACCCACGTCCCAGAAAGATGTGATACCAAAGCCCACATTGAAGTCGGCGGCAAGGATGGAATCGCTGACCTTGGTATTTCTGCCTGTGGTCTCGTCCTCATAACGCGGCAGGGTGTTAACCGCGTAGTTGCCAAAAAGCCCAAGGTTGAAAACGCCCGGAGCCAAAGTCTCCGACGATTGAACCGTGACGAAATCGATACCGTTGGTGGTGGCATTGAAGTTTTGAAGGTCACTTCCGGTGATGTTGGCAAAGCCTTGTTCAGCAATACCCGCTAGGGATAGCAGCATGAGGATTTTAGAGGCTTTCACTATCCCTCCTTGGATATTTACCAAAAGATTCGAACGTGGGAACGAGTCGCTCACCCTCGATTATACTCTAATTCGCCCCGTATGAGGATAAGTCTAAGAATTTTAGCTTGAAATGCCTGCTAATTCTGGCCGGGATTTTCCATCTCTGAACCTGCCGTCCCACCGTCCGTAGGCTCCTTACATTGCACAGTGACCTGAGTGACTTCGGTTTTGGAAAGGACTCCGTCCCGGTCTTTATCGAAACCCTGGGTCGTCGTCGTTGCCTGGGCCGCGCAGCCCTTCGCCTTTATCTCGGCAGCTGTCGAGGCTCTGATGATGGACAGGGTCGTTAAGCCTTCCCCGCCAATGGGCGTCATCGTTATGGTCGTGCTTGTGGATGAGGGGGAGCCTGGAGTCGCTACCGTGGTCGTGGTCGTCGTAATGGAACTGGCCCCGGTGGTCGTCGTCGTCGTGGTCCGACCGTCCGGACTTGTCGTCGAACGGGTCGTGCTTGGATCCAGGCGAACTTCAGTCGAGCTGTGAACGTCTGTCTTCGTTGCCCCTTCGCCTGCCGCCTCGGGCGCGGTTTGAGGCTCAGGCCCCCTCGCCGGGGGCCCATGAGGGGCGATCGGCTGAAGACCGACGTTTTTGGGGGTTCGGACCTCAGTGCCAGGATCCTTGTCATAGGAGGAACGACAGCTCTCCCAGACCGCGCAAGACATTAATACAACTAGCATATATGAAATTTTTGAGGGACCACACCAAACCATTCGACACCCCTTGACCGACAGGAAATAAGTTAAAGCTTGTGAAAATGCCTTTTATCTAACAAATAATTAAGTTTATTCGAGTCTTTGCCGAAACATCGAGCAAACAGAACTGTTCCAGGGACCCCGAGACATCTCACTATGCTACGCAAGATCAAAGAAAATCTCATCTGCTGGATCGCTTACCTTTTTGTAAGGGCACTCTATCTCACCTATCGTTTCCAGTGGCATGGACTCGAGCATGAGCAGAGGGCGCGCACGATTCATCCGGCTGCGCAAATCACGATCGCCATCTGGCATCGCAATTCCATCGCCTGCATGCTGTCCTATGCGTGGCGCCGTCTCGGCATCCTCATCAGTCTTTCCTTCGATGGCGAAGTCATCGCTTTTGTGGCCAGTAAGTTCGGCATTCATGCGGCTCGTGGCAGTTCGTCACGAGGTGGTAGCGATGCCTTCAAGCAGCTGCTCCTACTTCATAAGCAGGGCTATGATTTAGGCATCACCGTCGATGGCCCCCGTGGGCCCATTTATAAGGTGAAAGCCGGCATCATCGCCACCGCATCGAGAACAGGAATGCCGATTCTGCCCTACGCGGCGATCGGCCGACGCGAATGGGTCCTGACCAAAGCCTGGGATAGCTTTCGCATTCCGAAGCCATTTACTCAAATGCTTTGCCACTACGGGGAGCCCATAATCATTCCGCGCGATCTCGACAGCAGCCGGTTTCCTGAATATGCCGAACGCGTTGAAAGATCCCTGATGGCGCTCGAAGCCCGCCTCGAAATCATGAGGAAAAAGTCTTGAAGTCCGGCTTTTTGAAGCCTAGGGATGATAGCTGAGCCCCGCGCTTACCCCCCAATCCGGGCTGTTGTAGACCCAGAAAATATTTTCCACCAGACCCAGTTCAAAGGTCATGGCTTCCCATCGATAGCGATAGGCGAGGTGGATCTCATAGGAACTGCGGCTCAGTTGCCCCATATCCTGAAGCATGGGCTGATAGATGAGCGCCTGAAGCAAGGCTTCATGATGGGCTTCAAGGCGATAGGCGCCGCCGAATACGCTTCCCCATTGCTGACGGAAGGTGGGGATGGCGATTTCTTTGGCAGGATCGAACCGGGTGAAGGTGAGGGTTGCGAACAGAGCCGCCTCACGAAACGGAAGAGCTGCGCTCAATCTTAGGCCGACATCGGTATTGCCGGTGAAATAGGGATTGCCGGCAGCGGTCTCTCTGCTTCCGTAAAGACCGACAGTCATCGGCAGATACAAGCCAAAGCGCTTGGCAAGGTCCCATACCGCTCCGCTTTCAATCTGCCGACTGATGATATTGTTTTTCTGAGCCAAGGAATAATTGAGATCATAGTCGGGAATCGACATCCGCACGTTATCGCGAGGCGCCTCGAGTCGACCGTCCTGGGGCAATCCAAAAAAATCATGAAAACCTATGGCCATACCATCGGTTCCCATTCTCGTCAGGGCCCGCTCACTTAAGCCAAGATAAAAGGCCAGGTCCTGCAACGGCTGAAAATCGGCCCGCAATTGATCGTCACGGGTTTCGGTATCGACGATGTAGCGCTTGTCATGGCCCCAAAAGTTGGAATAGCTACGCGAACCCATCACCCTCCAGTCGGAGCGCAGGCCCAGTCCGAAGCTTTGGCTGAGGGGGCTGTTGCGAAAGAGTTGACCGAGAGCTTCGGAGCGCATCTGCAGAGGTTCGGGCACGTATCCCACTTGCTCCTGTCCGGCGGCGGATCGCGCCATCGCGAGAAGGCCCATAAGAAAACTCAAGCGAATCGATAGGACGATCTTCATAAAAACCTTTACATCGTCCTCTTAACGGCGGCTATGAATGCGGCAGGCACGGGCGATATGGGAATTAAGATCGACGGCCTGCACGGTCGTCACGCGGCCCTCATAGCGGACGCTCAGGCTTTGCGGGCTGATTGTCTTGCCTATACCATTGAGCGAATGGATGAGCTTGGCAGTCGCGATAAAACCTTGGGGTAAGGCGATCCCGAGGCTTTCCGCGTGATTTAGAATGAGCACGGCGAAATCCAGCAAAGAAAATTCTGTGGATTCTGCCACCCGCTCCTTCAGACGTTGCTGCCAGGCGGCTGTTGCATCAGGATTACTTTTGTTTTTGGAGGCTCGTGGAAACGCTCTTTCCATCTCCTGACTGAGATTGGAAAAATCACCCGCATAAAATATTTTCAAAAGGTCGGCGACCTGAGTTCGATCGGCGCCATCCGGCACGACCCTCGTCCAGCCGTATCTTACGCCTATCATTCCATCCTTCATCAGCACCAAATTCCTGGTGTCCTGGTGGCCGCGGATCAGACCCATTTCAAAGGCCTTTAAGACGCTGGCCTGGATAGGGCGGCGGGCGAGGAAGGCCCTGTCACCGAGTTCAATCTTCTGGCTGTCAAAGGTATCGCAATCAAGACTTATACCTTCAAGGGATTCGTAGATGAGTGCCGATTCATTGGCAAAACTGTCATTGATCCGGGGAAACCGCAGTCCGAATTTTTTATCGGTCTCGATTTTGCTCTTCATGCGCAAGAGGATCCGACGTTCGAGCGAGAGGTCGGCCTCACGATAAAGCGAGCGACGCAAAGTCTCCAGCTGTTGGACGAGTCGGGCCGCGTACTGGGCACGGCGCAGGGGTTTTAGCGTCAATTCAATTTCCCGCAGGGCATGCAGTGTCGATTCCATTTTGGCTTTGGCCGATAATTTTATCACCTTGACCAACCAGCGATGCCCTTCCTGGTCAACCGCACCATGGATTTGATAGAGGGCAGCGGATAATATCGGCTCCCTGTCGATCACAAAATCATGAGACCATTCAGGAAAACATTCATCTAGCGTGACAGTGATATCGCGCAGGGAGACGGCCGCTGCCCCGTAGACATCGACTTCGTTGGCTTTAGGAATGGCAAAAAAGTGCTGATAGGCCGGACCCAATTCGGCCTTTAGTTCGTTTAGGCAAGGCTCGAATATTTCGCTCAATCGACTTTTTTTCCAAAAGCTGTCCAGTGCCGAGTCGAATATAAGGCTATTTGAATAGCGTGAAGGCCAAACGAAAAGGGTCTGCTGCAGACACTCTTTGTAAACGCGGGCAAGCTCACGCACGACGGCAAAGGAAGGTGCGGATACCCCTCGGGACTCGATTTTCATGGCGGGCCTCTCGTAATCGGAAACCTACGCTCCTTCGGGAGCAAGGGACGCTATGCGGACAGGGAGGATACCCATTAACCATAACATTGAGACGAGGCGCCGGGCGTGGGCAGAAAAGACCCAGGTCGCGATTCGATCCCAAGCAGGACCGGATGGACATCCTAGCCGTCCCAAAGAAAGAGCTTTTAGTCTGCAAAAAACAGATTATAATGAGGGGGAATAGACTGAAAACTCGTGAATGTTGAGTTTAAGTTCAGCCATGTTTCGAGGAGACCCGGATGGCACTACGCACTAAACAAGAAATCGTTGAAAATTGGCTGCCCCGGTACACTGGAACTCAGCTCGATGAATTCGGGCAGTATATTCTGCTTACTAACTTCGGCGACTATCTTCGCCGCTTCTCCGCTCGATTTGGCCAAGCGATCAAGGGATTGGATCGGGCGATGCAGACCTGTTCCAACGGTGACAATCTCACGATGATCAACTTCGGGATCGGTTCCGCCAACGCTGCGACCATCATGGACCTACTCAGCGCCATCAAACCCAAGGGCGTTCTTTTCCTCGGAAAATGCGGGGGTTTGAAGGACACGACCGAGCTGGGTCATTTCATTCTACCCATTGCGGCGATCCGTGGTGATGGAACATCTGATGATTATCTGCCTCGCGAAGTTCCCGCCATGCCATCCTTCAAACTGCATAAGTTTGTCTCCGAAAAAATTGTGGAAGCCGGCATGGATTATCGAACGGGAGTCGTCTACACGATGAACCGTCGGGTCTGGGAACACGATGACGCATTCAAGCAAAAGCTCAGAAATTTCCGGGCGATTGCTATCGACATGGAAACGGCCACTATCTTTGCCTGCGGTATTGCCAATGAGATTTCGCGGGGTGCGCTTTTGTTGGTTTCTGATGTGCCAATGACACCGGAAGGGGTAAAAACCGAGTCGAGTGATCGCAAAGTGAGCGAACGATTTGTTGACCTTCATATTGATATCGGCATAAAAGCTATGACCGACA
>CAXSGP010000158.1:0-7603 GCA_964236955.1 uncultured Oligoflexus sp. | reverse complement strand
ACGGTAAAAATTAACCGAATGACATTGCCGGCAACGGTCACCCCTTAACCGACATTTGGGAACCGAAGTTGAACCTGGAGTAGGAGGCGGCCCGCCATTAGCTGCCCCAGGGTCTTATGCTTCCTGGGTCGTACCGGATCGGGGAACCGCAGGCGTTCGGCATACCCCGTCCTTAGTCTCGGGATAGAGGGCGGCTTCCGGGAGCGAGAGGGCGATCTAAAAATGGCCCCTACTCTTTGCGGCCTCGGGCGCAGTGGATCGAGGAGCCGAAGGCGATCCGCGTAACCCCGGCCTTAAGTCTCGAGCCGGAGGGAGCCGTAGGCGATCAGCCATAAGCCCCCGACTCTATTTTGTTCGAGGGCGTACAAGATTTGGAAGCCGATGGAGACCAGGATAGCCGTCCAAGGGCTCGAGACCTAGGGCGAAGCTCTTATTTTAACGCTAGGAGAAAATCTTGATATCAATGGACAGGATCGCGGGCCGCTGATGGCATTTTACTTGGGGTTCCCTCAGAAAACGGAAAATATAGCACGCTAAGCAAGTGCTGAGGCAGGCACCCAGCGGTATAGAGTGGGAACGGATACTCCTAGACTCGATTCAACATAGCGACTTACCACTGCCCTAGCCGGGTGGTGCGTAAACTAAACATCACAATTGACCTAAGATTTCGGCAAAGTTCTCTTGAGAACGAAATTATTACCCATGCCCTTGATGCCAGATTTATATGCCTTTATTGTTAATGACTTATATCAAAGATAACTGAAGATGTTTATTTCATGTCGAATTGGCGGTAATTGGCTTTGACTTTATGCAATTAGTCATTTAAAAACCCCGACATAAACCGCGCTAAGCCCTTGCGGGACTAGTCCTCTAGCGGACTATAACTAAGCGCCTGTCGGGAGATTTATGAAAAAACTAGCCAGCCTCGCAATTTTCACACTTTTTGCATCTACTTTAGCTTTCGCAGAAACCTCTTGCTTTACCGAAACCGAAGCCGCAATCAACGCCTTCTCCATAAAACCTGGCTTTTCTGAGATTCTTACAGGAAATCCTACCGATCTTTATGACAAAACAGAAAAGTTCACAAAGTTAGGTTCTGAGCTAAGCACGACGACGGGTAGTGTAGAAGTAGGCGGAACCGATTTAATATTCAAAGGTAGACCGACTGTTGGGGCCCTAGTACAAGGCGCCTATCCTAGTTGGGAGGGTTCGCAAGTAGATGTTTGGACTTCGATAGAATTCAGTACCAACTGGAAACCCGACGGAAGGGAAGTATGCACCCAACACAAAACTGTTTTTGCGCATGGCAGAAAATGCGTTAAAAAAGAGATGGAATATTCACCGACCAGTTTTGTGGTCGATCTAACGACAGGTGCTGGGACGCATATGCATTATGCGAAGGTATTCACGAATGTTAATCAAGCAAACCACTATACAATCAACATGCCGCGACTTCGTTGCGATGGCCCTGTAAACAACTTTGAAGTTCGAGTTCGTGACCTTATAGGGGGAGATGTTGAATTTAGAGTCCATAAGGTAACTTACTCAGCTGGTTGGAAATACTGAGGTGTTAAAATGAAAATCAAGTACCTTGGCTTTTTCGCAATGCTACTGATTGCAGCTTGTGGAAAAAAATCCAATGAGTTGAATATCAATCCGCCTATTACTGAGGCGACTCCTGAATTCAAGCCGATTCCCTCCAGTCAATATTGGATCGAACTGTCTACTCGTGAGGCATTTAGTTTTCCTATTCGGATGACGAAGAGCTTTCCAACTACTCAATTTGATTTTAGTTGTAAAGGCGGTTGCCCCGAAGGCTTCGCTGTGTCGCAAGACGGGATCATTTCATGGAATCCAAAACAAGATGCCCAATTGAAGCCCTATTTCAGAGTGGATGTTGTAGCAAAAAGCGCACAGTCTCTACCATCAACTGCAACATTCGAGTTTTCGATCACTGATACGATTCATCAAATCGGGGATAAGTGGGATAAGAAATCTTTATATACTCTTGTAGATAGCCCGGAGGCAGTCGCTATTAAAAATGTCCTTGGGACAGATGTAACCTTCGGAACACCAGTTGGGACGATCGAGTATCTTGGTCTATTTGAAAATAAACATTTGGTTTTATCTGCAGCTCACGTGTTTGAGCATGTTAAAGTGTCAGGTGGGACAAATTGTAGCAAAGAGCGCGTTTTTTATTTCACTGAGTCACACCTTTCGTTCTCATGCGTGAAGCCTATATTCACCTCTACTTTGTCGGACTATGCAATTTACGAAGTCCAGCCTATTGATAGCTCTGGGTCGATTAAGGGCAGCGAGTATCCTAAGTTTTCGGCAAAAACGGAACCTCTAGGGCAACCATTGAGTATCGCTGGGTATGGCGACTATCAAAACCCCTACCGTGATCTACAATTTAGCGAAAGCGAATCGTGCCAAACTTTTTTAGAAAAGGAACGCAAAGTCGATTATTCGAAAGTCAATGGGTTTAGTAGCAAGGCGATACCGTCAAAATTCATGACAATCTTAGGCGCTCCATGCGAGGCCTCTAGTGGAGATTCAGGTGGGCCTGTAATACTTCGAAGTTCGTCTGTTATCGTGGGAATCGTATCAGCAGGGGCCCAATCGACTTTCTCCGATGCAGAAGCAATTCAGGCCTTAAATCTCCCCGAAGAGCAACGTGTTCCCTATGCGAAGCTTTCATATGTTTCAAGTTTGACCATGTACAATGAAATTTCCGAATTCATTAAAAAACCAAGCGACGAAGCTGATACTCTGAATATCTGGATCAATTCACAATTTCTAAAATAAGGCACTTCACATGATTTTAAGAATAATTGCGTTAACCATTTTGTTGTCTTCGTCAATTTCCTATGCTCAGGAAAATCTTATTTCATGTGGCACGAGTGCAGGTTACCAGTTTCGATGTTCAATTCCTGCAACAACGATTTTGCTTCAAGCCCAGCCAGTAGAATCAGACTATTCACTTTCTTATCAAATGACATGTGATCGAAATTATCCAGATCCAGTCGCTTCCCGTATAAAAATCTCAATAGCAAATGGCACGACATTTACGCTGAACTATAAAGATAAAAAAGAAAGTGTAAAGGTAGGAACAGGAACAGGTGAGCTTTCACTTTTCGACTCTTTTCCAAAAGAACTTGCGGGACTAAAATTTCAAGAGTGTTCACTCAAGATTTGGGATGTAAAGGCAACCCCGTCCACCCGAGTCGTCAATGCCTGGAAAGCCGAAAAGCTTTCTCTTGAGGCTCAAATTTCCTTAGCCGTCTCGGCCCGAGATGCGAACAAGGCTCTTGCAGTGCTAGAGTCAGCCCTCGGCGTTTATTCGAAGTTTATGGATAGTATTCTTGCCACCGAAGCTAGTGAAAACGAGTTGATCACTGCTATCGTAGGTCTCAAAGAATGTGCAACTGCAGGTGACGACCCCGTGACATGTGAGCGGACAATCGACAAACTGGCTACAGCATCATCCCTATTTACGGCCGACGAAACTTCTCGCCTATCGAAATTGCAGGTGATAATAGATCGAATCAATTTTTCCGCCATTACTTGTCCAGCCACAGGCGATTGTACCAAGGCCATCCTTAAGAAATATCTATCGGATGAAGATTTGGCGCTTTTGGAAGAAGCTAAAGGAAAGCTTAAGGAAGCAGACGGCGCTAGCGACAGGGCCACAAATTTTGGAAAACTTGTTGAATCACTTACATTGCAGCTAAACACCCTTAAAGAGATAAGCAAAGGTTATGTCCAATGGTAAAATATTTTTTTATCGTGGCTCTGGGCT
The DNA here is from genome assembly GCA_964236955.1 of uncultured Oligoflexus sp. Taxonomy (GTDB): domain Bacteria; phylum Bdellovibrionota_B; class Oligoflexia; order Oligoflexales; family Oligoflexaceae; genus Oligoflexus. The sequence goes on along the minus strand of CAXSGP010000158.1, from coordinate 3,801 downwards.
TCCTAGCCGCCGGGATCGTTCAAGCTAGCTGTCCGGACTCGGTCCTCAATAAATCTTGTACCGACGACAATGTGAGAGACCGTCGCTCATGCCTGGACGGCCTTAAACGTCAGCTCATTACTTGTATTCAAGCAAGCGAAGATACGATCAATGGTGCTGATAAAAAAGTGGCTAGCGCAACTAAGACCAAACGAGATGCTGCGGTTGGAGGCCTAAGTGCAGATTTAGACCAAGACGTCCAAAATGGACGGAAGATTGAAGAGGCATTCAAAAGCTTTCACTCGACCATATCAGACATTAAAAATGAATACGCGGATTTTACCAGGCGGTTCTTTCAAGAGTACAAGGCAAACGAAAATGTTTCTGCCGATAAGCTCGAAGAGATATCCAAGCGGTTAAATGCAGATACTATCCACGACCTGGTTGAAGCTCAGTACCAAGCCATTGCAATCGCAAGAGATGAACAAAGCATGGCATTCAAGAACAACGCGACCATTCAGCTACTTATTTTCAAGTCTCATTATCTCGAAAATGGACTTGGGAAGGAACTTTCTGGGCTAGGCGGCTTCTTGAAAGAGAGGGGACTTTCTGATCTCGAACACCCCTTCGACGAGATCTTACCATCGTTAGATAAAATGTCAGCTTATGTTCAAAAGCGGCGACTGAGATATGAACAATTGACGTCCAGCTTAGACCAGGCATTTGTGGGTCGCCTTGAACTTGTAAAGGAGAATAATGTTGATGTTGCCATTGGTGAAAGCTTAAAGCTGGCTGCAGCGCTCAACGCATCGGCTCAATTCATGGGTGAAGTTGAAGAAGCCCGTATCCCAGCTTTCACCACGGCACCTAACTCTCCTGTATATGGAGTTCCCACTTACGGTCAGCAATATCTGGCACTTCAGAAATTCTTCGCTTATGGTTCGATCTGTGACGACCAGAAGTCGCCTAGCTGGACAAAGTCGGGCTGCCTTCGATACACGCAATACTCTGATAATGCAAAGCGGCTCTATATTGGAGTTGGCCTCTCGCTTTACTGCATTCAGAATATTCCTAAGCTTCAGACTGCAAATCCTCAAATCCCCAATACGTTGTTTGATCGTATGAAAGCCCTTCATGCACAGAAGAAATTTGCCGAGGTCATTGCCCTCTATGACAGCATTCTCAAAATTGAGCGTAAGCCATGATTAAAACCATATCCCTAATTCTATCGATGCTTTTCACAGCTAGCGCAGCTCTAGCCGATGTCGGCGCAAGGTACTGCGGAACTGAAGCGCTATTCGTCAGAATTGACGCAAGTGTTCATGCCGACGATGAAACCGACTTATGCATTGAAAAAGATCATAATCAATTTCTAAGCGTTAATGGTGTCGGGGTTCCATTCGAAGAGGTCGGATATGCTTATCAGTTCTGTACAAGCGGAGGCCAAAAACCAAGCGGATATCAGTACGATGCATGTATTCCAAAATCTATTCTAAAGGTTACCGGCGACAATATTTTTCAATTTGGAATTTGCAATGGATTTGAAGGGGGCATGAGCTGCACATCAAACGCGATGGTCAATCAGGAATCTTCGGTCTATTTGGTTACTGCGGGTGGTAAGAATGTCCCGCTTTTCCACCTTAATCGGGTGGGCAAGGGTGCAACGTATAGCGGAAAATGCTGGACTGGGTCTGGGACTATACATGAAACGGCTAGTTGCCTTGGCAATATTCGCAGTGAGGATATTATCCCAGAGATTGTCCAAGAAATTGCAAATATAACTGGGCAGGTAAATCAGCTTCAAAATAAAGGTCGGCAGCTTAGTCAGGCTGAGAGAGTTAAACTTGATGCTTTGGATAAGGCACTCCAAGCCATTCAACAAAAGAGTTTTGACGAACTCACGGCTGACGATCTTATTGCCTTCCAAGAAGCCCGCGACATTCTTCTCGACGGAAAGAAACAATCAGGCGAACTTTTGACTGCGATCAATGGCAAAATAGAGGAGATTCGCAAACGCCTCACTCAAATCAAGGCTGACGTTGCCAATCAACTTGGCGATCTTGGAGTAAATCTTCAAAACGAAGATTCTTACAAGGACGCTATATCCTTTGAAATTCCACCCGTTAATTTCGACCCGCTGCCCACCGAAGATATCTTCAACGAGAAGGATTCCATCTTCTGGATTCTCGACAACAGCACGGTGGCCTCGCTTAGCGACTCGTGGACGAAGGGCGACCGCCGTCGATTCCTTGAGACGGTAGCGGCCTGGGCAGATAAGAATGAATCTTTGTACGTTCGCTATAGCACGATGTTGCTAGCCTCCGCTAAGCAGCAGCAAGCTTACATAAATGCGAATCAGTATATGGATGGCATTCTTTACGGAAATGCAAATAGCAAGGGCTACCTCAACCGCAATATGTGGTTCAAGGACACCCCAGTAGCACCTGAGCTGATATCTGCGATCGAAGAGCTTCTGGCAAAAGACGTGAATGACCCGTTTGCTCAGAAATTGAAGAAAACGTTCAGCACTTATTCGGGCCAACTCGACCAGAAGCAGACCAGCTTAATAATGTTCACCTATACAATGTTAAAGTTCTTTGATGCATACAAAGCAGCCTATGAGGCCGCTATAGCCAATGGAGCCATCCTAGGGCCATCTGCTAATCCTAACGATCTCTGGCTGGTTTCTGCAAAGGCAAACCTCGAAAACATGAAGCAGGAGGTTTTGAACTCTGTTCAATGGGGTGTCGATACGTACATTGCTACATCCCCTGCCTCGCCGGTCTTTTCGCTTTGTGAGTTGATTACACACAGGAAGCTGTGCGACTTCAATAATCCTCGCGAATCTTACAGTTTTCTTGAAAATTTCGGTCGCGTCATTGATGCTGTTCCAGCAATGGCAATTGTCCCCATTGTGAAGAGCATGAAAGGCTTGAGCTTAGCTCAGTATAAAATCTTTGATGTAGCTGTCGAAGACACGTTAGACGTCTTATCGGAAGCGGATCGTGTCGGGGCAATCAGTAAATCAAAAGAGATTTCTAAAGAATTCTTAAAGGCAAGTCCAGCGCTCCTTGATCCTAGGACGGGTGTCCGAGTACTTTTGAGCTATTTTCATGACGGCGCAAGTTTTCTAATTCCTGAAAAAGCTTACAAGGATTTTGTACTTGGTTTGCCACCTACAACAAAATTTGGTCGTCCAGATGGATTATTCATTTCCACTCCAGAAGCAATTTCAAATCTCCTCAAGGAAAGTAGAGGAAGTAAGGAGTATGTTAAAAAAATACTTGGAATCAAACCTGAAGAATGGCCCGGTCTGGTTTACAGAGTTGATGTTAAATCTCCTCTTTCTTATAATATAAGATTACCTTCTGGTCTTGAGGGTGGGGCCAACGATTTATTCGTGTGGGGTGGGTTTACCAAAGGCGGCATACCGGAAGCCGTAACTGATTCTATTCCGATTTCTGATCTCAAAATAGCCAAAACGGAATTAAAATGAATAAAGATGGCTGGAAAAAGCTGGCAGTTAAAAGTTTGGCCTACATTCTTTCCGAGACACCAGACGGCCTGTACGTATTTGAAGTATATTGTGGAGGTGTCGCAGTAACCGATCGCTCCATTTTATTAAATCTTGAAGAAATTGATGAATATAAGTCGAAAGGCGAGGTTTTTTTGGATAGGCTAGAACGTGATTTGTGCCGCAATTATGATAAGTACAAATCTAGGTTGATTCTTGTTTCCTGACTGTAGGCCGTCTTCCAGTTTTTACATTTTGGGGGACGGTGACGATTCGAGAAAAAAACCGTCATCTTTGACTCAAACCCT
>CAXSGP010000157.1:0-7691 GCA_964236955.1 uncultured Oligoflexus sp. | reverse complement strand
GCGTTACTGGGGATGTTCGACGTTGGCGTAGCCAAACGTCAACAGCCCCTAGTTTATCAAAAAAAAGACCCACCCCCGTAGGCGGGGATGGGCCATCATCTGAAAATACTTTAGATCAAAAATCAATGATCACCAAGGGACTTGCGCAGGGGCTTATTGAAAGCTGCCATGGCAAAGGCGGCGCCAACCGACAGAGCGACCATGAGTCCGAAAAAGCTTTCGCGCGACATCGACTCGTAAAAGGTTCCGACGAATCCACTCAAATAGTTGCCGAAGAAACTCGAGAGGAACCACATGCCCATCATCATCGACACGATACGGGCCGGAGCGACCTTAGTGACAAGTGATAGACCAATAGGCGAAAGATAGAGCTCACCGATGGTAAGGACCAGGGTAGTTGCTACGAGCCACAGGACCGAACCCATTCCCTGCCCGACGGTCAGGGCAGCAAGGATCATGATACCAAAAGCCGCCGCGAGAAGAGCACAACCAAGCGCCATTTTTGTCACGGAACTGGGCTCTTTGCCGGCCTTCGCCTGCCATTTCCAAAAGATATTCAGCAACGGTGCAAAGACGAGGATGAAGAAGGGATTGAACGATTGAAACCAGGTTGAAGGGACGAGAAAGCCAAAAAATTTCCAATCGGTTTGATTGTCAGCCCATAGCTGCATGGTGTTGCCCTGTTGCTCGTACACTATCCAAAAGACTATGTTTAGAGCGCAGAGTAGGACGAGAGCCCAGATGGCTTTCTTTTCGAGGACCGTAAAGGGGATTTTTTCGCCCTGATGACTTGTTTCGATCTTTTTAGCAAGATTTTCAGGATGCGGTTGCAGGTACTTTTGTCCGAAGATATAGACGAAAAGCCCGAGGATCATGCCGACGCCGGCCGCGCCGAAGCCATAGTGCCAGCCGACTTTTTGTCCCAATGTTCCACAGACGAAGGGAGCTATCAATGCGCCAAGGTTTATGCCCATATAATAGAGGGTAAAGGCACCATCACGACGGGAGTCGCCGGGAGCGTAAAGATCTCCGACCTGAGTGGAGATGTTCGGTTTGAAGGCACCATTGCCTATGATCAGCAGCAGGAGTGCCACGAAGAAAAGCGATTCGAAGGCCATAAGGAAATGGCCAATGGTCATAAGGACACCACCGACGATGACGGTTCGCCTCTGACCCAACCAACGGTCCGCTATAATTCCGCCAAAAAATGGTGTGAAATAAACAAAGCCTGTGTAGAGGCCATAAATTTGCGACGCGAGAGGTTGGTTGCCAATGTCACCAAATAAGCCTTTTAGCTGCGCAAGTCCGGCGACGCTTCGTCCCACTTCGGGATTCACAAAGAGATAATTTACCATGTAAAGAACAAGAAGGGCGCGCATACCGTAATAGCTCATCCGTTCCCACATTTCTGTGAAAAACAGGACATAGAGTCCCTTAGGATGGCCTAAAAAGTCGCCTTCCCCGCTAACCGTCTTTCCCACTACTTTTGACGTATTGTGCTGCACAGCCACCAAAGAGCCTCCTTATTTGCTACATGTCTGTTCATATTGAAGCGTTATGTCTTGGAATGCCCAACGCTCATAGCATAGGCTCAAGATCGACAACAGCGTAAAAACCACCTTTCTTGAGAAAGTCAATCCTACTTGCCGGCCTGACTCGGTGGCGACTCATATCGTGGAGTCGGCCATCCGAAGAATTAAAATCTGCGGGCCTAAAGTTCTAAGATCGCCAGGCTTTGCCAATTTCTTTTTTAATCCGGCCGATTCATACTTTCCCTTTCTGCGTCGTTCTTGTAAAGCTCAACCAACACCATTCTTTTGGGAGCTAGACGTGTTCAAATATGAATTCCTCATCTCCGCACCTTCGTTCATTCATCCTTTCATCCGCTTTTTTTTAAGTCTTTTTCTATTCGGCATGCCGGCCCTTGCAGACGTCAAAGTCATCGATCAAAACGCAGTTCATAAACAATTTTTTGCTGACGTGCTGGGCAATGGATCCGTCGTAATCAATTTCATATACACGCAATGCCGAGGGGTGTGTCCCGGCCAGGGAAAACGATTTGAGCAGTTGCAAAAGCTGCTTGGCCCACGCTTAGGCACCGATATCACACTCGTTTCCCTGAGCATCGATCCCGAACATGATAGCCCGGGCGCTCTAAAACTATGGAGCGAAGGTTTTAATGCGGGTAAAAACTGGACACTTGTTATCGCCGATCGCAAGGGTACGGATGCCATCTGCAAACAGATCCTGGGAATGACGCTTACAAGCTTTGAGCATTCACCCTTCATCGCGATACGAAGTAAACAAGGACAATGGCAAACCATCTATGGTCTTTCCTCTGCCGGCCAAATCGTCGCAAAAATAAATGAGTCCTCCCCAACGTTATAACTTTAGGTGAACAATGAATTGCCCAATGCCAGTCTTTACGCTCTCTATGATCGTTTATTTGCTAGCGAATATATTGATGCCAAAGGCCGAGGCCGCGGTGCTGCCCGGCGACGGCGAGTCCTTTCGCATTGAGATTGCGACGGGAGCAAATTCGCAATGGTTAGGCGCGAAACCTACTGAGGGTCTCATATCGTTTACCAAGGTCGAAAGCTCCGCGACCCGTTGGCGATTTCATAAGTCGATAGGTGCCAGTTATACCATAGAAAGTCTGGAGGACGGCAAACGCTGGTTGACCGCCGACCCTGGCCAAACGCTGCGACTTGCTAGCTCAAGTTCGGCTCTTGCTTCGCATTGGAACCTTTCGGTGGTCGGCGAGACTATCCTTTTTGAAAACAGCGCTTCGACAGAGTCCCGACGCTATCTATTTTTTGGAAGCGACGGTGCTCAATTCGTATCGAGGCAAGATGCTGAAAAATCAAATCTCGTTTTTCATGGACAAAAGTTCGATCCAATGCCTTTCAGTCATGGTGATGTCATTTCCGTTCGATCTATGGCTGCCGCTTCGGGACCGCTCTGGCTTGATGGCAATACGACTAGTGGTCAAATCGGTCTGGCAGATGAGACCGCGATGCTCAACAATTCGGGCACGCAGTGGCGCGTGCATGACAATGGCGATGGTAGTTTTTCTTTTGAGTGTCTTGGCAATGTCGCCGGCGTTCGCTGGCTTGGGGTCGATCGCGGCACACCCCTCCTCGCCAGCACCAACGATAGAATCGAAGCGACGCACTGGAAGGTTGTTCCTGGTCCATTGGGAACGATCTCCCTAAAGAATGTCTCGATCAAAACTCAAGCTTTCTGGCTCGATAGTTACCCCCTCATGGGCACGACTTCTCTTGCTGGCGTCGCAAAGGATTCCCCTGGCACCTCGTTTCAAATTCGAATGCGGATAAAATTTGATCCGAGCCTCCAAGGCCGTTGGTCGGAGCTCGAATCCCTACCGGCCTCGGGCATCCATACCCATGTTTTGCCTGATGGAAAGGTCCTTTTCTGGTCACGCTTTATGGATCCAAATGATAGGGAAAGCACAGTTGAAGGAATCGTTCCGGGAGCACCAGCGACCTTCCTCTATGATCCGCTAACGGGTCTCACGAAATCGATTGCAAACCCCGAAGTCGACGCTTTCTGTAGTGGTCATGCCTTTTTACCCGATGGCAGATTACTGGTTTCGGGCGGGCATGTTCGCTCCTATGTGGGTACGCGGACCACTCAGATTTTTGACTTTCGTAGCAACACCTGGCAAACAAACTCCGCTTGGGATATGAACGGGGGTCGTTGGTATCCGACCAATATCAGTCTGGGCAATGGTGATATCATCACTATTTCTGGCGATGCCACAGGCGAAACCGACCTTAACCGTATCCCCCAGGTCTGGTCGTCGACAAAAAACACATGGCGCGATCTCACCGGTCTGGCTTCGTCCTGCTTCAATGCTACAAGCGGACCGTGTATGCCCCTCTATCCCTGGTTGCATCTCAGCTCCAGTGGCAGGGTCTTCGTCTCCGGTCCCGGTCAGGAAACAGGTTATATCGATACCAAGGGTGTAGGCAGCTGGCTGCCGATCGCCAATACCAATCGCGGCTATCGTGGTGATTATGAGGCCACGTCCATCATGTATGCCCCTGGGAAAATATTGATTGCGGGTGGGGTACCGGCAACCAATTCCGTGGAAACGATCGATTTAAATGCTGAGACACCTGCCTGGAGCGTCGCCGCGCCTATGCTTAATAACCGGCATAAATTAATGTCCACCCTACTCGCCGATGGTCAGGTCCTGGTCGTGGGGGGCTCTGCGGTCAATGGAACTGCAGATGCACCGGCGGTTTTCGCCACCGAAATCTGGAATCCTGCAACGGGACAATGGCGCGAAGGCGATCATATGAAAATTCCGCGCCTCTACCATGCAACAAGCGTATTGCTGCCCGATGGTCGGGTCCTAACGCAAGGCGGCGGTCTGGGTGCGGGCTATACAGCTCACAAGAATATGCAAATCTATTCACCACCCTATCTTTTTAAAGGGCCTCGGCCGACTTTTACCAGTGTAAATACCGTGAATTACGGCCAGTCGCTGAAGCTTTCCACAGCCCAGGCGGATGAAATTAACAAGGTGCATTTGATCCGATTATCGTCGGATACCCATTCCTTTAATAGCACGCAGCATATAGTCCCGCTCAAGTTCAGACAAAATGAAAAGAGCCTGATCGCTTCAATGCCGACGGATGGCAATCTTGCTCCTCCCGGATACTATCTGCTTTTTATCGTCGATAAGACAGGCGTGCCTTCGTTAGGCAAAACAGTTAAACTCGCTTTTAGCCCAGCGGAGGCTGATTAGGGGTGGCTAAGCGGTTTCGCAGCCTTTGCCTTCGAGCAGTCATGGGCAAACCCACCCTTAACAGGCAGCAAATGTCAGTTAGAAACCTATAATGAGTCAAGCCCGGCGTGGAATCACTGGGCCTATTCTCAATTTTCTAATCTAGGAACAAAGATTCAGATCCAGGTCTGACTCTCACTTGGTTTTCCTTGTTATTCAAGAACATGAAAACGAGACTATTAGCATCTACAACAATTTTTCATTCGACGTCGCAGCCTACATCGATATAGATGGCATCAATGTGCTTGATTCCAGCCGCACCGATCCACAACGAGGAAAAAAATTAGTGGTTCCTACCGGTCAAGAAGTTTCCGTTAAGGGATGGCTAGATAAAATATCAAGTTCTGACAAGCACCTGACTGAAGGCCTCATCAAAGTAGCATTCTTTAGAATATTACCCAAAGTAAATAAGCAAAAATTTAAACTGCATATGATGTATTCAGTACCTTCCGGACCCGACGAACCTAACCTGATCTTCGGCCAACCCTTTTTTATCTAAAGTCTTTTTCGTCGATCGTCACGCGCCCTCAAGCATCAAAAATTCGGATTCAAAATTCATCATCGAGTCAAGAGCATTATAGCATTCCGGAGCAGTATTCATTCATCGATGAGAAGATAGAACCCCATCCCATTATTCAATGGACCGTATTTTATGGAAACGAACTGGCTGAGGATTTGCGTCTTAAATTATTAAAAGATGAAGTTGCAAGGATTGAGGCTGAACTTGGGGAAAGTGTTAAAAAATCTTCTGCAATCATCTCTGATAGAATATTTGAAGTCAAAGGTTCTAATGACAGCCGATAGATCAAGGAACAAACCGGCTCTGATTTGATACCTTTTGAATCGACCAAAACGGGGCCACGATTTAGGAATTGTTACCATCTCTTTCTGTGTTGATCTTTGACAGCAATCATTCCATCGCCCTGAAGCGCAGCACAATCGAACCTAAGCACTTTTCGACCGCTAGCTTTCAGGTTCAGGCCACCGATTGAAAGCATGGGTTTCTCTCTCATTCGTGACGATAAAAGGACCCATCCAAAATTCTACTGTCCGATTTTATTCCCTTCGTCAAGCTCAGTCGTCGACATCTGGCAGGATATTTGCAAAGCATCAGAATAGTTTTAAGTCTTACAAGGAGGACATATGAATAATGAAATGAGGGGCGTAAAAACCGGGCTCGAGCCTCTGACCCCTATGACAGAGGGAAAAGTTCGATTGAATTCTGAAGCTTTTGATGGGCTGGTTAAGAATTATACCAACACCGTTGGCAATTACCTTCGCGCAATGGAACATGGAATGAAAGAGGCGGGAATGGTCCTCAGCAAAGATTCTTCTGAGGAAAGCCAGATCCGGCATACGGTAGGACAATGGTTTGAAGGATACAGTGTCTGGCTTGGAAGGCTTCACCGAAGTCTTCACGACCGCAATCCCCGCATCGTTGTGAACTCCTGTAGTGCTAAGGGACAACTTAAACCCGCATTGGTCATTGCTTCCTCCATCCTCGCAGGACTGGTCGTGGGACGCCTAGGAAATTCGGCGATGAAAAGCCTTAGTGATGGCTCATCTTCTCCAAAAATTTCGTAGTTTCCCTGCAAGCGTTGTACTGAAATTAATAGTGTATCGACTGCCCTGCCATTCATTGAGAAAAGAGCTTGATGAAACTTGCGAGATGAGCTTGGATCACGCTGTTGGGTTGTTTTTAAAAACACCGGGTGGCAGGAAAGGCTCGCCGTACGCGAGTTTTAAGCCATAGCGCGAATTATCGAAGACAATGCCCAGCCTATCGCGATATTAATCCCCATATCCCATATTTTTACTCTGAAAATTATTCTTAATAAATATATAATTTTGTTTGGCAAAGCCCAACTTTGGCATAAATGAATTTACGCTAAGCTCAAGAGGTCAGAACGATGAAAGTTTACGTTTTTAAGTCGCTGCCACCGTTTCTTTGGGGCTACACGCGCGACCTTCGGGCCATGTGGGCATTGGAAGAGTGTGGATTCGTGTATGAAGCGATCGGACTCGACTGCGGTCCGAAAGGCCTTCAGGATGAAACCTGGTTCGAGGCCATTTCACCCTTTAAACAAGTTCCGGTGATCGATGATGATGGATATATCCTGACGGAGTCCGGGGCTATACTTCTCTACCTGGCGGAGAAGTCGGGAAAGCTGATTCCGGGCGACCTGAAGGGACGCGCACAAGTGTATCGCTGGACTATCACGTCGCTAAACAACGTCGAGCTTATGACGCTACCCATTTTAATGGCAGATCTACAAGGGGAATCGAACCCCCACTCGAAAGCACTGCGCCCTTGGCACGTTGAGATTCTTGAACGTTTCCTGGGTCCGATCGACCAAACGTTGAGTAATCAAAAATTCGTGACAGGTGCTGAATTCACCGTCGCTGATATTGTTCTCACGTGCGTGCTCCGGGAAATTCGCAAGACAGACATCTTAGAACAGTATAAGAACATCAAAAAATACCGCCATCGTTGTGAAGAGCGGCCCACGTTCGTGAAAGTCCTCAATGCCTACGAAGACCGCCTCGGTATAGCGCGAGGCAGCGCGCGCTAGGGGCAGCCGGTTAAAGGGACTGCCCAAGTCTGAAAGCCAGCTTGAATTCGTGCTTCGATAGTATACTTTTTTAAAAATGATTCCAAAAAAAGTCCGCTCCAGTCCTAAAATAGGAGCGGCTCATACCCTTACTTTATAGGGATCGCGAGCATGATTCCAACCCAAGGGTTTCACAGATGGCTTGCCAATATTCGCTGGGACTGGAACTGGAGCCGGCTTTTTGAATCGACCAGACCATCAGCCCTTGTCCGCCATTTTCCATTACAAAAGCGGCTCGGTCCCTGGCATCCTGAGGACTCGAT
>CAXSGP010000156.1:0-7726 GCA_964236955.1 uncultured Oligoflexus sp. | reverse complement strand
GAGCAGGGCGGACTGAGACTCATCAAATGATGTCGTCATAAAAGAGCCGCACCCATATAAAATGAGATAAAAATTGCGTTCGAGCTTACATCCCAGTGATGTGAAGCGATCACCTTGAATGTTTCGTTTGGTGACGTAAATGACCATTCTGTATTTGTCCCCAAGCATTTATTAAAATCATAAGTGTATTATTCCTTGAGCGTGGCCATCTAGATTTATCCTGCCGAAAGAATTTCTCGATATTTTGGATTAAGCAGATTTTCTTTTTTTTGATTTTTCTTCGGCTTTGACGGTTATTATTCCGAAACCTTTTTTTTCTGCAAAATCTTGCACAATAAGCTCGATGTAGCTTCCGTAAGGCATCCCGAACACTTTAGCGATTCGTTTAACGGTTACTGCTGTTGGGAAGTCTACACCTTTTTCAAATTTAGATATTGCCTGTTTGGTGACGCCGATTTTATCGGCCAATTCTTGTTGGGTGAATTCAGCGGTAGTGCGTTCGGTTCTAAGTGCTTTCGCAAATGTTATCCTCCCAAAATTCTCATCCAAAAATTTCTCGGCAGATGTCTTCGCCATTTCAGACCTCAATACTCATGTTTGTTGACTTCGATAATTTCGACCAACGTAATCTCACCATTCTTACTTACAACGTAGATCGCTCGATAAGCCCTATTAAGGCAGATGGAGCGCTGTCCTTTGCGATCACCTTTTAATGGTTCATCGTGGAAGCCCGGGATCTTCCTTGTTTCTTCGAGTCCATACAAGCTCAACAACTGAAGCCATCTTTGGAACTTGAAAATGATGTTCTCGGACAATTTCTTAAGATCTTTTTTCGCCTGCGAGGTGAGTTCGACTTCAAGCATTGGTGAACCTCCGCGTCATCCAGTCTAGCACTCACCACCTTATTGTCAAGTGATTGGTTGACAAGAGCAATCTTGGTTTATCTTTACAGCATGCAGAATGGTAGCTGCTTGACGTCATGATACAAAGGTAACTCTCGCTAATCTTGAACAAAAAGCCCCGAAAGCAAACGCTTCCGAGGCTTCTTTTCTTTGTAAGTTCTGGTCCGAACCTGGTCTGAAACAGGCCATTTTGAGCAGAGAGCTAATGCAACAATCCGTTATTTCTAACGAATATCACATCATGCCGCCCATACCACCCATACCGCCCATGCCACCCATAGAAGGAGCGGGGCTTCCGCCGCCTTTATCATCGCTAGGCTTATCAGCGATCATAGCTTCTGTAGTCAGAAGCAAAGAAGCAACCGAAGCAGCGTTTGTCAAAGCAGTCTTAGCAACCTTAGTCGGGTCAATAACGCCGGCTTTGTAAAGATCTTCGTAAACTTCAGTCAATGCGTTGAAGCCTTCGCCGCCTTTGGACGACTTGACCTTGTCAACGACAACGGCAGCTTCCAGGCCAGCGTTGAAAGCGATTTGACGAAGGGGCTCTTCGATCGCGCGACGGATGATCGCCACACCGAATTTTTGCTCGCCTTCGAGTTTGATATTATCGAGTGCCGACTGACAACGAATGAACGCCGTGCCGCCGCCAGGTACGATACCGTCTTCGACAGCAGCGCGAGTTGAGTTCAAAGCATCTTCAACGCGTGCTTTTTTCTCTTTCATCTCGATTTCGGTAGCAGCACCAACTTTGATGACCGCGACGCCGCCGACGAGCTTCGCGAGGCGCTCCTGGAGTTTCTCTTTATCGTAATCAGAACTGGTGTTTTCAATCTCGGCGCGGATTTGACCGACGCGAGCGTCGATATCAGTCTTGGCGCCTTGGCCGTCGACGATCGTGGTGTTGTCTTTGGAAATGCTTACGCGTTTCGCCTGACCCAGTTGAGCAAGGGTAACCGTTTCCAAGCGAAGACCGACGTCTTCGCTGATCACTGTTCCACCAGTCAAAGTCGCGATGTCCTGGAGCATTGCCTTGCGACGATCACCAAAACCAGGTGCTTTGACAGCAGCGATTTTGAGTGTTCCCCGGAGACGGTTTACAACCAGCGTTGCCAGTGCTTCGCCGTCAACATCTTCGGCAAGAATGACAAGAGGACGACCCGATTGAGCAACTTGCTCAAGTACAGGAAGCAACTCTTTCATGCTGGATACTTTTTTCTCGTGGATGAGGAAATAGGGCGAGTCGTAAGCAACTTCCATACGCTCAGCATCGGTCACGAAGTAAGGGGAAAGGTAGCCGCGGTCAAATTGCATACCTTCGGTGAACTCAAGGGTTGTTTCCATGCCCTTAGCTTCGTCGACCGTGATAACGCCATCACGACCAACTTTATCCATAGCTTCGGCAAGGATGTTGCCGATGTCTTTGTCGTTGTTCGCCGAGATCGCGCCGACTTGGGCGACTTCTTCACGAGTCTGGGTCGGACGGGAGAGTTTGTCCAAAGCCTCGACGATTGCCTTAACAGCAAGATCGATACCTTTTTTGAGTTCCATAGGGTTGTGGCCGGCAGCTACCAGCTTCACGCCTTCGCGGAAGATCGCCTGGGCAAGGACGGTGGCGGTTGTGGTACCGTCGCCAGCGTTATCAGAAGTCCGGGAAGCAACTTCCTTAACCATCTGCGCGCCCATGTTTTCGAACTTGTCTTCGAGTTCGATTTCCTTGGCAACCGAAACACCGTCTTTGGTGATGTTGGGAGCGCCGAAAGAACGGTCGATAACAACGTTACGGCCTTTAGGACCGAGAGTAACTTTTACCGCGTTAGCAAGAGTGTCTACGCCGACCAGGATTTTGCGACGAGCGTCTTCGCCGAAATTAATAATTTTTGCAGTCATGAATTACCTTCAGTTTTTTTATGGAGTTACTTAAATTTGCGCGCTAATAAAAATATTAGAGTTCGATAACGCCAAGGATATCGTCTTCACGCAGGATCAGGTGCTCTTTGCCGTCAACTTTGACTTCTGAGCCAGAGTATTTGCCGAAGAGGATACGATCGCCAACTTTGACGTCCGGCTTTGCAAGAGTTCCGTTATCGAGAACTTTGCCATTGCCAACAGAGATCACTTCGCCTTCAACCGGCTTTTCTTTTGCGGCGTCAGGAATGATGATGCCACCAGCAGTTTTTTGTTCTGCTTCAACCCTTTTTACAAGGATCCGATCCTGCAAAGGTCTAATTTTCATGCTGAGTCTCCAACATACAAGGTAGAAAGCGCGATAAGTTTCGGCGATTGATGAAGCCGCTTAAAACCAAAGCCTGCCAGTCCAATGGGGTCTGAGCGGCGGTTTGGCTCGCAAGCCACCAACAGCCATTAATTCGATTCAAAGATAAGTATCGCTTTTCGCTTGTCAAGGGAAGGGCAAAAATATTTGCTGGGGGGACTAAAAACGGCGGTGATTTTTGAGGTTTAATGGAATGCGACCGGACGCTTCATGTTCGATCTTGGGGAAGTGATCGCGCATTTCTGACAAGAGATGGCGACGGGCGCGCACAGCCGAGGTTGCAGCGGTCATGTCCACAGCAATCGAGGGGATTCCATTGTCTTTTGGCACGACCACTAACTGCAGCTGCGACGTTTCCAAATCGTCGGAGTGGGCCAGAAGTATGCGGTCAATCTCTTTCCAAGGAACCATAATTTTTTTCATTCGGGTTGAAACTTCAAATCCATCCGAACTCAAAGTGATGGAGCGAATGGTTTTGGCGTACATATAGACAATAGCAAACCAGGGTGTCACCACAGTCGCAAGGAACGTAGCAAAAAGCAGCAGGGGCGAATCGTTCAGCGCCGGCATCCCTGCGCGGGTCAAACCCAAAAATGCCACGCAACCCATCAATCCCAGAAGGGATACGCTCACCAGAGCACGCGGGTAGGCGAGATAGCGGCGGCTGCCGTTCGTTAAAGCATCGGTGAAGTAATAGTATTCCCTGTCCTCGATCTGCGAGGCCATGAAGTACTCGATAGCGTCCTCATCCTCGTTGTCGATATCGATAATGCGGCGCCAGGCAAGTTCTTCCTCATCATACCGGCCGGCGTGAGCAAACAAAGCGGCCTTAAGCTTGATGGCTTCAACATTGCTCGGTCCCATTTCAAGAAGATCTTCCAATGCTGTATGGGCTTCTTCGAACTGACCGTCGGCGACTATTTTTTTGATGTTGTTTATATGTCTCATAACCCGCGTATCGGATCGGGGACAAAAAGCTTGAGAGGAGGTGGGCGAAAGCGGGGCGGACAGCTCCCAAAAAGTTGGTTATTTTGGCATTGATTTCAAAGGGATGGCCACTTTAGATGACTTTGGAAAAGGCAGGTAATGGGAGCGAAAGCCTTCCGGACAAAGTTTGGGAGCGATCTGGTAGGGTTCTTTGCCACAGGTGCTCGGATTGCAATCCTTACTTACATAATATTCGAGCAGTTTGGTTGAATCGCTCATCCAAGCTGCACAAACCAGGGTAATCAGCCCCTTTTCGCTCTCGACCAGACTTGTATCACAGAAGCAGGGGGTCGGACTCGGCTTCGGATAATCGATAGCCGGATAGGCCCACATTTGCATACTCTCGCATTTTGAGCTAAAGAGTTTGCCGCAATCTTGGGCGGTACAGCTGTCCTGTTCCTTCGCATCGAAGGCATTATGGGCTACATCCAGACGTTTGCGGTCCGCCCAAACACCGCAGTAACTCTTGTTATCCGGGCCTTTCAATGCACCACAGTAACAGAATTCATAGGGTTTCTTGTTAGGCCCTTTTGGAGTCGTCGCACAACTGTAGCCCAAAAAAAAGATAAAAAAACTGAGAGCGAGGAAAACGCTTCGGAAGTGAGGTCTCATTTTCAGTCTCGCTTTTTTGGATGAATTGAATTCATAATTATTCCCGCAAGCTAATAGGCAAGAGTCGCTAGTAGGGTGTCATGACGCCGGATAAAAAACAGCGTACAATACTGCCAAGCCTATAGTAGCGTGTTTCTACGTCTGTCCTCAAGGTTCGTCAACCTGGGAAACGGGTCCAACTGCGGTGACTTTAGGATAAAGTGTAGAGAACCCAAGCCAAACATTGAGGGATGCTAACGATGACGGATAAAAAAACATTGCCCGAGCAGTTTTTCGAACAAGCGGCCTTTCGGCAGGAAGCAGCAGCCTTCTATTACTGCCGACCCCAGGACGACCGCTGGGTGACCATGAGTTGGAACCGTTATAAAGAGGAGGTGGCCACGCTTGCTGCCTGGCTCCAGGGCAAAGGTGTTAAGAAAACCAGCAAAGTTGCCATTCTGTCGTCCAACCGTCCCGAATGGCTGATAGCTGACCTTGCCATTTTAGCCATAGGAGCGGTATCGGTACCAATCTATCCCAACGCCTCGCATGCCGACATCTTATATATTCTTGATCATTCTGAAGCCACCTGGCTGGTAGTCGATAGGCTGGATCGTATTCCCTATCTCGAAAAGCAAAAGCTCGATGGTCTGATCTGTTTTAACAAATTCCCGCCCGAGGCTGCTGCGGGATTTGTGAGTTCGATAACACCTTATACGGCGACAATAGCCGAAGGTTTGCCACAGCTAAAAGCGCCTTTGTCACGCTCGCCGGATGATCTGGCGACGATTATCTATACCTCTGGGACAACAGGCCGACCCAAGGGGGTCATGCATACCCATAATAATTTAACGGAGGTGATGGCCTCGAGTTTTCAAATCATTGAAAGTCCCGAGGGCGTCGTCGATCGATTCTTCTCGTTTTTGCCTCTCAGTCACGTTGCGGAACGAACTTTGGTCGAAATGGGTTCGATCAGTACCGGCGGAGAAATCGCCTTTGCCCGTAGCGTTGAGACGATCAGCGAAGATCTTCCCCTCTGCCAGCCCACGATACTCCTCTGTGTTCCGCGGCTATGGGAAAAGATGCAGGAAGGGATACTGGCCAAGATCGAAACGGCCAGCCCAATCAAGCGCTTCCTATTCAACCTTGCCGATACCATGGGCGGCAGCCGGACTGAAGGCAAGCGTATCAACGTCTCCGAGCAGGCTGGGATTTTTCCGGCTTTGGCTGACGCCCTGGTGGGTAAGAGGCTTCGTGAACGCCTTGGTCTCAATCGGACGCGGCTTTTCATAACCGGTTCGGCACCGACCAGGCCGGACATACAAAAATTCTTTGCGACCTTTGGAATGCCCATACGGGAAGTCTATGGTCTCACCGAAAATCTTAGCTGCGGCGTCCTCAATATCGATGATGAAGTCATTACCAATAGCTGTGGCAAGCCCTTCCCTGGCAATGAAATGAAAATCGCCGATGACGGGGAGATTCTCTTTCGTGCTCCCTGGATTTTCACCGGTTATTATAAGAATGAAGAGGCCACGAGGACCGTGTTATCGGCAGACGGCTGGTTTGCTACGGGCGACCTTGGAACGATCGACGAGTCCGGACGTCTATTCATCACGGGCCGTAAGAAAGAAATGCTCAAAACGTCCAATGGCAAATATGTGGCGCCAGTTCCCATTGAAGACAGCATCAAGGGCCTGCCCTTATTTAAGGAAGTGATGCTGGTCGGCGATGAGCGCAAATACTGTGTCGCCCTGGTTACACTGTCGACAGCGGAATTAGGTGAAGTCGAACGGGATTCCATCGAAAAATGGATTGCCAAGGTAAACGAGCCTTTGGCAAACTATGAGGCCATCAAGCGGATTGGGATTCTTAAAGAGGGGTTCACGGTCGAAAACGGCAGCCTTACGCCAACCCTGAAATTAAAGCGCAGCGTGGTAGCTAAAAACAAGGATGAGTTCATAGAAAAGCTCTATCACTCCGATGAATTCGTTGTCGTCGAGGCCTGAGTCTACTGCTGAGCCTTCGGTTCAAGTTCTTTATATTCGAGTTTGATCTCCACGAAAGTACCCTGTTTGTCGGCGATCGTGAGGACCTTGTTTTCGATCTTGGCCTTTCGGGGCAAATCTTCGGGAATGATGTCAAACGCGGTTTCGCCGACCTTGGTATCCTCGCCGAGCCAGCCAAATCTTTTGTTCATTTCAAACATGGTAATGACGCAAATCAGCGAGGTCTCTTCTTCCGCGATCGAGTTAACACGCATGGTTTCGGCGACCAGGGAGCGCACCCTGTCGCCCTTGATCAGTTTTTGTGTATTACCGGGTTTTTTCTCCGCTACCCAAAACTTTAAGCTATCGATCTTGATCTCTGCAAAGTTACCGAGGTCTGACTCGCTTTTTTTGCGTTCGGCAAAGGTTTTTTTGACCTCTTCCTTAAGAATGGGCAGGCCATAGATCTTAATCTGAAAGTAGTAATTATTGGTGCCACTTGAATCGTGGTTGCCGGCTCGCAGTTTGCTGAGACTCAGAGTGAAATCGAGGGTTTGATAGTCGATAGGTTTTTCGGCCGCTCCCGCCATGCCCGCCATCAGCAATACCAACGCTGTCCCTAACCATTTCATGCGGCCTGCCCTCCCGCTCCTCCTATCGGGTGATTCCAGTAATAATTGAGAGGGATTGAGTTGACCGATCCTATGGTGAGGTTTGGGTTTTTAGGAAAAAGCAGGACTTTGGTTTGACTTGTCGGGCCTGCTCACCTAACTTTCAGGGCTTGCGGCAGATAAGGACCTATCGATTTGGAAAAGAGCAATTTCGACCTACAGATCATCTTCGAGGATCATCACCTCATCGCCGTAGTAAAACCGGCGAGAGTACCGGTGGCATCGGACTCTAGCCGCGACACGACCCTACTTACGATGATCAGGGATTGGAATCTCACCCGACAGATCGAAGGGCGTAAAGGCTACTGTGTGCCC
>CAXSGP010000155.1:0-7740 GCA_964236955.1 uncultured Oligoflexus sp. | reverse complement strand
TCAATAAAGTACCTAGCCTGCTGAGGAGAAAGTTCGGGGGGAGATGACCGCCGACAACGGCTTCTGTTGCGAGGCTAGACGAAGAGAAGATCAGAAAAAATGGGAATCGAAAAAAACACAGCCTGCTAGAGCTATTTCGCGTTGCAAAACAAACTACAGTCTTCACTGCGCCCTTGGCAGAAAAAATACTTGGCCAGTCTATCTCGAAACCCACGATATACACCGCTGTACAGCAGGTATGTGACCTCGAGATTTTACAGACGCAGCCCAATGAGAAGGGCACGCAAGTCTTCTACTACAAAAAATATCTGGATTTACTTATGGAATGAATCGAAGCTAGACGCGAAAAAGCCCGAGTGCACTAAATGTTCACTCGGGCTATTCGATTTCCTAAAATTACCAATAATCTCAAGGAGATAATGGTCGGGGCGACAGGATTCGAACCTGTAATCTTTGTAAAACATTAATTAGCAATTTTAGCGATTTATACAATAAATTCAAACTAATAGCCATCCAACCATGCCCCCTCCTTACCCCACTTATATCCGTAAATCCCTGCTGCCTGTTCCCACAATGTTCCCCAATCTGGACCATGTCGCCTTGGAGAATTAGTTACTGAACTGCAAATTAATAGGATATTTAGCCGTCAAATTTCTAATACTTACTAATCTAGGATGATGGTATCAATGTGACTTCACCGCGCCACCGGTGCACTGCATATTCGTGGAACTAGCTTTCGTGAAAATCGGCGTGATTGGTTATAAAAACCTGAAATTCATAAATGGAAGCTCTAAAAAATTAACCTGCACAATCAGTTCTACAAATACCTCGTCATCACATGTAACGATGAATATTACATGGTCATATTTTTACAAAGTCTGTAACTGCTTATCTTTCTTTAGCGGAAGCTATCAAAATCGCAAAAGGGAATATTTCAATCAAACCATTTTATTTTCCAGTTCGACTCTTTAATAAATCCGTGAAGATTTTCGATCGTCTCTACCCATGCGTCAAAGGAATCTGGTCCCTTAAAGTCCTTATCTTTGGACTGATAAATATAATAGCCGCCAGTATTGGTTGTATCATGTTCAATTTTGATGAAAAAACCAGCATCATCACCTTCAAGAATCTTTCCAAGTTTACCAAAAAGAACAACACTAGTTGATGATAGGGACATGATTATTTGCCTCAAATTTGTTTGCGCCGGGTCGATATGTTTCAAAATGCACATGGGGAGTGCCAGGAGCATGTGATCCCGCTAAAGAATTCTTGTCCATCCTGAATTGCCGCAGACCGTCTTCACTTCGGTAAACTCCACTTCCCGGTTGGCCGATTTCTTTATATCTACTTCCTACCCATCTATTGCCAGTTTCTAATGCTTCATCAGCGGTTAGTGTATACTTGCTAGTTACATTACCCTTATTATTGAGGGTTTCAACAAGGACGTTGTCTCCCTTTTTACCAGTATTCAATGACTTGATATCGAACTTGAATTCTTCCGCAGCTTCAAAGGCAGACTTTAAAGCTTTTTCTGCTTCATCCAAATCACAATCTACTGCATAAGCTTGTTCTTCAAAGAATAAGAGTAGTCGATCAATTGGAGATATCATTGCAACCTTACAAGGCAGGTCCTTTTTTACAACGTCTGCAATTTCGTCGATTAATCGTCCCTCTTTAACTCCAGCCTTCTCAGCCGCTATTACTATCTCTTCCGCTTTTGTCACAGCCCTTGTAACTTCCGCAACAGCTTCGGCCTCTTTAGCTCCAGTTTTCAAGAAATCGACGACGACACTGGCCTTGCCAAGCAATGCAACTTTACTTCCGTATCCCACAGTCAAAATACCCACACAAGCCATAGTGCGCTCAAACTTTGTGAGTTTTACTCCTGTCAACAGGTTTACCCCATAATACGCCTCATAGATGTCCTTACCCAATCCAATGCCTGGAGTAAGGCTGAGAGCCACATCTAAAGCCCCAACAGCTAAAGACTTGTAAAGGTCACCCTTGGCGTTATTTCCCGAGCGGTAGGCGGCCTCGGCTGAATCTAAGGCTGAGCTTGAATACCTAACGATGGCTTTACGAACAGGCGCTTGATCCATCCCCTCTATTTTTCGTTCAACGTATCCAAGGTAAGATCGGGCTTCCTTAATGGATCGCAGTTCGGGCGTATTATCGAGAGGATTCTCGACCGGTACAGTCACTTCCTCACCAATATCCGTGGTGTCGTCGATTATTCGGTTCCCGCGCGTGTTCTGGTCGCCTGCTAGGCCATTAGTTACGCCTCTTATCTCGCCCGTTCGAGTGAAGCGATCACCCTTCATTATTTCTTTGCCGGCAGCTTGTATCGCTGCTGCGTTAGTATTCATATCGTCAACCATCAACGAGATTTGATTCCCGATGTCTTTTGCTTCGTTGACCTGCTTTTTCAACTCTTTAGCTTTTTTGCGCTTTTTCTGGTTTGCTCCAGTGATTTCTCCCCAAGCGGCCCCGAGGTTTGATCCGAGTAAACGTAATCCCTTTCCTAAATCAGAATCTGAGAAATTCCCCTTCTTTGGAGGGACTTTCATATCATCTGGCCCGTCGCCAGGATTAGAGGACGGTCCGGAGGTAGTTTCACCGCTACCATCAACTATATTGGTATCGGAGTCGTCTGGGTCTTTAGGCAAAGGAACAGAGCCGGTCTCAGGCTTATTTACTGTAGATCCTGGGCTAAAGAAGGTATCGGCCGTAGAATTCCACCAACTCTTTGGACCGTCCTGGGTGGGGTCTTTCTTGAGCAAGTCTTCCTTGGAGCTATGCCAAATGTTGCCATTTTGATCTATCGTTGTATTGAAGTTGGAGCGGGCAGCGTCTGAACAACCGCCACCAACACAGTTAGTCTTCGTGCCAACCGGCAGCGGTGACGATGAAAGGTCGGGCTTTTGACAGCCAATCAAAGCGCTGAAAGCGACTGCGAGAATTAAGAGGTTCTTCATAGTTTGACCGTCCTTCTATCATCGCACAGAGTTCTAATCGTAAAAAACTTAGTCTCCGCAATGCGGAAATCTTCTATAGTCGTGACCTTCACTGTAGCCCAGTCATCGAGTGCCGCCTTGCAGTCTTCGAAGTATTCATTGCGAATGCCGTTTAGGAATTCAACGGCAACTTGCTGCATTTCATACTGATAGGCCCAGCCCTTTTGTTCATGCTCTTTTATTGTAGACGCTAGAAGATCTATCTTTTTATTCACTTGCCGCTTGTATTCGGCTTTAACGTTGTCGAGAACGCCGGGGATATTGTCCACGCGCTGGAGGTATCCTCGTGCTATTTCTTCCCGTGACCGCATGACCCTCAACGGTTCTTCGTATTGGGAGTAAATATTATCTAAGTAGTTACCGAGTCCGCGATTTATGACGCTGGCCCACCAATTTGAAAATTCACCTACCAGTTCACCCACCACAAGGGTAGCGGACAGCGTTTCCTGGAGGTTTTTCAACTCAGTACCTGTGATCGAAGTGTATGCGGCCCCAAGTTTATAGCGATGGTATTGCGTAAGATACGACACCAGAATGTCCCGCTTCTCTCTCGCGGCGACCACATAGCTACGTAGCTCTTGTACGTTGCGTGTCATTTCCTGAAAGTCTTTGGCCATGAATGCTGCCACGTCTTTAACGGGCACCTCCAAGCAAGCATCGCTACCTAGGAAACGGATGTCGGGCTCTGACTCGTTCCCTAGGCGTTGGAGTTGTTCGATGGAAGTGTCGAGGAGATATAGAAAATTGTTTTCATAAATAGCATTACTTGAGAGCTGATTGGCAAGTACAGCGACTTTTTCGTCTATCTTTACTAGTTTAGCCCTAACATCTGCTATTGCTGGTGAGCCTGATATCTTCAACGAGTTATGGAATTCAGTGATGGCGTCCATTGACTTGGTCTGAGATTCTTTGATTAGCGTGAAGTTTCTCAGCAGGTTCGAGTCATAGCTTGGATCTAGGGGCTTTTCCGTTGGCGCTACAATGACTGCAGCATTGCCAGCGCGGTCTTTGCTAAATAGAAGTTTCTTAACGTCTAAATATTCCTCGGAGATCCTATGGGTCTTTTGAACACATGAGTGCATCGCTTTAATACGAGGGAGCGTGTCTGCCTTGAGATTTTTTAAGAACGTGGGCAGCTCTTCCTTCGTGGGAAGGCGCGCGAGAGTGAAGCTAAAAGTGGGGACTGTGTCGTCCGCATTAGAACGAGTTGTCAGCGTAAACAAAGCAGATATACCCACTACAGCGGCAGAAAGTAATAGTTTTTTCATCAGATCAGTTCCCTTCCTGGGTAGGCACCTTAGACTTTTCAAGCTTGGCCTTCAATTCATCAAGAGTTGCTTTGACGGCTGGATCATTCCTGGCCACAAGATCGGCAAGCAGTCTAGTGACTTCCGATAGGTTGAATCGTATCCACTTTTCGGGGATCTTGTATGTGCGCTGTAAACCGCAGTTGGTATAAAAATTTAGAGCTTCTACATCGGTAGAAGATAGAGTCAATCCCGCTTGAATGTCATCCGACGACAGTGCAGAACATTGCACATTTCGAAACGATAGTTCCTCACTTTCAGCTGTTTCATCGTCACACGAGTACTTTGAGCCGTTTTAAACAAATCCATAAGTATCGTTAAATTGGATTTTTAGAGCTGCAATAACCCCTTCGAATTGTTTAATGCCATCGTATTTCTTGATAAAACAACCCTGGGTACTTTCTCGCTTGATTGCGGAAAGGAAAACCGATTTGTTTAATATGAACTCCAGTGATCTATCGCTTACCTCACGTTGTAATGAGGCAATGTAGTCGTCGATTTCAGGGCGGGTCAAGAGTAGGCTGCAAGTTTTGTTGTATGGTTTGGTTAGATCTGGGCATGGTAAATATGCGCTTACTCCGCAGGCCTTAATCGCGCAACTCTTTATGGTCTCCAAATATTTACATTTGGCACTGACGGTCGTGCCCTTTAGTTGCCACGAAACCAGCTCTGTTGGTGCGAAGCCCACAGGTTGAGTACAGACTGAGCCTGCAATGCCTTTAGCCGCTTCATTGCAGCTGCGCGCATCGGTGCAGTCCATGTCACCCTCTTCCTCTGCCGTAAACATTTCTTCGGGCTGATAGCCGGGGCAGGCTCTATTCGGACAGGTATGGTATGACTCGTCGCCACATTCCTCGCGCCGTGTAATTTGATAGGCAGTACCGCATTCAGGGGTCGAAAGTGATCGAAGTTGGAGCGGCTCTAGGGAGCTGCTGTGTCCAGCTCCAGCAAGAAATAATGCTGTTATAAAAGAAAGCATGTCGCTCAACTCCTCGTGATTACTTCCGTGTAGCTATGAAACCCTTGTCAGAAGCGACTTTAGGGAACTGATACACGATGATTTCTAGGCGAGGCTACACAGAAAGTCAAAGAAAATAGTGCCAAAACGACAGGAAGCAAGGATAATGGACTAGTTGCCCGGTATGCAGTTGATAATTATAGATTTTTTAGGACTCTGCCATTTGCAAATTGAGATTTACCGTTCTCAGTGGGCGTGGGAGCATTCGACCTTTAGATACTTAGCCGTGGTTATTGCAAAGCTTAAGTGGCATCGGCATGCCAACAGGCTGAACGGTACCGAGATTGACTCAACCCATTCAACCTATCTGGCTTTCCTTAATTTGCCGCCCTACTCACACAGATTGGGCAAGGCAACTCGTGTAGAACTTCAAATGACATGCAATCGCATCGGGTGCAAGTTGCTTCGATTTCAAGATCTTCGATATAGGATAGAAACGCTTGTTCGGGGGCTGATACAGACATTCTGGACTCCAATTTTAAAGTTTCACCGTGCGGAACCAAACCCGAACGATTCAGTGGAAGTCCCAGGACATTTTCTCAAGGCAGATGAAATAAGAGGTTGTACAATGATGCACGAATTCGTTTCCCGGGATAGCCGCAATGTCTATTGGACACCAATCGGCTCAACCCAAGAGTTCGGACGATGATCGTTAATTTCTGTAAAGAATCGGTTGGGCGTAAGCCGGGCGCGTCGTCCTTTCGGAGCAAGACACAAGGATGAAGGTACGCTTCCGTGAGGTAGACTGGCGTGTCCTTAAGAGTTTCTTTTGCATACTCCAGTTCGTCGACGACGCGGCAGCATTGCCGAAACTAACGAGGCTCCGCCATGAGATGAGGTTGACGCGACTAATGGAGTAAGATGGGCTATTGTTTGACGACCACGGGAAGTTTGTCGCTAAGAGTTAAGAAGAGTTAAACGATAATGTTTGCACCTTTAGGGACGACACACTTTCGCTCCAAGAAGCGACTAAGAATTTGATATGTGAATTGTGGAAAACACAAGTTCACTACCTCGTTGATCAAAGCATATTCCTGGCCGTTCATTAATTCTTCCGATCTTTTAGGATTATATCTCGCTAAATAACCAATGTAGAACATGAGTAAATATGGGTAGCAAAGATGGTGAAAAGTCGTATCGCCTAGGTAGCAGTAATGAACGTAATCTTCAGTGTCCAAAAGATCTATGAAATTACATTTCCGAAGTTCTTTTTTAAGCAAGTCATTGACCTTTGTTTCTAGTTTTTCCTTTATGTTTTTTCGAGCCCGATGCAACCGAAACTCAAGATCAGAAATTTTTTTAAAGTGATCTTCGCGTCCATTTTGAAGAAAATTTTGAATATCGTAGTTAGCTCGGTCTTTTTCTTGAATATTAATTTTTACTGTAAAATTTGAGCCAATTTCTAGGAAACGAATATCAATTGGCAGAAATTTTAGTTTTTCTTTCGGACTATTCCAAAGAGTATGAAGTTTATGTATTTCGATTATTCGCGAAGTTAAATCACTCAATGAAAGCGTCTTTGGCGCGACAGAAAAAGAGTTTAGAGCAATAGAAAGATTTCGAAATGTGGACTTATTGCCTTTCAAATTCATGATTTCTACAGAGTCGCTATTTCTATTGTAAGTCAGCCCGTGATGGGAGCCAGAATCTTTCCCAATATATAATAGATAAGATTTTGCAAGATTGCTCATTGAATAATAAGCAAGTGTAGCCTTGGTAGGGAGTTCTACGACGCGTGCGGCTTTGCCAAATTGCTCCGCTTGCAAGGCGTAGTTAAGACTCATCTTGTACCTAGCTTTAGCCCCGTTAGAACTTTGCTCTATTTCCGAGCTTAAATGCCCTCTAAGAATCCCCCAGGGATCAGAAACAAAGAGTCTGGGATTACTTAGATTAACTTTACAGAACGAGTATTCGATTGGCCTATGATTAAAGGTTAATTCAGTGTCGTCATTTGAAGATGTTAGTGAATTATTCGTCGTTGCCATTTGTCACTCCTGATAAACCGTCCTACTTGTCGGAACGAAATCGCCGAACAGGAGATATTTTGGCCCGAATTCTTATATTCTTTATTATTTCGAATGCTTGAGCAAATAATAGATTACCAAAACACAGACTAATTTGAGTGAGTTAAAATACGTATATATACATACTACTTGCCTATATAGGGCGGTTCGAGGAAAAGGGCTTCAAGGTAATTATCTTGAGGTATTGCTCATGTTCGACTGGCTCCTAAAACGTACAAATCTCTTCTCTACCATAACGGCCAGTCTTTCTGAGGGTTCGAGGGTTGCCACGGAGAACCAAAGGTTTGCCATCGACGCCTGTGATAAACTCTCGAAGAAAGTTGCTGTAGCGTTTCATGACCATTGTCACGGGGCGTTTCAGTTTCACTGTCAAAGTT
>CAXSGP010000154.1:0-7838 GCA_964236955.1 uncultured Oligoflexus sp. | reverse complement strand
TCGCCCTCTTTAGGTTCTTTCTAGCTCAAGCGACAGGTTTCCTGAAACAGGGGGAGCTTACATTGTCTAGAAACCTTCCGAGTAACGACGATTGTATGATTCAATTTGAAGGTGTGAAGGCGACAGACGAAGACCTATATAAAGCGTCTCCTAACGAGTTTGTTACTACGATTGATGAAGCTTCTATTCCAAAGTCAGGAGTCGCTCAAACGGACGGCAAGGTAACAAAAGTGACTTGGAATGAGAGTTCATTTTCAACTAGCCTAAGGTGGACTCGTGTTGGCGGTACTCCAAATTTCATTCGTGACCTCAGTAGTAGTGGGTGCTTCTTGCATAATTCCGCTAGCGGTTTTGAAATCGGTGAGACGTTTAAGTACGAGTTAGCAAGTGTGACCGATACCGGTGAGAGCCCTTTTGTGTCACTGGCAGTTACAACAGTCGCCGGGCCATTAACTTGCCCGTAATAGCGTAAAATAAAGTAGGATCCTAGCGCTCAGGCGCTAGGATCCTACTTATCTATTAGCTACCAAAAATTTTATCTTAAATGCTTATTCAGCAGGTGTTTCAAGTCCAGCCTTACGGATGATTTCCGCTGCCTTCTTGTAATCCAACAAACGACCGGTTAAATCTTTTTGGAAAGTGAACTTCTCACCAGTATCCAATCCAACAGTTGTCGTCCCTGCAGCAGTGATCCGCATTTCCAAGCGACGGATGCTGTCGTCGGTTAGTGGGACCAACCGAACCCCTCTTGGAGACCTGAGTATAGACTCTGCTGGGATGCTACCGAGTAATTCTGCTGGAGGTCCACCATTACCTCCAGATCCGCCTTCTAGAAGTTCTATTGTATTGCGGATCGATGGTGGTGTGCTCGTGCCCGAGCCGCCTTCCAACAATTCCATAGTCTCGCTGATAGCGGGGGGAGTGCCTCCGCTAATGCCACCAGCAAATAGGTTTGTTGCCAGCATGACCTGCGCAATAAAAAGAATGCTCTTAGTTTTCATTGCTGACTCCTTCTGATCGAGAGGCTGACGAGATCGGTCCCATTACGAGGCCAGAGACCACGATATCTTTACCTGCGTATTTTGAATTCTTTTCGATGGCCGCCAATTCGTTCGCGAAGCCACGGTGTGCCTTGTAGTACTCCACCAACCCCTTGCTGTTCAAGGCTAAGGCGTGATTTCGAATAAAAGAACCTGGGCGGTCAAGTTGAACCATTTTAAGGTTTGCATTAGCCACTTTGAGACAGATGGAGTCTGGTCCCCAATGGTCCTTCGAATATATAGAGCTGATAGATCCATCATTTTCGAGAGCTAACATTTTTTTAGCTACTAGCTCTTCTACGGCTCTAACACCACGTGACCCAAATTCCTTTTCGACCGCAGTTACAGTCACACCTTTAATCTCAGAAGAATAAAGCAGGACCTCATATCGAAGCGGTGACTCGACTGCAAATTCCAAACCCGCAACGAAATCATCGAGGGCTGCAGAATCACTCACGAGACTCCCAAGGTCTTCAAATTCCGCAGGATAAAACTCTCGAAGCACAGATCCATCCGAAGAGAGTCCGGTTACTTTCGCCAACTTGAGCGCAGCAAAGAAATCGAGACTCTTTTGTTGACCTTGATATAGGCGGTAAGCCAGATTGTATTCGACATCAATATATTTAGCAGCCTTGCGAATATTGCCGTCATACTTTTGATCAATGAGCGGTTTAATCGTCTCGTGGAGCATTGTGCAAACTGGATGCATCGTGAATTATCCTCCTTCTCTCGGTCTCGGACTATCGGTCATAGACTCAGTGAACACAAAGGTCAAACTCATAATGGATGAGGCTTAGCGGCATATTAACCAGGTGCATTTGGCTTATAAAAAAGGAGATTTTTTTCAGTGAATAAAATTTAGAATCTTCCGTTGATTTGAATTGTCTCAACCTCCCAGAATTACGTCTTTAAATCTTTGTCCAAATTCTTAAAAATCAGAGATTTTTCTCACCGAATAAAATTTTCAACTCCACTATCAAACTCCATTGCGCCATCTACAAACATCTTGCTAACTGGCTTCCATCAAGCGCTACGCCAGACGCTACAATTTTGAGAACGATTTTTAAAGTAGCGATCACAGTGAAAAGGAAGCCAACATGAAACAACCACGCTCCGGATTCTTGCTCAGTGTTTCTGCATCCCTTCTATGTACCATCTTAGCCAGCACCGCCCATGCGAATGGCCGTGTTCTCGGACCATTAGGCCCTAAGACCCCAGGGTACGGGATCGGGACTGGCGTGAACCCATCGGGCTTGCCAGGGTTTGGTAGTAGCTCTGGTGGGAACCCAACACGAATGCCAGATTTCGAGGGCGAGGGTTCAGGGCTACCCAAAATAGGTGGCGGAAAAGGCACTGGTGGACCAAGGCCATTTACCCCGACTTGGGAAGAACAGGGATCAGAAGGTAGCGGCATCATCACGCGTGGTCCAGGCGTTAAGAATATCCACCCCGATCGCAAAGACTTCGGCACAATGCTCGGTGATCTGACAAATGGTAGCCCAGAATCACAGGCCGAGAATGCCTTGATAGCTGGTGACTTTTATTCAGCTAGCCGAAGCTGTCTAAAGGCAGCCCAAGGCACATCTGCAGATCTTAATTTTTCAGACCAACAAATTGATGCTTACCGAGACCCATCATATGCGGCTATCAGAGCAGCTAAAGAAGCTTTCCTAGAGCTACCATTGCCGATCCAGGCGAAGTTTAAAAAACAACAAAATAACATCATGACCCCTCAGGCTCCATGTCTAGACACGACTGAGAAGCAAATGTGCCGACAACTCTTGGGTCGTGCCTTGACTGATGAGCAGCAGTCACATTACAAGCCGTCGCAGCCTAACAAACCCCTAGATCCCAAGGTTCAGGCCGCTAAAGAAAGAGCCGCCAAGAACCTTGAAATAATGAAAAAAGAGAGTGATAAAAAAACGGAAAATAAAATCTCGCTAACCCCAGAGCAAGATACAGATCCCGCACTGCTTTTATTTATGGCGATTGATCAAGCTTTAGCAGAGGGTGATAAAATTGGAGCGCAGGGAGCCCTTGAACTACTTAAAGATATAAACCCATCGGCAGCACATGCTCTTGAATGTCTCGGGGTGATGACTTTTAAAATAGACGAAAATGAAGAATTTAAGGTTAACGTAGGAAAAGATAAGGCGAAAATAGGACCAATAAGTGGGTTTGACTACACTGACGATTTGAAGGAAACCGGGCAAATAGGTCCAATAGTGAGCACGGTCGGAAGAAAAATCGGATATGAATCTCTAAAAGCTGTAGCGGTTAAACTTGCTGAGGACATATTGGGTGCAACTGAAGAGCAAATAGATAAATGGTTCACTTCTCAAGCAGAACGCGAAGCTAAGGTACGCCAAGAAGACCAGGATTGGCAAGCTTGCAAAGCTAGGGGTTCGCACGCATGTGACCAGTTTTACCCCAATGCCGTAATTGTCGATGATAGAGCGAAAAACGGGCTAGACATCTACACGGGTAAGCCCCTAAAGAATCCCGACGATAAAGGGACAGCAGGTCCATCACGTCCTATTGACACTGATCCGTTGGCTGTAGCGAAAGAAGGTATAAAAGGACCCTCTATCGGGCCCACGCCAAAACGGCCAGTTGAGAGCAGTTTTACGGATGAAGAAAAAGGGATGTTTGGCGTGCAAAAATTGACTCAAAAAGAACGTCAAGAACTTGCCAAGACCCGTGATCCAGTCGCGACGGAAAACTATTGTGCCAGTGTGGTGCAAGAGTTTTCACATGTTCTGCAAAAAGACCTGACGATGACTAATTTTGATGATGAATTAAGTTTCGAGGAAAAGGCTTTCAAGGCGAAAATGGGGAGTGGGGGTTCGCCAATGCCTTTCGACCAATGGAATAATGATTTCTGGAATGACGTGAAAGACAGAGAATCACGAGACCCAATTAAAGTTGCAAAGAAAAATAGTTGCAACTCGATGGACCCCGTTACACCTAATTGATACCAGCGCACCTTCAAGGTATTCCTTGAAGGTGATCTTTAATACAAACGGATATATAGAATGCGTCGAGTAATAATAAATGCGTTTTTTATGGCGGAATTTCTCGCAATAGCAGTAATGCTTTGTGCATCAATAGCGATGCTTTTGGGAATGTCTGAGGATAATTTGTTGCCGTTTATTATTCCCTACGCATTTTATCTTTTTCTACTCTTACCGTTTATACTTTGTAAGGCAGCTACAAGAAAGATTCCTATCAGGGTATACCTGCCAATCATTGTTGCTGACCTAATCTTCTTCTATTTTGACAGTTACTCTAATGAATGGTTAAGTTTAACTTTCGGTCTTGTGCAAATCGGAGTGTCTTTTTTCTGTCTCAATGAACGACGTAAATTAATTGGCAATAGATCTGGATTTTTTCCTGCCAGTTATTTTCAGAATGAAAAATTTCTTAAAGCAAGATTTTTTGCAGCCCTATCAACAGTCGCTTTGATACTGGTAATCACCTTCGGGTTCGCATTGTTCAAGACCTTGCAAAATCACTATAATGAAACAGGAAACGGGACAAGCAGACTCAAATATGATGGCTTCTACACTGACTCTAAAATCTATGCTAAAGACTCCCAAAAAGTCTATTTAATCGGAATGGTTCATATCGCAGATAAAAGTTTCTACGAGAAGGTCCTTGCAGATATTCCTGAGCAAAGTAGTGTAGTTCTCCTTGAAGGAATAGCCGATGACGAAGGAATGGCCAAAGGAAGTTTGAATTTCAAGGAAGGCGCAGAGAGATTAGGTGCCGCTGAACAAGCTAAAAATTTTGATAACGTGGCCAAAAAAGACCGCGAATTTTCATACGTTGATATTGACTTAAAATACGCAAGTCCCGATGCTCGTGAATATTTTGAACTGAAAAAGAAGCAGAAGGCTGGATTTGTTAGTTACCTAGCCGCTCTCCGACCTGACAACATCGATAAGAGGCTTAAAATCATCTCTGAAAAGTTAGATAAAGAACGCGAAGAACGTGTCATGCAAATTTTTGACTTTCGATCTATAGGCTTCGAGCACGTGATTATACCGTGGGGCGCTAGTCACATGAATGCCTTCTCGAAGGCTCTAGAAGAACGCGGCTACAAACTGGTCGAGAAGAAGGAGCAGAAGGTGTTGTCGTTTTGGTGATTTGAATACAATTGATTACTTTATTACGGACCAAGCAACGATGCTTGGTCCGTTTCCCTATTAATGGACTAATCGCTATGTTGAGACCTTCAGAATCGTTTTTGTATGCCCTTTCAAATCCTCATATGCCGGGACTATTGAAGATTGGTTTTACTACTGGATGCCCTTTTGAAAGAGCTAAAGAATTAAGTGTAGAGCGTCTTCTAGAAGCGCGGATAATGCGTCTCTTACCGCGAGTGGCATAGTGTCAAGTTTTAAGGGATTGGTTCGATAGATAGGGAGAAGAAGGAGCCCGGTCCTGTGCCCTTGAATTGCAACCTCAAGCATAAGACCGGTTGGAGTTTGCCCTCCATCTTCATTATCGGATCATTCGCAGCAAACTCCTTAGTGCCGGAGTTTGCCTAGTGCCTACCCACTACTCAGGACTCTTACGAAAGTGTCCGATATGTTTTATTAAATATCCCACCTGTGTACCCTGTGCCAAAGGGCGAAGATATTGTTCTAAGGAATGCAGCCGTACCGCTCGTCTGCAAAATCTCCGACGCGCTCGACGTCACTATCAAAAATCTATCCAAGGTCGCGTTCTTCACCGGCAACGGCAACAGCGTTACCGAAAGAAACTTCATCTCGAAAAAATAAACGTGACGGAGCAGTCTTGCGCGGGAAAACCTCGGCATGATAGGCCAAAGCCTCAGATTTTAGCTGATCCCAAACGCATGGATCAGGCTATGAACTGGGGCCAATGCTTTCATTGTGGTTGTAAGCCCCTTTACCTGCGCTCGCAAGACGGGCTGCAATCTCATTGGAACAGCTCATGATC
Source organism: uncultured Oligoflexus sp. (assembly GCA_964236955.1). Classification (GTDB taxonomy): domain Bacteria; phylum Bdellovibrionota_B; class Oligoflexia; order Oligoflexales; family Oligoflexaceae; genus Oligoflexus. Next base: position 1,830 of record CAXSGP010000154.1, on the reverse strand, counting down.
GACGTCCAACTTCGGAGCACTATTAGACGGCTCCATTTCAATCAACATTTGACCGTTAACGCTGTGGCCGAGACGCTGGGAATTCATCACGAAACGGTGCGACGGGCAATTGCCAAAGATTCCGATAGTGCAGAGCGCATAGCCATGTGCGAGCTTGAAAAGTTTGAGTCTAAGGTACTCGAGACATTATCGATTTATCCGAAACTTTCGGGCACCCGTGTTTGTGCAATGCTGCGTGATCAAGGCTATAGCGGTGGAATTAGGGCAGTCCAAAGGTGGCTAAGAAAGATTCGCCCCCGAGTTGCTTCGCGTGTTTTTATCGAGATGACAATGTTGCCTGGCGAGCAAGCGCAAGTGGATTGGGGCACTTCGGCTCTATGACGGTTGGCAATGCTCAAAGAAAGTTAAGCGCTTTCGTGATGGTCTTGAGCTACTCACGAGCGATCTTTGTACGCTTTACCTTCGATCAGACTATTGAATCACTGCTCGGATGTCATCGAGACGCCTTTGCATTTTTCGGAGGAATCCCACGCACCATACTCTACGATAATATGAGGACAGTCGTCGCCGACCGGATCGGCAAAGAATATAGGTTTCACAACGACCTTATGAATTTTGCAAGTCATTACCTTTTCGAAATAAAAGCCTGCAAACCCTACCAGCCGCAATCTAAAGGGCGAGTTGAACGGGCGATACGATATTTAAGGGAGAACTTCTTTCTCGGACGGACGTTTTATTCCATTGAAAATCTAAATATCGATGCGCTTGATTGGTGCAAATACGTTGCGGGAAACCGCCCCTGGCCTGATGACGGGTCCCTCTCGGTAAACGAAAAGCATTTGTCGGAGCAGCCTTGCCTTTTGCATCTCCCTCAGAATGAACTTGTCGTGCGCCGGCATAAGATCGTTAAGGCGGATGCTTACGGCTATATTGCCTTTGATCTAAACCGGTATTCGATACCACCCGAAGCCATGGGCAAGGCATTAATACTTTCCGTGACACACGATGAATTACAAATTGAAGATGACAGGCAATGTATTGCTACTTACCAAAGATCTTGGGATAAAGGACAAAAAATCGATGACCCTTTTCACAAAATTGCAAGGGACTTGAGATCTACGCCCTCCCGCGTTGCTCCAAGAGCAGCCCGCCTTATAGAGGATATTCCTGTAGTCAAAGATCTCCTTGAATTAAGTTTAAGTCATGATCAAAGCAGTACCGCGAGCACTGCCCGCTGGCTGGATGAAACGCTACAGATTCATGGCCGTTCAATTCTCGAGCGAATTGTTGAGAAGGCCGTGCGCGAGAAAACCTTCGTTCTCGATAGTCTACGAATGATTCTGAAGTCAGAACTCAACAAAGTAGCACCTCAAATGAGTCTTATTCTGCCGGAAAATAAGAAAGTTCGTGAACTTAATATCCGGTCGCATACATTGGATACATATGATCAAATTTAGGAGAAACCATGACAATTCATGAAGACCTGACTGGCCTGCGACTTCACTATCTGGCCGACAACTTAGATCAGTTCGTTGCACAAGCTGAATCCGCCGGGCTTAAGCCGCGCGATATTATTGAGAGGGCCATTGAACTGGAGCAATTCGATAGGTCACAGCGAAGTATCGCCAGGCGGCTGAAAGAAGCACGACTCGGACGCTTCAATATGATGTCAGACTTTGATTGGAACTGGCCTAAGGAGGTTGATCGATCCCTGATCGAGAGCCTTTTCACCTGTGAATATATCAAGGGCATGCAAAATATTATAGTGGCTGGGCCGCATGGTTCAGCGACATAATGCTCACCTCATAACTGATTGTAACAATTGGATAA
>CAXSGP010000153.1:0-8032 GCA_964236955.1 uncultured Oligoflexus sp. | reverse complement strand
TCCGAAAAATTTGCCAAAAAAAGCTCTGGCATCGTGGCAAGGCTCAGATGAATTAATCCAGGTAGGAATAACAATGAATACTGTCGCGCTTCAGCATATTAAAGCATTCGGCAATCGCTCCCTGCCAGATTTTTTGATTGTTTCCAAACAGTGCGAGTGAGATCCATTGACCGTTGTCGATGATGGCGCCTGGAGCAAATTTCGGATCTTTGAAAAGAATGCTGACGATGCTGTCGTCGAGGTTTTCGTCCCGATAGAGAATTCCATCATAGAGCCATTGGGCCTCTTTATAGGACTTCATTTTACCGAGGTTTTTACGAATCTGTTGTTCGGGCTCATCGCCGAAGACGATTAGATATTTATCAGCCACTCGATCCTCTCATTTCTTTTAAGCGTGCATGCCTTTGATTTGGGAATCAATAAATCAAAAAAACCGCCCGACCACAATACTCGCTGGCCTCGACTCTTTCCGAAGTCGCTCAGAATTGGAAGAGATTTCTATCACCAGCCAAGGGCAGCGAATCGCCGCCATTGGCGACCCGACGAATATTATCAAAATGCTGTTCGATCTGGCCTAACTGCTGAGTGATGCGGTCGAACTCCTGGGAATCCACCAAAAACACATCTTCAATTTTTTGGCGCAATTTATTGAGGTCCTGTTCGGCAACGGGGTATTTCCTGATTATGGCTTCAAGCAGGGGGATCACGTCCATCAGTTTGTTGACAACAGTATGGCCTGTCTTTTCCACATTGTTTTTGGTCTGGGTGATTTTGTTGCCCGTCACCGGGTCGGTGATTAGCGTTTTTAAGAGGCTTTGACCAGCCGAGAGTTCTTTGTTCAAGAGCTGGGTCGTTTGCCTTAACCGCAAGGATAAAAGGATGGCCGAACTTCGATAGAAAGCATCAGAGGATCCGGGGAATTCCTCAAAGTTCTTTCTAAAGTCAACAATAGAACAGAACAGGAGCTTCGCCGATTCGGTCATAACCGTGGCATCGGCTGAAGCATATTCCACTTCCTCGATAAGTGACATCTCGCCGAAGCATTGGCCACGCTCGAGGACGGCCAGGGGATCCTTGACATCGGGAATACTGATCTTAACTTTACCTTCGACGACGATGTAAATTCCTGGAACCGGCATTCCGTAGGTCAGTATGCTTTGGCCTTCGGCCATGACATGACGTGAAAATCGAGCAACCAGTGCCTGACGCGCCGTAACATCGAAGAATTTGAAAAGTGGAATTTCACGGATATCGATCGAAGTGGGCATCTTGAGGCATTCTCCCGGTGACACAAAACTAGCAAGATTGACTTTATGTTATGTCGAAAGCATCTGGGAAAGAAGTTAAAGTTTGGAATTAGAAAGGACGTGGGTCAGCCTGTTCCATTCCAAAGGCCCCCATCAAGCATCCGGTCGTAAGCCTGATCCTGCCGGCCTAAGCAATTCTTTATTTTTCACGATCTGGAACAAGCGATGCGGGGTGCGGCCCTTGTAATCGATAGGCAAAGTCAGCTCAGTGATCTCCGTGCAGGTGGCGCCGAACAATCCATCAAGCTCGGGTTCAAAGCGCTGATGGTTAGTCGAAAAGAAAAGGACGCCACCATGGTCCAGTACGGCTAGAGTGCTCTCGACCAAACTGCGATGATCGTAGAGTATATCGAAGGGTTCCATGCCTTCTCGGGTCGAGAATGAAGGTGGATCGAGAAAGATGACATCCCACATGTTTTTCGAGAGCGAAGCCCGTTCCAGAAATTCACGAACCTCGGTGGAACTCCACTCCTGACGGCAGCTTCCAGCCAGTCCGTTCCGCTCCATGTTGTCCTTCGCCCAGTCAAGATAGCGACGAGACATGTCGACTGTCGTCACTGATTTAGCGCCACCTTTGGCTGCATAGCAGCTGAAGGCTCCGGTGTAAGCAAACAGATTAAGAAAACGTTTGCCTTTCGCCAAGTCGCGAACGATGGCGCGGGTCAGGCGATGGTCCGTGAAGAGACCGACATCAAGGAAATCATCGAGATTGACAAGGAACTTCAATTCCCCCTCACGTACCTCCATGCGTTCGTTGGTGCGGGCCAGCCGGGTATATCGGTCGCCTTCCAAGGGACGGGTCGTGCGGCGACGGGTATGAACATGGTCGATGGGTATATCAAGGGCCATGGCGACCGCATCGGCAAGCGCGTTGATGTAGCTTTCGTCATCGGTTTGCTCCCGCACATATTCTCCCAGGATGACGTGGCCTTCATACCAATCGACTACCGCGCGGATTTCGGGGATATCAAGATTGTAAAGACGGAAGGCTCCGACATTTTCTTTTTCAAACTTTTTGCTCAGATTTTTAAAATTCTTTTTCACCCGGTTGCCGAGCATTGCAGCCTGACGTTGAATGACTTCCGGGGAATAGAGTTTGAAATTCATGCGCACCATGGGAGCCGCCTATGCAAAGCTTAGCTTCGCTCTGGGATGATAATTTGGCTTAGCTAAGGACGGCTTAAGTTAACGAGGCGCCTGCCTTAAGTCAAGCTCGGAAAGTGAGATTTGCCGCTTAATTTCTAGGGAATTGAAGGGGTAAAAGGCTCAGGTTGGACTCGGCTTTCCTGGTTCGTGTGGAAAGTGGATATATGTATCTGATTTTACTTAATATATTTGGATTAAGCAAGCCTGGCAAGGAATGACTATCCCCCCGGTGGTTCGTAGCTTTGGCGCCGTCTATGACAAAGGAAAGCCCTTAGAATGGCCCTTGTTAGCTGGCCCAGGCGGTCGCCAAAGGAGCGGTAGACGGGTCCATTTGCTGGCGACAGAGGCCAGACATTAAAGCTCGGACTCCTTAGCCCGCAGCGCCGTATGCAGATTCATTGCCGTCTTTTCATTAACACCTTTGATACTCATCAGCCTTTCCAGACTGGCAAGCTTGATCCCATCAACAGTCCCAAACTCAATAAGCAGGCGCTTCTTCAAAGCCGGCCCAATACCGGACACGTCATCAAGAATGGACGCATGCGATAGTCCCTGACGCTTCTTTCTGTGATAGGTGATCGCAAAGCGGTGGGCTTCATCCCGAATTCTCGTCACCAGGCGATAGACATGGCTCCCTTCGACAAGTTCTATAGGCTCTTCCTGATAGGGGAGGACCAGACGTTCCTTGGAAGCTTCCACCGACCTATTGTCATTGCGCCTGCCCTTATCGAGCCGACTCTTTGCCAGCCCCACGACCGCCAGCTTGAGATCAGGGTAAGATTCGACGATTTCCATAACCGCGCGCACCTGAGGTCTACCGCCATCGATTATCAGCAAATCAGGCATATCCTCATCCCGAATCGCCCGTTCGATGCGCCGGCGTACCACTTCCTGCATACTGGCAAAGTCATCCGGGGCACCCACGACGGTTTTGATTTCATAGCGGCGATAAAATTCCTTGGCTGGTTTGCCATTGACGAAACAAACATCCGAGGCCACGATTGCCGTCGCCTGCAGGTTGGAAATATCAATGCATTCGATACGCTCAGGCCAGCGGGGCAGGGCTAGGGTCTCCTGCAGAAGCTGCAGACCAAGCTGCTGCTGGTTCTTCTGGTTTTCCTGAGCCTCAAGCTGATGCATTGCGTTGCGTTCGGAAATTTCCAAAAGATCATGTTCCTCGCCCTTTTTAGCGATGCGAATCATAGAGCTGCTGTCCTGCTGCTGGCAAATAACCGACGCCAGCTCCGCTTCCAATTCTGTGGCATCCCGCAGCAGTATCAAGGCGGGGACCTGCTTATTGGTATAATACTGAAGAATAAACGACGTCATCTCCTCAGAGGCCGAACCGGCCGAACTCTCGACGATATAATGATCGCCACCGATCATCGTCCGATTGCGGACCATAGTCACGTTGAAGGATCGTTTATCCCCGGCACTGGTCACTCCGATAATATCAGCGTCAACGGTCGTATCAAGAACGGCAACCTGCTGCTGACTGATGTGATCGATGGCCTGTATCTGGTCGCGCAGCTGGGCTGCGAGCTCATAGTTTTCCGCCTTGGCGGCAAACTTCATCTTCGATTCCAATTCTCGTCTCAGCTTGGACACGTTACCCTCCAGGAGCGAGGCGGCATCTTTGATCAGACTGATATAATACTTGCGATCGACTGGCAGATTGCAGGGCCCAAGACACATCTTCATATGATAGTAATTGCAAGGCCGCTTCGCCGTTTTGAATTCATGAGGTGAGCATCGGATCAGAGGAAATATCTTGTAGACCTGACGGAGCAAAACATTCAGACGGGAGGAACTGCTGAAAGGTCCGATGTAATGGGCGCCGTCATCCTTACGACGTCTGACTTTTTGAATCCGCGGCCAGGGGTCTTCATAACAAATGCGAAGAAACGGATATTCCTTGTCATCCCGTAAAAGAATATTAAATCGCGGCAGGTGATGCCGGATCAAGGTTCGCTCGAGAAGCAGGGCTTCGACCTCATTCTGAACGAGCATGAGATCGAAGTCGCAAATGTCCCCGACCAGGGCCCGGGTTTTATAGCTGTGCTGACTGCTGCTTTGAAAGTAGCTTGAAACACGGTTCTTAAGATTCTTGGCCTTACCTACATAGATGATGGTGCCTTTTTTGTCCTTCATCAGGTAAACGCCGGAATCACTCGGAAGTTGTTTCAGCTTATCCGTTAATGTCACTTTGGGCTCCGGTTTCGTCCATGAAAGCAAGCAGGGTATCCTTGAGGGCGGCGACGACATCCCTAAGCTCGGCCGCTTTTTCAAAATCTAGGTCGGCTGCATGTTTTTGCATCTCTTTCGTTTTCTTCTTGATGAGCTTCTCGAGTTGCGCCAGGTTTTTAACGGCATGCTCGGTCAGAAGAGCATCGACCGCAGCTTTAGGTTGATGGCCATCATCGCTGCTGAGACCATAGATTTCTCTGAGACCCGGCTGCATCTCTTTTTTAATACTCGTTGGCGTGATGCCATGGGCACTGTTATAGGCCATTTGTATAGTCCGTCGTCGATCCGTTTCGTCCAGACAAGCCTTCATCGAATCGGTAATGCGATCCGCGTAGAAAATGACCCGACCATCGACGTTCCGGGCCGCACGACCCACAGTCTGAATCAGCGAGGAACGAGAGCGCAAAAAGCCTTCCTTATCCGCATCCATAATCGCCACCAGGGCGACTTCCGGAAGATCGAGACCTTCGCGCAGCAGGTTGATGCCTATCAGGACATCAATAACCCCTTTGCGTAAGTCACGCAAGATTTCACTTCGTTCCAGCGATTCGATGTCGGAATGCAAATAGCGGACCTTGATACCAAGATCTTTGTAATAGGCACTGAGATCTTCTGCCATGCGTTTTGTCAAAGTCGTAATCAATACACGGTAGGCGCCGGTGATGGCCTTGCGGATCTCACCGAGAAGATCGTCGACCTGATGGGTCGTCGGACGAATCTCTATCTGCGGATCGATCAGGCCGGTGGGACGGATAATCTGTTCCGCATAATGCCCTCCCGCCTGCTCAACCTCATATTTGCCAGGAGTGGCCGAGACGTGCAGAAGCAAATCGGAGCGCTCTAAAAATTCATCAAACTTCAAAGGCCGGTTATCGAGAGCCGCCGGCAGGCGAAAGCCGAAGTTCACTAACGTTTCTTTACGGGCCCGGTCGCCCCGGTACATCGCTCCGATCTGAGGGACCGTAATGTGACTCTCATCTATTATAGTAAGGAACTTGTCCGGAAAATAATCAAGCAAGGTCGGTGGGGGCGAACCGGGTGCTGCGCCCGTTAGATAACGAGAATAGTTCTCAATACCGGGGCAGAAGCCTATTTCCTCCAGAAGTTCAACATCATGCATCGTCCTCTGTTCGAGACGTTGATACTCAACAAGTTTGCCTTCGGCCTGTAATTCACGCAGCCGTATGCCAAGGTCGCTAAGGATTTCTCGTACGATCGCCTTCATGTCGCCACGTTCCGTGACGTAGTGAGAGTTGGGATAAATAGAAATGGAATCGAACTGCTTGAGCTTTTTACCAGTCAGTACATCAAAGAGTGAAATGGTCTCAACTTCGTCACCAAAAAATTCAACCCTTATGCCTTGATCCTTTTGATGCGACGGCAGAATATCAACCACGTCACCTCGAACACGAAAGGTCCCCCGCTGCAGGGCGGTGTCGTTGCGTGAGTACTGAATGTCGATAAGGCTCCGGAGAAATTTATTTCTCTCTATCTCCTCACCCATTTTTATATTTACTACGAGATTGGCATAGCTATCGGGTGAACCGAGACCATAAATACAACTGACGCTGGCAATTATGATAACGTCTTTACGTTCAAAGAGAGTTTGGGTCGCGGCATGACGCATTTTATCAATGTCATCGTTGATCATGGCGTCTTTGGCGATGAAGGTATCCGAGCTCGGTATATACGCCTCAGGTTGATAGTAGTCATAGTAGCTGATGAAGAAACCGACGGCGTTGCTGGGAAAAAACTCGCGGATCTCGGTGAAGAGCTGGGCGGCAAGGGTTTTATTGGGGGCGATGATGAGGGTCGGCAACTTCAACTCTTTGATGATGTTGGCCATGGTAAAGGTCTTGCCGGAACCTGTGACACCCATGAGCACGCTGTGTTTGTGACCATCGGCGAAGGTTTTTTTGATCGTGGCGATAGCGGTGGGTTGATCGCCCTGAGGTTTAAAGTCACTGGCGAGTTCAAACTGCATCATTGCAACCTCATTTAGGGAGTGGCGTCGGGTTGGGACCTGGATCGGATACATTTTGTCTGGTGCGCTGAATCAAGCTCAGACACATTTCTGGTGATTGTCGCAGAAGATCCTTACGAATCAATCGGTTTCTGCTTGGTGCTTCGATTCGTTTTCCATTAAAATCGAGGCTCTGTTTATGGTGTGAGAATTGGGAACGAATTTCAACAAAGGACAATATGCTGCCAAAGTCATATTAAGGCGTTTTGCTTTAAGGTCAATTCAGCCAATAAATGTCGCATTGGCAAAGTTACGGATTAGCGACCGGATCGTTAGAATCGATCTGTTGGAGAGAGTGAAGTCCTGGCGAGGCCTGAAGATTGCCAATGCGACGCTCGGTAAGGCGGATCTGGGAGGAGCGTAATTTGCCAGCAGTTAGGGAACGATAGCGTCAATAAATTGATTGGCGCTATGGGTAAAGTATGATAACTAAGGCCGTCATTTGAAATTCGTTTTTTTGTGCGCTAACGTTTAAATCCATGCATAATTTTTTCTTCTTTTGAAGCCGAGCTGATTATTCAAGCAGTCATCTCTATTCTAAAGAGCCGAAGATTTGATATCGGATCACTCAAATCTTTGACCGAAGAGTATGCATTCGTAGGAATTGTTCTATCCGTTTAAGGAGGCTGTCGTTGGCTACTGTGCGTATGTCGTTTTCACACCTAGCGAAACTGATTGTGCTCGCTTCGCTGCTCGCCATTAGCGGCTGTGGTCGAGGTCACAAATTCTGGACCAACTGGTGGACCCCGGGCGATACTGTCGACGATGTCGGCTATCACCCCGACCAGCCCATCCCCTTTCCCCATGACAAGCACGCTGAGCGTGGTGTGCCATGCCAGTACTGTCACTCCTCTGCCCGTCGTTCAGCGGTTGCCGGTATTCCTCCTTTGAATACTTGCCTGGGTTGTCACCAGTACGTGCGCACCGACAAGGACCCGATTAAATTCATCACCGCCAAATGGAAGGCCAACGAACCCATGCAGTGGACCAAAGTCCACGATATGCCGGATTTCGTGCGCTTTTCCCATCGACCTCATGTTCAGAGAGGTGTCGCCTGCGCTGAATGTCATGGAGAGGTTGAAAAAATGGGAACGGTGCAACAGGTCAAGTCTATGCAGATGGGTTGGTGTATCGAATGCCACATGGCGAACAAGGCCCCCATTCAATGTGTAACTTGCCACTATTAATCAACCATCGGGAAAAGACGAGGGGCTGAAGCCAGCCTTGTTGTTATAGGGAGTAGGTAGATGACGAGTCTCGATAGCGATCTTCGTGGCCTTGAGGACAATCGTGAAGTCTTTGTCGCGCA
>CAXSGP010000152.1:0-8105 GCA_964236955.1 uncultured Oligoflexus sp. | reverse complement strand
TGCGTTACTGGGGATGTTCGACGTTGGCGTAGCCAAACGTCAACAGCCCCTAAAGCAAGTGCCTAAAAATTCATCCCCACTATTGAGCCACCGCACTTGAAATGGCGGTGCCTCACCCTTCGCCAGGCGCTTAACGCCTTGTGGCGTTGACCTGCTAATATTGCCAGGGGAAGGGGCTGAAATCCTGTTTTCGTTTTTCAAGAAAAGCACTGCGCCCCTCTTCAGCCTCGCTTGTTCCATAGGCGAGACGGGTCGCTTCCCCGGCGAAAAGCTGCTGGCCCACCATCCCGTCGTCGGTCAAATTAAAGGCATATTTTAGCATGCGGATCGCAGTCGGGGATTTACTGTTGATTTCTTTCGCCCATTCAAGCGCGACATCCTCAAGATCCTCATGCGGCACCACCCGATTCACCATGCCCATGGCAAAGGCTTCATCCGCAGAATAGTTCGCACCTAAAAAGAATATCTCCCGTGCTCTTTTTTGGCCAACCATCTTCGCCAGATAGGCGGACCCATAGCCACCATCAAAACTTGCGACATCAGCATCGGTCTGCTTAAAGATCGCATGCTCCTGGGAGGCCAGAGTTAAATCGCAGACCACGTGCAGACTGTGTCCGCCACCCACGGCCCAACCAGGCACCACGGCGATCACAACCTTGGGCATAAAACGAATCAGGCGCTGAACCTCGAGGATGTGCAGTCGACCCAATCTCGGCACGCCATCGGCATATTGATAACCATCCTTGCCGCGAATCCGCTGATCCCCCCCTGAACAAAAGGCCCAGCCTCCATCCTTAGGCGACGGGCCATTGCCTGTCAGCAGAACGGTTCCCACATCGGGCGTGCAGCGGGCATGCTCTAAAGCGCCATAGAGCTCGTCAACAGTCTGCGGGCGAAAGGCATTTCGAACATCGGGGCGGTTGAAGGCGATTCGAACCGTTCCCTGATCCTTGGCGCGATGATAGGTAATATCGTCAAAAGCATAGCCTTCAACTTCGACTTTTTGCCATTTTTTGTCGCGAAAAATTGGGGATACCATAGAGACCTCCTTAAAAAAGACTCAGGAGGTTTTATTAGCCATCGTAGGCTAGGGGTCAATCGCGAACTGCTGAATTTATATAAGATCTGGAATAATTGGAGGACTACGGAAGGACCAAGGAAAGTAAAGGCGGCCTATCAAAGCGGACTGACAAACTTGGAAGAGATATATGAGTTATAAATGGCATTGCATAGACTGTCATAATCAACAGGTTTATTCAAAAGATCTTTGGCACCGAGCTTGCGTGCGTCTTCCAAACTAATTTCGGAATAACCGCTGACCAGGAAAACTGCCGGGCGTTTGACCAGGGTATTGAGTTTATTCAAGAGGTCAATGCCGCTGCCGTTCGGCATGCGCACATCACTGACTATCACATCATAATGCTTCTCAAGTACCATTTTAAAAGCAACATCACCACTTTCTGCAGTCGTGACCTGAAACCCTTTGTCGTTCAGAATAAACGACACCAGCTCGCGCAGAACAGGTTCGTCATCAACGACCAGTACGGAAATATTGTCTCTTTCCATATCACTTGCTTCCTTTAGCCGGGAATGGCATTGCCAGTAAGTATACCAAAGCAGTGGCAGAGCCCCAGCCCTTTTTTGTTTTTGATGTCTTTATCTTACTCGATTTATCCGGATCTACATCAATAAAAACCAAGGCATTCTCATCAAAAAAGGCGTTAACACATATAATCCCCCATATGGGTCGACTCAAGACAAATGTCTATAAAGTTTTTATAGCGACAGGATTGCTAGGGTTTAAGAGCAAGCGGAATGGGTAGCTCCCTCGCAAAGGCCAGCAAATTATCCATATCCTCCTGCAGTATAGCTGGCAATTCACGCCTTCTTAACTCGGCCATTCCACTGCGGACTTTGCGCAGGTACCGCAAGGCGTGCAATCTGAGGATACGACCTTTTTCCAACACGTCCTCTTCATACTTTTTCGCCCGGCTCTTGTCATTTGTCGAATGATAACATCCGACCCAGCGGCCTTGGCAACGCTCATAAATTTCTCCGCTGAAGCTTTGCAGAAAGTAATCGACCTGAGCTTTAGGCGGCAGAACCATCAGCGGTTTTTGCTGAAAACCCTGATGATGCCAGCCCCAGTTGAACTGCATGACACCGATATCAACATTACGATTAAAATCCAAGGGATTCAAGCGTTGGAGAAAATTTACGGCCGCCTCGCCTTCGTAGAGCTTGGCCATTCCACCCGGCAAATTATCCCGCACCAGTTGAAAACGAAAGGCTGACTCCTGATACGCCAGCTGCCAGATAATATCGGGGTTCGAGCTTCGACAGGCTGCCACAGCAAACTCCTCCATCGCCGCCACTTCTAATTTTTCCTTTGATTTAAAGCCGACGGCCCGCGCCAGGTCGCGAAACGCGATTTCACAGCTTTTTCCGCTATGAAGAGCGACGTATAAAATAACGCCAAAACTACCTGCAACCACGGATTTGCACCCCATGTAAATAAATCAAGGCTGATCAACGCTACACCTTCAATCCTAAATTTTAACTAAAATTTCTAAATGTCCCGTCACGATAAAATGAATCTATGATTTTAGTAAGGACTCGTCATCAGGCATGGATTAAAATACTAGCATCGCCCTCATCCCTTGATTATAGTGCCCTCTTTCTACCCATTACAGGCAATGCCTTCCATGCTTGAAAAATTCTCGCAAATTGACGTCAAGATAGGGACACTAACCTTTAGCGTTTATACGTTTAAGGATGCTTACACTGAATTCAGCCAGCACCTTGATCAAGGCGATGGATCAAGGGAGCCGCCTTTGTACGGCATTCTGTGGCCTGCAGCCAAGGGTTTGGCCTGGTCAATATGGCAAAACCATCGACAGTCGCTTAGGGGCAGAAAGGTCCTTGAACTCGGTTGCGGACTGGCCCTGCCCAGCCTCCTCTGCGCTCGTCTCGGGGCGGATGTCACGGCGATGGACAATCATCACAATTTTGAGAGCGTACTTGGGCACAACCTTAAGGCGAATCATCTTAACTGCAAGAAGGTTACCGGGGATTTTGCTGATCCCCAAGTTAAACTTGGTGGTTTCGACTGGATCATAGCCTCGGATGTGCTCTATGAACCTGAATCTTACGAAGATCTCGAAAAAATGATCCTGAATCATGCCAACCCAGGAGGACGGGTGTTGATCGCCGATCCGGGTCGTTATGCAGCTGAAAATTTTGGTGCCGCGCTTAAAAAAAAGACACGCTACGAAAAACTTCACATTACGATAGAGGAAACGACCTCGATCAACCTTTATTCCTTTACCTTCTAAGCGAGTCGCGGTGCGGGCACGGCAAGGGCCACTCGAAATCTAGCCATGAGAGCGGAGCGGGGCCGCTGCGGTCTGATTCGGCCCGAATTGCTCAAGTAGGTCGAGTAGGATGGACGATTGCCGTTCATCGAGGCCCACGAGGCGGACATGCATGACAAAAATCGAGCCGACATTTTCCACCGTCTGCACCTCGAGTTTGAGATTGGCGAGGCCCTGCTTGGCTAATTGCCGATGCAGAACACCATCGGAGGAATCAAGCTGCGCCTCAAATAGAGTGCCGCGATTGATCATACTGGGTAGCTCAAATTTGAGACCACCCTCCCAAAAATTCACGAGCTGGCCGGTTCCATAGTCTGACGCCACAGCGATCTTAACATCGCTTTCCATGTCCCAACGTCTGATCCGACGATGGATCTGCGCACTCACGTCATAGATACGCTCAGCACGGGCGCGCAGCTGGGGATCGACAGAGAGCGGATCATATTCCCAGGCTTCCACCTGCTCGTCATGATGCTTGATACGAATGAGCCGTTTATCCGGTTTGACCAAACCTAATTTGATACTGATCAGGTCGTGGGTCGTTGAACCAACCAGCACGGCATGGGGAGTGCAGGCGGCTTCAAGGCGTTTGGCAAAGTTAACACCATTGCCGATGACAGTAATATCAAGGCGCTCCCCCGCTCCGAGGTTACCCATGAAAACGGCAGAGGTATTGATACCGACACGCAAAGGAAAGACCGGATCCTTTCGCCCTTCGGCAGCTATGACGCGTGGAAGATTGGTGGCCTGAATTTCCAAAGCGGCTAGCAGCGCTTTTTCCGCGTGGTTGCCTAGTTCTTTATTTTCTTCAAGTGAATAGCCAAAAAAACAAAGGATTCCGTCGCCAAGAGTTTTATTGACTATACCACCATGTCTATGAATACAGTTCGACATGGATGCGACGAGAAGCTGAAGGCCTTCGAAGGCGACCCGGGGCTGTTGATTTTCAACCATAAGGGAAAAGCCAACGATATCGATGAAGACCACGGTGACGACGCGCTCGCGGGCGTCGAGTGAAAGTTTTTCTGGATTTCTCTGCAGGGCCAGCAGAGCTTCGGGCCGGACGACTCCTTCAAGGGCCGACCGTATCATCCGGGCCTTTCTTTCCGAGATATAAATCCTCTGCAGAAGGAGACTGATGCCGACACCGGCAATCGATACCTCAGGCAGGAAAAACGGCATGAGCAGGCCTTTATAGGCAAAGGAAGCAAAACAAACGACGACCCAAAAGCCCATTGTGGCTAACAGCGTGAGCACCAGGGTCGACGGTCCCATCCACCAGCCGAAGTAGGCTACAGCCGCAGCAAATCCCATAATCAAGAGGACTTCAGCTCCGACATAGCGCAGTTGGTCCTTGATCAGAATGCTGTTCAATACACTCAGATGCGAGAACGCCCCCGGTATCAGGCCAACTGGTGTTGGCTTAAAATCGGCGCTTCCGGTGTGAAAGAGAGGGATGAGGTAAACGAAATCGCCGGGCTTGACCAGGGACAGCCGGGCGTTGGGGTTGGTGATATGGATAAGGGGATGGATCGATCGTACGTTTTCATTCATCACTTTCGGGCTAAGATAATTGATCGGTGAGCTGCCGTCGTCGGCAACGTAGATTTCGGAGCCTTCGACCATCAAATGATTTTGAACAAATTTTACATCTTGAAAGGGTCTTAGCATCATCTGAGGAATTGTCAGGTTACCGTCGAGCCTAAGAAAGGGCCAATAGCTCCCTTCGTCGTCGCTATAAAGAATATGTCCCGACTTATTGAGAATATTTTGCAGGGAGGGATGGGGCCCATAAACCACGCTGTTTTTAAAATCCGCAATCGATATTCTGGCAAGCTGTTCTTCGGTGGTGCCGGGTAAAGGCGTGTCCTGATCGAGGTAAGTTTTGAGTTGAAAGGCTTTATCATCGAGTTTGATCGGCACCCGGCCAAACACGGGCGAGCGGGTCGCATATAGGCCGGTAAATATAGGGGTTGAGAGCTTGCTTAAGCGTTGCGCGATATTGAGGTTCAGATCCGTCTTATCGACGTTTGCCAAGGAGAATAAGCCATCGATAATGATGGCCCGAGGATGACTTTTATCGAGGAGTTCCAGGGTGTTGGTCCATTCTTCCAAGGTCAGCTCGGTTCTTTCGATCTTGGCTGCGGTCACGTCATCGATACCAAACATTTTTATAGCGGGATGCAGCGCTGGACTCTGCCCTAGCAAGCCCCGTACCTTAAAAAGCATAGGTGAGATAATGCGAGATTCGATCGAGCGCATCGGCAGGAACCAATGCCCTAGCAAAAGAAAGCTGGTCCAGACCATCGTGATAACGATAGGGGTCCGAGGATTCACAGATGACCTTTGATACCATCGTGTCAGAAAGCTTTTCACTTGAACTCCAAAGCAGGACAGCCTGTTTTTCGGCTAAAATCCAAGGGTCGTTAGAATTTAAAATCCCCCAGCGCGAAGAAGTCCGGCTAAGTTAAAGAATATATTGAGCGAGTGGGAAGAATTTTCGTCAAGTCCAAGGGCACGAGGACGGCATGCGACCCGAGTTTCTTACACATCGACATAGCCTGCCTGGTATTTTATGGGAATATAAGCGGAGATAGACGAGAATTATTCACGGCAATTCTTAGTGAATTGACAGATGAGAGAATTCTAGGTCAATTATGGAGGCATAATATTTTGATAACTATGGTTTGTCACGTCGTGACCAGGCTAAGGACTCGAGGATTGAATAAAGTGAAACGCATGGCTGCCCTTCCGCTTACCAGCATATTTTCCGTCGCCCTGACGATGATTTCCTGTAACTTCAACAAGCAAAAGGGGGACACTGATAACGGTGCCGTTGAGGTCGTAAACAATGCCGATCTCAATTTCAATAACCTGAAGACCAAAGTTTTTAGCCCCTATTGCTTGAGTTGTCATTCTGCTGCCGCCAGCAATGTTGGCAATGTTAACCTGGAAACCTACGCCAAGGTTATAAGTCAAATTGAATTAGTGCAGGCCTCAGTCCTAGTCGAGCACAGAATGCCGCCGTCGGGAGCGCTGCCCCTGTCGGCAAACGCTTACGCTCTCCTAAAAGCCTGGATAGAAGCTGGCGCTCCTGAATAACGGAACTGACAACTTGAAGTCGTTAAGGATTCTTATGAAAAAAAATATCGTTCTGTCTTTTCTTTCGCTCACAGCGCTTGTGGTGGCCCCACAGGCCCGGGCCTTTCCCGAAATGATACGCAAGGGCTATCCGAGTTGCGTGACCTGTCACGTGAGTCCTGCCGGTGGCGGTGTGCTTACCGAATATGGCCGCGAGATTAGCAAGGATGTGCTTGCGACCTGGAGCGGGCCAAAAGAAAATCAGTTTCTTCATGGCGCTGTCACGCTTCCCGAAAAGCTCAGGATCGGTGGCGATATCCGCGGCATTCAAACTTATGTGAACACGCCGCAGTTTTCGGCCGGCAAATGGTTTCTCATGCAGGCCGATATCGAAGCTGCGATTGTAACGGAACATCTGACAGTTGATGCTTCGATCGATCGTGATATTGGCAATCCCGACGCTAGTGGGGATGATAAGACGACCAGTCATCGCCACTATGTTTTGATTCAATACAACGATGAATTTTCCGTTCGCGCCGGAAAATTCTTAAAAAACTTCGGACTTGGCGTGGCCGACCATACGGTTCAGATCCGTCGTGGTATCGGTTGGGATGAAGGCAGTGAAACCTATAACGCTGAATTCAATTACATCGCCGAAAAATATACAGTGGTCGGAACCCTGATCGGCGGTCGTCCCGACGATAAAAAGGTCATCAGTGAGAAGGGCGTTGCGCTGGCAGCCACCTATTTCTTCGATCCGAGCTATAAAATCGGCGCCAGTTTTTACAAGGGCGAATATGAAGACCACACAGGTAAAACAGTCTTCGGCCCGAATTGGCAGCTGGGCTTTAGTAAAATCGCTTACTGGTTAGGAGAATTTGATTGGTTGAGCCTCGATCCGGAAGCAAGCGAAAGCAGCTCGGGATTTGCAAGCTTCAACAAGCTCGGCATCGAGGTCTATCGGGGGGCGGATCTCTATCTGGTTCATGAAACCAAGAAAACGGACAGCAAGGCGAAGTACCTTGATTTCATCGGTTACGGACCGGGATTTCAATGGTCGCCGAGGCCACATTTTATCTTTACCGGGCAGTGGCAAAAGCAGCTGAGGCCTTCGGCAAATAAGCCTCGTACCATCGATAGCGCTTATTTCGTAGCTCAGTATTCGATTTAATGATACTGGCCATTCTAAGTCTTATATTGCTTTTGATGTTTGAGGATTCGACCTAGGCCGACTAGGCCGCAATCGGCTTAGTGTCAATGGAGGGTCTCAGCGTAAGTAGCTAAGATTACTTCTAGAAAATGGCGTCCCCAGGGGGATTCGAACCCCCGTCGCCGCCGTGAAAGGGCGGTGTCCTGGGCCGACTAGACGATAGGGACATACTCGGCGAAAAAAGTGAGCCCTGATGGACTCGAACCATCGACCCGTACATTAAAAGTGTACTGCTCTACCAACTGAGCTAAGAGCCCAAACATGCGATGAGCCTAGAAACCAGAGTTTTCTAAAATCACCTGCACTTCAGAGTTGTTTCTTCTACGGATTCTATGGTTTTGGGTCAAGACTTTTTTCATAAATAAATTCACGATGTCAGGCGTCTGGATAGGGGCTGTTGACGTTTGAGATAAGTGATTGAAAAGTACAGGCAAACTCGT
>CAXSGP010000151.1:0-8232 GCA_964236955.1 uncultured Oligoflexus sp. | reverse complement strand
GGGGTGAGCGTGGCAGCGCTTACCGTCTACGATATGTGCAAAGCGCTGTCTCACGCCATTGTCATTCGCGACACCAGACTCATGGCAAAATCAGGAGGCAAACGCGATGTCCAAAGATCCTAAACCAAAGCCCTACTCTTTTCACCCGCTCGAACTGAGTATTCTCGGTTTTTCCGGACTTGGCAAAACGACCCTGATCGCGAGTCTGCTCTCGCATCTGAAGAGCACCTGGGAGATCGGCTATGTAAAGCATGATGCTCATGCATTCGAGGTCGATAAGCCGGGTAAGGACAGCTTTCGGGCGAGTGAGGCGGGAGCAAGGGGTTCATTTATTGCGAATGATAAACACTTTGCGTGGATGGGCAGGGGCGCCCTCTCCTACTTTAATCAGCGGTCGGTTTTTCTTGATTACGAGGCCGTTATAATCGAAGGTCATAAGACTCTCGATATCGATAAGCTAGTCATGCTTGACGCCGATCATGCGATTCTTGAGCAGTTGCCGGCATCGACTTTGGCGAGGATCAGGGCTTTTGTAGGCGAAGCGTCCCATCCGCTCAAACCTTTGCCCCTCGATCGGCCTTATTTTCAAAGGAATTCGATACCTGCCATCGCCGCTTTGATTGAGGGAATCTGGCAGGAAAAAATCACCCAACGCCCTTTGCACGCTCTGGTACTTGCCGGCGGGCGGAGTTCGCGAATGGGTCAGGATAAGAGCCGGATCGTCTATCAGGGTCAGCCGCAGTCGCTTCGTGTCCTCGAGCTTATGGGCGAACTTGGTCTGCCCGCCTTCCTTTCGCTACGCGAGGATCAGTGGCGTGAGGAGCACAGAGGGGATTTACCGATACTCTTCGATCAATTTCGGAATCTCGGTCCGATCGGTGGCATACTCACCGCAATGCAGGCTTACCCAGAGGCTGCGTGGCTAGTCATCGCCTGTGATCTGCCTTACCTGCGCCGTCCGGTTTTGGAGCACATCCTAGAGAAACGCCGTCCCTCGAAAATGGCAACTGCATTCCGATCGAGCCTCGATGGGTTGCCGGAACCCCTATGTGCGATCTATGAGCCTTCGATTCGCATGCGGCTCTTTGAAGCTTTGGGTCTTGGGTTTTCCTGCCCACGAAAAGTCCTGCTCAATAGCAATAGCCTTCTCCTCGATCCCTATGATGATATAGCACTGACCAACGTGAATACTCCTGACGAGTACCACCGGGTTCACCTGCATTTGTCGGAGATGTCCCCATGAATCGCGCCATCACTGTCCGCTACTTTGCCTCGCTCAAGGAAAAGGCCGGTAGGGCCCAGGAGATTTTAAGGACCCAGGCCGAGACCGCGAGCGATCTCTATGCCGAGCTACGGGAACGCTTTTCCTTTCCACTGGAAGAGCAGTATCTCAAAGTCTCCATCAATCGTGAGTATAAACCCTTTCACTCTCTCCTCGCCGACGGTGACGAGGTTGTCTTTATTCCACCTGTTTCAGGAGGTTGAACCATGTTCCAGGTGAGCGGCGCAGAGATTGACGTCGAAGGGCTGAGCGCTAGGCTCGACAACCATGGGGCCGGCGCGTTCGTGGCGTTTGCAGGCCGCGTTCGCAAACAAAACGATGGGAAGCGGGTGGATCGACTCGAATACGAGTTGTTTGAGGAACTCTGCATCGACGAAGGGGAAAGAATACTTGCCGAGGCTCGGGCCCTGTTTCCCCTCCTGGACGTCAAGGCTGTTCACCGTTACGGAATGCTGGAGTTGGGGGAGGTCGCGGTATGGGTAGGGGTATTGAGCGCGCACCGGGGCGTGGCTTTCCAGGCCACGCGCTTTATTATCGATGCGATAAAATCCCGCTGTCCCATCTGGAAGAAAGAATATTATCGCGATGGCCCTAGCCAATGGGTGGGTTGTCCGAGCTGTGAGCATCAAGCCGTTGCCCACGATAAAGTTTTTCGCCGTCAGCGGGCTTTGCTTGGGGAAGGAGGGCAGAAGACCCTGGCCGAGAGTCGGGTTTTGATCGTCGGTGCCGGTGGGCTGGGCTGCCCCTCTGCATTGCAGCTTACCGCCGCCGGGGTGGGATTCATTAGAATCTGTGACGCCGATAAACTGGAGGCATCGAACCTTCATCGACAAACCCTTTATGGTTTTCAGGAGCTTGGTTCCCACAAGGCAATCCTGGCGAAGAGGCGGCTTGAAGAACTTCATCCCTTCACAAAAATCGAAGCGATTACCCGGCATTTTACCCCTGGGAACGCCGATTCTTTGCTGGAAGGCATCGATCTGGTGGTCGATTGCACGGATAATTTTGCTGCGAAATACCTCGTTAACGATCGATGTGTGGCGAAGGGTATTCCTTACGTGCAGGCAAGTATTTTTCAAAACCAGGCGCAACTCTTCACCTATAGACCCGGGGTGAGCCCTTGCCTCCGCTGCAGCAGCCCCACGCAGCCGCCAAAGGACTGCGTGGAATCGTGCACCGAGGCTGGGGTGTTAGGGGCGGCGACCAGTATCGTTGGCTCGTGGCAGGCGATGGAAGCGATCCGGACCTTACTCAGGCAGAGCAGCGCCGCTGTCCAGTCCATGATTCATTTTGATCTGGAGGATGCCGATAACATGAGTGTCCTCAGGAAATTGGATCCAAACTGTCCAGCCTGCGGTCCTTTGCCTCATGACTTTGTTTATGATGAGCCTATAAAATTTGCGGCTGGAGAGCTGACCTACTCGAGTCTGCCAGAGGAAGGAGCGCTCTGGGTGGATATTCGCGAGCTTAATGAGGGGCCTGAGAGTTTGCCTGACGCTCTGCGGTTGCCCCTTAGTTCTTTAAATCGCAAATTTTTTAGTGAGCGACGGGATAAGACCATAGTGGTCTTTTGTCAGAGTGGGCATCGCAGTCAGGCCTTGCTTAAGGAATTAAGGGAAAAGGGCGAAGTTCATGTGCTGGGGCTCCAGGGAGGCTTGAATGCGGCTCTTTGCGTTAAGAGCGACTAGGCTTTGGCGTTTTTTCAGAAGTAGGAGAAAGGAACCTTCCACAACTAAAAATCAGTGCTGGCCAATCACCCAGCTCATTTGGGCATAAAATACTTTATTCCCGCAAAGTTGCAGACCTGTCATTTTCTACTGTCGAAGAGGCTAAGGGTTAGATTGTATTTTACTTGTTAAGTATCAGTTAGTTAGAATTTACCAAACATTCCCCTCAGCCGCTGTTACTGGCATTCTGTTTTTATTTCATAACCGGAAAATCGCTTTAAAGTTCATTGATAGCTTTCTATCCAGCTTATACTCCGCTAATTGGTAAATTAACCGACTGCGGGTAATTTGTTATTATGTCATAGGTATTATATGAATACCCACGAACGGGAAGTCGTGCTGGTACAAGAAGATATTCATTTTTAAACGATAATGCTAAAGGAAAGGGATGCATAAGTGTATGGCGCGAGTCTTAGTTATCGCATCTGTTACCTGTGACTGAAATAGCCAGGGATTAATGCCCAATGAGCAAATCTTTATCGAAGATCGAAGAATTAGCAAGCCGACTGATACAATTTGAACGCTCCAAAATAGTTAACATCAATGATGATTTTGGGCCTATTATTGCAGTGTTTGAGAGTATCCGCCATTCGATCTCAAAGGTATCAGGAAGTGGCGGCTATCATTCATTACTCCGTCGTGCTCTTGATATGGCGAAGGTAAAAGCCCCTTCACTGGAAATGATTCGAATTGGCGAAAAAAGCGTTTTAGAAATGAATGACGGAATTTCCACCGATTATAAGCAATTAACCAATGAAAAGGCTGGTCTGGTATTACTGACTCAGTTTTTAGGGTTATTGGCCTTATTTATCGGCGAATCGATGGCTTTCAGTCTGGTAGAGGAAAGTTGGACTAGCTCAACTTCTGAAAGAGTTATCGCAATTGTTAAGGACAAACCATGAGCGAAGAAAAAAAAGTAACAATTCGAAGGATTCCGACTGGAGTGCGAGGACTCGATGAAATCCTTGGCGGCGGCCTGCCGGAATTTTCTTTTAATATAATCGCGGGTGCGCCGGGTGGTGGTAAAACAACCCTGGCTCATCAGATTATGTTCGCTAATGCTACTCCGGAACGGCCCGCCCTTTTCTTTACAGTCATGGGTGAACCGGCGATAAAAATGCTTCGCTACCAGCAGCAATTTGCGTTCTTCAAGCTTTCAAAGCTTAATACAGCCATACGTTTTATCAATCTAAGTCATCTCATTCTCGAGCATGACCTTAAAACGGCCCTGGATGAAATCGTAAAGGAAGTGGAAGCTTCCCATCCTTCAATAGTCGTCGTGGATTCATTCCGCGCTATGGCCAGAAATTCTCAAACCTCTAGTTCCGAAATGGAACTTCAGGGATTTATCCAGCAGCTTACTCACCATCTTACAAGTTGGGAGGCAACCACCTTTTTAATCGGCGAGTACACCAACAAAGAGCGTCGTAATAATCCTATATTCACAGTTGCTGACGGGCTTTTTTGGCTATCTCAGATAGTGGAAAGAAATTCCATCATCCGTAAGATGCAAATCGTGAAACTAAGAGGCCAGGCCTCGGTTCCAGGAATGCATACCTTTCGCATAACGGATAGCGGCCTTGAGGCGTTTCCACGAACCTTTGGGCTCAACTCTGAGGCCGAAGTCGATACCAAGGGTAAGCGCCTGTCCTGCGGCGTCCCGGAATTGGATATTATGCTGGGTGGAGGCATCCTCGCCGGCGATAGTATGATCGTGGCAGGCCCTTCCGGCTCCGGAAAGTCACTCTTAGGATCGAATTTTATCGCTGAAGGGCTTCGCCAGGGAGAGCCAGGCATAATCGCAATCTTTGAAGAGCGCCCCAAGTCGTACTCAAAACGGGCTCAAAGTCTAGGTATGAATTTAGATGGGCCGGAACAACAAGGTCTCCTTAAAATTTTATATCTTCGGCCTTTAGACCTTTCCGTGGACGAGACAGTTCATGAAATTGTTCAAGCCGTGAAGGAAATCGGAGCCAAACGTCTTGTCATCGATTCGCTGGCTGGACTTGAAATGGCTTTGGCTCCCGGCTTTCGGACCGATTTTCGAGAATCGCTCTACCGGATGATAGCAGCCCTTACCCGGCTCGGCGTGACCATCTTAAGTACGGTTGAGATACAGGAATCTTTCACATCCTTTCCTCTTACCGCCTATGCCATTTCTTTTTTAGCCGATGATATTATAAGACTGCGCTACGTTTCCATTGATGGCGACCTACGAAAGTTATTAGCTGTCATTAAAATGCGCGGCGGACAGCATAGTACTGAACTTAGAGAATATCACATCACTTCAAAAGGCATGGAGATTGGGGAACGTATACGAGGCTTTAGCGGTCTTACGTCCGGTATTCCCACAACTGATAGAGATCTAGAGCATTTGATTGGACCTGCAAATTAAAAATGGGTGCATTATGGGCTCAGTAACTTATTCTCCCCCTGCGATAGATAAGTCAGCGTTGTCTAGCTTATGCAAGAGTAGCTCAGAGTATTCACCGCATCCTATTTTGGCTATCGACAGAAAGGAACAATTGGTGATTTTCGCCAATACCGCTTTCGTTGATCTATTTGGGATTGGGACATCAGAAGTCATTGACAAACCTTTATCATCCATTATTGCCTGTAATGAAGGCGGGGCGCTTGACCTGGTTTTAAAACGTGTTTTTCAATCAAACGCGAAAGAGACATTGAATGAAAAGCTGTGCCATATAGGACATTCAAACAAACGTTATCTTTCCTTCTCCATTTGGCCGGTCGCTGTTGAAAATAACTTAGCCGCAGGCTTAATGGTACAAGTAACGGACGCGACTGAAGCCGTCACATTTCGCAACAAGGTGACAGAAATCAATGAGTCACTCATTGTCTCGGCAGTCAAACAACACGAACTGGTCGAGATTGCCAATAAGCTCAACGAGCAACTGCAGATTGCAAATGAAGCAAAAAATTTGTTCCTGGCAGCCATGAGTCATGAGATAAGAACCCCTTTAAACGCGATTCTCGGCTGTGCGGAATTAATGAGCCAACAGGAACTCTCGATAGAAAATAAATTTGAATTTGAAAGTCGGATCAAACGCAATTCCCTCATACTTACCCGTCTCATCGACGATATACTCGACCTATCTAAAATTGAGGCCGGTAAGCTTGAGATCGCTAGAATAGAGACTGACTTACCCGAACTCATCTCTGACGTTGAAATAACCACGCGCAAGTGGGCCGAAGATAAAAGTCTCAGCTTTTCTTTTGAGGTCCTGGGTGCCCTTCCACAAAGAATCCTTACCGACCCCTCCAGGCTGTCTCAGATTTTAACCAACGTTATTGGGAATGCTATTAAATTTACCCATAAGGGCTCCATAAGTGTTGCAATAAATACAAGCTCGGATCAGCAAAAGATTTGTTTTTTGATTAAGGATACTGGTTTGGGTATGACGGGTGAGGAAGCCACTAAGCTCTTTCAACCTTTTACGCAGCTTGATGCTTCGATTACCCGCAGATTTGGTGGGACTGGTCTGGGCCTCGATCTCGCACGTAGACTGGCACGAGCTCTCGACGGCGATATCGTACTGATTGACAGTAAGCCTGAACTTGGCAGTGTCTTTGAAATTACAATAGCGCTGGATAAAGTGAAGCCGAGCAATGCTCTTAAAAATCACGAATCAGACAAGCTTCCACGACTGGATGGTGTGAAAGTCCTTCTTGCCGAAGATGCACCCGACAACCAATTTCTCATCATACGGTATCTGACTAAGGTTGGTGCTAAAGTTGATGTGGCGTGGGATGGTGAAGAAGCGGTTTCAATGGCCCGGGCCAGTGCCTATGACATCGTATTAATGGATATCCAAATGCCAAAATTAGATGGCTATCAGGCTACTACCCAGCTGCGAAAGCAGGGCTATAACAGTTCCATAGTCGCTCTGACTGCTCATGCGATGAACGGAGAGCTCGATCGATGTCGATCAGCCGGTTGTGATGGTTATTTAACGAAACCGGTGAGTATGAGTAATTTGGTGGAGACGATATATTCAAAAATCCATGAGAATAAAAATTCCCAGAGGATATTGCGGAAACGTCGCGATAACCTGCATTAACTTTTATGTTTTTAACAATTCGTGAAGAAAGTTATCTGCCAATTAGTCATATTATATTCTCTCCATTTTAACTCTATGAGATGATTTAAAAATAAGCTTAGCTTCGTGATGCACCTGCAATTCCGTAGTCACCAGTCGCTATTACCTGCCTAGAGCCTACCCCTTTTTTCAGGAAACCTGTCGCTTGAGCTAGAAAGAAATTAAAGAGGGCGAGCAAGCAGAAACAGGTGGGAAGACACCCGAAATTACTCCCGAGAATAGGCACGAAAACAAGACGATTGGTAACATGGTGACACCATCAAGAAATCAGCCCCTCAACGCATCCATTGTCGCTTTAAGCCGCGACACGGCATGACCTTAGACATCGCGTTGCTGCGAGGCGATCCCCGGATCGCCATGGCCAAAAGCTCGTTGATCAAGCTTCGGCTTGACCTTGCTGTCTGCAAAGTCCAGAGAGGAAAGACTTTACTGGACAGGTGCTCTGAAAATCTTGGGAAAGTTATGTTAAAGCATTTAAGAGAGAATTCCTTGACAGCATCAAACATTATTCCAGCAGACAATGGATCTGGTTAAGCTATGATTATGATGAGCCATGAAACCATTGAAGGATAAGTTGTTCAATGCAACAATTATTCAGTAGGGTTTCCATCCGTCTAAGGGTAGTCCATAGTCCTCTTCTGCCTGTTCTTTGGCGAATGTTAGCGTATCTTGAAGATGGTCCCTGATACATTCGCCCGTCGTAAGGTCATAAATATAGAGGTAGAACCCTGCTGCTAGGTCTTCTTCAATTATTGCTTTTATATTTGAATCAACATTCACGTTTTCTATTTTCATTTGCCATCAAACCTTATTCTATGCTTTCCATTAATTTCGTCAGCCCATTTGCCTGACGGTTTTAATTTTTCGATGTGCATATGAGGCAGGTCTCCATGCGGATTTTTTACATCAAACCTTGCTTTTCTTGTCCCATCTTTTGATATGAAAATTTTATCTCCAAAACTGTTTGTTTTTACGCTAGCTCCTTCTCCAAGGTAGTCAACAAGCAACTGTTTAGCTTCTTTCACTTTATCAGCCGACTTAATACCTATTTCGGCCGCAGAGTCTATAACCCCAACAACATCGTCAATATTATCGGCTGCCTCAG
>CAXSGP010000150.1:244-8331 GCA_964236955.1 uncultured Oligoflexus sp. | reverse complement strand
AGGAAATTTCGCGTTCGCAAACTCTGCGGTTACATCAAGGGAATCACCTGCGAAGGAGCCCGGGTTTCTTCCAAGTTTTGCTATTCTCGCACTTGTGTCCGAATCGGGAAAATAAGCCTACGTGTATTTAGACCAGTGCTGGGGTGATTAAAAAGCGGACCAGCTTTTAGGGAATGTACTCAAAATCCATTCATTATATTGACAAAAACAATGGCAGGCTTTGCTTATATTGTGCCTTTTTTTTATACAAAAAGACAAGGCAAGCTTTAAAACAGGGAAGGTCTTTATTACGCTGTCATATTCGTGAGTTTGAATTCAATTCTTAGCCGAGATTGCAAAGGCCTGGTCTTTCCATTATATCTATAAAATCAAATACTTGTATATATTGGCATTCCAAAATGACTTTCTCTCCAGCGCCGCAGCAGCCGCCTTCAAAATCGTACCTGGCCATTTGACCAAGCGGGTCAAAACGGAGCAAAAAGCCTCCCAGGCCTATTCTAAGTCTAGCACAGCGCCGCAACACTAAAAGCCAGTAGGCAGATTGTGCCAACGATCACCCCCCCAAACCTCGGCCAGCCGCGACAGGCTTAGAACTTCAACGTTTTCAGTAGTTGCCTGGACAAAGCAGGGTATTTTTTTGTAGGCTGCGAGCCGAACCCCATGCGTCGAGACGAAGAAGAGAGGGACTCCGATGACCACAGCCGATCTCAAAAAAACCCCCCTGCATGCCCTCCATAAGCAGTTAAAAGCCAAAATGGTAAATTTTGGCGGCTGGGATATGCCTGTTCAGTACGAAAGCGTATTGGCTGAACACAGGTATGTGCGCGAACACTGCGGCATCTTTGATGTAAGCCACATGGGCGAAATCATCGTCGAAGGCCCTGACGCCTTGGCCTACCTTCAGGCTCTCACTGTCAACGACGTGGCCAAGCTGGAATTGGGCCACGGCCAGTACACAGCCCTCCCAACGGCAGATGCCGGCTTTGTCGACGATCTCATTATCTATCGCGTCGGCGCCCAGCGTTATTTTCTCTGCGTCAATGCCTCTAACATCGAAAAAGACTTTGCCTGGCTCAAAGAGCACGTGGGTCGCCTGCAGGTGACGATCACCAATGAATCGCCCCTTTGGAGCCAACTGGCCATTCAAGGGCCAGAAAGTGCGGAGGCCCTTCAGGCGATTCTAAGCCCCTCCGATCAGAAACGGGTGGCCGAACTCCCCTATACCCATATCACCGAAGCCAGCTTTCAAGGCAAAAAAGGCTTTGTCGCCCGCACCGGATATACGGGTGAAAAAGGCTATGAAATCTATCTTCCCAACACGATTGCGGCGGCGGTTTTTACGCAGCTCCTCGACCGGAGCAGCGCCAAGCCTATCGGCCTCGGCGCGCGCGACACCCTGCGCCTGGAGGCCTGTTATCTGCTCTATGGTAACGACATGGATGAAACGGTAAGTCCAATTGAAGCCGGCATCGCTTGGGCGGTTCGCTTTGACAAAGGCGATTTCCTTGGTAAAGCCAAGATGGAAGCACAAAAGGCCGGGACCCTGCCGGCTCGCAAAATGATTGCGTTTAAGCTTGAGGAGCAGGCGATTGCGCGGCATGGCATGGATGTCTTTGTCGGCGATAAAAAGATCGGCGTGGTCACGAGCGGATCCGTCTTGCCAACCGTCGATGGAGCGGGGGGCCTAGCCCTTATCGATAAAGATGGGGCCCAGCTGGGCGAGGAGATTAGCATCGATATTCGCGGCAAAAGAAAACTTGCTAAGGTCGTTAAAAGGCCCCTATATTCGGCAAAGGTTAAGTAGAATGCGCTGATTCAAAAACGTGTCGATAACTGGGCGGCTGATCCTAATGCATCAGATGCTCTCATTTTAGAGGTCGCTATGTCCTTGCCAAAAGAACTGAAATATACCCGTGAGCACGAATGGGTTCGCCTCGACAGCAGCACGGCGGCCATCGGCATCACAGCCTATGCACTCGAGCAGCTGGGCGACGTCGTTCACCTGGACCTTCCCAAAGTCGGCGAAACGTTTAAAGCGGGCTCCACCTTCGGTAGCATTGAATCAACTAAAACCGTTTCCGATCTCTATATGCCGATCACGGGCAAGGTCACCGAAGTCAACGCCGCACTTGCGAAAAAGCTGGAAGGCCTTGCCAGCGATCCTTATGTCGCCGGCTGGTTGATCAAGATCGCCTTTGCCTCTAACGATGGGGAGTTGATGGCGGCCGCCGACTATCAAAAGCTTATCGCTGAAGACGAATGACCCTGCCTAAACCAGGAATATCCTTCCTGGTTTTTTTTCCGTCCTGGCTGCCGCCCGCGCAGCGTCCGTGCCGCCCGAATTTAGATCCTGTGAATTTTTGCTTTTTCCAGAGGCTTTCGATAGATTATCGAAGTCTAATAAATTGGGAAAGGTGGTAGATCTCCATGGGAAAAATGTGGGAAAAAGCTAATAATATCCAAAATTTCTCAAGTCGACATATAGGTCCTTCCGATCGTGATATCAAGGCTATGCTCGAGCTGCTGGGCTATGAGAGCCTCGACGCTCTGACCCAATCAGCCTTGCCAAATGCCATTCAGACGAAGGGTGGACTGGAGTTGCCAATGGCATTGCCCGAGCATGAAGCGCTCGCCGAGCTGCGCCGTATCATGAGCAAAAACAAAATCTTTAAAAGCTTTATAGGTCTCGGGTACTACGACACCATCACGCCTAGCGTGATACAGCGCAATATTCTTGAAAACCCAGCCTGGTACACCCAGTACACCCCTTACCAGCCTGAGATCGCCCAGGGCCGGCTGGAAGCCTTGATCAACTTTCAAACCATGGTGAGTGACCTCACCGGTCTTCCCATCGCCAACGCCTCGCTTTTGGATGAAGGCACCGCCGCAGCCGAAGCGATGACGATGAGTCGTGATATCTGTGACCCCGAGTTAGGGCCAAGCTATCTTATTGCTGCGGACTGTCATCCGCAGACGATCGAGGTCGTGCGCACGCGCGCCGAAGCTCTCGGTATTCCAATCAAGCGGGTCGCGCCGGCCGATATGAAGATCAGCAAGGAAGCCTTTGGTGTGCTCCTTCAGTACCCTAACACCTTTGGAACGATTGAGGACTATAAGGCCCTGATCAGTAAAGCCAAGGCCGATGGTCTTATCGTGACCTTTGCGAGCGACCTGCTTGCCCTCTGCCTGCTTAAATCGCCGGGTGAAATGGGCGCCGACATCGCCGTTGGCACATCGCAGCGCTTTGGTGTGCCGCTAGGCTACGGTGGACCGCACGCTGCGTTTTTCTCAACCAAGGATGAATTCAAACGCCGGATTCCCGGCCGCTTGGTGGGTGTCTCCAGAGATACCGAGGGCGCTCCTGCCTATCGCCTTTCGCTTCAGACGCGTGAGCAGCATATTCGTCGCGATAAGGCGACGTCCAACATCTGTACCGCGCAGGTGCTCCTTGCAATCATGGCCTCGATGTATGCTGTCTATCATGGCCCTGAGGGCTTGAAGGTGATCGCGGAGCGAACCCATGCGCTGACGAGCATCCTCGCCGCCGGCCTTAAAAAGCTTGGCTATCGATTGCTGAGCGAAAATTATTTCGATACGCTCACTGTTCTTGAAAACGACAATCTCATCAATCAAATCGAAGCGGCTGCCGAAGGCGATAAATACAATTTTCGCACCACCAATCCGGGTCAGATTGGAATTTCCTTTGACGAAAAAACCCAGCTCGCCGACATCAGCAATATCCTGACGATCTTTGCCCTAGGCAAAGCCGCGCCCAAGGTTGAGGAGCTCGCCCAGGAAGCTCAAGGCGGCCTGCCCCAGGGCCTGGAGCGAAGCACGCCCTACTTGCAGCATCCCGTGTTTAACGCCTATCATTCGGAAACCGAGATGATGCGTTATATCCGTAGGCTTGAAGCTCGTGACCTGTCGCTGACGCGTTCGATGATTCCGCTTGGATCCTGCACGATGAAGCTCAACGCCGCATCGGAGCTCTATCCCATCACCTGGCCCGAGGTCAACTCGCTGCACCCCTTCGTGCCCCTGGAGCAGGCGGCCGGCTACCTGGAACTCTTTCACACTCTCGAAAACTATCTGGCCACCTGCACGGGCTTCGATGCGATTTCCCTGCAGCCCAACTCGGGTGCCCAGGGTGAATACGCAGGCCTTTTGGTGCTGCGTAAGTATCATATCTCTCGCGGCGATGCGCACCGCACCGTCTGCCTCATTCCCAGTTCGGCCCACGGCACCAATCCCGCCTCGGCGGTGATGGCGGGCATGGAAGTGGTCGTCACGCGCTGTGATAAAAACGGCAACATCGACGTCGCCGATCTTCGCGACAAAGCAATTCTGCACCAAGACCGACTCGCGGCGCTGATGATTACCTATCCATCGACCCATGGCGTCTTTGAGGAGGAGATCGTTAAAATTTGTGCCATCATTCACGAGAACGGTGGGCAGGTTTATATGGATGGCGCTAACCTTAACGCGCAGATCGGCCTTTGCCTGCCCGGTAAATTTGGTCCCGACGTCTGTCACATGAACCTTCACAAAACCTTCTGCATTCCTCACGGCGGCGGCGGACCGGGCGTCGGTCCGATCGGCGTGAAGAGCCATCTGGCAAGCTTTCTTCCCAATCACCCGGTCGTGACCATGGGCGGCAGGGATGGAGTGGGACCGATCACGGCAGCCCCCTGGGGCAGCGCGAGTATCCTGCCTATTTCCTGGATGTATGTGCGCATGATGGGTGGCGAGGATCTTAAGAAAGCCACTCAGGTGGCCATCTTAAATGCCAACTATGCGGCCAAGCGCCTTGACCCTCATTTTCCCGTGGTTTACCGCGGGGAATCGGGGCTGGTGGCGCATGAGTGCATCGTCGACCTCAAGGACGTGAAAAAATCAGCGGATGTCAGTGTCGACGATATTGCCAAGCGCCTGATGGATTATGGCTACCATGCGCCCACAGTATCATGGCCCGTGCCCAATACGATGATGATAGAGCCGACCGAATCGGAGTCGAAGGCGGAAATCGATCGCTTCTGCGACACGATGATCAGCATTCGCCAGGAAATTATTGAGATCGAACAGGGCAAGGTTTCGCGTGACAACAACGCTCTCAAAAACGCTCCCCATACCGCCCCCGTTATGATGGGCGCCTGGGAGCGGCCCTACTCGCGCGAGCAGGCGGCCTTTCCCATGGCATGGGTGAAGGAAAGCAAGTTCTGGCCTTACGTGGGACGCATCGATAGCGCCTACGGCGATCGAAACCTGGTTTGTACCTGTCCTGATATTTCCACCTATGAATAGATTTTAAAGGCCCATAACCCAAAAATCCTGACTCGAAAGGGCCCGATCAAGGCCTGCTGCCCGCCCGAGCAAGGCGGGCCAGCCTGCGCGGCAAGCCCTGAATGAAGCGAACGATTTAGCCGTTTAAACCCACATGAATATCGCGATGGGAAACACTAAGGACGATATTTGAAATTGTCTTTGACGCCAGTTCCAAGGCCAGGCGTTCGGCAAGAGCCACGCTGCGGTGTTTGCCACCCGTGCAGCCGATGCCAATGCGAAAGTAGTGTTTGCCCTCGCGGTGATAGGCCGGCAGGAGAAAGCAATGCAGGTCGATCAATTTGTCGAGGAAGATCTGGGTCGACGGGTCGTCAAAAACATAAGCGGCAACCGAAGGGTCCTGCCCGGTTTTTTGTCTTAAACTTGGGTCAAAAAAGGGGTTTTTGAGAAAACGCACATCAAAGATGGTATCGGCTGGTTTTAGCATCCCATGCTTAAAACCAAAACTTACGACCGTCACCTGCAGCTTTCGGCTCAGCTGCGCCGAGGCATAGCGCTCCTCGGCCTTGCGGGCCAGAAAGTGCGGGGACCACAGACTCGTATCCCACGAAACGTCGGCGATGCGCTCGAGCGGCCGCATCAGGTCGATCTCCCGCCGAATCGCAACGATGAGCTCGCCGCCGGCATCAAGCAGGGGATGCTTACGCCGGGTGGTACTGAACCGTTCGGCCAGGATATCATCGGAGCAGTTTAAAAAGACGACATCGAGCCGAAACTTTCCCCTTAGTTTAGCCGCGACGAGAGGAAAATCCTGGATAAAGTTTGCATCACGGGCATCGATGCCAATGGCAAAACGCAGAGGCTCCTTTTTGGTTTTCATCAAATGCGCCAGGGCGGGTTCAATCAGGGCATAGGGCAGATTTTCCATGCAGTAAAACGAGAGATCTTCCAGGGCATTGATAACGGTTGACTTGCCGGCACCTGACAGGCCCGTGACTATCACTAAGAGCGGCAGTTCGGTCTTTGGGGTATCCATGCCCTGGCTTTCCTAGAAATATTTTTTACGTTTACTGCTGGGCAAAATGCCGAGCTGCTCACGATACTTGGCGACCGTTCGGCGGGCCAGCTGAATGCCCCGATCTTCGAGCAGTTCGACGATCTTTTGGTCCGCCAGAGGATGCTTCGAATCCTCTTTGCCTATCATCTCCGCGATGATTTTTTTGACCGAAACGCTCGCTAAACTATCGCCGCCAGCCATCGATACTGAGCTATTAAAAAAGTACTTAAGTTCAAAAATACCCTGCGGCGTGTGCACATATTTATTGCTCGTCACCCGGCTGATCGTCGATTCGTGCATGCCGATGTCATCGGCGATATCCCTCAGCACCATCGGCTTGAGATACTCATAACCCTGTTCAAAAAATTCCTTTTGCCGCTCAACCAGTTTTTCCGTCACGCGCAGGATTGTCTTTTGCCGCTGTTGTATCGATTTGATCAGCCACTGCGCGGATTTAAGCTTTTCCGACAGGTACTCTTTGCTACTCCCGTCCATCTTACCAGCCATTTTTTCGTACATCTTTGAAACACGAAGGTTCGGCAGGCCCTCATCATTAAGGGTGACAACCCATTCTCCCGACACCTTGAAGACATAAACATCGGGCACCACATACTGGGCCTCAAGGCCCCCAAACTGACGACCGGGTACCGGTTCTAGGTCGGCAATGATCTGCACGCTTTCTATGATAGCATCCAGCGGCAGCTTCATGGCCTTGGCGATAGCCTGAAAATTTCTAGTCTCCAGTTCGACCAGGTGATGCTCGACGATGAGCTCGACCACGCCGTTTTTAAGGCGGCCGGCCCGCAGCTGAATATGCAGACATTCCTTGAGGTCCCTGGCCCCCACACCGCTAGGCTCCAGATGCTGCACAACGTCCAGCATATCCTCGACGAAATCGACAGTTTGCTTATTGTCTTCGGCCAGCTCTTCGATCGTTCCATGAAGATAACCGCGGTCATCGATATTGCCGATAATGCGGCCCGCAAGGTCCTTTTCCTCGGGGCTGAGATCCATCTCGCCGATTTGGGCAAAAAGATAATCCTGAAGCGTGCCGGACCGGGCCAGGTTTTCGTGACTGGGAAACTCATCGCTTTCATTCTGCCGACTGCTCGAACTTGAGCTGCTCGAGGAATCCTGCATGCGCGAAAAAGCTTCCCAGTCCATATCTGCCGGTTTTTCACCACTTATCGAGTCGACGATACCGGCCGCCTCGCTCATCGATTCGCCGACGGCCTCGACCTCGGTGCGTTCGCGTTCGCGTTCCACCTGCAGGCGTTCTTCCGAAGACTCCGAGATGCCTTCCTCCAACACGGGATTGTCGGTCATTTGCTGAGTCACAAATTCTTCAAGCTCCAGCCGCGAGAGCTGAAGAAGTTTGATAGCCTGCTGCAGCTGTGGCGTCATGAGCAGCTGTTGACTGAGTTTCAGCGACTGCTTTAAATCGAAAGCCATAAATCCACCAATCAATGGGCCAGACCGTGTCTAGAGTCGGAAGTTTTCACCAAGATACACACTGCGAACCTTTGCATCGTCCGCAATCTGCTGGGGATGACCATGGGCAATAATTTGCCCTCCCGTAAGAATGTAGGCGCGATCACAGCTGCCGAGAGTTTCCCGCACGTTGTGATCGGTGATCAAAACCCCTAATCCGTCTTCATCCCTTAGCTTTTCGATAATTTTTTGTATCTCTTGAACTGTAACCGGATCAATTCCGGCAAAGGGTTCATCTAACAGGAGAAATTTTGGTTTT
>CAXSGP010000150.1:0-234 GCA_964236955.1 uncultured Oligoflexus sp. | reverse complement strand
CAACCCGCCGCCGCTCGCCACCCGAGAGGGCAGCGCCCATCGACTTGGCGATATGGGTGATCTGGAACTTGGTCAAGAGGTAGTCCAAGAACTCCTTACGCTCGTGAGCCGGGGTCTTGGCCACCTCCATGATGGCCCGAAGATTATTTTCGACCGAGAGCCGCCGAAAGATCGACATATTTTGCGGGAGATAGCTGATGCCGCGGGCCGCACGATGATGCATCGGCAGGTCGG
>CAXSGP010000149.1:0-8412 GCA_964236955.1 uncultured Oligoflexus sp. | reverse complement strand
ACACTCAATCACGCTGTAGAGGCCACTGGAAGCTCGGTAATGCACCGTCTTATGGCAGCGGCACCGAGACTGGCTTCAGGTGTAGTGTCGCTTATGTCAGCCGAATAAGACTTTGCCAATACTGGCTTGTAGCTTTCTTCTTTCTGGTCACTTCCGCTAGCTTTCAGCCCAGCCCTAAAATCAATGTGCATGCTATTTTCATATTTGCTCCGAGTTTTGCCCTAACTCTCATCGGGCATTTGTTCCCATACTTGAGCCATTGTTTTTACACATATTCATAATTTAGAAAGACTTTATTTGTAGTGTGAATATTTAATTACTCCTGGCTTGAAGTCTGTATAACGTATCGTTATCTACTCTAACCACTGCAACCGTGGAAGCGTTGGGGAGACTACTCGATCGGATATTGGCCAAGGATTCCTCATCTGCTACGTAAAGCTTAAAGTAATCGCCCCGTTTACCGGCTACTACACATTTTCCAGAATTGGAAAAGCAAACCGTGGAAAATTCTCCAAACCAGCCCGGTTGGCTCAAATCGCTTTCATCAAAAGTGAATAAGGGAAGCGTGAACAGGCTATAGTTATCCCCGGCGTTCCTAAGAATCATTCCGCTATAATAATTCATATACTGAGTTAGGTTATAACTACTAGCTTCAGCCGATGAGGTAAGAATGAACGTTAGAGCAAAAAGCGAGGCGATCATTTTGCTAAACATACTACTACTCCAAATAAAAAGACCGCTATGCCAACGCCTGTGAACAATTCTTTTTTGGAAATCGTTTCGGCTTTGTCTTTATGCCGGGCTCTTAGAGCACCAGCTTCTGCCACGGACCAAAAGTATAAGCCTAAAATCAAAAGAGAGGTCCATGCCCACCAGGGGAAGTAGAAAGGCAGACTGACGTTCAAAAATTCAAGGTAAGCTCCCGTGAGTGAGGGAAAAAGTATGAAGATCAAACCTATAATCTGAACAATTCTGAACCTAATATTCATGAGCTAAACCCCCTTTTATCAATTCTGCATTATCCCATATCCCTTATGGCGTCGGAAAGCAATGCAAGTCTTGCTGTAATTGACTTTCGCCGTTCTCGTGATGGATAACTGTCTGCATTGAGAACGTAATTTTGGACCAAATGAATATGTCTCTAGGGAGCTGAAAACGGGGCGGCTAAGTGCAAGAGCCAGGAGGTGTTTACGGTTATTTCGATAGGAATGTACGGGGCCACCAGAGGCGATTATTCGGCCTGTAGAATCGTATAAGCACTCGCCTCAAAATTGAGGGCAGTGAAACGGATGCTGGGGTTAATTATGAAAGAGTGAGAGGGGAGGCTTTTCCTTGAGGCCATAAACTTCAACTTAACAAACCATCTAGCAGGTCTTTGGTAAGCTTCAGTCGAGGTATTCGGATGGTGACAAAGTCCTTTTCCAATACCACTTCAATTGACTTCTTTGTTGTCTCTGCCTGTGGTGGTCTGCCCATTTTCTTCGGTTTGTATGAACTTTTAAAAATTAGACAGGGGTTTGACAAAACTGCGCAGAAAATTTCCGTAAGTCGTAGGCGTTAGATGATGATTAGAGAGACGTTGAAATACTGGATCTGCCTGGCACCGATCCCTATCATCCAGGCAATCAGCACCTTGAACAAGGCCAAGAACCATCGATTTAAATTTATCGAAGGAACTAGCTTTTGTCTTAATCCTGGTCTTAGGCAGACAAGATTCAGGATGACTTGACAGACCTATCTTTTCGATCAGGTCTTGGAAAAAAATCAAGCCACCTGAGACAGAAATGGCTTCATTCGAAAAGGGAATTCAAAAAAATTGAAACCTCGCCAAACGTGTGAAGCTGATATTTGCCCGGTAAGCAGCGTCCGGACTTGATTTTGTCATTTCGACTGATTTAACTATTTGGGATGAGTGATAAAAAGAACTTCTAAGAGCCTTAGCCCCGGTAGCCGACATAAGCGAGGTTCAAGCCCTGCATCAAGGCCGAACCAACGCCTAGCGCACGTGCTAAACACCAGTAAGTTCAACCAACGCGTACGGCCTGAAGGATGGACTCACGGCTGAATGCTGCATTTGAAGTTCCTGAGAAGGTGATTTGAGCGTTTAGGTTTATCTCAGAGTTTGCGTCTACCCGAATTATGCGCATGACGTTCAAAAAGTAACCGCCTGTCGCATTGATCTGATTATTATTGAACTTTACATCGGCCACATTTCCAAAGGAAAGGGCGGTTGATGTTCCGCTCGAGCCCGGAGGATTAACGATAGCTGTGTCGCCCGTAGCCGATATGACTACCCGAAACCGGGAAACATTTGTTTCTTTCGGATTCAGCTCGACTGTACCGTGAATAAGCCATACTCCAGGGCTTAAGTTAATAGTTCGAACCGCAACTGGACTGTTGGAATTCAGAACAGGCACAGGCGCCGGTGGGTTTGGATTGCCCTGCACCACGGTCGGTTGTTGAACTATCTCACCAATGAACCCTGAACCACTGGGAGCAGCTCCATTACTCCCTGGTACGCGGCCCCCTTTAACTTGACCAAACTCAGTTTGCGAGGCTTCACCGGGCTGGGTGAACGTTGGGATCGTGGTCCACGAGAGATTACCCGCTCCATCAGTCGTTAAAACTTGTCCAAGTACACCCGCATCATGAGGAAGAATCAAACTGAAATCAGCATCTAAATCATGAGGTGCCCCGAGCCTGATAAAGTTCGAAGCATCGACATCTTCAAAAAAGATCGCCCGGTTCGATCTGTCCTGGGCTTCTTCTGCCATTGACAGACCAGAAATCAATAAAAGAGACAGTCCAGCAATTGTGTTAATACGCATTCGGTTCTCCATAACGTGATTTTTCTAGGTGATGACAAAAAAGCTAACAGCTGTTTAATCCTACGTCCAGTGGAAACGGCATATTGATAAAATTTTCAGGCTTGCGGATTTTTTAGGGCCGAGTCCATTAATTGGGCAGCCTCGCGCCAATTCTAAGGACTATTTTGTCCGGTTTCCGGGCCAATACCAAACGTTCTCATTATTTCTGTGGGCCCTCAGGTTTTGATCAAAGCACTTTAGGAAGCATTGGAGGATACGCTTGGTACCCTCCTCTTGATATTCTCAAAAAACTTTCACAATTATAGGACTGAGAACATTCCAATTTTCGGTCTCGCCTACGGCCTCGGCCACCCCCACTATAAAAGCAGCCTAATTTTTTCACATGCCAAAAAAATTTGACAAAAGAAAACGGCCTCGTCAGTGTTGCTGCAACAACAAAAAACTGCAGCTGACGGAGGCAGAAAGTGAAAGCTCTATCCAGTTGCTCGCTGCTGAGGGCATTTCAGACCGCGAGATTGCGCGGCAGCTCGATGTACCACGCAGCACCTTGCAGGCAAGGAAACAGCACCTAAGCTTGAAGGCAAAGGAATTTTCGCCTATGCGGAACATACGCGCGGCGTTACTCATTCGCCTGATATTTTCCACGTCCACCATGAATTATGCAAGGCCGTGGCAGCCGCCGTTAAGCGTCCTCCAGTTGATCCAGAGCTTTCAATAGGAGCTCGCTTCGAGTCTGACAAAGCATCTGGATCTTACGAACTTGCCTCAGCACCAAAAAATGGAGCTTTTGAGGGAAGTGCACCCCCGCAGGCACGTCAAAACCACCATAGGAACCTGAAGATTCTTGAAATGAAAGACAGAGAATTTGAATAGGGTATAAAATTCAGGCACGGTAAGATCCCATATCACATTAAGACTTAATAAAATTACATGGCTATCCGCCGCGCATGGAGACTAAATGAAAATTCCGGTCCAGAATGCAGCACTGTGTCTATTTACAGCCGCCTTAACTATGAGCAGCATGGCAAAAGCCGAATCTGCTCTCAACCCAGCATCCCCACCTGAAACTCTTGAAAGACGAATAACGCCGATCAATGCGTTGCCCGCCGACTTTGGTCCTAATGTCTTGGTATTTGATCCTTCAATGCCGATGGATGGCATACAGTCGACTTTAAACCAAATCTACCAGCGACAGGAAACCAGCCAATTTGGTTCTGATCGTTACGCCTACCTCTTTAAACCAGGCAGCTATAATTTGAGCGTTCCCATGGGCTTTTACATGTCTGCCGCCGGTTTGGGTAACTCGCCCGATGACGTGACAATCAAAGGCGGAGTCAATTCCCTTGCGGCTTGGAGTCAGGGCAATTCCACCCAAAACTTCTGGCGAGGCGTTGAAAACCTTGCCATCATTCCCACTATCTATTCCAGCCTGCAGGTCTGGGGCGTTTCTCAGGCAACGTATCAGCGTCGCGTTCACGTCAGAGGCAGTCTTTGGCTCTTCGATTACCTCTATTATCCAGGTGGCGTGAATTGGTCGAGTGGTGGTTTCATTTCCGATTCCGTCGTCGATACTGATATCGTCTCGGGGAGCCAGCAGCAGTTTGTTACCCGCAATAGCGAACTCACCTACTGGCAAGGCGGAGTTTGGAACATGGTTTTTGTCGGCGATAATCATGCCCCTATCGATCAGTGGTCAACCTCTCCCTATACGGTTGTGGAAAAGACCCCGGTGGTTAGAGAAAAGCCCTATCTCGTCATCGATGAAAATAATAATTATTCGGTTATGGTGCCTCGCCTGAAAACCAATAGCCAGGGCATCAGCTGGGGCGGTTATCCCGATGCTGCTAGCAAACTCCCCATCAATCAGTTCTATATTGCCCACGCGGATAGCGATAACGCCGATACTATCAATAATGCCCTTGAGCAGGGATTTCACCTGATACTCACTCCCGGCATTTACCATCTCTCAAGCAGCCTTAAGGTCAATCGTGCCAACACAATTATACTGGGCCTCGGATTTGCAACTCTGAAACCTGAAAACGGAACCGCGGCTATCACAATCGCCGACGTCGACGGAGTTTCAGTCAACGGCATCATCATGGATGCTGGCGCGCAGGAATCCAAAACCTTGCTCTTGGCTGGCACGAGCGTGACCAACATAGGACATTCCGCTAACCCCATAAGCTTGAGTGACCTCTCTTGCCGCGTCGGTGGCACGGCTCCCGGCCGCGTTCAGAGCTGCTTTGTCATCAACGTCAACAACCTTTTGCTTGACAACGTCTGGCTTTGGCGGGCCGACCATGGCAACGGCGTGGGCTGGAACGTCAACCCAGCAAAAAACGGTCTTATTGTTAATGGTGCGGACATAACAGCTTACGGTCTTTTTGTTGAGCACTTCCAAGAGACTCAGACAATATGGAACGGCAACGGCGGACACGTCTATTTCTATCAGTCTGAACTTCCCTATGATGTTCCCAGTCAAGACCTTTGGATGAACAATGGCGTTAAAGGTTTTCCTTCTTACAAGGTTTCCAATAATGTAACGAGCCATACGGCCAAGGGCGTCGCTGTCTACGCAAACTTCTATAACAACGTGCAACTTGAAAACGCGATCGAAACACCAATTAGCCCAGGCGTAAAATTAAATCACCTCGTCACGGCATGGTTAGGGATTGCTCCTGGTAGCTCCGTCAATCATATAATCAATGGAACAGGTAATGCAGTGTTTAACAACAATGCAGCCATGCAAGCTCGTTCGCCCGACTGATTGAATTGCGCTAGTGCAAAATCCTGAATCCGCTTTTAGGCTTCGGTTATTGGACAATTCAGGCTGCACTGCTTGCATTGATCAGTGGCGGGGGCCTTTTTATTGGCCAGGCTCCTGAAAATTCTCTTAACTTCAAAATCATCAGAAGGAATCCGTGTTAGCAGAACCGGGGAGGCCACAGGCAAGGTATGGAACCACAACGTGAGTTGATCAAGATCAAAATCTCCTGCCTAGCTGCAGGGGTCTCCTCGCGAGTGGACGAGGAACACAAGCTCACGGGGGGAGCACGGCCTTATTAACTCTAGGAAAGTTCGCACCCGCGTGGCAAGCCATAGCACCTTCGGCAGTACAATCACACATCGTGCCTGAGACGTCCGCGACTGTAAAAGAACTGTGGATGTTCGCAGCAGCGATCGTAAGAATATTTTGTTTATTGACGGCGGGGAATTGAGCGGAACTTATACAAGACGGTTGCCTCGCTCTGCAATAGAGTGAAAAATGCGACAGTCGCATTCGGGAAATTTGAGATTTCTCTCATTGGCGGCAAAGATTCGGTATATACTTTTCCACCTAAGTCGAGGAGAAATCAAAGATGCTACTGACAGCGGGATAAAATTTAAACAGTGCCACGGAAAATGAATGGCAAAAGTTCTTGAATCAGCTTATCTCGCAACTTTTTTGGTTCTCTGCCGGAGGAAATTCTTTTTCCTTCACCTCACGAGCTAGGCGCGTGGA
The DNA here is from genome assembly GCA_964236955.1 of uncultured Oligoflexus sp. Taxonomy (GTDB): domain Bacteria; phylum Bdellovibrionota_B; class Oligoflexia; order Oligoflexales; family Oligoflexaceae; genus Oligoflexus. The sequence goes on along the minus strand of CAXSGP010000149.1, from coordinate 2,082 downwards.
GAAAACTCTAGCATCGTGATGGAGGTACCTGCGAGTGGCAAGGATCATATCGACATACTCAAGCATTCACCAAAGCTTGATCTGACGGATATGTGAGGTGTCGTGCTGGCGGAAAAAGCTTCGATAAGGGGCTGCAAAGGTCCATTTTCCTTCCCCCGTTGCGATATTACAGCGCACTTTTTCTTAAGCAAAATCAGTTGTTTATATCATAAAGATTACAGTTCGATAAAAAAGTTCGCTTCGTTTTCAATCCGCATCAAAACCCCGCTCAACATAATCAAAACTCTTAGGTAGAATCATGAAATGCCTCCTTTAGGAGACCTTACTATGCCAATCAAAATCAGCTTCGATTCAAATCAGCTTAGAGAGTTTTACAAGCAGAGAAATATGACCGCTGTATGCAAACTTTTGGCGAAGCAGCTACGAAAATATCCGAAACATCCAGATCGGGAAGAACGTCAGTGCCTTGGACAGCAATAGTCGGCATGAGAAATATACTCGTGCATCGCTATTTCAATCTTGACGATGAAGCCATCCGGAAGGTCGTTCAGCAGGACCTTCCTGGGCTCATGGCAGACGTCCGGCAACTATGAAATTATGAAAGGGCTGAAAAAGCCGTTTTTTTGGAAAATTTGTTTAAAAATGGATAATTCTTTAAGGAATTGAAAATGACTATCAATCCAGCCCAGTTCAAACCAAACGAAGCATGGGTAATCTCGCGACTCAAATCGATCCTTTTTGTTAAAAATGAACCTGTTGACATATACATCCTCATGGATGCGGCAACTGGATACGCATTCCCTCCCCTCACTTTTCTTGGCGAACTGCCGAGCGCAAAGGAATTCCAAGCATACTTCAAACGAGCAAGAAAAAATGTTAAGACTTGGCCAAAGACCTTGTACCTTGGGAAGGAAGACCCGGCAGAAGCTCTATTGAAGCCGATAGCAGAGGAGATAGGCGCAACATTCAGTATGGTTCCGACGACCCATCTGAATCCGATCCTCCAACCACTGCGTGAAAGTTATGACAGATTCCAGACTGGACAAGGGAAGTCTGATCTTGATCCCGCAATGCAGACAGAAATCACCGAAGCAATGAAAATGCTCCCGGAGAGCTACGATCCTTGTCCATGCGCCTCGGGAAAAAAGTACAAATTCTGCTGCAAAGTCATCTTCCGTGAAATCATGGAAGCGATGGTTGCAGCAGAAGAAGGGGATTTCAAAAGTGCCTTGAAATGGATGGACGAAGCCAAAGGGAAGGTTGGCGAGACTGCCGAAGTCCTTTGTAGATATGGGATCGTATACAGCTATAGGTCAGAGGAGGAATTCCTTAGACACCTCGAACTGGCATTAAAAGCAAATCGATTGCACCCAAGAACCCACTATCTTTTTGGGATCCTTTATAAGCAAAAGGGCGAACTGACCAAAGCAGCCGCTTCCTACGAGAGCGCCATCGCCAACTATCCCTCATCGGACAAATTCCATCTGAACGAAACATGGAACAATCTAGGCACAATCCGCTTTGAGCAAAGGGACTTTGCAAAAGCAAAAGGAGCTTGGGAAAAAGCACTCATGTACATGCCACGCGACCAGAATGCGAAGGCCAATCTTATTAAATGCATCTACGAAAACTCAGAACTCTCCAAAGAACTGCGGACCCCGAGTCCATTTGTGACAAAATTTTTATGAGCATGGAGCAATCAATGCAACTATTACCTTGACTTTGAATGGGATCCCGATTTCGAAGGAAATTCGCCATCCGAGGGAATTCGAAACTTTGGGCTTAAGTGGGAGCACACCCCTGAAAAAGGAGTCTTCACTAATCAAGAAGTCTTCACCCTCGTCGCCGAAGCGGTAGCCGAGTAAGCGAGCCGACACCGGCAACATGTACTGAGGTCCAAACAAGTTTGGACGAAATAGAAAGGTCATGGAATATCAACGACGACATAGTCAAATAAAGGAGATAGCAACTGTATTTGCTCGCCGTCATTCCGCTTTGATTCAATTTCTATAAAACTTTTGCAAAATGACTAGGGGCTGTTGACGTTTGGCTACGCCAACGTCGAACATCCCCAGTAACGCA
>CAXSGP010000148.1:0-8535 GCA_964236955.1 uncultured Oligoflexus sp. | reverse complement strand
CTGCGTTACTGGGGATGTTCGACGTTGGCGTAGCCAAACGTCAACAGCCCCTAGCATAGACCTACGTCGCAGCAGTGACTTTCAAGGCTGTGTGGGCACCAGGATAGAGCTGGATGGATTGGTCAAGCTATGGCCATCCCTCACCGGCTCATCGAGCTGGCTGGATCGACTGCGAGAAATACAGCCAAGAGTCACAGCGAGGGAGCGGGTCCGAAGTTCGGTTTCCCGTAGCACATGCACCGAAAGCACATTGCTACCGGCCACAGCTAAACCTTTTTCTGCACCACTGGGCTGTACTCTTGGACTCACCTGATAGAAGCCTTGCATAGTATCGGTAGCCTCTGACCTAGCTATGGACGATGTAGCAACATGGCATCCCTGACAGGTTTGCTTGAAAGTTGCCGTCCAAAAAACGTTATCCTTGAGGAAAAACTGCATACCGGGCCTTGCCAAAGCTGCAGGCGATTTAAACTGGGATTCCAGATGAAAGGGATAGGCTCGATTGAATTTCCCGGGGTTGAGGCTGGTAAGGTTCTGGAGATGGCTTCCAAAAAATGGCTCCAGACTCTGGCTGTTGCTCACTAACACATTCTTTTGTGCCATAAATTCTTCAAAGATATCGATTGACTGGTCGACATTTAAGCTGCCGCTTGAAAGTCCTTTGCCTTTAAGGAAGGCTTCAAAATCCTTATTCATTAGAGCGGGATCGCGATCCTTGTCCGCGAAATCAACCCAGGGAGTGAACGCGACAGGAACCTGGCCGAATTCTCCAATCGATGAATCAAGGGCGGGAAACCGATATTCTCTGAAGTCCCACAGGACATCGTTGCCACGGAAAGCCAGTTCATTGATGCGGATTTGATTGATTCGCCAGTTACCACCGGGTTGACAGCCCCCGAAGGAATAACAATCCATATTGCTTTCTAAAAACCCCGCCCACTCCTTGAGGGAAGCCGGATCATTGCGATCTTTATATTGATTTTGCAAGACCGCGAGATTGTCATAAAAGGTGCCATTCCTTGGACTGGCAAATTCCATAATAACCGTAGCTGGTTTTACTTGCTTTCCCGTCGCATCCCGAAGGCCATAGATTATCCTTAGTTCCAGAGTCTGCTCATCGGCAGGGAGATCCAGACGTTCAGGAATGGTGATAAGAGCCAGAGGTGTGAGCAGCTTGTCAATATTGGCAAAGTTCCCTAAGGACTCGTGTGAATCGAGAAAGGTGATCGCCTCGGTGATAGCCGCAGTTTGGTTGCTGCTGAACAAAGAACCGCAAAACGTGACTCGTTTAACCTGCGAGCTATCCAGCAGAGGACAAAAGAGTTCGGGTATTACAAAAGGCCTTAAAGGCTGTTCCTGCTGGATTCCACTGACCTTTTTGACGAGAAACGAGCGTATCAGGACGCGGACCATCTCCTGCCGGTCAGCCACGCTCGAGACCTGTCGAAATTTTCCCAACATTTTTGAAAAGCTAAAATTGGAGATTATATCCGGATGGGTGATAGTCAGGGTGCCCCAGCCTTTATTCGCCACTTTTTTATCATCTAAAATAGACCTTAGGGTAAAACACGCGGCATCCCCCACAGTCAACGCCAGCTTTGAGTCCGCTCCTTCCCGCTGCGCACCACAGGATCCTAATGCAAGAAAGAGAACACAGGCTAACATTCTCACAAAAAATTGATCCATGGGTACACCTCGTCCTGGTTGCTGATCTATAGTTCGGAAGGCGGTGGGTACTTGAATGCCTGAATATAGAGGTCTGACTTAACTTTATCCAGTGCATTTTTTTTGCAGGCCTGCCAAGCTGAAGCGACGCATAGAGAACTAAATGCCAATGAACTACTACCACCTAAGCGCCGAACGCTATAGATGGAGTTTCGTGTTTCAGCGGGGAAAAGGTTTTCCCCTCCACACCTAAGGCCAGTTCCTGACCCGCAGCCTTTTAAGGGAGACTGACACCCGTGATATTAAGTTAAATAAACCTAACGGTTTTTACGCACGAAAGGAATATTTTCGTGCAACGCCACAAGCGATTTTCAACGAACTCGCTGATGGCACTTTCAGCCTCCCAGCGGAGCGAAGGATTGCTCCCCAAAAATATTTTCGCAAGCGAAAAAATTATGGCTCACAAAGGTCGGCTTTCACCACCAACCAAGCCTCAGACCTTAACGCGTCCTACGGTATGGCTGGAGTACTTGCCGACAAACCAATAGAACCTAAGCTTTTGGCGAAATAAAACAACATCCTCATAAACGCGATGAAAAAACATTTTTGCAGATAAAAACCAAGGGATAGCTTTCGTAAAAATACCGAAAGCGTTTTTATTTAAGCGACTAACAATAATTGATAGACCGCCTAAGTCCGCACTGATAGGACTTATAGTTAAGTATACTTACGTTTTCCCTTAGTGCTTTTTTTGGAGATGAATGGCGATTCGCTTTATTAATTTTGTACGCCCATTATTTTAGTCCAACTTTAGGAGATCCCTTTCATGCCCTTTTTTAAAAAAATAGTTTTTCTTAGCGTTTTTATCCTTGCTTCCTGCGGTACTCAGAACAAAGAGGAACATTCGGCTCCATCGTCCTTGGTACAAGATATTACTCAATCGAAATGGCCTAATCCTCGGATGGTGCCTGTGTGCCTGGTGAATCGTTCAGAAGTCAGTCAAGGACTCCTAGATGACCTGAAGAATCATGTCAGGCGGGAATATGCTCGTCTGGTCGGAATAGGGCTTATCGGTTGGAAAGACTGTAACTCGGATGATTTCAATAAGGCGATTATACGGGTCTTCTTCAAAAAAGTTTATGACTGGTCGAGTGCAGATGCTTCTATCGGCGGGGCTGGTCTATCAATTTTAGGAATGACGAGTGCAGATTGTGGCTCTGGATGCCGTGGCGGCACGATGTCAATTGAAATTGGGCAAGGGGGCGATTATCCTCCCGGCTGGCCAAGCTTTGTCGTCAACATTACCAGGGCGACAATGGTGCATGAATTTGGTCATGCTCTAGGACTCGCACATGAGCATGAAAGGACAGACGCCTTTGGCTGTAAATATGACCAAGCCAAGACTTACGCAAGTAATGATTATAAATATATTGGCAATTTCGATCCCAATTCCATCATGAGCTACTGCCATCCCCCTGATCAGATCACCTTAAGTAATGGCGATATTGAAGGGCTAAAATACCTTTATCCCATCACCGCGAACCTTGCCGGCAGTATCAGTATACGTAACGCTGCCTCGGGAAAATGCCTCGATATTCCCGATTTTACATTTGAACCGGAGGCCCATATTGAACAGTTCAACTGCAATGGGGGTCAGCGAAACCAGCTTTTCCGTTTAAACAATCTTGGTAATGGGGAGTATGAAATTCGTAGTTCAAATACTGACTTTTGTCTTGATGTCTTTAACGAAGATAAGGGATTTGGAGGCAAAGTCCAGCAGTGGTTTTGCCGAGGCAGTGCTAATCAAAAGGTGCGCATTCTTGATCGTGGCAATGGCCAGCACTCGTTCCAGTTCGTCCATAGTGGACTTTGCCTGGATGTACCAAACGGAAGATCTGATAATGGGCTACAGCTTCAGCAGTGGGAATGTAACAACTCTCCTGCGCAAAGTTTCCAGTATTAACAGTTATTCCCAGGACAAACTTTGGAGGAAACTTTTTCCTCCAAAGACCCTATACATAGCGATGGAGGAAACTAGGTTTTGAAAATGGAGGAAAAATTGTAGCAGAATCCCTTCAAAGCGAAGGAAAAACTTCGATATGGGACACTAAGCCCCACCATTTGTCTGCTGAAGAGCCGTCCGGATTCTTATCAACTCGTAGTGGGTCATGCCGCACCACCTTCAGCAACAGCTCAGTTCAGAATCGCAGGTTTCAATATCATAGCGCACCAATCACTAAACTTTGTCGGTGAGGACGAGGCGGAGGTTCTATCCAGGCGATTAAAGACGCCGTTGGCCATCGCAGAATAAATATCAACCAGTCCTTGAGCCGAAGCCTCCGCAGCGCCGTATTGCATTACAATCGCTTTGATGGATTCGCTGGAGACAGCCCTATATTGAATGGTCTTTCCAAGGCATTTGCTGATAAGTCCACTTAAATCGTCATACGAAAGATCCTCAGGACCGAGTACGCCGACCGAACCCGTGCCGGACCAAGATTTATCTAACAAAAGTTTAACTGCCGCGGCGGCGATATCCTGTGTGGCAACCCATGGAAGCTTTACATCGCCTGGAACAGATGTTGAAAAATCACCGTTGAACCTTATCGACTGAACGGAGTGAAGGATATTTTCCATAAAGGTTCCACAATGAAGAATTCTAAGGGCAGCCCCTGAATCCTCTAAGGCTTTCTCGACGAGAAACGATGCGGATACCGCGCCGGCTTTCTTTTCATAGCCAAGGCCCGTACCAGAGACATAAAGGACACGCTTTACTTTTGCAGATAGGATTGCGTCGATCGTCACCTTTGCAAATTCCCTATAGTAGGCATCCACATTGGTGGCAGTCATGCTGGGCGGAATAAGGAAAAAGACTTGGTCGGCCCCCTGATAGGCTCTAGTGACGGCTTCGGGATCAAGCAACGAACCTTCAACGACTTCTATTTTAGCTCGGACTCGTTCCGAAAGTTTGGATCCATCGCGCGTCACGACGCGAAGAGTTTCGTTGGCATCGAGAAGACTATGCAATACTTTACTTCCGATATTGCCTGTCGGTGTGGTGACTACGATCATATCTTATACCCGTCCGTGAATTGACAAAAATGGAATTCGGAATTCTTTGAAAATATCGATCCTTGGCCATAGGATGTCAATTCCTAAAAGGATTTCTCAGTGCAGTCGGCAGTCCTTATGTCTATTTGCAAGTCCTCCGGGTCGCGACGCTCCTAAAGCCGGAGTTTGCCGACATCTATCCCAACCCTAACAGCTTCAGATATTCCGGGATTTTCGAAAGGTCACTCGATGCGATAAGAGCAGCGATATAACCGTCAGGCCTAATAAGGACAGCCTCACCCGGCTCGAGCCCATAACTTGTCTGAAATTCAAGATATTCATCCCAAAGTTCTTCACCCTCGCATACTTTAAAGACCCTTATTCCTTTACCCCTGAATTTTTCCGCCCCCACAAAATCGCCATTGCAAAGCAAAGTGAAGTGGGTTCCCCGCATGAGTTCAAAAACTTGCCGGATTCTCCCGCCCGCAGCTTGCAAACGAGCGTCAGGCGCCCGATTTCCGGCGGCGATTGCGCGCTTTTCGATGGAATTCCTGAACGAGATCGGACTCTCATTATAGGCGAGATCAAGCTGGTGCGTCTCGCGTCCGCGACCGATCTTGGCTGCTTTCATAATACCAATCGACAGTTCCAACATGCCTTTTGCCACCATCCTTCGTTCGCTTTCATAACTATCCAGTAGAGAGTCAGGTGCCCCCTCGAGAACGGAGGCGAGCTTCCACCCGAGGTTATAGGCATCCTGCAGGCTCGTATTTAAGCCCTGTCCGCCCGTAGGGGGATGAACATGGGCGGCGTCGCCGCAGAGGAATACCCGTCCCCTTCGATAAGACTCGACAAGACGGGCGCTAAAGCGAAAAGTTGCAGCCCACGTGACCTTCGTTATTTTAATATCACGATTTCCTGTGCGTTCTTGGGCAAGTTGCGTAAGCCCATCTTTGCCGAGATATTTATCGTCTTGGTCCTGCAAGGCCCCTTGGATGGAAAAGAGTTTAGTTCGAGGCAGTGCGCCGATAGAAAAAGTCTTTAAGCGATCGTGCGTCCCCCAGCGGTGTTGAACGTCACGCGAAACGCCTTCGGCTTCAACGTCTGCCGCAAGGAAGGGTGGCGCGTCTAGAAAGTTGCCTTCGAAGCTTAAACCAAGAGTCTTGCGGACGAAACTCTTGCCACCATCGCAAGCGATGAGGTAGCGAGCCTCGATAGGCGTCAAGCCTTTTCCATTTTCCAGCTCACAACGTACCGACTCGCCCTGATCCTCGAACGCGGTGAGTTCGGTGCCAAAGTAAACCGAATGCCCCAGTTCTAAAAGCCGTTCCCGTAAAATTGCCTCGGTGGAGAACTGCGGGATAAATATCATTGATCCGTAGGGTTCGCTCGGATTCCTAAAGGAAGACTCTTGCATAAGAAGATCTTCGAAGCTCTTGCCATCTTCGCCGTAACGACGAATAATAAATTCAGCCCAGCCTTGTGCATAGATGCGATCGACGACGCCAAGGTCTTCCATGATCTCCAGACTGCGGGGTTGAAGGCCTTTGCCCTTTGAGCCTTCAAAAGGGGCTGGTAATTTTTCTATAATCTGGAACGAAATCGAGCGCCTCGCGAGTTCTATAGCCAAAGTCAATCCTGAGCCGCCAGCGCCGCAAATAAGAACATCGACATTTCTCACGTTTGCCATTAATTCACCCGGATAGGTTGCTATGAATATCACTTTTCTCTATCATTATTTTTCTGCCAGGGAGTCGATATTGAGGTCGCTTTTCAATAAGACCACAAACACCGAAGTCAAAAACTAGGGAATACAAAAAACGCAGGCAACACCGCTGCCATCGGCCAGGTGATGTAATCCGGAGCGATCGCCAGGGGAGGCGTGAGGGTGGTCGTTTACCTCCAGCTTTGCGGCGGCGTCTCGGAAGCTGGAAGGACGCGGGGATCGGTGGACGATACCGATGGAGTCAAGGCAATATAGTCCAGACATATCAGTCCGATATCCCCTCGGTCGACCCGCAATGAAATCGTGTTTTTCCCAGCCAGGAGCGTCAAGCGCTCGGTTCTTAGCATCCAATGGGCCCAGTCAGTGGTCTTATCGAAACCTATCTGACGAATCTTGACTTCGTTAACATAAACACTGGCCGTATTTGCCGCCGGTGGCTCGATGGGAGGATATCCTTGCTGCTCGCCTGCTACGTAGATCCCATTTGAATACCGAAGCGTTAGCAGATATTGGCCCGCCTTCGGCACATTTACCGTGAAGCTTGTCTGCGCTCCGACGTTATAGTAGCTATCCACAAAACCAGTGCCTGTATAGCCCGTGTGGTCGCTATTCACACCGGCGCCACCCCCAAGCTGCGCGTTCTCGGCCTGATAGATGTCGCCGATTCCTGGATCTCCAGACGGTAGGTCCAGCGCTGCCAGGGGCGAGGCCGGTTTGCCAAAGTTGGGAGTGCCGTCTGCATTCCAATTGAAGCTCTGTATATTGACCTGTCTCCAGCCATTGTCATCGGTCGACCAGATCTTGGAGTGATAGATCATCCAATCCTCGGTCCCGTCTGCTGACTTCGTAAATGCCGCGCGTCCGGGGCCCCAGACTTCATCTGTAGAATTAAATACATTGTCTTTGAACGTCCACGAGGATGGATTGAGCAAATTTCCGTCATTGTTGATATAAAGTCCGAGATGATAGTCCTTGGTTGCCCATCCGGCCATCGAAGCCGTAATAAAGGTCATTCCGTTTCTCTGGAGGACCCGTGGTCCTTCACCGCTATGCCCTGGCAGGAGAGTACGATCCTTTGTAATCGAAGTGGGGCTATCCATTTCCACGATCGCTGGCCCATGTGCATAGGCATCTGGCCATTCGGGGGTACTCAATGTGCCCCAACTTCCATAAAGCTGTTTGCCTACCTGGAATAGGGTAAAGTCGTTAGCCTGAAAGTTCGTTCCTGCCGTTCCGGTATAAAGTACACCTCTATAGACGAAAGGATCCTGAGGATCCTGGGTGGTTCCCTGGAATACGACAGCATGGTGATGGCCTCCCAGCGCGCTAACATCCGCACAAGCGTAGATGTACCACTGACCGCCTATATAGAAAATCTCGGGCGCGAAGATACGTCCGAGGTTCCCGTTGGCCTGATACACCTTTATTTTTTCGCCTTGATTCGTAAGAGAGCGCGATTTGGCAATATACAGCGCCGTCGGACCATAGGGTCCCGACTGGCTAAGGTAATAAAATCCATCCTTTTGAAACACAAAAGGATCCTGACCCTGGTATAGACTGTTCTGAAAAGTGCTCAGGCCGGCCGCACGCGCTGAACTATCTAGGGTGATGCCAGCGATGCCTGTCGAAAAGAATGTGAGCAGGAGCATGAGGAGATCGATCGCCGGCTTTCTGACAAGGACAGTCTTGTTCATTTTCATTTTCTTTCTCATTTTTAATCCTCAATTCCGTCGAATTTTACCACTTAGCACGACGGCCCTTGTCATTAAGCAGATCCAGCCTTTGGCTTTCAGTCTTTCGTGATTGTCTTCGTCTCTATAGGATCGAAAGATTCTATCTTTTTTGAGCTATATTTCACATTACAAAAAATGCAAAGAGGGGACGAACTCGCATGATGGAAATGTAAAGGAGCCAGGTAACAATTTAGACCCCGGCCGCTTTTACCAAGATCATTTTGCCCAAGCTCAGGGAACTTGGGTAAAGGCTTTCCTTTATAGGGCAGGTGTGCGGACTGCCAAGAAAAAATAAAAATCAATCAGAATAGGGGCTGTTGACGTTTGAGATAAGTGATTGAAAAGTACAGGCAAACTCGT
>CAXSGP010000147.1:0-8586 GCA_964236955.1 uncultured Oligoflexus sp. | reverse complement strand
TTCCCCATAAATGAGCATTCTTTTCTGCCGATGAAACGCGGCCATGGCCTTTTCCGTACAGACACCGGGTACAGATATTGGAAGGTTGGGCTCAGGGCACGGCGAGTTTGAAGACTGTTGCTTCGAGCTATGCTTCGTCGCCGGGCAGCCCCTTCCGCATTCAGATATGAAACGCGCGCGCGAGGTGGAACCGGGATGAGTGATTACAGTAAGTTCGTAAAGCCTGAACCCAAGAGCATGACCTACGGCAAATATCTGAAGGTTCATGACCTGCTCGCCCTTCAGCAGGAGCTGTCGTCCCCCAAAGAGCATGACGAGACTCTCTTCATCATCATTCATCAGGTCTATGAACTTTGGTTCAAGCAGATCCTTCATGAGCTCGACAACATGAAGGTGATGCTGGCCGAAGATAAGCTGATGGGCATGATCCGTTCCCTTCAGCGCATCGCGGCCATTCAAAGGGTCCTGATTCATCAAATCGAAATTCTTGAGACGATGACACCGAACGAATTCAATCGATTTCGCTCAAACCTCAATCCGGCCTCCGGCTTTCAATCCTATCAGTTTCGGGTTCTCGAATTCCGCCTGGGGATGAAAAACATCGCCCATCTCAATTTTTTTGCCCACGATCCGCTCGCTCATGCTCAGATCGAAGTGGCAATGAATGAACCCAGCATTTACGATCATTTCCTAGCCTATCTCTCCAGGCAGGGTTTCGCGATTCCCCATGAGGTTCTGGAACGGGATATAAAAGCCGTTCACAGCGTAAATCCCGTTATAAGTCGCATCTTTACAACTGTGTATGAAAAGCCAGACGATAATTACCAGCTCTATATCGCGCTCGAAGGACTCTACGATCTCGACGAATTTTTGATACTATGGAGATTCCGTCACGTGCAGATGGTTCGTCGTATGATTGGGGATATGGGAGGCACCGGCGGCTCGCTCGGGGCTCGCTACCTTCAGTCGACGCTGACCATGAGCGCGTTTCCTGAACTTTGGGAGGTGCGCAACCTGCTCGGAAAAACGTCAAGCTAAATTTCCCCTGGGAGTGAAACATGAGTCTCAATGAAGTAACTTTAAATTTGCCGAACTACCCTATGGAGGAATTGGCCAAGATACGCCAGCGCCTCATCGATAATAATCAGAAGGTCTATGATTTCGGGACGGGAGACCCAAAGATTCCCACCTGGGAACCCATCCGCAAGATGATGGTTGACAGCAGCACATCGATCAGTCAATACCCGTCCTCATCAGGCTGCCCCGAACTTATCAAGGCGATCTGGGGCTATTGCGAACGTCACTTCAAGGTAAAGCCCAAACAGGGTCTGGACGTTCTGGCGACCAACGGCAGCAAAGAGGCTATTTTTCACGTCGCTCTGAACCTTGTGGGTCGTGCGGGCGGCAAAAAAATCATCGCTTATCCGGACCCCGGCTATCCCGTCTACCGAAGTTCGACTCTTTTTGCCGGCGGTATCCCCTACCCCATGGAGTTGAATGCGGCCAATCACTTTCAAACCGAGCCATGGAACTTGCCGGCCGAGGTTCAAAATCAATGCGCGGCCCTTTGGATCAATTATCCTCACAATCCAACCGGCGCTTTGATGGACGAAGATCATCTCAAAAAGATCATTGCCTGGTGCAAAGAGCAGGATGTTGTACTCCTGGCTGACGATTGTTATATCGATATCTATTCCCCGGAATGGGATAAGACCGGACAAAGGCCTTTGACGCCGATCATGTATAGCAGCGACAACGTTATTGCTTTTATGAGTCTTTCCAAGCGTTCCGGCATGACCGGATATCGCAGTGGTTTTATTATCGGTGATCAAAATCTGATGCCTTCCCTAGCTAAAGCCCGGGCCAATATGGGTGTCGGCACACCCACGGCGATTCAAAAAGCGGCGGCGGTTGCCTGGGCGGACGAAGATCATGTCACCGAGCGGCGTAAGATTTTTGCCAAACGCATCGAGCTCGCCTATCCTTATCTCCATAAATTAGGGATGATCGATGAAAAGCCCAGCGCGACATTTTACCTTTGGTGCAAGGTGCCAAAGGGTCAGGATGATGTCGAGTTTTGTCTGCGCCTGGCGGAACGCGGCGTGATTGCCAGTCCTTCGCAGTGGCTAAGCGAAGGCATTAAAGGATTTGTGCGCTTTGCCCTGGTGCCCGATGATAAAGACACGATAGAGGCGATGGAGATCATCGCCAATTATCTCAAAGGTTGATTGAAAGGGAAAGGGGGCTGGATCCGGCTCCTTTTCTTCAGTTCAGCTGGAATTCTTTGGGGAGCCTTACCACCCCTTCCCCGGGCAGACCCTACTTGGGCGCATCAAATTCAGTGACACGCTCCGATTGATAAATCGTCGTGGGGCCAGTTTCGGTAATCTTCGTGAGATTGGCAAAAGCCGGATCATTGCTAAGGGTATTTTCACCTGATTTTGCTGCTTCGGCGTGTTTCCACTTGATTTGATCGATCCAGACTTTTTGCTCTTTATCATAGTAGAGATTTCTTTTCTCAAATCCCTTGAGCTTCGATAAGACTGAATTCAAAGCATCAAAATTTTGCTTGGCCTGTTCAAAAGTCACCACTGATTTGATGTGGACAATTCTCGTTGTATAAAAGTCAGGTCGCCCTCCTGGAGCGGCAAGGGCCTGCAGACCGATAAAAAATGAAACGCCAGCCATAATATATTTCATGAATTTTATCCTTATATCTATGAATTGCATAGGGGCTGTTTTCCCATTACCGTCTAGCATAACGCAGATACTCTCCTGCGAAAACCCTGATTTAAATTGATCGGGGTGTGCGGCGGGTGACTTGCAACCCAGGTGCTTTTGACAAGTTATACCTTCACCCGGCAGGGCTTGGCTTTGCCTTCCTGGTTGAAGGTTAAGTCGCTAATCAAGTCATTTGGCCTTGACTATGGCTGGGACGAGAGGCCAGCGCGTCCGTGAATATGGCCTTCACGTTGAAGCTTTCCCCGAGGCTTTCCAAATGTTCATAGAGCGAACTGAGAAAAATTCCAAAGGCAAAAAAGTTTGGATGCAGGCTAGACTTGGCCTGTTTGCAGGACAAAAATATTTGGTGAAAGGACTCGCGAAAATCCTTCATTTTGAAGGATATCTCGGTTTCGGACCCGCTGCCAAATTGGGCCTTAAAGAGTTCGGCCGCATGTTCGAGGTTCAATTCTTTGAGACCATTGCCATAGGCCGCTGGATCATCGAGGTAAAAACCGCGATAGATGCTGCGCATCGCTTGCAAAAAATTGTCATCCCATTGCATAATCCAGGCGCCCGGCTTCCAGTTGCATTCCTTCGACAGATACTCAAAGGAGGTGGCACGGAGATCGATCCAGGCTAAGGGCAGGTGCATTAGCTGGCCGAAAAAGAGGGTCAAAAGTATTCGACCCTTTTCATGTTTTGAAATAGATGTCAACATCTCGCTCGAACTTTTATCCATGCGAAAGTTTACCGGAATGTTAAGGTCGTCAATCAGCTTTCTGATCATGGCCTCTTCCTTGGGATGCTTCAATTTAGCATAGGTTTTACCCAATTGAGTCGTTTGACGGGCAATGCTTAAGGCCGGCACGACTTCGAAAAACACGGGCGAGAGATAGTCCATAAAGTGCGACCACTCGTTGCCTTGTATAACTCGCAGGAAATTCCCAATCATGCTGACCTCTTTCCAAAAAGTGTCTGCATCGATTCAACGCTTTTTGATGGAAATTGCAAGCTGCAGATGAAAAGACTGTGTTTAATTGCCGTAGTTCAAGATAGTCAATTTTGACTTTGCTGCGCTTTTTAATAGCGCCGACCCCATTTGAAAAGTGCGACGCCCTTGCTCTCGTTCGTTTCTTCATCGGTTTCTGCGGTCGTTTCAAACGACCAGTTTTCGCTCAGCCGTTTTCTGACGCCGACTGATTGATGAGCGCCACCAAGATCCGATCCGACGGAGAGGGAAAGGCCTTTGCCGAGCTTCACCCGGGCCCGGAAGACGCCGGTGTAGGGATTATAGCCAACGCTGTCGATAGGGGTTGATGTCAGGTAATACATGGAGAGTAGGCCCAGGGCCCCATCGACCATCGCCGCTCGGGTCTCTTCGACCGACCGTTGACTTTCGGTATCGAGTGCGTCCGCTTCACCGCCATACATCAGCATAGACAGGAGCTGGGTTGGCGATCGGGGTGGGTCGCTTTCCAGATAATAGAAGGGTCGGTCTGCTGTGCCTTTTAAGACAAGATCGATACGGAAATCGCTTTCCTTGAAGATGAAGAGGCCATCGAGCGATGGGCTTTCCTGAGTGGGATCAAGTGTGATGATGACGTGATCAACCAGAGCCTTACGCTTTAAAAAATTCACAGTGTAATTATTGATCTCGATCTGACCGGCAACCTGGGCTTTATCGCCCGTAATATGTAGGTCGAGATCAACGGGAACCGGAGCACCTTGCAATACGTGGGTTTGAAGGAGTGCGGCTTTGGCCGTCTTGATCGAGATGTCGAGTTCGATTGGCAGCGCCTGATCAACGAGTTTTTTAACAGGCTTCTCTTCAAGCTTATCCTGAAGGCGTGGGTCAGGAACAAATTGAGGAATAGGATCTTCGATCCGCATTTTCGGCAGTTCGAAGGCTACATCCTTAAAGAGGACATCGAGTTTGAGCTTGGGTTTCCGGTCAAGCCAGGTCTGTATCACCCCTTTCACATCCATAGCCAGCGCCTGAACCGAGGAATGCAGGGCCGTGGTGCATTGCATTGGAATATCGAGCTGCTGGCCGAGATTGACAATTTTTCCTTGGGTGCCGCAGGCGACCCGGCCCCGAAGGGTATGAAGGGGAGCTGGAATCGCATATGCGGTTGGCTCCAGACGGGTCACGAGTCTTTGAAACTCGGGGATTTCGATGGCCGAGTCGACTTTGATTTCTGATTTGATCGAATCCGTACTGGCCGAAAGAAAGCCTTCAAAAGAGCCTAGGATCGATGCCCGAAGATTATAGACATCATTTTCAATGGGATTGATCGAGGCACGAACCGCCGTGGCCTGCAGGTAAGTCTGCTTGTTTTTGAGCGTTAATTTCACAGGAGCCTGGACCTTGATGGTAAAGGTCTTAGCACTCAGGTCAGCAAAGGCCAGCTCCTCAGGCAAGGGCACTCGTTCGAAAAAGACTTCACAGTTATTTCTGGAGTTTAGAATTTCCGGGCCCTCCAGGCTATAGCTACCTTCGAGCCGGCAGCGGCGCAGCGACAATTGCGGCAGCTGCGGGATCAACCCATTCGCTTTACCATCGATTTGGCTGGCGAATTTTCCATGATCGAAAAAGCCACTGGCATTGGCCTGCACCATAGACCGGCCAGAGCCGTAGGTTCCGCTGAGTTTATAGCGCAAATCCTCAAGGCTAAGAATAGTCATGGTGCCCTTCACATTCGCGGGTCCCTGTTTCGCAAGACCGATTCCAGCGTTCAAGTTTAAGTAAAGGGGAAAAGTCTTGGTCAGGTCCGAAGGCATTTTGATATCAGCCTTGATCTTACTTTTTTGAACCGCAGTCCCCTGAAGATTACCGCTTGAAAAGTTAATCGTCCAGAGGCGGTGGTCATTAAAGATCTGCAGGTCCATGGGTCCCTTCAGGAGAGTCTTATGTTCCTGAGAGATATTGATCTCCCGGAAATTCATCGACACCATTTCCCATTTTAAGGCCCGTATCCTCTCCAGCAGCTTGTCGTCCCACTTAAAAGGTTCCTTCTCTTCGTAGGGGTCCTTGGGAGCCAACTGAAGGGCCAATATACCATCTTCGACCACCACCGGCCCTATCATCTTGAGGGCCGCGTGGTCCGGATGAATATTGAACGCTACGGCGAGACCGACCGAAGGTGAGATGAAGGTCAGGCTATCGGTCTTAACGCGTAGTTTTTCAAAGCTTATGGCGATGCCCCGCTCATAGATATCGCGCTGCGGAAATTCGGCGAGAAAGCTCTTGAAATCAATATTCACACCGAAGCGGGGCAGAACATAGTGAGTCGCGAAGCGAAGGTTACCCTCGTTGATGACCCAGCCGGGACGATAGAGTAAGACCCCGGCAAGGACCGTGAGGCCAATAACGATTAGCGTTAAGAATTCGATGAGCATGATCGAGGCATAGGCACCGGCTTTGAAGAGATGTTTGAACAGCATCAGAATTGCTCTCCCAAGCTAAAGTAATATTGCATTTTGGTTCGGTCTTTGTAGGCTTCGAGTTTGTCATTTTCAACGTATCCATGGGCGGCGGAGAAGCGTACGGTGCCGATGGGCGACTGCCAACGCATTCCGAGCCCTGGAGAATAAAAGCGCGGCGGATCCAAAGCAAATGCTAGATCTCCGAGTTGCCCGGCATCGAGGAAGACCAGCGGCTGTAGATCCCATGGAAGCTTGTTGTTGAGTCTCAATTCGATGCCCAAATAGGCCTTTGTCAAAGATCCGGTACCTTCACTTGGAAGATTCTTTCGGGCGAAGCCGCGCATATCTTCCGAGCCGCCCAGAAATTGCTTGAAGGACGGCGGCAATTCTCCGGCGTCGGTGCCTTTGCCCGGTTGACTTGTGACGTAGCTACCACGGAAACCAAGGATCCAAATACTGGGGTCATAGTTCCAAACATTCCAAAGATAGGTGAAGTTCATACTATAATGAGCGATCGATACATCAGAAACCGCTGAATGGTTACTGAAGGAGCCAAAGAGGTTCATCTGGTAACCGGTTTGTGGATTGGCGAGATAATACTCGTACATATGACTTTGAATGTTGAAGCCGGTATCGATAGTGAGGAGCCGGGTCGCACTGGGAGCCTCTCCCCTTTGCGTGGATTCAAAGGAGAGCGATGGCCCAAGGTACATATCGAGCTTGAGATCGTGCCAGTCCGTTTGATAGGCGGGAGCGGCTACCGTTTTGATCGATCGGGCTTCGTAGTTGGGTTCAAAATTCCGTTCAACCCGGAAATAGCTCTTGAGATAGTGGGCCGATGGATAGGGAAGGTAATACCAATCGTAGGACGTGAGAAAGAGCTGCTGACGATAGGAGAGACTACCTGACAGCTCGAGCATCGAGGCATTGCGGGATAAGCGACTGTTGCGCCAGGCGCCCTTGGCAATAAAGAGATTTTCCGAATCAAATCCAAATCCAAACGTCAGGAGGCGCGCCTGCCCGGGCAGGGTCGTTTGCCGAATCGTGCCGGCTGGTTTTTTGACACAGGCAGGGCTGTATTGGGTGTTGATTACGGTCTGGGAGTCCTTCAGGCGATTGGCCGAGAGTTCAAGTAGGACCGGGTCATAGGCATCCCCGATGGCAAACGCCCGGTAGCGGTCCAAGGTGCCTTCTTCAAGCTGCGGGATGGAGGCGCCTTCGACTTCGTCGATGGTCCAGTGCTCGCCGGCCTCGTATTGCACCAGGATTTCTCCCGTTTCTTTTTCAGCCGTCAACGACAATTTAGGGCAGGCATAGCCGAGGCGTCCAAGCTTAAAGGTAAACCATTTTTCGATGTCGTTGAGCTGCTCTGGAGTAAGGGGGCGGCCGATGGGATACCAATACTTTTCAAGGTCAAGATCGGCCCGTTCCGGGAAGGTGCGAATCTTGGAAACTTCGGTTAGTTTGCCGGGCTTCACAAAGAGCTTATCGTCTTTTTTTTCAAAACTGGGGTCGTGATAGCCCCGCGACTGAAGGAAGCTTCTAAAGAAGTATTCAGCCTGGTTGAAAGGGATATTCTGCCAAGAGGGGGAATCGGCCGTGCCGCAGAGCGTGCGCTTTTCCGAGGTGCTCCATTTGATTTGATCAGGACTAACGAAGCGATGGCAAAGGGTCTCAGAATAGAGCCTCTCAACTATAAATAACTGGCATATCAGTATAACTATATAAGGTCGCAAGCTTACTCTCGGCATGGATAGTCAAGTCGTTGGTATGGCGCGTGATAACGTCAGCATCTTCTAACAGGAAGCTGAAGAGAACACAGCCGTAATGTATAGAGGAGCTCAGCAGAAATGTATTAACTATCGAGAATATTTAGTTTAATTTAAGTACGAAAAAGAAATTCACGAAAAAAACAGCCTCGAACCCTGAAGGCCCGAGGCTGTGATTGATATTTAAATCTTAGTAACCGTTACGAGAGTATCCACCGTTTCCGCCGCGTTCGCCGCCGCGTTGTCCGCCGCGCTCACCGCCACGGTCTCCACCGCGAGATTGTCCGCCGCCGAATCCGCCGCGCTCTTCACGGGGCGCTTGGGGACGGGCTTCGTTAACAGTCAAGGAACGACCACTGTAATCAGCGCCGTGGAATGCTTTGATTGCTTCTGCTGCTTCGTCATCCGTTGCCATTTCAACAAATCCAAAACCTTTGCTTCGGCCTGTTTCGCGGTCAACGATGATTTTCGCTGACTCAACAACGCCGCACTGAGAGAATGTGTCGATCAACACTTGCTCAGTTGCAGAATAGGGAAGGTTACCAACATACAATTTCTTACCCATAACGATCTCCGAAAGGGGATGAGGCCTCGTGCGAAGATCGGGGCTGACCTGCCCAGAGACTTGAAGAGGCTACTAACTCATGAGCCGGGAGACTAACATGGG
>CAXSGP010000146.1:0-8708 GCA_964236955.1 uncultured Oligoflexus sp. | reverse complement strand
CCACCCCTGCCGACCAAGCAGCGGCAGCGACTTCGAAGGCCACCCCTGCCGACCAGGCAGCGGCAGGGGCTTCGAAGGCCACCCCTACGGCGCTGGTTGCCGGGACCGACAACGCCGAAAAATCAACAGCAAAGGCTGCGTCGGATGAGCGTTTGCGGGCCTCGCCTCTGGCTAAAAAAATTGCGGAAGATAGACAAATCGATCTTCGCAGTGTCAGTGGCACAGGGCCTAACGGCCGTATCGTTGTTCGGGATGTTGAGAACCTGGTGGCCGGTGGTTCTTCGGCAAAAGCGCCTGCCGTCGTTCGTGCGGAAGCGCCGCCTAAGCCTGGCGGATCGACTGGCGGATCGACTGGAGAATTTGAAGATGTTCCCGTTAATATGATGCGGAAGACGATTGCTAAACGCCTTTTGGCAGCAAAAAATGATGCCCCCCATTTCTACCTCGTTCGTTCCGTCAATATGAAGAACCTAAATGAATGGCGCAATCGACTCAATCAATCTGCAGAAAAAGATGCACGAGTGAGTGTCAATGATTTGCTCGTCATGGCCGTATCGCGCGCATTGATCAAACATCCTGACGTCAACGCGAGCTGGCAAGGTGATTCCATTCGCCGCTTTAAAGTTGCTCACGTCGCTGTTGCGGTTGCGATCCCTGATGGCTTGATTACACCAGTTGTGCGCAATGCTCATCGGTTGGGCGTGCGTGAGATTGCTGCTCAGACCAAAGATTTGATTGGGCGTACCAAGGCTGGAAAAATCGGACCGGAAGAGTATCAAGGTGGAACCTTCTCGATTTCCAATCTCGGCATGATGGGAATTGAGCAGTTCACGGCCATAATTAATCCTCCTCAAGCAGCGATACTTGCCGTTGGCGCAACGATAAAAACGCCTTGGGCTCTTGAGAACGGTCAGATTGAAGTTCAGGAACGTATGACTATGACCTTGTCCTGTGATCATCGAGTGGTCGACGGCGCAGTGGGAGCGACCTTTCTGCAGACTCTGACGCTTTATTTGGAAGATCCCCTTACTATCCTGTCGTGATGGGGCGTGCCCTATAACTTGGGGTTAGTGTCTATACAGGAAGTCAATGGCTACGTTACTTCGGCAGAAAAAAATGCTCATTTATCGGGAATAAATTCCGCTTTTTTCTGCCTCGAGTCTTGCCATCGCCATTCCTGGACCGGCACGAGTTAATTTGCTAAACCCCAGTCTCAATCTCATCGATTGTGACTCGGGTTCACTTTCATTTTAGAACAGCCAGGATCTGTAAAATTGGCGCTTTGAATTTAGAGATGAAAAGACAGACGAAAATTTGCGTCGAAGGCTAGTTAATCGTGGAACACTCGTTTTGGATGATGTAGGTTAGCCTTCAATGTGACCCTGTCGATTAAGGGATAAATCGGTTCTTTCCTAAAGAACAGCTACTGGTTCGAGTCCAGTCGGGGTCGCCATTTTCTTGGGGCTAATCGCCCCAAACCCCTGGCAAGGGCAGCAATGCCCCCTGCACCCCTTTGGGCAGGGCTCCGCCCTCCCACCCGTTTGGTTAGTTTTTTCGCTTCGCGGTTTCAATTCTCATCGCTTCCCTGAGAGTCAACCCGCAAAGCCTATAGCAGCAAGCCCTTAATTCCATCAGTCTATAATTTTAAAAAAGACCTCTATCGCTAGCCTCACTTAATGATTGCCTACGCGGCTTTATCAAATCGTGCATGGTCAGCTTTAGGATTCTGAATTCTTCAGGGCAGGCAAAATCATATTGTCTAAAAGCTGCTCATAAAAGGCTCGTGTAAAGCCGGATCTTTGGATCTGTGTTTTGTAGGCTGTCATGGCTGAAATGAGTTCGCATGCAAGCTCAATATCGGCTTTCGCTGAAATTTGGCCGCGCTCTAGAGCCCGCTGAAAGATCCTGCGGTTCATATTGACCCAAGGTTGGAAAATGCCTTGTAGGGCCTCGTCGAAGAAATTTTTATGCGCGCTTTGAAAAGATCCGAGCTTCGATAGGACCTTTACCTTTCTCGCGTTGTGTTCAGAATTAAAAGGCTTGAGAAGCGTCAGAAGATCGGATTTAAGAGTGCCTGTTTCAGGCAACTCAGACGTCTCGACTGAACTGCCACTCATGAAGATCAATGCGTCACGCACCAATTCCGGTTTTGAGGCCCACCGACGATATAGACTCGCCTTGCCTGATTTAGCGTGGGCAGCGACCATATCCATTGTCATGGAATCGAAGCCTTTCTCGGCTAAGATTTCAAGCGTCGCTGTCAGTAAGGCCCCATCGAGCTTAGGATTGCGACGACGGCCCATGGTGATACCTGTTCCCGTATCACTATCCGCCTTTTGAGCTTTTTTTGTTTTGTCTAACATATTGTAAGTACTTAATATTTCATATTTACGGAACAATAAAGTTCCGGAACTTGACAGTATCGAAAGTGCATGATGTAATAGCGCTTATTAGCAACATCGCCAGTCGATAGGAGTCTAACATATGAAAACAGTTTTGATTACCGGTTGCTCATCCGGCTTTGGATTGGAGACCGCAAAATATTTTTTAGAGAACGGTTGGAAAGTTATAGCGACAATGCGAAAGCCCAACGCTGATCTTCTACCTCGCTCCGACAATCTTCGTATACTTGCGCTCGATGTGAGTAAAATCGATTCCATTCACAAGGCAATCGCAGACGCCGGTCCTATTGATGCTTTGATTAACAATGCGGGAATTGGGCTGTTAAATCCGCTGGAAGGTTCTTCCCTGGATTCCATACGAGAAGTTTTTGATACCAATACAATCGGAACCATTGCGATGACTCAAGCGGTCATCCCGCAATTTCGTCAACGCAAGGCGGGCGTTATTGTGAATGTTACGTCTACCGTGACAGTTAAATCGTTGCCTCTGCTAGCAGTCTATACGGCGAGTAAGGCAGCTGTGAACGCCTTCACAGAGTCGGTTGCTTTAGAACTTGCACCGTTTAATGTCTCCGTTCGCATTGTATTGCCCGGTTTGGCACCTGAAACAAGTTTTGGACAGAATGCCCGCACTCGCATGACACCGCCGCACGAGGATTATGGTGAGATCGTGAGTCAGGTGATGGCAGGGTTTGCAAATCCTCCGAAGGAATTCACTCACTCGATCGATGTAGCCAAAGAGATTTGGCGGGCTGTTACGGATAGGTCTGCGCCGATGAGAATGCCGGCTGGCAAGGACGCTGTGGCTTGGGCAAAGGATGCGAAGTATATTTGAGAATTGTGGCCCTCGGTCCAGGTGCGACCAGCTTCCACTGGCGGTCGCTCTTCGCCCGTGAGGTCAAGACCTGCATCTTCGCCCCCGCGCTTGCCTCATGTTCCTTAACCTGTCCTTATTTTCCTGTTTATTATTGAGAGATATGAGGGGTTGTTGACCTTTAGTTTCGCCAATGTCAACAGTCCCAGGCCACGTTTTTCGATCGACTTAACCTGCAAAAGCAAGGCTTTGATCTTTGGCCGTTCCTGTCCTCTGCCTGGACTTAGCCCTCGCCTTAACCTTCGCCTTTGGCGCCATCCGACTCCCCATTTTTTAGGGACGGGTCCCGGCGATCTCAGATTCTAGTTTTTATTACTTTTGCTGATAAACCCTCACATAGTCGACCAGCATTCTCTGATTGGGCATATTCGTATCGACCCCTTTCGAGCCGCCCCAATCGCCTCCGATCGCAAAATTCAAAATGACGTGAAAGGGTTTGTGGAAAGGATAGACATCGTCTCCGCCATCATTTTTTTGCGTGAAATATTTTGCCCCATCAACATACCAATCGATACGATCTTTGAACCACTCGATGCTATAGATATGATAATCAGCCGTGAAATTTGCTATGGTTTTTGGGCCGCCTCGACCATTGCCACCAAAGAATTTTTGAACGTGCGTTGTACCATGAATCACATCCTTCTCATAGCCTACCTGTTCGAGGATGTCGATCTCACCGCAAACAGGCCAACCCTTTGATTGATCTTCCGGCATCATCCAGAAAGCAGGCCAAGTCCCTAATGCCGATGTCAGTTTAATCCTGGCTTCAATGCGCCCGTAGGTCCAAAAACCCTTGCCCGTCGTCGTCATCCGGGCCGATGTGTACTGCTGACCTTGGAAATTATCTTTGCGCGTTTCAATCAAAAGGTTACCATTTTCAATGCGCGCATTTTCATTGCGGTTCGTATAACCTTGAAGTTCGTTGTTGTACGCCCTTGGTTTTAATATCTCAAAATTCCATTTACCCGGATCAATCGCAGCGGCATTAAATTCATCCGACCACACTAACTTCCATCCATTCGCATCCACCGAACCAATCGCGGGCGTGCCATTGTTCGGAGCAGGAGCGGGAACGGGAGGAGCGGGCGGCTTGGGTGCAGGGGGCAGAGGTGCCGGTGGTTTGGGTGCGGGCACTACCGGAGGAGTCGCGGGTTTACTAGGCGCGGGAGAGGGCAATCTAGGAGACGCAGGCAGCGGACTCGGCTTGCCTTGAGTCGCTGGTTTTGCCTCGGATTGAGTACCATTGTCCTCCTGCTTGCCACTATCCGAATCGCCGGCGTCGGGATTTTGTCCATTATTTTTTCCGCTCTGACCTCGTTGCGATCGATCGCCCGTTTCACCCGGTAGGCTTTTAAGCGGAGCGCAGCCGCTCAGAATAGGCCCGAACACTGTTATTATAAGCAAGAGTTTCATAGAGATGGCACTTTTGGAAGATTTCATCTTTGTGAACCTTTACAAACAATATTCAGCTGCTAAGCTTAATTAGACATGCCAGACTATCGGTATTCCGATGCTTAAAGTTGAGCCCTATGATACTGAGCCGGAAATTGCTCCCGTTTTCCGCCCGCCTTCCCGCCTACCATTGGTGGGGGAATTTGAACCTAGGAAAAAAATATCGATGGGATTTGCCGGGTAAACCTTAGAAAGCGCCGGTTTCGATTGTCTGTCTGACTCTTGCTGACTGTAGCAGGCGTGGGGATGCTGCTCCCGACAGGAAAAGAGGGAAATGCCGGTCCCATCTTTTCCGCGTCCGGAATGAGACAGCTACTGCGCAGCATTACCTTTAGAAAAAGGGTGGTCTAGAGGATCCTTGATCAACTCAGGATCGATGGCGCAACGGTCGCCACTCGATTCAATAATAAAACCCCAACCGATCAAGGCTGGGGCTAAGGTTTGCAATGAAATTATTGAGCTAAAAGCTTGCGAAGAACATACTGAAGAATGCCGCCGTTGCGGTAGTAGTCCAATTCATCGGCGCTGTAAATCGACGATTGTGCGACGAGGTCAAACTTCGTTCCGTCTTTACGGGTGACTTTGAATGTCATGCGCTCACGTGGTTTCATCGATGGAATGCCTTGCAATTCGAAGGTTTCCTCGCCGGTCAGTTTAAAGGTTTTGCGGTTTTCGCCATTGATAAAGGTCAAAGGCAAGACACCAAACCCGATAAGGTTCGAACGGTGGATACGCTCAAAACTTTCGGAAACCACTGCGCGCACACCCAAAAGGAAGGTTCCCTTCGCCGCCCAGTCGCGCGATGAACCCATGCCGTATTCCTTGCCGCCGAAGACCACAAGTGGCGTTTTTGCTGCTCGATACTTCTCCGCTGCCTCATAGATCGACATCGTTTCGCCCGTAGGCACGAACTTGGTGAAACCACCCTCTTTACCGTCCATCATCTCGTTTTTAATACGAATGTTGGCGAAGGTGCCCCGCACCATAACCTCATGGTTACCACGGCGGGCACCGTAGGAGTTAAAGTCAGAGGGTTTTACCTTGTGATCCAAAAGATATTTGCCCGCTGGACTGTCCGCCTTGATATTACCGGCAGGCGAAATGTGGTCGGTCGTGATGTTGTCACCGAAAATGCCGAGAGCCCGGGCGCCAGCGATATCGATCTGACCTTTGATTTCACGCTTCATACCTTCGAAATATGGCGGGTGCCGCACGTAGGTACTGTCTTGCGACCAATTGAAGGTCATGCCCTTGATTGCATTGATTTTCTGCCATTGAACGGGACCCTGAGCAACGTTGCCATAGCGCTGCTTGAACATTTGGGGAGTCAGCGACTTGGCGATCGTATCCTGGACCTCTTTGTTCGTAGGCCAAAGGTCCTTCAAGAATACGTCTTTGCCATCTTTACCCTTACCCAAAGATTCCGTCGTGACATCAACGTTCACCGAGCCAGTCAAAGCATAAACGACTACCAGCGGCGGCGACGCGAGGAAGTTGGCCTTCACGTCCGGACTGATCCGACCTTCAAAGTTTCGGTTACCTGACAACACAGCGGCGGCGACGAGATTGTTGGTGCCAATCGACTTGCTGATTTTATCGGCAAGTGGGCCGGAGTTGCCGATGCAGGTCATGCAACCATAACCCGTAAGCTGAAAGCCCAGCTTATCAAGGTAAGGGCTAAGACCCGCAGCATTCAAATAATCTGTGACGACCTGGGAACCGGGCGAGAGCGAAGCCTTGACCCAAGGTTTGGTCGTCAAACCAAGTTCGACAGCTTTCTTGGCAACAAGGCCGGCAGCAACCAAAACCGATGGATTCGAAGTGTTGGTGCAGCTTGTGATCGCGGTGATGACGACGCTTCCATGTTCAAGTTTGTAGGCTTCCCCATCGACGGGCGCCTGCTTGTTGAAGTCAGCTTCTGCAACTTTGAAGGTTTTCGGCAGGCTGTCACGGAAGGTTGATTTGGCTTTATTAAGGC
Source organism: uncultured Oligoflexus sp. (assembly GCA_964236955.1). Taxonomy (GTDB): domain Bacteria; phylum Bdellovibrionota_B; class Oligoflexia; order Oligoflexales; family Oligoflexaceae; genus Oligoflexus. Next base: position 2,002 of record CAXSGP010000146.1, on the reverse strand, counting down.
TGATGCGATCCTGCGGTCGGGCCGGTCCTGAGATGCTGGGCTCAACTGTGCTGAGGTTCAGCTCAACAGTCTTTGTATAGTTGGCTTCGATGGAATTGTCGCGCCAAAAGCCTTGAGCTTTCGCATAGGCTTCAACGAGCTTCACCTGCTTTTCCTCGCGACCGGTAAAGCGAAGGAAGCGGATGGTTTCAGCATCAATTGGGAAAAATCCGCAGGTCGCGCCATACTCGGGAGCCATGTTAGCGATTGTTGCGCGGTCGGCCAGACCCAATTCATCAAGGCCAGGGCCAAAAAATTCAACAAACTTCTCAACGACACCGACCTTACGAAGATCTTCGGTGACCTTGAGCACGAGGTCGGTGGCCGTTACGCCTTCGCGAAGCTTGCCTGTCAAACGGAACCCGATAACTTCGGGAAGGACAAGGGACACGGGTTGGCTCAGCATGGCAGCTTCCGCTTCGATTCCGCCCACTCCCCAACCGAGAACGGCCAGACCGTTAATCATCGTCGTGTGCGAATCGGTTCCTACACAAGTGTCAGGAAAAGCCCATTTTTTGCCGTCTTCATCCACCTTGGTCCAGATGACCTTGGCAAGGTACTCAAGGTTAACCTGGTGGCAGATACCAGTTCCGGGAGGAACGGCACGGAAATCATCAAATGAATTTTGAGCCCATTTCAAGAATTCATAGCGCTCGAGATTTCTGTCAAACTCAAGATCGACGTTTTTCGTGAAAGCATCGGCAGTACCTGAATAGTCAACCATTACTGAGTGATCGATAACGAGATCGACCGGTGTCAGGGGATTGATTTTTTCGGGTTTTCCGCCTAGATCCAACATCGCCTGTCGCATGGCTGCAAGGTCAACGACCGCAGGTACACCGGTGAAGTCCTGCATGAGCACGCGGGCTGGATGATAAGCGATCTCGTGCTGAGAGGTCTTGGTCTCCTGCCATTTCTGAAGGGCTTTGGCGTCAGCAGCTTTAACGATGGTACCGTCTTCAAAGCGAAGCAGGTTTTCGAGCAGAACCTTGAGTGAGTAAGGAAGTTTCGAAATGTCGCCGAGACCGTTTTTTACCGCGTCGGGCAAACTAAAGTAATGAAAGGTCTCGCCTTCGACTTGTAAAGTCTTAAGCGACTTGAATGAGTCTGGTCTATTCGTGGCCATGAAAACCTCGCCGAAGTAAGTCATTTATGTTGGGCAACATAATCTGTAGCCCTTATTTTTGCATCTTTTTTTGCGCTTACCAAGCATAGTTTTGATGCAAGAATGCAGTCTAGCATGCGTAGGAATGTTTTATCTTGTCCGCTTGATGGGACCGGCCAGGTATTGAGACGCATCGCGACTGAAATCGAGCGGCTCGTTTATGCGCTGGTTAATAATTAAGGGTTTAAAATAAGCGAAATGTAATCAAGCGCCATGGTGGCGAAACCCGCTGGTGGCGGCTCTAGGAGGCGGAGCCCAATGCCGAGTGGCCGCCAATAAAATAGGGGCTGGTGCAGAATTCGGCTCATCGGCCAACCAAATCGGCCATGAGCCAGGCGACAAAGCGCAACATCATCCATCACCTGGGGAGGCTTGCAAAAGCTTATTTCACTCTGAAAAACTATAAAACGTGGAATCCATGACGAAAAAAATGAGACTTACGGTTGTAGTCCCGATTGCAAAAGGTGAGGAGCAATATTTGGGCTTGCTGACGCAAATTCAAAGTCTGCCAGTCGAAATCATTCTCTCAATCAGCAGCGACACGGTGTTAGAAATCGATAAGGCATGGCCTTTGCCTTGTGTCATTCAAGGCCCTATGGGGCGGGCCGCTCAAATCAATCGTGCGGTGCGCCGGGCTTCGCATCCCTGGATTTGGGTCTTGCATGCGGACTCAAGATTTGCCCAGGAGCTTATCGATATTCCTTTTGACTTGAGCCAACTCGATTCTGAAGTTCTGTATTTTTCCCCCTTAAAATTTCGACGCCCAAGACACCCGTTGATGCGACTCAATGAGCGAGG
>CAXSGP010000145.1:8084-9011 GCA_964236955.1 uncultured Oligoflexus sp. | reverse complement strand
GTTGAAGCTCAGCTGGTTCATGGGTAAGCAAAATTTTCGCGCATAATGCGAGTTTTAGCACCTGCTTCTCCCTAAGGCTCGGATGACCGGCGAGGACGATGCTTACGATGAGTTTGGAGTCCATATCAAAGTTATTGCGAATTTTAAGCAGCTCGTAGCCTTCCGGCCTTAACGCGTGAGCGTCATCAATGAACAGCACCGGCCTGAGTCCGTCCGAAGCTGCATAATGCTCGAAGCGCTCTTGCACGGAGCGAACAAGAGCGGGATAGGTGCCGGCTGTTCGAGCGCCGACGGCATGCACGATCTCTCGGCAAAGGCCGCGCACGAAGAGACGGCTCACCTTGAAGTAGCCTGTCCGGTAACGTGCTGCAGGAAGTCGGCTCAGCACTTGCCTTAAAACGACTGCTTTTCCCGTGCCAGCAGGTTTGCACATTCAAGTTTCTTTCATTTGAGTCGCCAAAGACAGCGCCTCCTGCCCGACCATGAGGTGGAGGAGGCCCGGTTGAATAATCTGTACGCCGTCGACCCCGGCCCGAAGAAGGTCATCCCTTTTCATCTTTGAATCTTCCTTCAGTTGAATGCGTAAACGAGTGAGGGCGACAGCTTCGATTGAAAGGATGTTCACCCCGCCTCCCAGCGCAGCTCGGACAGCCTCGGCTTTTGCCTTCAGGCCGGCATCCTGCGGAGCGGATTCAATCGCCGGTGATGGCACTGCTGTAGTCTTCGGCCCACTTTTAAGAGCAATTCCCTTTTGCTTCAGATAGATCTCCATATCAGTCTTTAGATTTTCAGAATCGGTCCCAAAGATGGCCTGGACACCATCAGCGACCATGACCACGCCCGCCGCCCCGAGACTTTTCAATTGATCACGATTCACCTTGCTCGTGTCGGCGACTACAACCCGCAGACGGGTTATGCAGGCATCGG
>CAXSGP010000145.1:0-8074 GCA_964236955.1 uncultured Oligoflexus sp. | reverse complement strand
CCCCGAAGGCAGTCACCAGTTGCGCGGCTTTATTATCGGTGTCAAGACCTGGTGTCGTTGCATCTGCCAGCCCTTCATCCTCGCGGCCAGGAGTCTTTAAGTTGAATTTTCTGATGCCGAAGGAGAAGAGCGAATAGTAGATGACCGCCCAAATTGGACCTAATGCTAAAAACAACCAGGCTTTTGATGATTGCGGAAAGAGAATGATAAAGTCGATCAGTCCGTGTGAAAAGGTCATGCCGTGTTTGATGTCTAAGGTGATGCAGATGAAGTAAGCGAAGGCACAGAGCAGGGCATGTATTCCATAAAGGAATGGCGCGAGAAACATGAATGAGAATTCGATCGGCTCGGTGATGCCGGTGAGAAACGAGGTTAGGGCGGCCGATAGCATGACGCCGCCGATTTTTGCCCGGTTCTCCGGAAGGGAATTGCGCCAGATGGCGATGGCTGCTGCCGGCAGACCCCACATTTTGAAGAGGTATCCCCCCGCGAGATTGCCAGCTGTCGGATCGCCCGCAATATAACGGGCGATCTCGCCCGTCATCGTCTTGCCTGTTTTAGGGTCCAGATAGGTACGGACCTCAAAAAAGAATGGCACGTTCCAAATGTGGTGGAGTCCTAGAGGAATGAGAAGGCGTTCAACAAATCCGTAGAGGCTGAAAGCCAAGGCAGGGTTTTCCGAGGCTGCCCAGTGGGAAAAGGCTTGAATGCCTTTACCGACCGGTGGCCACAGAATGCTCAGCAAAAGACCGGTGATCACAGCGCCAAACGCAGTCAGGATGGGAACCGAACGTTTACCCGAGAAAAAGCCGAGATAGGATGGCAAAACCACTCGATAATAGCGGTTGAAGAGCCAAGCGGCGACGATACCTATCAATATTCCACCGAAGACCCCCGTATCGATGGATTCGATACCCATAATGGGTTTGACTGCGACGCCTAGGCTTTTGGCAAAGACCCCCATTGTGGCCAACATCACCACGTAGCCGACAACGGCAGCTAGAGCTGCCACCCCATCATTTTTGGTAAGCCCCAGCACCGTACCCACTGCAAAGAGTATGGGAAGGTTGCCGAAAATCGCACTACCCGATTGGGCCATAATGCTGGAGAGCGTTTCAGGAAGTATAGCAAACTGGGCAGAGCCGATGCCCAAGAGCATCCCGGCGATCGGAAGGACCGCAACGGGCAGCATGAGTGCTTTACCTATTGCCTTTCGAATCAATCCGTTCGACTTACCCCGCCCCAGTCGAAGTCATTAATTAGCAGAAGTCATTCTCATAGGTGTGGGTGATGTTTGTATTGACGCTAATTGCTATATTAAACACATCAATTGTTGCAATTAACACTATCTAGGCCATGAAATTCTAGTTTTTGCCTACAATCGACTAACCGTCAAGGTGGCATTAAAGTTGCTTATAAAAGTCGGTCTAGTTAACTCTCACAAGCCTCTCGTCGGACTTTATCGAAAAGGAAACACTTATGAATGATGGCAATGGATCCGCTGCTTGTGATACATGCGACATTAGAAATGACTGCAGTAATATCAAGATGATCGTTAGACTACTGGGTAGTGAACTTAAAATCAGCGGTAGCAGAACCAGTTTAGAATCCTTTAATTTAATGAAAAATGAGATACAAGAACATGGCGATGAGTTTCCATTTGGTCCCTTTGATTGCCACATGGCCAAGGATGGACTCTTTGTAAAAACTTTGCTTTCTCGCCTGTGGACATTGTTTTATGAAATAGAAAAGCTAAATGCCTTTTCACGCTCAGCGCAGGCCGCGTGTCCATCAAGGCAAGTAGTACTTGCCGGCTGAACTCTTGCAATCCCGTAGTCTCGATCCGCTCTTGTCCTAAGCCTTATAACAATAGACACCTATTACAAAAAGGAAGTAATTGTGAAAATTGCCTTTTTCAGTTGTCATGATTTTGAAAAAGAAGCGTTTTCGAAGGCCAATGAAACCTTTGCTCACGATATCCATTTTTTGCCAGTTCTGTTGAATAGAGATAGCGCCGTCCTCGCTGCTGGCCATGACTGCGTGTCTGCCTTCACCAGTGATAAACTGGATGCCGAATGCCTGGCTGTTCTAAAGGAAAAAGGCGTTAAACTCATAGCCCTTCGATCCGCTGGCTTTAATCATGTGGACCTCGAAGCTGCAAAACGACTTGACCTTCAAGTGGTAAGGGTTCCAGAGTATTCTCCCTACGCAGTTGCCGAATATGCAATCACCCTAATGCTTACCTTGAATCGCAAGACCTACAAAGCCTACAATCGAGTGAGGGAGAATAATTTTTCGCTCGAAGGCCTTGTTGGCTTCGACATGCATGGCAAAACCATGGGAATATTTGGAACAGGTAGGATCGGGTCTGTGCTTGCGGAAATTGTGAATGGATTTGGGTGCAAAATACTTGCTTGCGATAGTGCCATCAATGCAAGTTTGGCGACGAGATTCAAGGTCGAATACGTAACCCAAAGCGAGCTTTTTAGAAATTCCGACATAATATCGCTGCACGTACCTTTAAATAGCAGCAGCCATCACCTCATCGATGAAAAAGCACTGAGTATGATGAAAAAAGGCGTCATGCTCATAAATACTGGTCGAGGGGGTTTGATTGATACCCAAGCTTTGATTAAATTGCTTAAATCCGGACATATAGGTTCTGCAGGGCTTGATGTATACGAAGAGGAGGAAGGCGTTTTCTTTGGGGACCATTCAACCGATGTTCTCCAAGATGATGTTCTGGCCCGCTTACTCACATTCCCCAATGTCTTTATCAGTTCGCATCAGGGTTTCCTAACCCAAGATGCTTTAAGAAATATCGCCCATACTACGCTGGAAAGTATCGCGGATTTTGATAAGGGACGAAAGCTTCGTAACTGCATACAATCGTCTGTTTCCTCATAAGAGCAAAGCTCGATGACTGCTAGGAGACATGATCGCGGGCCCGTTCATTGGCCCTTAAATCACTCAAGCTTCGGTTATAGTTTCATCGCCAAAAACAGACCGGGGCTGACTGTTTTAAACTCTCTATTTGGGCCACTGATGGTGTTGTAGGTGATCTTTGCCCCTGCTTCCAAGGTCGAGGTCAACAAAGTCTGGCCCAAAATCACCGTCTCATTTCCATTCTGGCTCTTTTCTCCAAACACCTGTCTGGAGCGGATCGTATCAATCTCCAGCGAAAACGTCTCGCTCATCGCCGCCTCCAAATGAAATCCCAGGCGAGATTCATCGACAGTGTTGGCGCTGTCTCTGGCGACCGCAGTATTGTCGAACTGCACATAGCTAAGACCTAGAGTCACAAGTTCAAACGTACGGTAGCGGGCATGAAGGCCCAGGTTCTGAGGCACACTATTAAAAGCATTGTCTTCATCTTTTTTTGCGGTCGAAAGAACCGCCGTTACCTCCCACTCTTCGCGATGCGCTGTCATCCCAAAGGTGAAGGTGTTGGTCGCCCGGTCAAGACTGGGAGCCCCTTGGGGCTTCTCCTCACCGCGAATAAAGTTGACCTGTACACCGAGACTCAGAGCGGGTACCGGATTATAGGTAAGCGATGGATTGATCCAGGACTCCTCAATCCTTTCCGTTGTCTTCACATGAGCATGGACCTGCCCTGTCTTGACGCCAATCACCAGAGCCGGATTGAGGGCTAAAAATCCAGCCGCCCCGACACTGCTACCTTTGATATCCCGATCGAGTGCTGCCGCTGGCGTCCGCAACTCCAGCGAACCGTCCGTCGATTCGCCATCAAGTTCAATCAGCGACCCCGCGTCGAGCTGATAATACTGAGACGGAGAGATGATCGTGCGGCTTACGGACAAGAAATTGTGAAACGACTTTCCTTCAGCATGAGCCACCGAAGGCCAGAGGCAGAGTGTAAAGATGGCCAGAGCACAAGCTGGGGCTGGGTGGTTCGGCATGAGGAACTCCTCCTGGGTTTTGGAAGCGTGCGGAGTGGAATCAGGGACTATAGAAGGTCTAGGGAAAAAAAGGCAAGAAAAAGCCCGCCGCGGCGGGCGGGCTTCCCGATCAAGGAGTCAGCTGGGCACGAAAGGTCAGGAGGAAGCGCAGACTCTCCGCCGCCGCGGTGCGGGTATAACCGTAGCGCGTCTCAAGTTGCCTATAGGTGCTTTCCGCCAGGTCGATATCCTCTTTGGAGAAGTTGTTTGCTTCGTTGTTCTCGATCGCAAGCATCACCTTGAAATTATCGTCTAACTGCTTTTTCTGTTCGTCATAATAGTGAGCCTTCATCGTGTCGAGATATTCATGAAAGATCTTCGAGACATTGATCGCCTCAGTGGGACGCTCGATCTTCGTCGCGGCGACTCTGCCGATGATAGCTTCGCGATGCTTTTCGGCCGGTCCGGCAATCTTAAGGATCTTCTCGACTTCCTTCATTAGATTCTCGTTGGGCTGCTCATAGGAACTTGTCGCTTTGTTGAAGATCTTCTCACGTTTTACCTGAGCCACCAAATGTTCGATGTAGCGATTGAAGAGCGCAACATACTGACTTTCGTCAACCAGAGTCATAGCCGCAGCCGCTTCTTTTTCGAAGATTTCAGCAAAATCGCGGCGACAGGCCTGGATAAACTCATGGGGCTGATGGTATTTGCCGCGCGGTTCCAATTGGAGGAACTCATAGACGGTACGGTCCTTTACCAATCGTTCCAATTCTTCGAAGACTGCCATAGGCGTTAACGTGTCATGCTTTGAATTTTGAATGGCGCGATAAAGGATGCTGCGAATCTCTCGTGGCGAAGCACCAAATCGCCCCTCATAGGCGACAATGTTTTGATACTCTTCGGCAAGTTCTTTGCGGAGTTCATAGAGCGCGGTCTCTTCCTGCGGTTTAAACACAGGATTCATCGATTCACCTTCATACAGACGAATCTTACTCCTTGGGTCCAGCCGGGATATAAGCGCTCGATACTTGCTGTCGTAATAGTCAGGGTTTGGCTGCTTTAAGCGCGTCATGACCGCCCAAAGGCATAACATTTCCATGGTATGAGGGGCGACAGGTTTGCTCTTCCTTAAAGCTTTCAGATCCTGTTCATAAATTTTGGCTTCCAGGCTCGGACGCAGCAGATAAGGCGCCGTCAGGAGTTCGAAGCGCGAACGGAACGATGCGAAATCGGGAATAGTCTTGAAGGCATCGAGATGCTTTTCGTTCGTTGTTGCAAAAAATACCACGTCCAGGGGTGCTGTAGACGAAGGCAGATTCGCAGTTCCTCTTTCAACTGTCGAGAGGAGATATTTAAAAGTTTCGATAGGGCGCTTGAGCATATCCGAAAATTCCAGAATACCCCGGTTCGCTTCGATCAGCGGGCCTTCGGCCTCATGGAAGCTGATATTATGAAGCACCGGCGGTAGATTCGTGATGCTTCTGTCCATCGTCAATTGTTTCTCATAGGCGTCAATCGACATCTGTGGTTCCACAGTGCTGACGCCGACCCGATACTGCTTGGAATAATAGAAGCGCTCGACCTGCACGTGGCGCAGAACCTTGCCGAGATCACCGTCATAAGCAGCGAGTAAATTCTCAAAAATAAGCTGATTGCGTTTCGACAATCCCGCCATCATCAGGCTCTGCGGCACCTCGACGTCGGCCTCGGGGATGGCCTGCTCCACAGCAAACCAGCGACGAAGCAGCGTCTCCCGGTGCGGCAGGGGGATGAGGAAGAGAGGGTTTTCCTTGTACTCCGATGGGATCTTGGAGGCTATCTTCGCTTCTTCCAGAAAGGCGAAGGATTCTTCCCGAAGACTGGTATAATCACTCGTTTCCCCCGTAAAGCCGATCGGCCCGTGCGCACCCATAGCCTTGGCCGTCAAACTCTTGTCCGTAGGGAAGATCCAGTTGAAGCGATACACAGCCCCCTCATCCGTCTCCGAATACTTCTGCATAGCGTGGGCGATCGATTCGACGATGGAGGTCTTTGCCGATCCGTTAGGACCGTGCATCAGAAGCAGCTTATTGGAATAGCCCTGCCGAACAAAACCGGTGATGATTTTATAGATTTCGTCCTGGACGCCTTCGGAACCGACAATGGGAACATTTTTATGGGTTCCGATATCGAATATACGCCAGCGGGTATGGCCTTCCTGGCTTAGTCCAGATGTTCCAAAGTGATTGAAGGTATCGTACAGGTACTGCGCCGCGTTCCTAACCATATGAGAAGGGCGTTCGCGCAGTCTGTTCAGAAAACCGCTAAAGCTAAGAATAACCTGTCGTTCTTGGAAGAGAGTGCGTGATTCTTGATTGAGCTGATGCAGAAGATCGTTTACTTCTGTCATATTCGCCTCCGCGGTATTTCGGTTTTGCTTTGTTCAGCATAACTCCTGACGAAGGCTTTGTCAGCGAAACTCATGGAATGGTGAACAGGTATTCCATGAACGCCCGCCGTGTGGGGAATTGGCCAGAACCCTGCCCCGAGTTGCGAAAAAACCTCAAAGCCCCGCGCACGGCGCTTGAGACCAAATCACCTGCTCCAAAGCCTCTTGCTGACTGCCCTTCATTGGTTCAGGTTGAAAAGAAGCTGGGAATTCAGCATCGGGTCCGCGTAAGCTGGGGTCTGGTTCCGCCATTTTTTCGAAAATTACGAATCCCGGCTTTTGCAAGTTACAAAAGTATGTTACACCTGAAGCACGAGCCAACATCATCAATACAGGCCATAGGCCACGGGGTACCTGAATGAAGAAAGTCTTCATATTGGATACGAACGTTCTCTTGAGCAATCCTTTGAGTATCTTTAAATTTGATGACAATGATGTGGTCATTCCAATTTCAGTCATCGAAGAGATCGATACTTTTAAAAAGGATCAGAGCGATATCGGTCGAAATGCACGAGAAGTCTCTCGGGTTCTCGATAAGCTCAGGACGCGGGGGACGCTTTCTTCGGGGATCAAGCTCTTCGATAATCGCGAGGACTCCGGTCAGCTCTATGTCTACCTTGGGCATAACATGGATATCCTTCCAGAGTTGCTCGCAAGCAGCACGGATAACCATATTCTGGCCATTGGCATGACTTTGCAAAAGCAGTTTGGCGATACCCGTCGGGTTATTATCATCACCAAAGATACCAACCTCAGAATCAAGTCGGACGCCTTCGGACTCGCTGCTGAAGACTTTGCTGCTGATAAAGTCGATATTTCGCATATGTATACAGGTGTGGTCGAGGTCGAGGTCGAGGCCTCCGTCATCAATAAATTCTACATCGATCGCGAGATTAGACTCGAAGGCGAGTTTTTTCCGAATCAGTTTGTGATCATGGAGGACAAGGCGGATCCAAGCGCTTCGGTCTTCGGCATTTATGATGGTGCGGAAAAGATTATCAAGATGGTCGATCCGCGGACCGAGGGCATATGGGGAATTTTTCCAAGAAACATGGAACAGGCCATGGCTTTGGAATGTCTTCTCAACGATAAGATTCGTCTGGTGACCCTCAGCGGCCAGGCCGGTACCGGCAAGACCCTGATGGCAATCGCCGCCGGTCTCGCCAAGACCACTGACGAAGATCAATATCAAAAGCTCCTCGTCTCGCGCCCGATTTTCCCAATGGGTCGCGACATCGGCTATCTGCCAGGGGATTTGGATGAGAAGCTGAATCCTTGGATGCAGCCTATTTTCGATAACCTTGAACTTCTCCTGGGCGGCAGCACCACGAGCCGCAAAAAGGGCATGAACAAGAGTCATCAGGAATTGATCAACCAGGGAATGCTGGCTGTCGAGCCGCTCACCTATATCCGGGGTCGATCTTTGCCCTCCCAGTATTTCATCGTCGATGAAGCGCAGAACCTTACGCCTCATGAAGTCAAAACGATTTTGACCCGGGCCGGCGAAGGCACCAAGATTATCCTGACGGGCGACCCCTATCAGATCGATAATCCCTATCTGGATTCCCAGAACAATGGTTTGACCTATGTCATTGAACGCTTCCGGAAAGAAGCGATTTCAGCCCACATCACTCTCACCAAAGGGGAAAGAAGTGAGCTGGCCTCAAAGGCAGCCAGTCTTCTCTAATGAGTGTCGGTCCGGAAAAGGCGATGGCTGCGTTTCATCGGCAGAAAAAAATGCTCA
>CAXSGP010000144.1:6863-9047 GCA_964236955.1 uncultured Oligoflexus sp. | reverse complement strand
GAAGATCGTTGATTATAAGAATACTCTCGGTCCCTACCGCCTGGAATCTGATAGGATTATTCTTTGATCGCCGATCCATCCGGAAAATCCAAGGTATCAAATTTATCATCACTCCAGCTGCTGGGATAATAAGGCTGTGGAAAACCATGCTTGGATTTGATTTCGGCAATCATCTTTTCCGCATTGCTGATCTTCTCTTTGCTGATACCACTCCCCCGTTCCAAAAACAAGGTTTGTGCGGGATAGGCAAGATCGGTCCCCGCATCACGAATGATATCGAGTATCCTTAGGTTCATATCCTCGACGACAGCGATGTATTCATTGTGATTGTTCGCTTTGATGTAGGCAAACACCTCAACCTTTAAACTGCTGTCACCAAATCCAACGAAGCGTACCCGGGCAGGATCCTTATAGACCATGGGATGGGCCAACATCAGCTCTTTGATCTGCATGAGGAGAAGTCGCATCTGATCGGCTGTTGCATCCATCCTGATGCCAAGATTTGCCAGCCAGCGAAACTTATCCCGCTTCTCAAAGTTCTCAAGTATCATATGGGAAAACTCAGCATTTGGAATTGACACCAGGGTTCTGTCCAAAGTCCTGACCTTCGTTGAGCGCAGGCCGATGTCCTCTACCGTCCCCATCGTCGCCCCAAAGCGCCCGAAATCCCCAACACGAACCGGCTGATCCATGATGATGGAGATCCCGCCAAAAAGGTTTTCTATCGTCTTTTGACCGGCCAGGGCGATCGCCACACCACCGATCCCGAGACCGGCGATGATCGCCGTCACATCGAAACCGAGGTTTCTCATGAGCGAGATCGCCCCCAGCACCACGATCAACACGTTGGTGCCTTTTTGAATGGGGCCAAGCATCGCGTTCGAAGAGGTTTTGCCCTGCCGCTCATGACTCAAGCGGCTCAACTCGATCAGCGCTGCGGTCAAACGAATGGCAAATATACAGAAAAAGATAGTGAGGGCAATCGCTTCAACATAGGCAAGCTTCTGCCGAAAGCCTAGACCCGTATCCAGAAAAAGCAGAGCCCAGCTAAAGACAAAAAGCCCCGTAAATAAGCGGAGCGGAGTCATGAAGTTGGTGAAAATCTCGTCCGGTACAACGATTTTAAGGCATCGAACCAGCACCTTGAGAAAATGATAGAGCAGCCAGCCGAGGACCATAGCTGAAAAGACCGAAACGGCAACCGCCAGAACCGCCCCAATCCATTGCCAAAGCTTGACACCGAAAAATTCATTGTCGATAAGCTGCGGCGGCAATCGACTCTCAAGACTATTTTCGTGCAGTAATTCTGCTATCTCTGGCACTTTATCCATAAATTCCGCTGAGAACCGCCAGCCTTTACGGGACTTGTCGGCGCTGAATCTAAGGGTGATCGGAATATTGACCGGCGTAGTGAAAACTGTGCCAATTTTTTCAAAGTCGGGTCGTATGTCATCCGACGGATTGCCACTGGGGTAATTGGAGACGAAGGCAAGATCGATATTGCCCCTTTTATTTAGCACCTCAATCAACTCTTCAATCAGTTGACGGCGTGACTGGAGGCCCATGCCCTTTGGAAATTCAACATAGGGAAAGGCAGCGTCGATATCCCCTGAGTTTAGGATCTCGATAAATCGCCTCATCATAAATCGAGGCGATTCGTTGTTTTCGACAGCCTCGGACTCCGGCTTTTTCGGCAAAAGAAAACCCTGGGCGCAAAGCTGCTCGGCGACCAGGATATTCCAAAGCATGATTAAGGGAAAAAAGACGGGGCAAATCGCACGTCGTGCCAAGCTCCTAAAGCCAACCCTCAAGGAATAACCCCTTTCAGACGCCAGAGCGCAGGACTCTTAAGCGCCTGCGTCCAAGATTCCGCGGCCTTCTCCAGGAGAGCGGCTTCGGCGGTATCAAGCGCAAGGGAATGGCCACTTAATAGGGTCGCCGCTTCGGACCATCCCGGGTTGTGTCCAATGCATAATAGAGTTTGCACGGAATCGGCGACCTCCGCACATTGTTCAAGCAAAGTCTCGTGATCGGCAAGGTAAAGCCGCCCCAGCTTCTGCATGGGAATCGCCGCAAAACCTCCGCCATGCACAACGGACTCCATCGTCTCGAGCGCTCGGATCGCATCGCTGCAAAGGATAAGATCAGGACTGAGTCCACGGGTCCGAAGCTCCTGCCCAAGCC
>CAXSGP010000144.1:0-6853 GCA_964236955.1 uncultured Oligoflexus sp. | reverse complement strand
TTGCCCGGGCGGTACCGAGGCTTTTGCCTCACCATGTCGCATCAATATCAATCGTCGCATCGCTTATCCCGCTGCTGGATGGGCCGCTTTTTCTTTGATCTCAACTAGTTTTTTGGCAGCCAGTTCAAAGTCTGGATGCCGTTCCACGCAACGGGTCAGCAACTTGATCGCTTCGGGGAATTGACCGCGCCCCGCCAGCATAACTGATTTGTTATAGAGCGCGGAGCGATTGTCAGAGTCGATCTTTAAAACCTGATTATAAATCTTGGTTGCTTCATCATAGAGCTCAGATTCTTTGTAGCATACACCCAGTTGATTGAGGTAGCTGACATTTTCGGGCTCATGAACCAGGGCTGATTTGATATGCCGGGTCGCCTTCTTAAAATCCTTTAGGGCAAAATAAGCCTGGCTGATGATGTGGTAGAGACGAGGAAACACCACCTGGCTATCGAGTGCCAGGGTCAAAAGATCGACGGATTCCTGAAAGCGATTCAGGCGGAAAAGGAGCTCGACGGCCTCTTCATAACGCACAGGATTGAGCGGAGACAGATCGATTGCCTTTCGGAAAAAGGCGACTCCATCTTCGATCTTGTCCTGTGCCACGGCCAGACGCCCACGCTCCACATAGGTATGGATATAAAAGGGATTGCGCTTTTCTGCGTCAAGCAGAAATTTCAGGGCCACATCCTCTTGTTTTCTTTCCATGGCAATGCGGGCCAGACCAACGACGGGCCGCGCGGCTTTCGTCGAAGATTCAGCCAGACGCCGATTGATGAATTCGGCGCGATCGAAATTTTTCGCCCGGAACTCGGTCTTCGCTAATTCATAGACGAGTTCGGGGTTGTTTGGGGTATTGAAGACTTTGTGTGCGGCCCGAAGCTTCGGAACGATATCCTTGAAGGTATAAGGTTTGACCAGAATGCCATCGACTCCATTCTCACTTGCCAGCATGATCTGGGCTTTGTCCGGCGCCGGCAGGGTGATGGCGAAGGGTCCACGCGAGTAAAGGGGATTCTCCCTCAACTCGCTGAAGTAGGCATAGCCGCCCATGATCGGCATCTCAAGGTCACAGATGGTGACCGCCGGCCTGATATCAGGGTGGTCCCGCATATATTCCAAAGCCTCATGGCCATTGGTAAATTGCTTGATGCTACTGAAGCCAAGCTTATTCAGATGGTGAGCGACGATCAGCCTCAGATCCTGCGCGGGTTCAAGGAAGAAGAGGTGCCGGGTCTGGTCCAGTTGGCCTTCCAACTTGATTCCAAATTCTTCCGCCAACGATTTATTCTCTGCCATAGAGATACCTTTCTTCGAAGAATGATCCGAACCTGCGCGGTTTTCACAATCGAAGGAGACGATACATGGATTAATTTTATGATATTCATAATATTAAACCGAAACCCGCGTTCCTGCAGCTTTTTTTCGAAAAGGATCGGAAAAAACCGCTGAAAACGCGAATGGGGAATTGGTATTTGGCCAAGAGCCGAGGAATTAACGATTGATCCCTGTAATCTAGAGCGCGGCGATCGCTGCGGCGAAAGCATCATTTTCATGGGGCAGACCGATGGTCATACGCAGACAAGCTTTCAACCCAGGCCCTGCCGAGACATTGCGGACGAGTATCCCTGCGGCCAGGAAGCTCTGATAGGCTTTTTGACATTTATCATCGTCCTGCCAGCGCAGAAGAAGGAAGTTCGCCTTCGAATTAAAAACCTTGACGTCTTTGCCTTGCGTGATAGGGACCAGCTGATGGAATAACCGCTCCCGTTCCGTGCGGGCATTGGCGATATTGCGATTCATAAATTCCCGCATTTCGGGATCATTGAAAATCGCATCGGCGGCCGCCAGCGTGAAGTGATTGAGCAGAAAAGGCACGCGGAGTTTAGCAAGGTTTTTGATCAGGTCCGCGGAGCCGAGCAGATATCCGAGCCGAACACCAGCCGCGCCCATGGTTTTCGAAAGGGTGCGCAGGAGAATAATATTGCTGAAGTCGGCGAGCAGATCGGTATAGGGATCATCATCAAATTCATAATAGGCCTCATCTGCCAGAAACAATACCTTTGGATAGGCTTTGAGCAAACTTATAAGGTCTTTTTTGGGAAGCGAATTGCCGGTAGGGTTGTTCGGTGATGCAAAAAGGACCAGAGATCCGTCGGTGAGCGTCGGTAGATTTTGGATGGAATATTCAAAATTCTCATCAAGGTTCCAGGTTTCGTAGGGAATGCCAAGATACTGAGCGTGGGACTCAAACAGCGGAAACGAGGGGCGGGTAATAACGAGCTTACCGGGGACTTGTCTCGCAATACCCTCCAGGATTACCGTGATCAGATGATTCGACCCCGAGCTGGTGAGAATGCATTCAGGCGCTATCCCCAGATAATTCGCAAGACCTTGACTAACATCTTTTGCCATAGCGTCGGGGTAGCGGTTCCACTCTTCATCGACCAGACGCCTGGCAATTTTCTCCTTGAGCGCGGGCGGCCAATCCCAAGGACTTTCATTCTGATCCAGTTTTATGGTAATGCCCTCGGGCGCATCGAGTTTGTAGGGCCGCGCCGCAAGCAGACTGGCTGTGAAATATTGGCTCAGCCAAGACCAGTCAGGAGCCTTAACATGAAGTACTTTCTTTGAGTCCATGGACTACCTTTTTATTCGGAGAATAGGCCGCGTCGATGCAAAAGATCATAGGTCGCGATCGCAACAGCATTAGCCAGGTTAAGACTGCGCACGTTTGTATGAAACATCGGCATGCGATATAAAGACGAACGATAACGCTTATGCAGGGCTTCAGGCAAGCCCGAGCTTTCTCTACCGAACACTAAGAGTTCGGTGGTGATGGGGATATCCGTGTAAAGTTTCTCACCGAACTTTGAAAAGAAAGCTATCTTGCCATCAAAGGCTTCAAGCAGGGGCTCGATGGAGTCATGAATTTCAAGATCGAGAAAAGGCCAGTAGTCAAGACCGGGCCGACGTAGGTTCCTGTCGCTCAATCCGAAGCCAAAAGGCTTGATCAAATGCAGCCGATTCCCCGTAGCGGCGACGATGCGACCGATATTTCCTGTGTTCTGAGGAATTTCAGGCTGAAAAAGACCGATATGAAAGTGTCCAGGGAGCATGGCGTCAGGATCCTGAGAGGATTTTCTTGGCGGCCTCGTGCTTCGCAGCCGCTTCAAGAAAACGACGATACTGCACGCGAAGGCGTAGCATCGAAATAGTATTGACGATAATGTGACATAAAATGACGGGGAGAAGACTGCCCGTTTGTTGAAAAATCCAACCAAACATCAAGCCTGATAAAACGGCCCAAAGCGTCCAAATCGACACAATTCCCTGCGGTCCAAGATGCAAAAGACCAAAGAGTAAAGCCGTCCCAATAAGGCCAAGTTCGGGCTGTATCGCGCCCCGAAACAACAGTTCCTCGCCCAGCGCAGACAGGGCGGCCAGGTAGATGGAGGCCGGTATGGAAGCCGCTCCCACCATCTGCATAAGGATATAGCGAAAGGCTTTGAACGAAGGGAATTGTTCTTCGAAGATATAATTAAAAATGAGCAATACAGCTGCGCCCATGACCGCGATCCCGAGCAGACGAAGGGAGAGATGCCAATCTGCAGGAATGGTCAAAGCAGCCATGAAAATTTTGTGCTGATAGTGCGCGACGAGACCACCGACCGTACCCATAATGAGGTAGAAGAGAGTGGAAGATCGCAGAAACGAACTCACCCGGCTTATACCTATCTCATCTTTGTCAGCGCCATTCTGATTTTGCATATTAAGCCTAGTGTCGAAACCAAGTATTATCGAATCGAACAGTGTTTAAACCAGAGTCTGGCTTTTTTTTCCAACGAAAAATACTGGCATTGAAGGTATTGTGCGTCTGTCACGCCGCAAGGAGGATTCTTTTGAAAAACTATTCCATCGCCCTCATTTTCTTATTCCTTTTGCCTCCGCTTGGGGCCGCTACGCTCGACAAAAGAGATGCGATTCAGGAGCTGGTGCAAAAACTCGAGGTCCTCGATCCTAACATTAAGTCTCACCAAGATGACTGGTCCAAGGTTCGCCTTCATCTTGAGCAGGCTGCCCAGCAAAGTGAATCGCCAGCTGGCTTAAAAATAAGTGTGCAACACATTCTTGATCAGTGGGGTGGCCTTCGTTTTCGAATACTTGATCGCGATGATGCTCAGTACTGGGCGCTGAACGGTGAGGAACTGGTTTTGCCCAAAGCATGGTTCAGCCAGCGCGGCGCGAAGTGGTTGGTTCAGTATTCTGAGAACCGCGCCCTACGCCGGGGCGATAGCATCAGCATCAAAGAATTTTCTCCCTACTCCAGAGAATTTCAGGCGCAGAAATCCTGGAAGCTCTCCGTCCAGCAAAAACTCCTGACTGCGCCCACCCCGATCAGCCTGGATCTCACACGGCAATCGCTGGATCAATGGGCGCTCGAGTTGAGTCAACTGGGAAGTAGGAGCGCCGTTGTCGACAACAACCGTATCTGCCTGGAGAAGATATGGTTCTGGCTCGACCGGGGAGTTGCGGGCAGCATCGCATCAAAACTAGAAAACGCCCCAAGTCTATGCAAAGCCATGGTCATCGACCTGCGTGATAGTTTTGGCGACGGCTTGAACAATTGGCCTAAGGTGAAGGCGAAGATGCCGATCGCCGTTCTCACCAATCATGCGACGCGTGAAGGGGCGGTTGCCTTGGTCAAAAGCCTGAAGGCTGATTCCGGAGCGAAGGTCTTTGGCGAGACCACCGATAGCGATCATAAGGCGCAAAGCAAGGAAGCCCTGACGAAGATCGACTGGACCATGATCATCGTCGGCGACGGTGGACAGATCGTACCTGATCACGAAATGAAGGATAGTTTTCTCAACGCCGAGGGCGTGGATGATATCCAGGAGGCTGCTTTCGCCTGGATTCGCAATGAACTTCGCCGCTGAGGGCCGGGCGCGCGATCGAGGTGGGAAAAGGGGCGCCGGGAGATTGACAGAGGTCCCCTACCCCAATGGGTTTTTTATGCTATCGTGTCAATGTTCACAAAAGCTATTATTTACGCCTGCTGCCAAGGTTCGAAGCGGCCCCGTATGCCTAGGGCCACCACGGCCTCATTGAATCGGATGCCCTTTAAGGAAGCTCACGGCGGGTGCTCACAGATTGTTCGAACTCTGACGATTAAGGGCGTTAAGCATATGGACAGACAGACAAAAGCACCGGGATCTTCAAGGGCAGTCATCGTTTTGCTCTTTCTAAGCCTCCTGTTCCTGGGCTTGGGTTATGTCCGTTCGGTTAGCGGGCTGGTACATGCCTTTGATAGTGGAATCTATTTGCAGATATTGAGCAATCTAGAGTCGGGCCGTGGCTGGGCCAGTAGCATTACCGGTGAAGACATGTTTCTCGGGCATCATTTTCAACCGATCGTGCTCGTCCTCATGCCAGTCTACAGGTTGATGCCAAATTCCTTCACCCTGCTGTTGGTAGATTGGCTGTCGATTTCCCTTACTGCACTCTTTATCATTTATTGCCTGCCGAAAAAAGGAGTGTCATCTCCCCTTGCTGCAGCGACGTCTGCGATTGCTTTTTTTCTCCATCCAACGATCGCCAGTCGAATATTCTATAGTTTCGTTCCAGAAGTCTTGAGCCTACCCTGTTTAGTTTATCTTGCTTATCTCCTGGCGCGAAAGGACGAGCTGCGCGGCAAAGAATGGTTAGCTCTGGTTCTTGCCTTGCTAGGCGTTGGTCTTTGTAAGGAAAACTATTGGCTGATCAGTGGCTGGGTCCCCTTAGTACTTGCTCTAAAGTTCCGAAAGTCAAAAGCAGCACCGTATCTGGCGGGCCTTGCCGCTTTGGGTTTTGCCACGTTTCTCTATCTTTTCCTGGTATGGATGCCCGCCCACTCCAATCTCAATCAGTATTACGGTATGTCTTACTATCAAAACAGCTGGGTTAACGGCCAATGGGGAGTGGCCGGTAAATTATTGGGAGTCATCCTAAACTTTTTTAGCGGTCTAAGTATCGAGACGGCGCTTATCTGCCTCCTCCTTATACCTGCGGGCTTGACACTCTTTGGCAACCCCTGGGTCCTGGCCGGTGCGGCTCCGGCCCTCGGGCTCATCTTAGGGGCAAGCAGCCGCCAGGTCCATGGCATCACCAACCATTATCTTTTGGGGGCACTGCCCTTTATAGTGGTGGCAAGTGCCATTGGATTTGACTCTGTCTATCATCGCATCAAAGATATAAGGCTTAGGAAATATCTGGCCGTACTGGTACTGGCCGCACCTGGGTATGTGACCCTGATGAATAGTTCGGGATTTCTGTTCCATAGCATGTTCGTCAGCAATAATTATTCATTTGAACTTCCCCAAGCATCTCAAAAGCTCATGGCTGGGCTTAACCCCGATCATTTGATACTAATCGATGGCACGCTTCAGCCCCTGTTTCACCGCCTGCCCCATACCAAAGTCATACTTGGCTTTCAGGGCAATCCTACGAAGGTGACTCAGAAGGATCTCGATCAGGTTTTGGACGTGATTACGACCAATGATTTGGAGTCGATCAGCGATTGCCGAAGTTTAAAGGCGGGGGAAGCCGACCAGCTGGAATTCGACTACGAAGGATTTTATTTATACTGCGAATGGTTAAAGAAAAGCAGTTTTGAAAAAATCGTTTATATTCCCGGACGGCTGATCCATTTGAAAATGAAGCGTTAGATATCTATTGGAAGCGACAATACAAAGGTTTACTCTTACTGGGCAGCGCATAACGTAATATTCTTAAATCCAGTGAAGCTATGACTTGATGTTTGACACTACGTGGATTGGAAGCAGAGGTAAAACGGGTAACCAGGACACGAGATCAG
>CAXSGP010000143.1:0-9364 GCA_964236955.1 uncultured Oligoflexus sp. | reverse complement strand
CGTTACTGGGGATGTTCGACGTTGGCGTAGCCAAACGTCAACAGCCCCTAGTTTTCGCATCAGCTCTTTCAACTAACCTGAGCGCGCAGCCGGCACAGCCTGCGTTTTCAAAGCCTATCTCGAAACATCAGCATGCGAGTCAAATAGTAGCTCCCGAGGAGTCCATAAGTTTTCTTTCAATCTTTTGGTTGGGGGGGGAGGCTGCCGGCCGACTTACGGAACGATCTGGCAGAATTCTTGAACTGCAAAGTTGATTTTCTTTTGCTGTGCGATCTGAACGTAACCAATTTTTTTGATAAAACTGTCTCGAGGCAAGGTACAGGGATTACTCACCCAACACTGACTCACGGCTTTATGAAGTCCTGAAGGATACCCTTTTCCGCCAGGAATCTCGACGCAGTTACTCGTATTATTGCCGTAGGTTTGAATGAAAAAACACACAATTGTTGAGTATATCTTTGCATCATGTTCACTCTTTTTTGCAGGTTCATTGCCTGATGCCATGCCCTCCCAAAGAATTATTTCTTTAGGAGCAGCGAGATTCGCCCGGACACACCATAAAAAAGCCAACCCGAAGGTTGGCCTCATGCATTTCAATCTTTTCAATCTGGCTTCAGTGCTTTAGCGCGTCACCGGCCTCATAACGAAACTTAATGAGAGGAGAAAATAAAAGGAGCAGGATGGGAATCAGCGTAAAGAGGACCACGATAAAGGCGCCGGAGGGATAATCCCAGACGTAGCTTAGGCCCATCCCTATCACGCTTAAGACAATGCCAAGGCCCCAGCCAAAAAGCAAGCGGGCCTGGATCGACTTAAAAAAGAGCGTACTGACGATGCTTGGTACAATAAGGTAGGCAAAGACCTGCAGGACGCCGACAATACTGACCGAAGAGGTGATGACGACACCGAACAGTGCATAAAAGAGAAAATCCCAGATCGCTTTCACCTGCCCCGACCCCTTAAAGGACGCGTTCAAAAGCTGTCGGCGAAAGACGTAATGCACAAGCCCGACAACACTATAAATACAGGTCGTCTTTAAAACCTCAGGCCAGGTCACCCAAAGGATTTGCCCAATCAATAGCTCCTTGATGTGCTCGGCGCCATGAGCCATGCGGTCGACGACAAGGACCACTGCCGCTGATCCGAAGGCATAGACGATGCCGATAATCGCTTCCTGCGAAAAGTAGCGTTCCCGCTTGCGTGCCAAAGCGAAGAGACTCGCGGCGAGCAGTGTCGCCGCCAGGGAAAAAAAGTAAGCCTCGGCAGTGCCATGCTCATATCCAAAAAGCAAGGCTATCGTTGCGCCAAAGGCCGCAACCTGGGCGAGACTTAAATCAACAAAAATTACACCACGGGCCAAGACATGCAAGCCCAGGTAACAATGAATTCCAGCCAGAACAAAGCACATCACGGTGGGAGCCGCGAGAAAGAGCAGAACATCAGCCATTTTTGACTTTCCCTTCGATTGCACGGACGAGGTATTCGTAAAGGTCGTCGATCGTCTTGATCTTCTCTTCGCCATCGACCGATACCGGCACAACCTGTACCCGGAGATTCGCGACGTCTTTGGCAATACGATTGGCGACGTTCGGATCAAAGAAATTTTCAACCAGGATCAACGGAATCTTATCGGCTTTGGCCTTTTCTATGACTTCCATTGTATGCTTCGCGGTTGGAGGCACGCCGGGAAGGGGTTCGAGAATAATAGGATTCTCAATTTTAAATCGATCAAAGAAATAGGTCAGAGTCTTGTGGAAGGAGATGACTTTTGTCACCCCTGACTTCGCAACACGTTCACTCCAGCCCTTGGTTTTATCGGTCAGACGCTTCTGAAGGGCATCAGCGCGGCTTTTAAAGACAAGAGCATGGGCACCATCAAGTTCACCGAGACGTTTGGCGATGACCTGGGCGATTTCGCCGACCCGGATGGGGTCAAGGGTAATGTGCGGATTGCCTTCCGGGTGGACGTCCCCTTCGGCCCGCGTGACTTTTCCCGTGGGCACATCAAGGGCCTGCACCGAGGTCCCGACTTCCAGGTAACCGGCTTGTCCCGGTTGAATCTTGGGATTGCGGCCGCCTTTAATTATACTAGGCAGCCAGCCGACTTCGAGACCGAGGCCAATCGAAACGATAAGGTCAGCGCGGTTGGCCTTAACCATAAATGAGGGTTTGGGTTCGATATAATGTGGGTCCTGGGAGCCTTTGCAGAAGGCTTCCGATAGGACTTCAGCCCCACCCACTTCAGCCACGATCGCATTGAGGTCACTCACCGTGGTCAATACCGAAATCGCCGCCTTCGCCTGAGTCGCTAGACTCAATGCGCAGAGGCTCAGAACCAGACTTTGCAAACGTGCAGCGGAAGATATCATCCCAAAAGTTTCTTTAAAAAATTTCATCGCATGGCTCCGTATATTTCTTAGGTGAATCAATAGGAATGGGCCGGGTGGGCGCCGATAATGAGATTGCCCTGAAGCATAAGCGCGTCAAGAGCCTTTTGGCCGCCTCCGGTCGTCCTATCGAGCTGAAGCCGAAAACCGGAAAACTCAGAAGGGAAAAATGCTAACAGAGCCGATTGTTTGTGCTGCTTAAGGCCTGTTGCATCGGGCGATCCCGCTTCTTCGGTTCGAGCCTGGACCCACCAGCGTTCGGCGCATTGATACTGCAGCCAGGTCGCATAGCCTTTCAGCCTGCTATCCTCCTCCCGCCCTCGAACGTTGCCCTGCAGGTACTCACCGGCAAAAACAAGCGATGTGTATTTGCCGCCCTGAACCGGCCGCCATTTAAAGGTAAAATCCGCACCTTCGACCGTACTGCGTTTATTATAAAAGTTTTGGCCACTGGCTGCCGAGATCCCGACATCAAGGGTGCTTGAGTCCGAAAGTTCAAAAAGATTTTTGATGTGATTGATAGAAGCCAGGTCGCCTGAGCTTTCGCTGGCAAAAAGAGCCGTGGAATCGCCCTGAACCGCCTGACTGGTCAATTCCAGGTACCAAGGCAGTGGCACAAGGACTTCCGCACTTAGACCCGTTTCGGTCAGTCCATCGCTGCCGAGGAGCCTTTGATTGATGAGTGGGGCATCAATGAAGGGAAACGCATGGGCATGCAAGAGATTGTGGCGACCGAGTGAGCTGTGAAAACGTCCGGCTTTAAAGGTGACAAAGGGAATGGCTATCGTCTCAAGAAAAACCTCCTCAGCCTCTATTTCCGTGCCTTTCACTCTCGGAGCTGCTGGAGCCCCAGGAAGGGGTTCCGAAGGTTCGGAAGGATGAACGGACAGCAGTGCCGCCGCTCGAATATAGGGATCGACATTGGCGGCGAACTGCAGCTCAGTTTCCTGCAGTGAAAAGCCCCCATCGGGCTCGACCTTATCTTTGCCATGATATTTGGACTGGCGATAGAGCGTAAGAATGCTGGCGCTGATGTCTGGATTCATCGACTGAATCGCCGCCCCTCCTCTACTTGGGCTCGATGCGATTTGAGCGTTGGATTGCGTAGCAAACATACATATTACGACGAGAACGAGCGAACGGTAGAGAGGCATCTCTTGCTCCTTGATAGACTCATTTTTCGATAAAGGCTTTTTAAATGACGGGGAATGGAGCGTGAGGCGGGGCACGGGCGCGGAGGGATGAGACGCTTAGACGGGCCAAAGGTCGAGCCCTTGAAGCCATAAGGGGGCCATTCGTAATTTCCCCAGGGTAGGGAAAAAACAAAACAAGCGGCATTCGATTCAAACTAAATGCAAATTCATTCAATAGGCTGCAGCTAGCACAATCGGCTTCTGAAGCATGGGGGACAGGCTTAGCCTGCTGGGAGTTTGGTAAGGAAGCCTGTACTTGACAAGCTTCCCACGCAGGGAAACTCTGACTAGCCTTGACGGTCCCATTGGCTCGATCCAAAATATGCTGGATCGGATGCCCGACATTTGAAGTCAAATAGACCAGCATCACCACCAAAATCGCGTGGATGACCTTTGTCGACTTCCCGTTTTGTGCAGAGTGGTTGATAGCAGCACCCTATGGCAATAAGTTGCAATACAATAGCATGCAGTCTAAAAATTGCAAGCGAATCCTTTTTGGCCGGACCTCTTACTTTCCCGAACAATTGACTTCATCGCTGCCATTTTCTAAAGGCCCATGCATGAGTTCCAACGGCTCGTATCGGATGTCAAAAAGCCTCGCAAAACGCTAACACTTCGATCTCAATCGAGACAAAAAACCATCCAGCAAAAAAGCCAGGATTTAACCTGTGCCAGGCGCGAGTTTGATTCTCCACGAGCACCAGGTGCGGACCGCAATAAGCTTCAGAGGAAAGGGCAGGAATGGGGTTAAAAAAATCAAAGATCCCCCTTTTCGCTATAAGATTCCTCCCCTGTGCAGTAAAATTGAGCTTATACGAAAATTTTGCCGCTCGGAGGAAGGTCACTATGCATAGGGAAGCGACTCATTTAGCTATCTATGGAGATGCCGGGCGAGGCAATGCCGAGCAACGGGAGCTGGGCCGGGCGATGGGTAAAAGACATGCCCTAAAACCCTTCGATCTTGCCCTTTCCACAGGCGACAACCAGTATGATTCGACCTCGCCTGGAATTATGAAGACCATTTTCGAGGAGCCCTTCGCCGACCTGATTCGAGCGGGTGTTCCGATTTATCAAACACCTGGAAATCACGACATGGATGAAGGGCGGATCGTTTCGCACCTGCAATACAGTCGCGAAGTGGATGCCCTGCGACAGGGCAAGGGCGGCTGGATTTTACCTGCAGAAAATTATGTAATTCGGACGAAAAACGTCAGAATTATTATTCTTAATGTGAGCGCGCCGCTTAGTGTCTTTCATTACCCTTTTGAAGCCCTCGAATTTGCCCGCAGTCAGCTTGCCGAGCCCACTCCGGACTGGACCATTATTTCCTGCCATTACCATCTTTGGTCGACCGGCCTGCGGGGGGATCATGAGGAAATGAAGGAAGTCTTCCTGCCCTTCCTCGAGCTGTATCCCGTAAATTTTCTCTTTGCCGGACACGAGCACCATGCCGAGGTCTTTGCTCCCTGGCGGGGCATGCATAGCGCCATTATCGGTCATGGCTCAGAGATCCGCGAGCACGTTATGCCGAGCGAACAGGAATGCCTCTTCCGCACCAATGAAATTGGATTTGCCGAACTCACGCTTTATGATAAATCAGCCCGTTTTGTCTTTGTGAATCACAAAGGCCAGGAGATCTGGGAGCAAACTATAAGCCGAAAATAGTGGTCTTAAAAAATCATCCCTCTCGCCTTCACGCCGCGACTACGCACCCTACTTTTGCCATTCGGCCTTCAGCATCGGCTCGAGATTTTTCAGACTCTCCTGAAGGCGCGGGTAGTTGCTCCGTATTCCTTGAAAGACATCACGCAGAAGGCAGGACGTGATTTCAATATAGCCCTCAAGCCAGCCCATACCATGATGGGGAGGATTCCTGGAGCCAAGCTCGCTATCCTTTCGGGTCAAGGTCCGGCTATCGCGGCCCTCGCCTATGACTATTTCATCGGGCCTCTGGAAATGCCAGGTGGCTGCCAGCATGGAACCGATCACATTGATTTCAAAATGATTGCTTGAACCGTGCATCGTTTTTGAAATTGAGGCGAAGGCCCGTCCTGCATTGGGATAGTTAAGAGTCAGTTGCACATGCGAATCGCGATGCGGAGAATCGGCATTGACGAAGGACCGCCAGGCTAAAACTCGGGACGGCGCATGGCCAAAGAGAAAGCTCGCAGCGTCCACCCAGTGGGTTGCAATATCGAGATAGACATCAAATTCCCCGGCCAGCGGGATGCTATCCTTCCAGCCCCTGGGCACGTCCCGGCAGCTTTTTGTGAGGGCTCTTTCAGCTGCCGACGCTTGCCAGTAGCGGCCTTCAATCGAAATAATTTCGCCGAATTTCTTCTCGTCCACCATCTGCTTGAGAGTTTGCACGCCCCAGGTTTGACGATAGCCATGCAAAATAGCAGTCGGTGTTTTCACTAGACTCAGTTTTTGCAGCTCCTCGAGATTGACACAAGCCGGTTTCTCACAAAGTATCGCTTCAAAGCCCAGACGATCCGCCTCCAATATCGCTTCCGCGTGCAGGCCGTGAGGGTTGGCAATGCAAAGGAGGGGATGGGCGTGGTTTTTTCTTTCCACCGCAAGCGAAGCGCCTCGCTCCAGCCGTATGGGCATTTCTAAATTGAGTTCGGGCCGCAGAATTTTGATGCAAGCCAAACTCTTGGCGATAGCATTGCCGGCATTGCCGGATCCAAGAATCAAGGGTGTAATTGCCATGGAGTCCTCCGTTTCGTAAGTCAAATGCCATGGGCTTGAAGCGGGTTGCCCCCTATCCATCCCAATCTATGACTTCTATCATATGCTTTGAAAGAGCGCAGGTTGATTGCAAGCCAGGCAATATAGCGGTGGCAGCCAGCTGAAATTTCTGATCTAGTTAGTGTCTGTCCGGAAAAGGCGATGGCTGCGTTTCATCGGCAGAAAAAAATTCTCATCTTTGGGGAATAAACTCCGCTTTTT
Organism: uncultured Oligoflexus sp.; assembly: GCA_964236955.1. Taxonomy (GTDB): domain Bacteria; phylum Bdellovibrionota_B; class Oligoflexia; order Oligoflexales; family Oligoflexaceae; genus Oligoflexus. The sequence goes on along the minus strand of CAXSGP010000143.1, from coordinate 2,829 downwards.
TTCTGCCTCACGCCTTGCCATCCCATTTCCGGACGGACACGGGTTGGGTCCAGGCCTTTTTGCTTATGCGGAGAATTAATAATGCGATGCCATCGAACTCCACTTTTCATCAAGCTGATCCTGGCTGGGGCCCTATTTCAAACGCAGAATCTGTCCGCCGCCGATTGGGACTACGCTGCCGATATTTCGGGGAGAACCTACTCGCCTGGACTTTCCATCGATCCGACAGTAGGCCTTCATCAATTGCTTTGGGGAGAACCCACGACCCCCTTTTTTGGCTATGTTCGCCCGGCGATTTCAGCCTCGGTCAGCCCCTCGGTGTTCAGTGGCAAGGCCGCCCTCGATATTTTCCCGCTCTCCTTTCTGGGAGTGACTTTGGCCAGGAATTGGAGTCACCGCATCCTGGAGGCAACAGGCTATGATTGCAAGGCGAACACCTGCCTGGGTGCATTGAACGATCGCGAGCTTACCCTCAAACTGCTTTCAGCCTATGAATCCTATTTCCTCTCAGCTCAGTATCAGAGGATTTTCTACGAGGCCAACAGCGAAGGCGATCAAAATCTGATGGATCCAAGCAATGCCCTGATCTATCGTGCGGATGGATCAAACCTCAATGTGTCAGCATTTATTCTCGGAAAAAAACTGAGTGAAAAGATTAGCGCGGGCATGATCCTGCAGAGAGGCGATCTGGACCGACGGATCTCCGCGAGTGAAGCGGATTATGTTTTTGTGCGTTCCAATCTTGAAGCCTATGGATATAAAATGTTGACTCTATCCCTAGGCTTAGGCCGCTTCAACACCGATATCAAACGGCCGGGTGTAAGCGCCATTGCGGTCCTGACGTATACGGGCAAAGAGGGGATCGGACCGGCTCTCTAAATAGTGTTTGTCCGGGACTCATCAATCATCGGCAAGGCGGCGTAAAGTTATCAAAGATCATAGCGTTAAATGCATAATCACCAGGCGCTTTGCCGACAATGACCATACCGTGCACCATGCCCAGAACTTCCCGGAAGGGATGGCTGGATTTTTCCAGACCGGGAATAACACCCCAACTCGCCTCTTCAAGCGGGACGCTGAACATGGTGAACTTATCGGGGCTTTTGGGAATTTTAACGCCCCACTGGGCACCACCGCTCCAGCCCGCACCGCCAGGCCGCATCTGAATGTAAAAATCAGCGGGAGCCTGATAGCCGAGAATCATCGTTTTTGATTTCGTGAGGTCGACGTTTGCATCGGAAGCATTGCCGATCCATACAGGTACGACATGCCAGTCTTCAAATTTCCAGGTGACCTTGGCAACACTTTTGCCGTTCTCTTTCCTTACCAGAGTTCCGGAGTTGGGAACCATGGTTCCTTCCATCGTTGCCCACCATTTTGTTATTTGATTGACGGCAGGACCACTCGGGCAATCGCCAGCTTCCATCGCCGGAATCGTTGGCGAGGGAAGGGGCGCGGGAACCGGAGGCAAGGGCTGCGGGACAGGTCCAGGTGAAGGCTGTGTCGGCTTAGGGCTTGAACCTCCTGGAACGGGAACGGGAACGGGCACAGGTTGTGGGAGACCAGGCTGTGGCGCCTGTGGGTTTGTTGATGGAACGCTTGAGCCTGGCTCAGGAGCGGCTTGTGGACTATCGCTGCCGGAATCACTCGCCGGTTTTTCTTCAGGCCCCTCTTGATCCGTATCCCCAGCTGGTCCCCCCCCCTCTTTAATATCCGTATCACCCGAGTCTCGGATCGGTTTGCCGGCATATATCGAAGGCTGCACCCGCGCCGGAGGAGGGGAACAGCCCAGTTGAACTGAAGCCGAAAGGAAAGCAGTCACGCATAAGTATCTGGACATATCACGACGCGGCATGAGGGATCCTTGCAGCAGTATTACAATCTAATGCCTTTTCGGCAGAATCTAAATTCCCATGAGGGGATTTTGGAAAAAATCAGATTCGCAATCCATTGAAATATCAAAAGAATTAATCTTCAGTTAAAAAATACTATAGGAGAACCGCTTACACCTATCTTATAAAGCCAGGAGCACAACCCCTGCCCCTATCAAAAAGGTTCCCGCCCCGACTTTCCAAGTCAGCTTCTCCCCAAGAAAGAGCAGAGCAAATAGTACGACCATGACGACGCTGAGCTTATCCACCGGAGCCACCTTCGAAGCTGGTCCCAATTGAAGAGCACGGTAGTAACAGAGCCAGGAAAATCCAGTGGCGATGCCAGATAGCACCAAAAATACCAGGCCTCGGATCGAAAGGAGGTCTGGGCTTTGCCACTCACCCTTAAAGGTAATCAGCAGAGCTGAAACTATAACTATGACGAGTGTTCGCAAAAAAGTGGCAAGATCTGAATTTATTTCCGCAACGCCGATTTTGCCAAAAATTGCCGTTAATGCTGCAAAAAAGGCCGAGCCTAAGGCGTAAATTTTCCAGTCCGTGTTCATCCTTTACCTTTCGTTTTTAGGAATCCTTTCGATCCAGACCAGAAGGGCTGTAATCGACCGCTTTCCTGTGTCAAATTTTTTCTCAAGCCCGTCAAAAACCGCTTTTCGACTTTTATTGAACCCCTCATAAAAATATATAACTATAAGATTCTATTGACCATTTAAAGCAAAAGGCTAAGGCTCGTAATCCCGTAGGCTGGTATTTGACTAGCAACCTGGAATAACTAAGACTTCTTTGAAAATGGTTATCAAAATCGCCAGCTAAATAGGGATCGCGAAAGTTAATGCTACGGGCTGGGTACAGTAAGCCTACCCTAAGCCCAAGCATTCCTACCGCAACTAGGGGCTGTTGACGTTTGAGATAAGTGATTGAAAAGTACAGGCAAACTCGT
>CAXSGP010000142.1:0-9502 GCA_964236955.1 uncultured Oligoflexus sp. | reverse complement strand
ACAGCGCGACGCTGGCCAAGATGAAAAGGTGTAGGGTTTCCCAGCCCACTGCGCTCAGCGGCGCTCCCTCCTGAATAATTTTGCGATAGCCCTTCAGATAAGGCGTTAAAGGTATGATTTGGGCCAGCCACTGCAGAGGCACCGGCATCGATGATAGGGGCCAGATAAAGCCGGATAGGGAGAATGCCGGCGAGGTAAGCAGGAGAACCCCTTTGATGGCGCTCAAGGTGCTTTTCGTCGCTGCGGATAGTGCCAGCCCATAACTAACAGCTGCCAGGATAAGGGGCAGCGAAAAGATAAGAATATTCAGCCCGTAGTTTTCGAGAGGCAGATCAAAGGCAGGAAAGAGCAAACTGAAATAGGAGGCGAAAAGCAAGGTGCCGATTATGAGATAAGGAAAGACTTTGCCAAGCAGCAGGCGCCACGGGCTATTGTCAGCCATCGCCCAGAGTTCCCGAGAACGACCGAGCTCAAACTCCCTGACCAGGGCCAGAGAGCCGAAGAGGACGAGAAGCTGATGGAGGATTGCCGCCCACAGGCCAGGTGCCACATAATTGAGATAACTGAAGCCTGGATTATGCAATCGGGCGGTTTCAATTTTTAAGGGCTGAATCTGATTGAGGGCACGCTTGGACGAACTTCCCGATTTTTGCAGGTATTTCAACTGAATACCAGCCGATACTGTTCCCACTATCAAACGGAGGTCGGCGGTGGCGAGGTTGCCTATCGATAGATTCGATGCGTTGACGAAGGCTATGACCTTGGCCGGTTGACCTCTTTTCAAGCTACTTTCAAGGTTACGTGGAATATAAAAGCCTACCGAGCTTTGATTGTTGGCGATCGAATCTTCTATGTCCTGAGGATTTTCCGCCGTTTGAATGATGTTAAAACTACGTGAGGAATCAAGATAACGAAGAATCGTGCGGGAAAGCTGGGATTTGTCCTCGTCCAAAATTATGACCGGCAATTTGCTAATGACCCGTTCGGAGTAAATGCGTCCGAATAGAAAAGCGTAAAGCAGGGGCCAGACAAGCACGAGGAAAAGGAATCCCTGGTGTCCGCGTATCCTTTTGAATTCCCTGAGGGCAAAGCTCGTAAGAAACCTCATAGCGCATCAACGCTTACAATGGCGCTCATGCCAGGCCGCAAATTCGCGACAAAGCTTGCCGGCCGAATCCGCACTTCAAAGGTCTTCAGATCGAAACGTCCGGATTCTCCCGTCGATTTCCATTTTGCGAAAGCCCCTAAAGCGGAAATATAGGTGACTTTCATCGAGACCTTCTTGTCCAATGCGGGAATCCACACCGATACCTCCCGGTCTTTCGTGATGCGTTTCAAATCGTCTTCCCTGACATTGAAGGTAACCCATTGGTCCTTTAAATCGACCAGGGTTATGACGGGATATCCCGGGGAAACGAGTTCGCCAATGTGAGACACGATCGATACGATTTCGCCAGCAATGGGCGATTTGATCTGAGTTTCGTCAAAAGCGGCATCGACCTCGTCCACGACACCCTCGGTGGCCGTCAGCTTTTGGCGAGCAGCCTCAAATTTGTATTTGGCTTCATCGAATTGCTGGGCGGTAATGGCTTCGCTTTTGAAAAGATTTTTCATTCGGTTAAAAGTACTTGTGGCAAGACTAAGTTGCTCCTGCGCTTCCTTGCTGCCAGCTTTGGCCGATTGAAGTTTAGCACTTATCTCGCGACTGCTGAGGATGCCCAACACCGCGTCTTGAGTGACATCCTGGCCTTCGGAAACCAAGATCCTGTTGATGCGACCGGGCAGCTTAACGCCTACATCGATCTGGGTCGCTTCGACTTCACCATAGAAGCTTCCCAGTTCTTTTTTCTTGGTGCATGATGTCAATGTTATGGCGATTAGCCCTGTCATTAGAAGATATTTCACTTATTATCCCGTCCTGTGGTTTGCAAAAGATCGCCGGCGTCGCCGCTGAGACGCTTCAATTGAAAAAGAGCCAAATTGTAATCGTACAGAGCCTTGAAGCGCGAGAGTTTGACGGAAGCCAGCAACGCATAGGCGTCGATGACATCGACCGACCGAAGCACTCCGTTTTTATAAGATGACGCGCTTAATTCCACGCTTTTTTCGGCGAGACTGACGGCTGACTGGAGAGTCCGATACTGATCATTGGCGATCTGCATATCCGTATACAATTTCTGAACGCCAAGGTCGATTTGCTGCTTAGTCGATTCCCTGGTATATTGGGCGGCAGACTGTTCGGACCTTACCTGAGCGATGTTACTGCTGACTTCGCCCCCGGATAAGATGTTGATTTTCATTCCGATGCCAACGTACCACTCGGGTTCGGTGAGCGTTAGGTCGTGCTTATAGAGTTCATATCGGCCGAAGGCAAAGACACTGGGCAAGTGATCGGCGCGGGTAGCCGTATACTTCGCATCGAGCATCTCCATGCGTCGGTCGACAGTTTTCAGGCTTTTATTTCGCTGCGCTGCGCGCTCCCGGTAGTATTCGAGGTCCTCCATCCTGTCGCCAATTCGAAGATCGGTGCTTAGCCGTGTGGCGTCGAGTTTCTCATTGATAAGGTTGCCGAGCTGATTCCAGGCCATTTGATTTTCATGTTTGGACTTGAGGTATTCGGCTTCGGCCTCCACGAGTTTTACGTCGGCGTTCATCTTGGTGACTTTGGTGATCTGACCTTCGGCCAAAAGCTTGTCGCTTAGGACCTGATGGTTCTTCAGGCGATCCAGCAGTTCCTTGCGTACCTCCATTGAGATTTGGGTTAAGTGCACGCCATAGTAAGCTTGAGTGGCCGCTATCAACAGCCGGTCACGGGTATCTTCGGTCTGCAGCTCCGAGGCCTTCCATTCGCTGTATTTGGCCTCCCGGGCGGCGCCTATTTTCCCGCCTGTATAGATGGGTTGGGTAAGGATCAACGCGGCATTAAAGTAGTCCTGCTTTTGAACCTGGAGATCGAAGGCCGGCAGTCGGGTATTTAAGCCGGAGGCAAAGGCTCCACTCACCGCCGGGCCATTGGCTCCTGCCGTGGCTCCGGCGGCTGCCGCACTGCTTGAAATGATCGCTGTTCGGATTGGACTCAGGTCCATCGTAATTTCGTCGTTCAGGTGCGTGTAACGGGTATCGAGATCGAGTTTTGGATAATAGCGTCCGGAGGATGCGGCATATCCCTGCTCTAAGGCACCGGTTTGCGCCCGTGCTGCCCGCACTTCAAAATTCTGACTTTCAACCTTGCCCATCACTTCCTGAAGGGACAGATCCTTGCCAAAGATGGGGCAGGATAATAGGAAAGCCATGATACACACGAGCCGTTTCAATCCGTTCTTCCTCCAACACGGGAAAAGCAAAAGGTGACCCGAGATAATCGGAGTCAACGCTGACTACTTGAGCCCTTCCATGGCTTGGGATTTGGCAATTTCCAAAAATTACGCGTTAAAGGATCACAATATTTCTCATAATTAATTGCCATCGGAATCATAAGGCGCATGACCCGCCCTGCTGGCTCTCAGGGACTGGTCCTCGGCCGTTGATCGGATTCCCATCCCCTCTGTTACGGTGCGTGTTGAGCTTCATAATCTGCTATGATGAACGAGTAACTTTTTCGGGAGGGGTTTTATGCGTTACCTGCTTAGTGTTCTACTATTTTTCCCCATTTTTGCCTGTTCAAAAAAAGATGATGATAACAACGGCCAGACCGTTATCGTTAAAGCTGGCTCCCTGGCTATCTCACAGCCTACCCTCAAACGTCTTTCGGCAAGTTTGCTGAGTGGGCCTAAAAGCCCGGATTATGCGAATGGCGAATATGATGGAATGGGTGTTTCGACCAGCGAAGCGGTGGTGGAAGGCTTTAAGATCACTTTAACTTCCATCAGTTTCGGTTCGGCTACACAAACGGGATCCACTTTCCCGATTGAGAATGGCGAACTCGACATTTCCGCTGGCGTTAACAGCAGTGTTACGGTTAGCGGCGTCCTTCAAGCCGGGACCTGGGATCGCGTCAACGTCCAATTTAAACCCAATTATAAGCTTACAGCCTATGCGTATATGGATGCGGATAATGATGGCTCAATCGATAGAACAGTATTTACCACCGCAGCCGAAGTTAAAACAGCTGCCGGCCGATTGACCAAGGCTGAGATGGTGGCTGAGGGTTATGCGGAATATAAATACGGTTTCGCTTATGTGCACTGTTCCGAGAGCGTCACGAACAGCGTCAACGGAAATTGCGGAACAATTTCGCTCTTTCCTGAGCCGTTTAATGGGGATGCCCCGATTAAGGCCCCTGAAGGTGAAGCTGTGCCGGCAAACCATGTTATAAACATTCTTATTGACAGCACCAGGGTTGTCACGGCTTGGCTCGGTTCAGGCGGAAATTACCCCATCGATGGCAGTGAGCCTTCCACCACGTTTCTCGGCGATGGGACTAAGATTCCTGCGGCTGTTGGATTTCCTGAGTCAAATGTATGTTCCGATACCAAAAACATGTGGAACCTTAACAGCTGTGACTTTTTTCCCGTGGGCACCGCTGCTTTCAAATTGAACTATATTCCTGCGTTTGCTTTCCTGAGCACATCGGGATTAACTTCGCAGGTTTATGCCGTGTCTACAGAGCCGGGAGTTTGGAACCACTACAACTCAGGGGCGATGCAGTTTGTCGTCAAAGACGGCATTCCCCAGATGGGTTTGGCTTTTTCGCATCCCAACGGCAAGTACGATCCGTCCGTTACACCGGCAAAATATATACAGGGTGCCGGACCTCTGCTTGGATCCGTATCCCGCCTCTTTGAAGGGGTTTCAGGATCAAGCTTTAAGTTTTATATGGACGGGCGATCGACCAATGATGCGGGTGTTCAGGATGGGGGTCTTTACTATAATAACGATAAAACGATGGCCGGTTCCATTGTCAGCGGCTTCAGACTCACCGCGGTCGATGAAACCCAGTCCATCGTCGTATCCGATGGCCCGCGTTGCAAAGGTGAATATGATACCTGTATTGGTGATCGGACTTACTACCTGAAACGCATCAAATAGTTGCTTGTGTGGACCCACTGCCTGGCGGCGGTAGGTCCTCCCTCAGAGCGCCCTGTAACGAATTGGGGCTGCCTGCGCCCCAAGGTCGCTCACCAGATCTCATATTTGCTTAAATCGAGTATGCCGCCCTTATTGCCCTTGATCCTATCAAACCAGGACTGGACCTTATCAAAATAGACCCAAAAATCGGCCCGTCCCCGCTGCACCCCATAGTGCTTTAACCAGGCGGCAAACTCGGGCTGTTGGGAACTTGTGATCCGAATCGTGTCGGCGACAAACCTGTCGATCTCGGTGGCCTTCACATGAAGAATAAAATTGGGAAAGCCTCCCATCACCCCAAGCTGAACCATCACCGTATCTTCAGAAGGTTCAAAACGTTCCTTCTCATCGATAAGCAGGGCAATATTGGTGTGAGCTTTGTGATGGATCAGACTATAGACCTGATCCGATTGGGTCGGATTCTGAGCATCCCCTTCTCCTTTAGCCCCTTCCACATAAAGAAGGGTCAGGTCAGAAAGAGCGCGGATAAAACCGCCTTTCAGTCTGGTAAGTTTATCCAAGGCTTCTGTGACCCGGGTGTCCGCGCTGCCGCAGCAGGCCTTGAGAGTCGCACCGCCCCTGACGGTGGCATTAAAACGCTGGTTTATGATTTTTGCGACGAGTTCACTTTTTACATCTTTCTGAGTGAATGGGATGCGAGGGGAGCTGGGAATACCGCCATAGGGATTGAGCCATTCCATTTTCTTGGCTGCGAGATCCCCTCGATACCAATACTTTCGCAAAGGTTCGCGGCTTTCCCCGGGCAGAAAGGAAAGAAAGAGGTCCTCGCTTTCTACCCTAAGATTATCCATATAAAGGCGAGTCGAACCCTGATGTGAGACATTTCCAAAAACATCAAAACCGGCGGCCAGAAGATAGTACTGCCGTTCAAAGATTGTATAGTCCATTACCCATACGGTTTTAGGAACCTCGCCGAGAGCCCCTTCCTGAACATAAGAATTATCGTCATGACGAAACACGGTAAGCACTGCTTCAGGATTTTTTCCATCACCGTTCCAGATATCGTCAAGAGCCGCACCCTTTGGATAGAGGGCTCCAAAAAGCTTCTGCCGCTCATTGACAAAATCCATCTGCGATTTTTTGTAGCCTACGTAGAAATTGTTCCAAAAACCCGACTTGGAAGGGGTTGCGAGGTCCTTTGCAACATGTGCGGTGAAGCTGTCGAGGCTATCCTTGGCGCGCGTTTTGGGATCAATGAAAAATATGAAAAACTTTTCGTCTATAACACTGACCGCCGTTGCGCCTTCACAAACGCTGCCTTTAATAAACGAACTTACGAAATAGAAGGAATTATCGAGGAGAAACTGATAGCGGCTTTCCACCGGTATCGCTTTATAGGCGACGAATGGATTAGCTGCGACCTCGACTTCATAAGATGGGTAATCCTTGAGCGCGATGTCCCATGTCTTGTCATAAAAAAGTTCGTGGAGACGCCGTAGTTTCGCCGCTGAAAATGGGTACACGAGATGATTTTTATGGGTGATGGTTGCCGTCAGCTTCTCAAAACGGTAGAAAAAGCTTCCTGCGGCGTCATAGGGGCGACGGGATGTTACCGAATAAGGTTTGCCGGGAGCGCCGGTCTCCGAGCGTATAAGCCGAAAGAATGATCCTGGAGTATCCGTGAATTCGATTGCACCCAGAAAAAGATGCTCATAGAGGTAACGCGCTATCAGCTTCGATTTAGGATCAGAGCGATTCAAAAGTTCCTCCCAGGTAGCGATCTCCTTTTGCTCCGCCGGACGGATAAATTCTATCTTCGCTTTGCCCTCAGAACTTAACGCCGGATAACCGTCGTTCAGCCAACGACTCAGGATCGCGGACTCGCCGTCTGTCATGGACGGCAATCCATAAGGCATGCCTTTTTCCGCATGGTCTTTGAGAAAATCCACCATTTCACTCGAGTCTTTAGGACATTCCGTGCTTAGATTGGCTTTTTCCTTAACCGGCCCCTGATTGAGCTGCCGCTGCTTCACAAGATTCATAACGAGACTGGATTCGCCGCCCTGCGCGACGGGGAAAAAGCCCTTTTTGTTCCAGGCGAGATAGTCGTGAGCGTCAATTCCCAGACGGGTGGGATCGATTTCTTCGAGCCGCGAACCTTCATAGAGTTTGATCTTGGTTGCCCCACGCCGAATGCCCTCAAAGTCAGCCAGGTTTAGCTGGCAGGGGGAGGTATAACAAGCGTGACAGGTCACGCAGCGTGCATCGAGAAGCGGCTTGACCTTTTGAAAGAAGTAATCATCCCGGGCAACCGAGGCCTCGGCGGGTAGTTCTTTAATTATTTCGGGTTTATCCGAACAGTTCGACGAAAGAAGCAAAAGAGTGAAAGCGCTGACGACCTGCAAAAAACGCGGGACCATGTTCCCTCCAAACGATTCACGTTCCCAGACTCGGTGTTTCGTTTTAAATATCAGGGGAGCTTGAGATTAAAGCTTGCGTCGACCTGGGCAGCGGCAAGGGTCGTGGATTTTTCTGCCTTGCGCCCTTTGAGCTTTTACCGACAAGGGCTCGCGCAGGCTGAGGTCAGGAGACAAACCGTAAGGTTCCCATGGTGTCTATATACCCTTTCGCCCATGCATGAACCTCGAGTATAAACATCTCAGGCATTCCTAAAAAGCTTTGGATCAAATTGATATCTTCATAAAGCCTAACGACGAGAGGTGAGATCGGACCAATGTCTCGCAGCAACAGATGATAGTTTACAACCAAATCTCTATATTTATGAATCAATTCCACTGATCCCAACGTCATCGACGATCCCTTTATTCAGACTTATTAATCTTACCCCGCAACGGCTAGGCACGGATTGCCCTTGCTGAGATAAGTGCGAGATCCTCTCTTAACATTCATGCCCAGAATACTAGCCTAAGATAATATCGCGATTAGAAAAAGATGATATGAAATTCGTAAGAAAAAGGCCGGAGATTTTCGCCTTTCTTTGCAAGCGAAGGGTCGGGCTTTGGCGCAGAAATAGAAAAATGACACGCTACTTCATTTACTCTTATACAATTGAATTTTCTTGCGTAAACTACAGCGGCAAAGTTCCAAAACTTCAAATTTGTAGTTATGGCACCAAGGGTATGGGTAATCAGTGGTTGATAAACAACGGCAATGGAAGGGTCGCATTCCGTTTCTTCAACGCTTGGTTCCTAACCCAAATTACGGCCCGGATTTCCATAAAATTCACATTTATTCAGAATTTCCTTAGGCTCCATTTCTAAGAAGGAATTACGATGCTTCATCTGCAAAAAGAATCTCACGCCATCGCTTGCGCAATCCGTGCGAACAAGGACCGCATCCTTTCGCTTTGGGTTAAGCGTGCTTCCCTCAAGGTCGATGCAGCCCAGGACGTCGACCGGCTCGTACTAGTCGATCATCTTCCCGAGTTTTTAGACCACTTAGCCAATGCCCTTGACCCACTCGCAAGCGAAACGGTACGTGAGGGCAATGAAATTTGCCGTACCCATGGGCATGAACGTGCGATTCAGCCGTCTTACGAAGTGCAGGAAGTGCTGAAGGAGTATCGGCTGTTAAGGGAGTCTATCTATGACGTGCTTGAAGTCGATGGACATCGGCGATTGCAGCCGAAAATTAGGGACTACCTAGCATCCTCCATTGAAAGAGCTATGGAGGAAGCAGCCAAAGCCTTCTTTGCAGAAAGAACCAACGGCATAAGAAGCGAAATGGCCGATTCACTTGCCGAACGACAAAACAGATATATTGCAACGGTATCCCACGACCTGCGGAGTCCTCTGGGAACGGCCCTTATGGGACTTGAACTCCTGGAGGAGGATCTGCCAGTGGATGAGACCACGAGCGGCACCGTGGAAATAGTCCGGCGTAATCTAAAAAGAGCGGAAACGATGCTGAAAGATCTTCTCGACGTGGCCCGATTTAAATCCGGCTATGAACTTCAACTTAATCTCGAGAAAGTTGATCTGTCCAAGCTTATTAAGGAAGCCGCAGCCGATCTTAAAGTTCAGTATGGGGACAGATTTCAGCTTGTCCTCGGTAAACAGGTGAAGGGGCAATGGGACCCTTCAATTTTAAGGCGCGTGCTGGACAATCTTGCCACAAACGCTGTGAAATATGGCCAGTTGAAGAGTCCTATCACTATATTTGTCGGAAAAAGCGATAGCTATGCAACGCTTGAAGTTAAAAATGAAGGAGATCCGATACCGAAAGATGCGCAAACTCGTCTATTTGAACCCTTCGCACGGGCCTACGCAGAGGATGCGAGGAACAGTGAAGGTTGGGGCGTGGGTCTCAGTTTTGTCAAAATGGCGGTCGAGACCCATGGGGGCAACGTAGGCGTGAAGTGTAGCAATGGCTTCACGAAATTTTCGATTCATCTGCCAATGCTTAGGGGCTGTTGACGTTTGGCTACGCCAACGTCGAACATCCCCAGTAACGC
>CAXSGP010000141.1:0-9553 GCA_964236955.1 uncultured Oligoflexus sp. | reverse complement strand
CTGCGTTACTGGGGATGTTCGACGTTGGCGTAGCCAAACGTCAACAGCCCCTATTTTTATTCAGTTCTTCTGCATTTGCCCAATCTTCTGAAATGTGCGTTTTTCCCAGCACACCGGCGATCGTCACAGAATTTTTCACCTCACCTGTTAGACAGGGGCTTGAGGTGCCGGTAAGAGTTCCTCGCAAAACGCCCCGATAAATTTATATCGGGGCTTCGTCTGCTTCGGACTACGTTTAAATGGAGCGCTCCTGACCCAACGCAGGTTTCCGCCCTCTCCCCTTACATAGGAAGATTTCCCATCTGTTTGCTTGGAATTGCACATCCGAGCGGTTCTGATTGGTAATCAACATTGTTCTGTTCGAAAACCTTTCTCGTCTCCGCTGGAATTTTTTCTCCAATTTCTAGAATGGGAGGCCACGAGTCCTGCCCTACGTCTTTGCCACATTCAGTAGCATCATCGCACTTAAGGTGATCGTTCGGGTCCATAGTACCCTTAGGACCGATGTGCGCGCAGTGCATCTTTGGATTGGCGGGAATCATGAAGTGATGCTTGTACTTACAACTGAGAGAGTTACCGCTTAGTGGTCGGTTTGGCCCGCACGCCTTGGTGTATAAGGGTAAACTCCTCATATAATCCCGACACTCTTGCTCACTCTGATACTGTCGAGTTTCAGGATCGTCCGCACAGAAAGTAGTGTGATAGCGGCAAATGTCTTCGATACCCCAACGTTGGCTCAAATCAGCTGTCTGCACGATACGCTCGATCACAAAGCGCATGCCGTCTGTTGGGAGTATCGAGTAGTTGGAAGCAAGGGTATTGCAGCCTTCAAACTTGACCTCTTGCTCAAGGTAGGCGTCTTGATAGGGAACCGTGCCCCGAAGAAAGTTACCTTTACTCATACTGCCCAACCCCCATGTAGACCCGTCGGACGAAACGTCAAAACGAGCGCGTTTAGTCGGATCAAAAGTGGTATCGTTGAACCAAAATCCGTGGGTAAGTCCGTTAAAAGCCATGCCGAGATACTCAGCAACGTTTTGGGTACCCTCGTAGGTACCGATTCCGTAGGGAACATTAAAATGGATGTCTGGCCTGAACACTTTGGCTAGGTGATCGGTGAAAGCGGGAGTATCTAGACATACTTTCTCGTCCTTCGATTGGGTGAACCCCGCCTGAAATAGAAAGATTGTTTTTATTCGTTCCCCGTCAATCTCAATATCGGGCTTTTCACAGCCATACTCATGAGTTTGCACCAAATCGCACTTACGCAAGAAGAACGGCGTTAATGGGTCCCATTTTTTGGGCTGGGCGATCCGGCAGATAGCCTCGAGATCATAAATTTTGGTCCCCTCTTTTCCCAAGATAGTATCGATCGCTGGATTGCAGTGACAACTATTTTCAGAGAGCTGCCGAACCCCATCACAGCAGGCTTGCAAATCGTTAGGAAGGCCAAAAGCGTTGCGATCCTGGCAAACGCTTAGTCCGCCTAGGTCCCTGATGCACTGATTCGTGTTATCTGCGGCTACCGCGGTGGGAATAGCCAGCCCCATCCAAGCCGACAATGCTAAATAGGGTAAAATGAGTCTGAGCCAAAGCATGCAGGTCACCTGTTGAGTTATGCGCCAGTCGGCACAATGAAGTTTCAATTCACTGTTAATTCCAAGCCATTTATTTCATGTGAGACAGCACTCTACAAGTTTAAATTAACGAAATCCGAGATGGCCGTAACTGTAACTTTTGTTTAATTCCTGGAGAGTTCCAAATTCTTTCGGATGTATTTCGTAAAATATTTGGAATTTAGCAGCTCGATTCCAGGCAACACTTCCTTTCGAATGGACCCGAACCCTAGTCATTTGACCTTGAAGAAAAGTTAGGAAATCGATTCCATCCAATCGCCGGCAAAGAATGTTTCCTCGGGCCGGAAGTTCCCTCCATCGACACATCAGCTAAACGGCCCATTCGCATAAATCAAAATTCTAGGCCTTAATAAGATTGAAGTGGATTTTATATGACGGTAATTAGGATTAGCTAAACCTAGCCCATCTCTATGGCCCGTTACGCAGGAGTACCCATGCTGATTCGTATCTTTTTTATGTTACAGTTTTTATTTACCGTGCCGCTCATCGCTCTGACCGATCAAAGTAACAGTTTGGAAGCGATACTTGAGCATGGGACGCTTAGTAAAAAGGATTGTGACAAATACTTTGCGGGTCAAAAAGACCGCGAGACCATGTTACGTTGTGGAAAATGGCAGTACTTTTTCGATTCCTTGGGAGTCCCTGGCCTGCCTGCGCCAATCGTTGATTTGGTCCGTGACAATGCGCGGGAGACAGTTGGCCGATCTTTAGAAAAATTTGGTTTTTTCTCTGATCCCTATTCCAAATCTGCTATGCCGGTTGGATTCACTCCGGGACCGAAGCTATTTGGCGGTGTTTCCACCTATACCCCGACCTGTGGCTCCTGCCACTTCGGTAAATTGAGTGATGGCCGTTACGTTGTCGGCCAACCCAACCACGACCTTGAGTTTTCGAAATTGGTACTTGCGGTTTCAGTGCTGCCGGAACTTGGACTGCAACCTAAAAAGGTTCAACCGGAGGAAGTGAATAAGGCTTTGGGTCCCATGAAAGCCGAGTTTTTTAATAAGTCCTTCTCAAAAGCCGCACTTGTCGTTCAGGTCCTTAGACTTCTCCCTAAAGCAATCAAAGAGAAAATCAAACCACTCGATGATCAAGCGAAGATCAATCTTGCGGTCATGCCTTCCGGAGTTTTGGATGTTTTTACTCCTCTCAACCTCGACGATAAAATTGATATGCCGCAACGTATCCTTCCGACTTGGGGACTGCCCACTCAAGAGGAAATGGTCGCAGCTGGCTCCACTCATGGCGCTATGTTGACTTCGAATGGCGGACCACCAGACCTGGTGCACATAATTCATGCCATAAGAGATATTTCTTCCCTGGTGGGGGCAACGAAGCTGAAAGACGCAAAGGACGATGCCTACACTGTCCCGTTAATTGCCTATATTATGAGCCTGCAGCCGCCTAAAAACCTTAAGCTTCAAGATCCGGCACAATTGGAATCAGGTAAGAATCTCTTCGCCGCATCGTGCTCTTCCTGCCATAACGGTCCCGGCTACGTCGGCACAAAAATTTTTGATGTAGCAGAAATAGGTACTGATCCCAACATCAAGAAATACCTCGATCCTGATCTGAGCGGTAAATTGCTTTACCCCATCGGACAGCCTTATGAATTGACTCAAGGCATTCGTGCAGCTCGACTAAGCGGTGTATGGTCCATGAAACGTATCCTTCATAATGGATCGCTTAACTCGCTAGAAGAGTTGTTCTGTCTCAACGGCCCGCGGCCTGCCGCGCTTCCCATCGGTGGGATGAGTACGGCTGGACATGAATCAGTCTGTGAGACCTTTACTCGCGAAGAAAAAGAAGATGTCATTGCCTTCCTAAAGTCGCTCTAACCCGGCGCTAAAAAGCCGCCAACAGGCGGCTTTTTAGTACCAAGCATCCTGGATTTACGCGTGCCAGTCTACGACATAGGCGACAAGCAGGAGTTCGCGGATGCTGCGCCATCGATATAGACAAGGGCAACATCAAAGGCCGATATATTATGAAATATTGTATCGGGATCGATCGATTAAGTGGAAATTTATAGTGTCATGCTTCGCCATTTTCTGCACTTCTCCCGCCGGCATTGGTTTTACTTTCCCAAAGTGCCTACTGGAATCAATGAATCAATCACACGGCATGGTCGCGTGCAAATTCAAATTCATTCGAAACACTGGCAGATACGTAGCTTGACGGGAAGTGGAGGATAAATTTGAAAGGCCGGCGGCCGGCAAGGGTTTTCGGTTTAGTGAATTGGATGGAAATGCTGCCCCCGTTTTTTATGACGAGATCCTTCACAATGTCCATTCCGACTCCTCTCCCCGAGATTTGCGTTACTTTTTCCACCGTGGAAACCCCGGTGTGGAAAATCGTGTCGGCAATATCTTCATCGCTGAGGAAAGGATTTTCACATTTTTTCGCCAAGGCAGCAAGATTCAGTCCTGCTCCGTCGTCGTAAATTTCGATTAAGAGTGCTTTTTGGGTGAGGGACGCATCGATCTCGATGTGGACCTCGCCAATTGACTGCTTCCCAGCCACCGCTCTCTGTTCTGGCGATTCAATGCCATGATCGATGGAATTCCGCAGGATTTGGGTGAAGATATTCCTAAGGCAGGTTTCCATTTCGGTAGAAATACGGATTTGGAGACCGCGAAAGTGAATGTGCGGCGTGGGCTTTGCAAGCTCAGTTGCCATTTTAACCTGATTGTGGAGTACGGGCGTAAGGATTTCCTCAAGGGTGGGGAAAAATCGCTTTAGCCGCATTTCGTCTGCCATCGCGAAGAATTTCTCTTTGATTACCTGCACACTCGTATTTTCCGCATAGAGTTCAGTGAGCCTTAACACTAGATCCTCAGGCGCGTCTTTGAGGGCGACGTTGAGAAAATTCGATAGAACCTTGTCGTATTGGTGGACTATGTCTTCAAGCAGCTTTAGATCCTGCCTCAGGCGCTCGGGGTTTACCCTCATCTCGACACCTGTTCTGATGTCGCTGAAATAGTTTTCGACTTCATGGGCCGTGTCAGCGATAGATGTGAGCCCGAAGGTTCGGGCATTACCCTTGATAGTGTGGATGTTGCGGAACATCAGCGCGAGATTGAAATGATTGAATTCTTGAAAGTTATCGATTTCCTTGGCATTCTCAGCGATCAAATCCAGAGTGTTCTTAGAAAATTTCTCGTAGGTGCGCAGTGATATCGATAACACCTGTCCGACGATCTGGATATACTTTTGATTGGATTCCGTTTCAGTCTTAAGGTTTCGCAAGCTCGTCACATCGCGAAGAACTACCATAATTTTTTCACATTTTTCCTCTTGATTGATCAAAGGCTGCCAGTCAACTTCCAGAACCTGCTTTTGCTCCTTTATGTTACGGATTACCTCCCGCGGGAAGACATGACTGTTGAGCTCAAACGCTACCGGATCCTCTCCAATCCCCGTAAGGGTCGCCGTGCGGATCTGCTCAATGGCATCATTGCTCATATCGGATTCCTTGAATAGGATATCGAAGGCGTCCTTTCCTGCCACCGGATCACTTAATAAAATGGTCTTGAGATAGTCCGAATGCTCGCTGCTTATCTTGCCACTCTCGTCTATTGAAAAAATCCCCTGGTCGAGCTTTTTGAACATGAAAGACAGATTTCTATCGAGTTCAAGGTTCTTTTCACTTAGAGCGCTGTTTGCCAACTTCATATGGGTCATATACTTGTCCCCTAGCGCGAAAGACATCAGTAATGCCTCGATAGCTCCAGCAAACGGAGGAGCTAAAGCTGTCACGAGGTTGACGGGAAGCACGTCTTCGAGTGAAAGGAGTAAAATGACGACTCCAGTAAAGTAGATGATTTGGGCAGGCAGATAAAAGTAGGCTGGGCGGTAGCGCTTGAAACATACGTAGATGCCCATCAAGAGCATGGTGACGAAGGTTATGCCTGCCATTGGTCCCGCAAAATCGTCTGGATCAAGATTCGGAAAAGTCCAGGGAATCGCCCCCGCCACGGCAAGACCTAAAACCAAGACAATGTTCGCGCCATTTAGCAGACGTTTAGGAATGAATTGATCCAAGGAAAGGAATTTTCTACTCACGAAAATCCAAACGATGACGATGCTGGTCATTATCGAAATGACGATGCGGTGGGGGTTGAATGTCGTTTCCGTCAGTACGAAACGGCTCAGGATATTAAAGGAGACGAGGTCAGTCGCGAGAACGGCCATGCAGCGGATACTATATAAGAGATACGAGTTGTCTCGGGTACGGGTAAAAATAAAGAAGTTGAAAATGCCGAAGGAAAGGAAAGTCGCGATACAAAAATAAAGAACAATCTCAAAAATAGCGTTACTTTCCGAAATTTCGCCCTTGGACCCTAAATGAAAATAGAAGCGTGGTCCTTCGTTTTTTATGATGAAGTTCAATTTTCCCGGCGGCACGACGATTTCGAAGGTCGGCATTAGAAACGGAACCCCCCGGCTCCTGAAGATCTTCTTCCAGCCCACCTCTTGCACTTCACGGATCTTTTGGCCCTGGCTGTCCAGCTGCGCAAGCGTGATGTGGGAACTTTTATCGAACTGAAAATAGACTGTCACATCGTGATCATAATGATTTTCTAAAATTCCTCGAAACCAAAGGACGGCCTTAATATGAGCAATGGAATCCTTGGTAACTTTGTGAAATTCGGCTTGCGTGGAGCCAGATAGAATCTGCTCAAAATCAATTTTGCCCTCGGGATCACCCAGTACCTCCAGGTATTGTGTGAACGCGGCATCTTGCATATTATCCGAGACTGGAATGGCCAGTGGATTAGCAACCAAATTACCAGCCTGCAAACCCAGCGCGATAGCCAACACAAGGATTTTCAAGAAAATTATTAAAATAGCGCGCCTCGCTGATCGGCTCATTTTTACCATTTATATGTCCTATAAGTTTCACAGAAAGAACCACAAACTATCGATTTTCCAAAGGATCTCAGCTTTTTGAATTCTCGTAGTTTCAGACTTGCCATCCTGCAGTTCGGGACCCCGCGCAAGGCTCATTTAGATATTGTACAAGAAAATAGCTAAGATGGCGCTTTTACAAAAAAAAAATTCAAAAATGAAAGGCATAGCCCAATATACAGACATCGCCATTGCAAAAGAATGCTGATAGCAACCTTGTCCCCCGGCGGCAGGCTGCTCCTCAGAACGGCGGCAGCTTACTGCCTCTTTCAATCTGGGATTACAACTGCGGCGGAGCTAGCCCATATTTCAGGTCGCGGCGCGGGGATGGACATAATCAAAGAGCCTGTTGTTAAACAAGGTGGCAGTATTTCGATCGTGTTTACTAAGCCAAAAAAGCGAGAAGACCAGGCGACCTATAAACCTTTCTGTATTGCTACCTAAATGCTATGCCAGAAGAGCTTACAAATGTAAGCCCAGTAAGGACTCAGAGACTCTGGGAGCAGACGATCGCGGAGATACTTGCTCTTGCTTTCATACCAGCTCGCAATGTAGCCCCTTGAAAATCAGCTAGCGCTTCTCCTTGCCGCGTGCCTAAACAAAAAGCCGCCTAGACGGGCTAGCCGATCTGGCGGTATTTTGGTTAATGATCATCTGGAAAGGCCCGGGATGGTAATCGCTTTGCTAACTATTGCCACCAAGCCGCTACTACGTCCCAGCTAGCATCGTAGGCAAAATCGGTCGGAGTTTCCTCGAAGCCCCGTCGTTCAAAGATCGCCGATATCCAGACTTCGCCTCCAACATGACGAAGGAATCGGGTTGGGTTATTAAATGAGGCGAACGTTATTCCAGACCCCGTCAAACCCACTTCAGCGCAAAAGGTCGCGTCTTCATCAAAGCCTCGCGAACCATCGCGTCCGTCAATGCGCATACGGAAAGCCGATTGACGAAGGAAGGTGCCTGGGTAGTTGAAAGACTCGAATGAATAGCAGCTGTTTTCCGCTAGGCCCGCGACTATTCGAAAGCTGGCATCCTGTTTTAGGAGGTCATCGCTTGCACTCGTCACGACGTTTGTGTAGCCCCAATTAATGAAATGACGGATATAGCGGTCCGTGAGACCTGGGGACTTCACGCGGATGGACTGCAAGGCATTTAGGGGAAGTTCAACCGAGCTTTTCAGCCAGGGTGCCGCCATATTCCAGGTCGCATCCTGACGATAGGCAATCGACTGATCAAAAGCATCGACCCATACGTCGTCACCACGCTGTCGCATGAAAGCGCCAGGGCGCTTAAAAGACTCGAAAGAAATATTTCCTGAGCCGTCAAGGGCATCGCGGGCGCAGAAAGTGGCCTCCGCCTGAAAGGTATCTGAACCGCCGTCCCAGGCATCAAGTTTTACCCGACTCGCCTGGTCACGAAGGTAGCGACCCGGGTAGTTGCTGGCCTCAAAGGAGTAGCAATCCGAATCAGCAAGGCCGGCCACCACTATGAATGTAGCATCGTGTTTGCTTAGCAAATCGCTGCCAGCGCCAAGGGTATCCGTGCGGATAAAACCACCCTGATGGCGCAGAAAGCGATTATTGGAACCAGGGCTGACAACTTGCATTGAGAGATTGCGATTCAAAGCCAGAGGACGGTCCAGCGAGCGAGACGCATCAATGAGCCGCCGATGCGCAGCATGAACCGGGTCCGAGTTAATTTTCAAGATCTGCCGATCATAAGTAAGCAAACCGTTGAGTTCATTTTCAACATCTGTAATTTGCGTATAGACGGCTGCGTTCAGGCCTGCTGATTTCATCAGGGTGGAGACTTGTTCGACCAGACTCACGTAGCGATTGGTCATAGATTGGCGTTCTCTTTCCAGATCGATTGAGGGAGCGGGGCGATTGAGCCAGATATGATCGGGGACTTGCAGGTTCAAACCACCGAATTCTCCAAGAACCGCAGCGCGCGAGATGCCTGGTGGCGGAGACGCCGGGCCGGGGTATACGTGCCAGTCGATAACGTCGCCATTGCCGCCATCCCTGGCTCCGCAGCAATTGATGCCGCTCATGTTGTTAATAAGGCGACTGGGATCGAGTTTTTTCGCGAGATCAGCGACAGACGCCTGATCATGTTGTCCCCACCCTTCGTTGAAGGTAACCCACATGATAAGCGAAGGAGAATTATAGTGCTCGGCCATGATCTGACGAAGTTCGCTTTCGAACTGCTGACGCGCTGCCTGCGAGGGATTATCGGCGCGCATCGAAGGCATGTCCTGCCAGACTAAAAGACCAAGACGGTCGGCCCAGTAATACCAACGCGCCGGTTCTACCTTGATATGCTTGCGCACCATGTTGAAGCCGAGCTGCTTATGCTGTTCGAGATCGAAGCGAAGAGCCGCATCGCTTGGCGCCGTGTAAATGCCATCCGGCCAGTAGCCCTGATCGAGCGTTCCGATTTGAAAGATGAATTTGCCGTTCAAGACTGGTCGAAGAACACCGCCGATCGTCGCGAGTGAGATGGAGCGCATTCCAAAGTAGCTTTTCACCTGATCAATGGTTTCCGAACCTTTGTGAAGGCTGATTTCGATATCATAGAGGAAAGGATCGTCGGGCGTCCAAAGATGGGGGTTCGCGACCGGTATGCGAAGAGTCTCGCCGGCTCGTCCACTGCTGCGTCCGACCGCGACGCCCTGGCTATAAGCAACCGCTTCTATATATTCATCCGAGAGGCTGACGGCGTCCACAACCAAACTCAGTTCTTCGCTCTTCAAGTCGGGCGTCATCGTCATATCTCGAATATAAGTCTGCGGAACAGGTTCCAACCAGACCGTTTGCCAAATGCCCGACGCTGAGGTGTAAAAGATTCCACCGTCCGGGTCATTTACCTGTTTGCCGACGACGTTCTCACTGGCATTGGTGGGATCATAAACGCCGACGATAATTTCGTTGGGACCCTCCTTCAGCTGCTTGCTGATGTCAAAACTGAAGGCGTCCATCCCACCCCGGTGGGATCCGACTGAG
>CAXSGP010000140.1:0-9779 GCA_964236955.1 uncultured Oligoflexus sp. | reverse complement strand
GCATTGACTCGAGCCAACTGGAAAGGAGCGGGTGGATTTGGATCATATGTGCATAAAGATTCTAAAGGATGTTGATACGCGCCGAAAAGCTAAGATGGATTTTCGTTTTCGAGCGCAAATCGATAGTAGGGAACCTTCAGGGCACAATAGAGCCATGGCTGTCGAAGTCTACCGGCGCGATGCCGCAAATAAGACGGTTATACTCGTAACTGCACCTAAAGTTGAAGCGGGCCGGGGTTATCTCGAGTCGGATCGCAACCTTTTTTTTTATGATTTGCAAGTCGGGCGTTGGAATCGACAGACCAAGCGCGATACCTTTGAAGAATCGTCCTTTCGTATTAGTGACTTTAGTGCTGCTGCCTTTATTCGGGATTACACAGCCGAATTTGTCGGAGAAGAGAAATTGGGGGAATTGGAATGCCTTGGACTGAAATTGACTTCCAAGCCCGGTGCCGACGTCGAGGCCCCCATCATGGATTTATGGGTTGATAAGGAGGGATCCACTGTATTGAAAAGGCAAGAGTTTGGGACTGCGGGCAAGGTTATGCGTACGGCTTATTATCCACACTACGCATGTTTTAAAAGTAAAGCAGACGATGGTGGTCCTTTATGCGTGCCAGATATTATGCATACGTTCGATGGCCTAGTAAAAGGTAAAACAACCAAGCTGGAATTTGCAGACTTTCAAATCGGGAATCTCGAGGACAATATTTTTACTAAGGCTTGGCTGGAGGCTAGAAGTCGATAGAGCGAAAGCGCTACGTTTTGGCCCCCCAGGGTTTATTCACGCCTAGCGTGAATCGTTCGTGTTTTGTGGGAATGACTCTGCTTCTTTCGAGAACAGTCTTTTTCCGCAGACCCATTTCCAAGACTTTCAGTTGTTTTAATATCATGGCCTTAAATAAAATCTATGCTCTCCGATTCCGACTTGTAGTGAAATTTCGTGTGTGGCATATATCCTGCTCTACGGGCCAAGTACAAAGACTAGCTTTGTAAATTGGTCCGAAGGGGAGTCATCAAGAGAAATGATTATATATTACAAGCACTGCATATTTTTCTCCCTTAGACTGATGCCATGTATTGTCTTCATTTGTTTAACGGCCTGCGGATCACATTATTCTCCTGTTTATAGTAAGTCAGCGATAACGAATGGTATCCTGGCCGCGAGCACCGACTATCGATCCGTCGTCAAAATTTTTAGGCATGAATCTGGTTTATTACCAATCTTATGCACAGGAACTTTTGTCGCTGATAGGAAAATTCTCACTGCGGCACATTGCTTGGGATCCCAGCAAGATGTGACCTTTGAAATCAGTTGGATTGATGCTTTAGGGATACCCCTAACCCAGTGGTCATCTAAATTCGCTGCGCATCCCTCTTATATTGCAGGCGTCGCGATTCAACCCCACGATATCGCAATTATAGAACTAAGCGGTGACTCAGGGACGCCGGCTGACATTGGCGTGCCCTTGACTCCACCATCGGATTTCAAGGACAAAAAGGTTACGATGGTGGGATTTGGCAATACCCGCAATACGCTTAACGGGCAAATTCCCACTGGAACAGGCTCTGGTGAAAAACGAGTAGGAAGCAACCGCGTCTATGCTGCCACAAAGAATGGTTTGATCATTGTCACAGGCAGCAGCGGATGTGAACCATTTACCTCTGACTCCACTACAGGTGATGGGGACTCGGGTGGGCCTTTATTTATAGACGACACACTCGTTGGCGTCACGCTAGGTGGTGGCATGTTGCCCACAATCGCAGGCGAGTCGTGCCCTAAGGCGATTTCATATTTTGCGAATATCGGGAATGAAATTAATCTTTATTTTATTCGAAAATATTTAGATTAAGACTCAATTGTTTTTTCAGGGAGGAATCATGATAAAGAAAATTCTGGCAGCTTTTGGGATGTTTTGGTCAAGTATCAGTTTATCACAGGCGGCAGATTTAACTGATGACGATTTTAAGGCTATGAGTGTCTCTGACAAAATCTCGGAAGAAGTGAAAGAAATTTGCAGTCCTTTCCTTCCGGACAGTCTAGATTTTAAAGAATGTGTTGAGATTGTCAGTATGGATTTTACAGTTGTTCCCCACAATGAGGGAGGCACGGGTACTTGCCCAGGTCCTGCCAAAGAATGTAATGCAGGCAATTCTAGTATGCAAGCTCCTAACTAAACTCTTGTATTGCTCACGCGTTGACTCAGTATTCCGGGGGAATGGAAATGAAAGTCTTATTAACGGTTTTTCAAATAATATGGTTAATTTATAGCGTTATACCTTGGACTCTGATTGCAGAGGAAAACCTCAAGAGTTCCGAATATCGTCTCGTGTTACCCACTAGTGACTTTCCTATTTCCTATGATCCCCTGGACGCTGACCTTGTCAATAATAGCTATCTTATGAAGCTTCGATATTTCACTCCGATTGAAGTCGATCACGAGGATAAATTTAGAAGTTCAGTGCTTAAGAGCTTTGATTACGACAATAGAAAATTCCAAATGACTTGGAAAGTACGTTCGGATTTAAAATACGCAGATGGCACAGCTATCACACCCAACGATATCGTCCTGGCCATCAAAAGAATGGCTATCAAACGCAGTCAATTTCCGGTTCTTAACACCGTGAAAGGCCTCAAGGAATGGAGTGTCCGCAGGGAACCTCTCGGTCAGGACATTCCCGGACTAAAACTTGTTGGTGATACTATTACGATCGACTTTGATCAGAATGTCACGAATCCCTTCTTTCAATTTAGCTTATCACTTTTTGCAATACAAACGTCCCGATGCTTCGATCTAAAAACGACGAAATTAATCTGCGACCTTCCTCCAGTGAGCGGTTACTACGACTATTTAGAGGCTTCTCCGAAACTTGATCCAAAGGACGGTAAATTCCCGCCGATTCGCTTCGCTCTGAGAAAGGGTTTTGATAAATCTGGAACGTTCAAAATGCCGCCTAGAATCACGTTGGAATACTCGAACGAGACACTTCCGGAACTTGTAAAAAAAATGGACGGAAGGAGTGTCGCAACAACGCTTGATTCAAGGCTGACTGACGAATTTATTAATCAATTTCGTTCAACTGTCGATATTAAAAGACTACCGAAAACAGCGATCTGGTATCTGCTACTCAACCCGAATTTCGAAGCCTTTAAGAGCGCTTCTTGTCGGAGGATATTTGCCAATAAGTACCGCGATCTTTATGGGGCTCGAGTGGCAAGTGTGAAAGTGGCTACGAAGAGTTTTAGCTCACCTATCATGCCAGGTTATTTGACTAACGAAGAAATGCTTGCAAATTTTCCGAAAGAGGATCCGAAAAGCTGTCTGGAAGTATTTAAAAAGAATCCTGTCCGTTACAAAAAGATGTTCCCTTTTTGGGATAAACTTATAGAAGACACTATGGTTTCGGTAGGTATGCCTACTTCGGGCGTCTATAAGGGCGAGAATACCATTTCGAGTATTTTTGATTCCTTTGTCGCCAATGATACGGCAGTTTTGACTGCCTATGTAAGCTTTTGGCCTCTTGACCTTGCATCTGGCTTTGATATGTTTTTTTCTCCCGGAATGCACAGCCAGCTGAAGTATCTACTTGAGGATAATAGACTTAGCTCAGCGGCCAATAAACTGTTCAAGGAACCTGACCCTTCGAAAGCTTCTGACTATTATAAAGAAATCAATTTGATGCTTTATAGTGAGGCCCAGCTTAATGCACTCTCTTACTTTGGGGGTGTTTATATCTCCAAAACTAGTCAAGTCAACAAACTCCCTGTTGCGACCTCTGAGCCCAACCCCTGGCATTTATTTGGTGTAAAGTAGTTTATACGATCAGGGGTTTAACGTGGGCGTATTTTCAAGTCGATTGGATCCTAAAAAGGAGGTCCTTCAAGTTCTTTTCGCCGAGGGCTATAAGGCCGACTTTATTCGCCATCTAGGAGCGTGGAGTGTGCATCTTCGACCTTCGGCCATGACATCTCCTAGTTCCGGCCAGGCTTTTGGAGGGACGGCAAGTGATAAGGAGTTAGCATTGAACAAGGCTGTTTCTGAATATGTCGAGCGTCAGGCCATGATAGAGTACTTTAGCACTCAGAATGAACTCGCCTCTATTGACTCCTCAGGATTTGCAGCCAGGCCTTATGGCTTAGTCCCTTGGCTAACCAAACTACAAGTTAGAAACACAGCGCGTCTGGAGGCAATGGAGCGATTTTACGGCTCAGCTTGGTTCCATAACCTGCAAATTGGACATACAGTTATCGATCTAGAAACAAATAGACTGCCGCTTTTCAGAAATTTAGGTTTACATTCTAAATTTAGTAATATTTGTCTAGTCCAAATTAATACTCCCCATTGGGAAGATGTTCTTATCCTCGTTGGCCTTTTGCCTACCAGTGGCTTTGTAGTGGGTTGTGCAGCTGGGTGGATTTGGAATAGAGGCCAAACTCTTTATCGAGCTGCGGTGGAATTAATGCGCCACGCGGCAATTGTGAAGAGCATCTTAACGCATGATCTTCCTGTCGAATCCGAATACACGAATAAACTGATATATCATGCCACCGGAGCTGCGGATGGTCCACTTCGCAATCGTCTAAGCATCAAGGGAACGAGCTCGTGTGATAAGCCGGAGGTTGAGGTCGATGAGAGCGTCCCACATCGTTTTGCAAAACATTATTATGTTCACCGGTTTATATTTAAAAACCAGCCCAAGATCTTTGCGTCATTAGAAAGTCTTATCGTCTAAATGCAAATAAAACAGGTAACTCCATATCTTATTATATTATTCACACTTATTTTCATAAGCATCTGGATTTACATCTTTTACCTCAAAAATATGTCGCAGCAGTTGGTCGAGAATTGGGTGCGCAATGAGCAGGTGAGTATACAACAAGGTAACATCTACTATTCCCTATCTACAAGCAACCGCATATTGATGTCCTCGACCCTGGTCAAGTCGGTTATGCTGTTTGATATGCAGCATAACAAAGTAACGGAAATGGCGTCCTACGGTGAGTATATGACCTTTGTAAAGCCACCGCATCTAGATCCAGGTGAGGTGAAGACCAGGCTTATCGGAACTTACCAAGTTGTGACATTTATTCGATTTCGCGAACGCCCTAATTTAGTCGCCGCTTTTAAAATCGAGTCTCCAGATTCTGCGATATTCTTTGTCATGATCCTCGGCACACTGACTACGATCGTTATTGGATTTGCGCTTTACATCGGAAAGCTTGCACGAACCGAAGAGCTACGTCGTATAGCACTTATTAAGAGCGCGATGGAGGATCTTCTGCAGGAGGTACCTCCTCGGCAGTCAGTCGTGGATCAAATGCCGCACATATTGAATCAATGGGGTACGATTCGTACTCTATTCGAGCAGCTTAAAGAAAAGCTTGAAAATTCCGCCGGTGATCGGATCCTTGCTCAGACATCTCAAATGCTCGGACATGATCTCAGGGCACCACTTGGAACCTTTGAAAGGCTGCTTCTGCTTCCTGATGATGAACTCCCAACCATGCGAGTCTCCATCAAGGAGTCGTTAAATCGCTTGTATGCAATGATCGATGCATTGAAAAATTCTGAAACTGAAAATATTGTCAAATGCTCCTGGTCAAAGGTTGATTTTAAGCCTGGATTTGAAAGTTTGAGGGCAAAAGCTGAGAAGAAAAAAATTAGGCTTAAGTTGCCAGAGGTGATAGACCAGAGTATGAACCTTGATCGCAACAAAATCGAAAGGGCATGGTTAAACCTCGCTTCCAATGCGATTGATTTTGCAACAATTGACGTCAAAATCGAAGCAGAAATCAAGGGCCACGACCTTTTCATTCGTGTGATGGACGATGGTCCTGGGGTACCGGAAGAATTTGTTCCCAGACTCTTCCAACGCGGAGCAACCCTTGGCAGCCCCGAGGGATCCGGACTTGGCCTAGCCTACGTTAAGCAAATAATGCGGGGGCATGGCGGTGATGTAGAGTATCGTCGAGTCAATGGCCTTACTATTTTTGAGTGCAGAATTCCCCATGTTACCGGCCAAGGTCAGGATTATGCTCTTCAAAATTCTTCAGAGTTAGGGGTCGCCTTCAATTCAAAGGATCTACCAAAAATTGCAGTGTGTGTCGTACCCGAAACGTTTGCCCAGGCAATCATTGAATATTTAAGCCATGCCGGAATCAAATATTTACCAATCTTGGGGGAATGCTCTGGAGCTAATATCGTTATCTCGAATGACGAAGAAATCCTTCTAAAATCTCTCTGCGATGGCCACACAGCAGTTGAGGTTATCGATACAGTGCCACTTGAAAAAACACTTTGGCGCCTGAAAAAAAGGTTCCTAAAGGATTAAATATGTTCGAAAATAGAAAGCTTCTTTTGGTTGAGGATGACCAGGCAGAAATATCAAATATTTCCAGAATATTGTCTAGAGCGAACATTAACTTTACACTTTCAACCACGCTGGCAGATGCTCAAGACAAGATTTCCAAGAATCAATATGATTTTCTTTTGACTGACTTGCATATCGAAACCAAAGCCGGATTTGAGAGGCCCGATGGGCTTTTAGTGATTAAGGCAGCCAAAGAGAATCTGCCTAATATCACAATCGTTGCAACGTCATCGGATCCACGATCTCAAATCTGGAACGAAGCTCTTAATGCCGGCGCCCACAATTTTATCCGAAAGCCCTTGTCGAAAAAAGACGAAATAATTATCTCTTTTGGTATGGCGCGTGACCGCCGCGTTATGCTTCAGGAGGCAGGCAAATCCAAATCGAAGACGTCTCTTAACGGTGGCCGCTGGAAGAGTTACGCCTCGGGGTTTCCCTTTGGAATAGTGATTTCTGAAAAAGATGTAAAAAGGGTGCGTGGCATATCAAGACGCCCCGACTCAAACTTTGTGATTACGGGGGAGACCGGAACAGGCAAGGAAGAGGTAGCTAAGTTGGTGCATAGGTTGCGGTCAGAAGCCGAGGGTCCTATTCCTTTTGTGGCCGTAAACTGTGCGACCATCTCGGGATCTCTGGCCGAATCATTGCTATTCGGACATAAAAAAGGCGCGTTTACCGGGGCGGATCAATCGACGTCAGGTTTTATTTCCGACGCCGATGGAGGCATTCTGTTTCTCGATGAAATTCACACCCTTGACCTACGCACCCAACAAAAGCTCTTACGTGTACTCAATGATGGAAGCTACTATAAGCTCGGTGAGACAAAGGTTTACCGCAGTCAATTTCAGCTTATCGCTGCGTCCACTAAAGACCTTGATGAAGAAGTGGAAGAAGGCCGCTTTTTGGTCGATATTCGGACCCGCATGATGGGCTACGATATGAAAATTCTGCCGCTTCGTGAGCGACTTGAGGATATTGCTCCCCTGGCTGCGCTTTTTCTCTCAAAAAAAGAGATTGAATTAGATTATGCCACATTCCAGCAACTGGTTTCCAAACTTAAAACATTCCATTGGTCAGGGAATATCAGACAGCTTATGAAGGCCCTAGAGAATTGGATACTGACATGTGAATTTGATGACATCCCACTTCTTGTAGAAAACTTTCCTATCATCAAAGGCATGAAGCAAAAAGAGGAAAAACTGAGCCCGATGGGGACTTCCGAGCGATTTCATGAGTTCGAATCGGCTCTTAGGCAGGACGTAAGTCTGGATGAGGCTATGGCAGCATACGAAAAGTCCATAATTGTGGCAGCACTGGCGCGGCATCCTACAATAGGAGAATGCTGTCGGGCTTTAGGAATTAGCCGATCGGCGATGGACCTTAAACGTAAAAAATATGATATTTTTTAACTTTCCTGCAAGAGGAATTCTGTCATGAGTAGCCCAACGACCCAAAGCGCAACTTCAAGCTTTTGTCCTCACTGCGGCCACAATTTGGCCCACAACCATAGTTATGGGCAATCGTTTTGGGAAGAGGCTGCCGAGTTGGGGTTTCATTTTGATCTTCGCCATGTCCGAAGTTTACCCTTGCTTCTGGTGCCGGGCGAGCTTGCTTCGCGCTACGTTAGCGCCGAGCGGGGCCGATACAGTCCCCCTCTGAAAATATATGTTTTTGTGTGCATACTTTTTTTTGGGGTCTATTAATCCACGGGGTCTTTGGATCTTGTGTCTGGCCAGGCTCGTCTGGGTAATACGATTACGATTCAGGTGGAACCTAATACTGATACTAGGAGTGGAGCTGCGTTGGAATCGGGAAAAAAAGGTGACTTGAGTCTTAACCTGGGTCCTTTAGGTAGTATGCTGGGTCTTGATTCGCGCAAGTTTCAGGTTGATGAGGAGCATCTTCATGCGAACCTGCGAAAAGGATTTTTTGCTGGTCTGTTCTTGGTTTTTCCGTGTTTGAGCAGCCTACTTCTTTTGATTTATCGAAAAACGACAGTCAGGTTTTGGGAGCACATGGCTTTTGTGCTTTATGTGCAAAGTGCAGTATTTATCATGCTGCTCTATTCGCATCTAGTTGACCGTCTCGGCTGGCGAAAATTACACTGGGACTATTCTGCTTTGGTTTTGGTTATTGGAGTGTTTCTTTATTTTTCGCTTAAGCGGTTTTATGGGCAAACTTGGCAAAAGACTTTGCTTAAATTTGGTATACTCGTGCCTTTTTATGCGATGAGTATAGGGGTGTTAGCTGGGCTGGGTTTCGTGGTTGGTTTGGTTTTATCCCTTCAATAATGATAATTGAATCTATACGAGGACCGGACGAGGGATTTGACAGTGTGCTTCTGCGGGTGCAAATCACGAAGTAAGGTCGCGTGCTAGTCATTCCTCGTAAAGAGAACTCAAAAATCGTCAACGAATGTTTGCCTTGTTGCCTCTATAAGTAGAGGCATCTGGTCGAAAACGCATTTGCAAGACGCAATAGGAAGGCGGAAATTCTATTTCTCAGCACCTATCACATGAGCAACCCAGGCTTTGATGTGAATAACTTCAAGGCTGATGATATTTCCAGGCCAAACGGCAAAAGGAACTTGGCGACCTTGCGGTGGCTATCGCAACCTTTCGCCCGACACATATTATGATCGAAGAATTAGCCCTCCCACCAACTTTCGCTTCCGCATACTTTGCTGCATTTAAGCCAGAAAAGCTTGCCACTCAAGCGGATGAGCTCAGCCAGATCGCTTTTCGTCTCGCTGTCAAGCTCAAGCTGACTGCGGTCTTTGGAATCGATGAACAAGCAGGAACCGGTGAACCGGACTATTTTCCTTATGACAAGATTGAAGCATATGCGGAAGCTCATCAGCAGAAAAAATCAGCTGTTGGCTATAAATAATGGGGTTCAAAAAGGCCTGAAAAAGCTACAGGGTCTGCAGAAAAAAAGTAGTGTCGCGGATATACTCATCTCACTAAATGATCCCAAGAATCCAGACTATCAAATCGGAACCTTCTATTACGAAATCTTGGGGATGGGGGATGGGAATTCTCACCCAGTCATCGTGAAATGCAAAAGAAGGGCGTGACCCTGCAATTGCTCTGGCATGAATATCGAACTCAGCATCGCAATGGATACCAGTACTCACAATTTTCTCATCTCTATTCACAGTGGCGGAAGATCGTTGACTTGGTTTTCCGGCCTCGGCATATGGCCGGAGAAAAACTTTTCATCGATTTTGCGGGTCCGACGATTCCGATTCATCATTCTCAAACAGGGGAAATTGCAAAGGCGCAAATCTTCGTCGCCGTCTGGGGCGCTTCCAACTATACCTACACAGAGGCCGTAGCGAGTCAGAAAACGAGCTTGTGAACAGGCCATTGCCCTCCGCAGCTTTTCCTATCAAACCGTCAATGGCA
>CAXSGP010000139.1:0-9812 GCA_964236955.1 uncultured Oligoflexus sp. | reverse complement strand
ACGAGTTTGCCTGTACTTTTCAATCACTTATCTCAAACGTCAACAGCCCCTATTCGAAAAGAGAAAAAGCTTTCCCTAGAGGGAGGCTTTTTTTGCGTTGTGGCCTCAGCAGCGCCCCTCAGCCTTACGGCTCCTCACCGAGCGAGGACCTTCCTTACGGATATCTCACAGCCCACGGTCTATGCTCCCTAAGCTTTCCCCTCAGGGAGCTGGCCAAACAAATTAGGCTTGGGTTAGGATAGGGGGAACAATTCCTTCCGACTGGCTAGAAAAAGGAGTCAAAAAGACCATGCTTGATTCACGTATAGCTCAAGACGTCATCAGCGCAGGCTGTGATCTCGGAGCTAGTTTTGTCGATATATATGTGGAGCGGACCGTCTATGAAGCGATTACCCTGCGCGACAGCGAGGTGAAAGACATCAAGACAGGTACTGATTTCGGGATTGGAATTCGAGCCATCTTTGGCCATAAATCGGTCTATGGCTACACGAATATAGCCGAGCGTGACGAACTGCTCCGTATTCTCCGTCTGATCTGCGAGATGGATAAAACCAATAAGACACAAAGTCCCAAGACTCTTGTCCCCAGCAAAATCGCCTCCCAGGTTCTCATCGAAAGAGGTCTCGACAAACCCAGTCCTTATGAGGACAAGATTGCTTTTCTTCGAAGCGTTGATCAAGCGGCCCGTCGCAGTTCCAAAGTTTCGCAATTTGATGCGTTGAGTATGCAGAAGTGGCAAACGATTCAGGTCTTCGACTCCGAAGGACTGGCGATTGCCGACGAGCGGCACGCGATCCGTATTCCTATGACTGTCATAACCGCGGACGGCAGCAAACAGGCGAGGGCTTTCACAGGTCCTGGTGGATCGCGAGGCTGGGAGCTGGCGCAAACCATTCATCCGGAAGAAGTCGCTGAGACTCTCGTCAGGCGTGCCCTTACCGTTCTGAATGCCGATCCCTGTCCCGCAGGAAAAATGCCTGTCGTTATTGACAATGGCTTCGGCGGCGTGATCTTTCATGAGGCCTGTGGCCATCTCCTTGAGACGACATCGGTCGAGAAAAAAGCCTCGGTCTTTCACGATAAGATGGGCGAAATGATCGCCAGTCCGGTGGTAAGTGCCGTCGACGATGGAACGATACCCGGCCTTTGGGGATCCCTTACGGTTGATGATGAGGGCATGCCGACCCAAAAAACTCAGTTGATAAAGAACGGTCGCCTCAACTCCTTTCTTGTCGATCGTCTGGGTTCTATGAAGACCGGTTTTGAAAGAACAGGATCGGCCCGCCGGCAGTCCTATAAATTTGCGCCCGCCTCCCGCATGCGAAATACTTATATCGATGCGGGCAAGGACGATATGCAGGACATGATAGCCTCGGTGCCGTTCGGCCTTTATGCCAAGGTCATGGGAGGTGGCAGCGTCACGCCGGGAACGGGCGATTTTAATTTTGCAGTGGAGGAAGCCTATATCATCAAGGATGGTAAGATCGGCAAGGCCGTTCGCGGTGCGACTTTGATTGGGTCAGGCCCGCAGGTCCTGAAAAGTATCTCGATGGTTGGCTCCAATCTGGAACTCTCCCCGGGCATGTGCGGTTCGGTGAGTGGCTCGATCCATGTCACGGTTGGTCAGCCTTCGATTAAAGTCGACGAGATTCTTGTGGGAGGGGAAGCCTAATGGAATGGAACAGCGGCAAGGAACTATGTTTCAAAATTATCGAAATCGCCAAGAAGGCCGGCATCCAGGAATGTGATGTCATCCTTCAGCGTGGCCAATCCCTCAATCTCCAGGCCCAAAAAGGGACGATCGACAAGTCCAAGGTGACCAGCACCCAGGTCGTTGGCATTCGCGTCATTCAAGATCAAAAGATCGGTATTTCAGCCTCCGAATCGCTGGAACTCGATTCGTTGAAAATGATGGTGGAGCAGGCCAAGTCAACCAGTCAGTATTCGGGTGCTGACCCTTATCAGAACATTACCCAAAAGAACGACCACGACATCATTCAGATCCCCGATCGCGTCAAACAAAAAGACAATGTACCCCTGCAGCAAAAGATCGACCTGGCCATTCGTCTGGAACAGGATGTGCTGGCTATCGACAAGCGTATTCATAACTCGCCCTACAGCGGTTATAGCGATGGCGAAGGGGAAAGTTTTTACGCCAATCATCTCGGAACCTTTTGTTATCAGAAAGATCGCTCGTATAGTGTATATACATCGGCACTGGCGGGAGAAAACAACACTCAGGCGATGTATACCTCGTCTTCCATAGGCCGCCATTTTTCAGAATTGGACCTTTCCTCCTGCGTGAAGGAAGCCAGTTCCATCGCGCTCAAGCTCCTGGGTGCAAAGCCGATTCCCACGGGACGCTATGATGTTGTTTTTTCCACTGACGAATGGGAAAGCATACTCTCCGCGCACCTTGGGGCATTTTCTGCCAAGGCGGCCAAGGAAGGCACGGCCTTTTACCGCGATAAACTGATGAAGTCGATCGCAGTCTCGGGTTTGACGATGCGCGATTGTCCTCAGTATGCCGATGGTTTCTCCTATTCGGCTTTTGACGATGAAGGCATGCCTTGTCAGGATCTGAAGGTGATTGACAAGGGCATACTCCAAAGCTTTTTTCACAACTCGGCCACGGCCCGCTACTTTAAGCGGAAGAGTACGGCCCATGGCAGCCGCGGCGCGAAAGGGTCCTTAGGGGTTTCGCCGACACAGCTTGTCTTCGATGCCGGGACCAACTCTCAGGCCGACCTTTATTCAGGAACGGTCCTAAAAGTGATTTCGCTAAAGGGTTTGCATTCCGGAACCAATCCCGTTTCGGGTCACTTTTCTTTGGCGGTCGAAGGTGTTCTCTGTAAGGACGGGGTTGAAGGCGAAATGGTGAAAGATGTCACTCTTTCGGCTAATTTTTACGATATTCTGAATAGCATTCAGGCGATTGGGTCGAAGCTCGAAGCCTCCTCGGGTCGAAGTTTTTTCAGTCCCGAAATTCGATTTGCCGGCCTCAGCGTCGCTGGAACCTGAAAGGAGACGATCTTGGCTGCGATTGAAGATTTTGCACCGATTGGAAAAGCGGCACCTGCTTTTAGCCTGCTCAATCAAGATGGCGAAAAGGTAAGCCTAAAGGATTTCAAGGCTGAGAGGAATGTCGTGCTCTACTTCTATCCCAGGGCAATGACCCCGGGTTGCACCGTGCAGGCCTGTGGCATTCGTGATAGCAGGAAGGACTTTGCCAGGTTGAATACCGTGGTTCTTGGGATAAGTCCTGACGAAGCCAAGGCCCTGACGAAGTTTCGTGAGAAGGAAGGCCTTAATTTTGATCTGCTTTCCGATCCTGAGCATAAAGTCGCCGAGGCTTACGGATCCTGGGGTTTAAAGAAGAATTATGGTAAAGAGTATTGGGGCGTGATTCGCAGTAGCTTTATCATTGGTAAGGACGGCAAAGTCCGGCATGTCATGCCTAAGGTCAATACGAAAACGCATCATGATGATCTGCTCACTTGGATCCATGATAATCTAAGCTAGAAATTCTTGCCTGGCTTGGGTGATAGGGGCTACCGTCATGGGATGGTGGCCTTTTTTTGTACTCTTGCCTTGCGTTGGCATTCATCATAGATAAGGATAAGCAGGACGCAGCTATGATAATCAAAGGAGAGCGTACTGTCAGCCCGATCAATCCACGCTGCGAAATCGCAGGAACCTATCAAAAAATCCACTGACCCTGCTGTAATAATCAGTGTAGGTCGCATGATTGCGCCACGTCCGGCCTTCGTTCTCGTAGATCGATAACCAACAGGGAACATTTTTTCCCTTGAGCGTGTCAGCGAAGTTTTGCAGTTGCCCTTTATCGATGAGTGGATCGTCGGCACCAGCGAAAAGTGCCAGCGGACGCCTGATTCTGTCGATCGCATGGACGGGGGATTTCTCGGCTAGTGCTAGTGGATCCAGTGTTCCTAAGGCCCAGGCGAGTTCGGTTTTTTCGGCGGGGGAACAGAGCGCGAGATGGTGTACAAGGTCGAGGATAGGAAATACCGCAATCCCGGCATGAAAGACGTCGGGGTGCTGAATGAGGGCCCGCAGGACAGTAAAGGAGGCCGTTCCTCCCCCCCAAATGCCAACGCGTTTGGGATCTATCCATTCCAAATCCGCCAGAGACCTGACGGCGCTCACACAATCTTTGATCTCCCGGTCACCCCAATGTCCCGCTAGCGATTTATGATAATCAAAGCCATAGCCCCAACTGCCACGATAGTTGACATAGAGAACCGCAAAGCCTTTTTGAACAAAGGCTATGGCTTTCGAAGGCCATGTAGCGTGAACAGCGTCGGTAGGGCCTCCGTGTACCGGAATAATCAAAGGGCCTGGCTTTTTTGAACTCCGGTCCCGATAAAGGATGCCATGAACGGTCTCCCCAGTATCGGTGGCCCAGGTTATCGGTTCGGACCGCAGCTTTGTGTTCAGTTTTTCTCCATATCTTTGGCTGGTCCAGGTCGTTCCTTTGGAAGCGAATTTTAGAATTTGTGGAGGATACTCGATGCCCGCGCCCAAGGCCAAAACCTCGCTGGTGTGAGGCAGGCTCTGAATATTAGTGAAATGGCTCAACGAACTTTTTATAGACTTGGCATGGCCATGGAAGTCAATCGTATCGAGACGCCAATAGCCTTTGTCACTTGATGTGTAGACGATTGATTGATCATTTAGGAACGCAAAATTCCGGCGGCCGCTCCGGCGTAAAGGTGAGCTTTTCTCTCGATTATCAAAGGTAAGCTGCACCCAGTTTTTCGTCTTGAGATTAAGTAGCCAGAGTTGAAAGAAGTGGCCAGTCAGAAAACTCGCTGCCAGGTATTTGCCATTGGGGCTGAAGGACGCTTCAGCGCAGGGGACATGGTCGAGACCTGGGGGTGAAAGACGCTCGGCAGCCGGGTGGGCTGGATCGCGGGCATCGAGCAGCGCCAGTTCTGCTTTATGCCAGGGAAGCGATTCACGCGGCCAGCTTAGAAAAAGACAAAGCGGCAAGCTTGGGTGCCATTGCAGTTGTCGGAGATAGGCCGGACTCGTCCAGATTTTTCGGGGATGAGAACTTACATTCGCATAGAGAGTGTCGCTATTCATCCCGGGATCAAAACATATGCAGGAGGCCTGATCGCTGGCATCCAGAGTGAGATCACTACTGGGTCCGGGCAAATCACGGGATCGACCGCTGGTGAGATCGTGGACTTTGCCATCGCGTCCCAGGGTAAGAAGCTGATTTGAACTCGGTATCGGAACGGTTATTTGGCCGCCATAGGGCAGGGGGCTGCCGAGGGAAAGACCGCGGCTTATAATTTCGGTTTTGACTTCGGTCTTGAGCCATAGCTGACAATCGCGATCACCCGCCTCGAGATAGAGGATAGCGCCGGAACTCAGCCATTGAATCTCTAGAAAGCTTTCTTTTGCCGTCAGTAGGTCGAGAGTTCGTTGATCTAGACTCATGCATTCCCGCCCAAGCTATTGAGAGCCTGATCGTAACAAGGTCCATTCGAAAGATCAAATTCTCGTCCTGGGGATAGGCAGGCCCGGACCGGTCCGGCCGGTGATTCTGGTCTCCGTGGATTTTTCAGCTCGATTCACTTTGGTCTTTTGATTTTCTTGGCCAAAGATGATCGTGCAAACAACTCATCGTCGCTGCGGGCTGAAATACTCTTTTTATCATCAACGAGCTGAAGGGCCTGGTCTTTTTGCTTCAACTTTTGAACCTGATGAATTCTTTTGGAGAGGAGCGCGAATAAAAACTCACGTGCTGCACCGGATTGAATAGTAGGAGCCAGCTTTTGAAGTTTGTCGATACATTCCTGAAACTTTCCGCGGCGTTTAAAGCCCATTGCTGTGTCATCGCGTCGGTCGGTGAAGACGACGACCAGGGTGCTCTCGCAGGGGGTGCGACAGTTTCTGTGCAAATAGAATTCTTCGCCTAAGCTAGGGTAGCAGACGGTTCCGTGCGCAATCTCGTCGGTTCCGAAATAGAAATCCTCAAAGGATTCGTATACCCTGCCGCATTTTCGACAGTCCTTGGGAAAAATGCTTTTGACGCGCGTTTGAAGGAAGCCGAACGATTTGGCCATCGACATGGAGATTTGGACGAAATCGTCAAGTTCGGAGCTGAGGAGGCCCATGGCGGATTCCTCGAGATCGGGTTCCAAGGGACTACCGATCGGTTGCGCACTATGCATCAAAGTCTCCTCTTAAACTTACCTACCGAATGAATCGGGACCTTTGACCCGATCCTGGTGTTTATCTATCGGCGGTCTGCATCTTGCAATTAAATCATCAAGCAGCTTGATCGGTTAGCTTGACCCAAATCAGCGCGGGCATTCGGACTTTTTGATTTCCAGGCAATTCCTACCAAAGGTAAAGATGTCGATGGCTTAGAATGTGAAGCTAAGCCGCTGAACGAAAGGGCAGCTTATCACACGCAACGGCCACTTAGATGAACTGCGTTGGATCTCAGAACATCTTAGCGGTCGCGAATGCTGGATCCTGATGGTGGCGTTCAGGGACTGGAAGAGACACAGAGGGATCAGGTCGCGTTAACGGCTCAAGAGGTCATGGGTGGAAGAACGGCTTTTAGATTATCGCGCGATCCTGCAAAGAGAATTGACGAACCGTTGTGAAAGCAATCCCCGTTATTCTTTACGGGCGTTTGCCCGCGATCTTAAGCTGTCACCGTCACGGCTCAGCGAGGTCCTCAATCGCAAGCAGGGTTTGTCGCGGCAGGCTGCCAGCTCTATCACCAAAAGCCTGGGTTTTGGCGAGGAGGAGGCCGAATACTTCTGTGATCTGGTCTCTCTCAAGCACGCTCGCAGCGTCAGGGAACGGGAGGAAGCCAAACTTCGTCTATTTAAGGTGGATTTTGAAAAGCAGCGCGACGAACTCTACAGTCTGCAACTGGATTCATTCAAGATCATATCGGACTGGTATCATCTTGGAATCTTGGAATTGATGAAGGTCAAAAACTTCCGACACGACACCAAATGGATTTCAAGACGGCTTGGGGTGCAGATCATTCAAATCGAATTGGCAATCGAGCGTCTGACCCGGGTCGGATTGATTAAAATCGAAGAAGGCAAGTTCGTGGCGGTGCAGAGCAATGGCTGGGTCCCTGGCGGAATACCTTCCAGCAGCATCCGCAAGTTTCATCGCCAGGTTTTGGAAAAGGCACTGGTCGCTATGGAGACTCAGGCGGTTGAAGAAAGGTTTTTCTCCACGAGAATGCTGACGGTCAATCGCAAGGAGTTGCCGAAGGCCTTCGAGGCGATCTCAGAATTTCAGGAGAAGTTCTGTGTCGATCGGGATTCTGAGCAAAGTAAAGAACTACTCTACTGCATATCCATGCAGTTTTTCAAAATTGTCGAGGAGGAAGTACTATGAGGAATCTTCTGATCTTACCTTTGCTCCTGAGCGGAGTCGCTTTTAGCGCCGATAGCCAAAAGAAAAGCCTTCTGCCGGTGTTGTCCAATAATGCGATCAACAGTTCGCTTAACAATTCAATCATCGATTCGATCGGTGATATCTCGACCCCCGCCTTTGAAGGAATCGAAGACAAGCCGGTCAAATTAGGGACAAGGCCATCGCTGCCTTATGTTACTCCCGGCAATATATATGGTCACTGGGGTGTCGGGAATGGTGGCGATGCCCTGCGTATCGGGTTTGCCCGTGCTCGTGATTATGCGGCTAACGTCGTGCTTAGAATTAAGCCGAATTCTTTAAATAATATAAAGGGTGCTGAGATCCGCGAATGGATCATCAGCAATCAAAAACTCCTGGCCGCTGATATCATGCAGACCGATCACGTATGGACCACCGAGGTCAGACCGACCTGCGCCTGGACCGTGCAACCTGGTCCGGTAGAAAAACTACCCGTATCGAATCCTGTGGAATTCTCTTATCCGGCCTGCCGGGAAAACGCCGACTCCTTTTTAAAGACGGCGCAAATTTTGATTCACGAGTCGGTTCATCATTTTAATGGCGATGAAACAACCGCCGACAAGGTCGCGGTCGGAATTATCGATGCCTGGCAGTCCGGTAATATGGATGCGGCACCGATGGCCGTTGACGACGCGCCTGTCGGAACGCAGAAGCACACGGCGGTCTGGACAGGGGAAAGTGTGGTCATAGTCGGTGGCTATTCGGATGACAACAGCGCTTCGGTTGCAGCCGTTTCAAGCTACAATCCGCGGTCCGATTCCTGGAAAAAATTCGATGTGCCCGCCGAGTTCGGAGCCCGTCACGACGC
Organism: uncultured Oligoflexus sp.; assembly: GCA_964236955.1. Taxonomy (GTDB): domain Bacteria; phylum Bdellovibrionota_B; class Oligoflexia; order Oligoflexales; family Oligoflexaceae; genus Oligoflexus. The sequence goes on along the minus strand of CAXSGP010000139.1, from coordinate 1,543 downwards.
GCTCGCGGTATGGACGGGAAACGAGGTTTTGATTTGGGGCGGCTTCCGTAAAACCGGCAACTCCACGGAATGGGTTTATGATGGAGCCCTTTTCAATCCGCAAACGGGTGCTTTTAAACTCCTCACCAAACCAAGCTGGTGGACACCGCGCGCTTCAACCTGGGAATCTGATCCCCGTCAAAGCCTGGTCTGGGCGGGTGATAAGGCCATAATATGGGGTGGAGTGGATCCTGATGGGAAACCGCTGGGAGCGATTCTCAATACCGACACTCAGGTTTGGTCAAAGATGAATACGGTCAGCGAATACGCACCGCAACGTCTTGCCGGTCATTCCGCGATCTGGACCGGCAAAAATATGGTCGTATGGGGCGGCTACACAGGGGCCTCAGATGCCTATCGCCAGATCACGGCGGAAGGGGGCATCTACAATCCTGAGACGGACAGCTGGTTGCCGACAGCCACCCAGGGTGCTCCCACTGCCCGTGCCGGGCATCAGGCGGTCTGGACTGGATCAAAAATGATCATCATCAGCGGTGGGGGCGTAAGCAGCCGGACCGATCTGAAATCAACAGGGGGCCAGTATGATTTTGAAACTCAAACCTGGACTAACTATACCAATGAGTTGATGGTGGAAAGAGTCGGCCATAAGGCAGTTTGGAATGGCGAGGAGATACTCGTGGTAGGCGGACGCTCCAATCGCTTAAAAACTTATTTTGGCGAGGTCTATGCTTACAACCCGGAGACTCAGCGCTGGCGCATTCTGTCCAGTTCGTCGACACCAAACGGGCGATGCAACCCATCGATCGTCTGGACGGGAAGCAGTGCTGTGGTCTGGGGAGGGCAATCTGAGGATAAAAAATCGGAACGCAGTGGGGGAGTGTACTACCCCTGAATGATTAGAAATTTAGAAAAGCCATAAAAATTCGGAAGGCCAGGTTATTTTAAGCCTGGCCTTTTTTTTGTGTGCGCCCGGTCTGATAAATGAAATGGGTGCGGCTCTTTCCTGACGACATCATTTCACCAAGCGACGAGCGGACTGCTCAAGCCTTTCCGGTCTCGCGTCGTGCAATCGATGGTTTCTCTCGTAGTCTGACCGTTCGTGAAACGTCCAGATTTCATCCCAATCATGACTGGCATGAATCGACCTGAGACGCAGTACGGCCTCGGCCCCCTTTAGGCTCCAGCGCGCGCCTGTAACGTCCATTCGATCTTTGACCACATGGCGGCAAGCTCCCTCAATGACTCCGCTGGCAATCGGCAAGCCCCGAGCAAGGTATTCATCATAGCGAAGATAGGCAGCATTGTTATGCAGGTAGCCAGCACAGATCTCGACTCCATGTTAAGTGGCACTCTATCCTGAACTCCAGACCTAGTTATTTTGCACGCTAAGCTAAACAGGTCCCTAGGATTCTCGCTTTCCTAGACAAGTTCTGCTACACCTTTTTGCTCCAGGTAATGAAGCCTGCTAAAGCGAGGAGGGTGGCCTCCGCGGTGATCAGACCGCAGAGGCCTGAGCAAAGCAGTGTTAATCCCCACCGATGTG
>CAXSGP010000138.1:0-10015 GCA_964236955.1 uncultured Oligoflexus sp. | reverse complement strand
GCTTAGCGTGCAAAATAACTAGGTCTGGGGTTCAGGATAGAGTGCCACTTAACACGCCTCCGCTTGGAGCTTTCGGACAGATCAGGGGAGCTGCGGGAAGTGGGGGTGGATTTGAAGGAAGCACAGGGTGAAATTCGCAAATTGGAGGCAGAGCTGAGAGCCCACCTATCCGGGGGAAGCCGGATCGGTGAATCCCTCAGCTGCTGGATTAAAGGACGGTAGATCCCCTCAGTGGACGGGAACGTGAACGGCTTTTTCAAAGGTTAGAGTGATGAGTGGTAAGTTTTCAGATGGAGATTTAGAAAGGTTATCGCGGTATTCAGCGCCGTTATACGTCCCTTCTGTTAAGTAAAGCGCGTAATTTTCAGCTTGAAACTGCGAAAGTAACCCAAATCTCTGGCCTTCTACGGTTTTCGTCACGATGCTATAGTATTTGTGCTGTTGACTGTCTTTGCCTTGGAGATTGAAGACATAGACAGAGCAGATATTCTTGCACTTATCTTTCATCATGGCGAAGTCTTCCGGCAAGTTTTCTGAGTTTGAATCTGCACACTGACCATCGATTACTTTGATATCTGAAGCATATTTTTCTACAAACCAGGAAACAAATGAAGTTGAGAAATCACATCCGCTTTGAACAGACGTACCTTCAAATCCTTCTAAGGAAAGAGCATTGACTGTAACGACGTCGGATTTTTTTTCATCCTTGTCGTTGTTACAAGCTGTTGCAAGTAGAACCAATCCAAAAATAATGCGTTTCATAGTTACCTCATTTCGTTTCACAGTACGGATGCATTTGCTTTGAGAGTCTTGAGACACTTGAGACCCACGTTCAGATCAATTGCACTGGCCTCACAGGCCAGGAACGCATCCCAGACTGCGTCGTATTTGTCGGGGATCGGGGCTGCATCTGCTGCTGCATAGTCATAATTCGTCAGGTCTACTCCTTCTAAGAAGAAAAGGAAGCCATATCCATCGTTCAATTGCTTCTTTTTCCAATCAGGTGCTCCTTGTGACGCGATATGAACGTCATGGGCTCGCCCTTTGGCTTTTCCGACGAACTGTTCCAGTGTCAATGTGAACAAGGTGTACTCACGTGTTCCTGGAATAATCAATGTGGCCATAGTCAATGGGTACTTATCGAGGATCGTCTGCACTTCTTCTGGAAGACGGCCATACAGAATCACCCACTCGTTACGAATGTTTTCGTATGCAGCACCAAAATCATGACCTAGCGATTCAAGAGCTTTATCTGCATCAGTGATGTTGCACATTTTGACCTTAGTAATGCACTTACCAGTTAAAGGGACAGTAGCTATGCACTGCATCCAACAATTAGCAAATGCAGACTGTGAAAGACTTAGGACTGCAATTAGTGAGAAAAAAAATCGTTTCATACTCGATGCTCCAAATTTATTAATATGCTATCAGCTTCGAGCCAATCCCTTGCTGCTCTAACTATAGATTCCAAACAAAGGTCAGAGACCCCCAGTGGGCGACTATCGGGCATGAGAAGCGTCAATAAGACGCATCCTCATCCCTGTAGCAATACTGCTGCTATCCAAGCTGATATTCAAATGCCGGTCGTCAGTACGACATTCAAAATGTAAAAATATAGTAAAAAGATAAAGGCTTATAAAAGTCCTAAATATATAAAATATTTAGCTTATCTGCAGATTATCCTGCTCATGTGCTTCTGTGGTGGTAACATAGTGGAGAAGATTTGTTGAAGTCCACACGAAAATTCGCTAACCCCTATGTTTTAGCATCAACATGATGTAACGGTGAATCAACACGTTGTAAGGAACGGCATCTATGCGGCTCGACAAAAGCAAGCTCGACAAACTAGTGTCGTTGATGGAACGATGGCTAGAAAGCGGCGGCAGCAACCGCAATCCAGGAATGTTAGCAAGAATTTCAGGCGTAAATAGTCAGACGATACGGCGAGTGCTTCAAAAGGAAAACTTGCCAGAACTTGAGACGGCACTTTGCCTTCTGAACGTTATCGCAAGCCCAGTAGAAGCATTGGATGTCGTAGACGGTCATGACGGATTTCTAAGCTTTGTCAAAAAAATCTCCGAAATACATGGGGAATCTGATAGTGCTAGCGATTCCAACGTCGCTTCTGCTCAACTCATAAACCGTGAGCGTTTCTGGACATATATGTTAGCTCTTACTATTGGGGTCAGCAAAGATAGGATTGAGAAGCTTTGCGGCGCTCATGGTGTTTTTGAAATGGAAACGATGATAGAGCAAAAGCTTTTAGTTGAAAGATCTAATGGCGATTATATTCCTTCTGTAACCCAGTCGAGCATTGTTATTGAGAACAAGGATGTGTACTCAAGAGCCACCGGATATATCTCAGATGTTGCAATGCAGCACGAAGACGCCCAGAAGCTATTCATGGTGTATAACGTAACTGAGACTGACTTCGAGACAATCAAGGCAAAGGTTTACTCTGTATATTCCGAGTGTGAAAAAATTGCTAGAAAGTCTAACGGAGGCGTTGTTATGGCTTCATCTTTTGTTACCACAAGAGTTTTAAAGAGGAATGAGAAATGAGAATATTAACAGTTATTTTTTCACTGATGTTTTCCTATCAAGCTTTTGCTGGTGGTGCAACCGGCGGAACTCCTGGTAAACAAAATCTAAACACCCTCCTTGATAAGAACGAATCTCTTCTGTTTTCTGGCGACGAAAGTAGTGGCTCTGGTTTTGTTATCGGTGAAGACACCATAGATTTATCGGAAATACGCGCTATCGGTAAAGACCATCTTGCGCTGGAAAAATCCCGGCTACTGGATGTGGTTTCTGAATCCATGACCAGCAGAAAACCCATGCTGTTCAACGGTGAGAAGCTTTCAGCCGACCACTATGATTTCAAAACGGAAAGCCTTCTGCTGCGCTCACTCGATGATCCGACCCGCATGATTACGCTGGAAGCGATTAGCCCCGAATGACAAAAAGCCAGCTTGAAAGCGGGCTTTTCAGTTTCAGCGGCCGAGATCCAAACCGCGTCCTCTGTCCGGTTAACGGTCACGGACCAGCGAGCGCTTCAGCTCCTGCTCGCGAGTTTGCTTTTGTTCCAGGCCCAGGCGGATCTTAAGCTCATGGCTCTGCTTCCTGAGGCAGCATGAGCCAAGGTGTCACAGGCCGCAAAGTAGCACCTAAAGGGCGAGCAGCCCTGAACTCATCCTTCCTGGAGCAAACTTTTAAACCCTTGATGGGCAAGGACTTCTTCAACAATGTTTGACGTTAACTAATCACCAGTTTAGTAAACACATGTTGCCATGTTTAAGCCTGAAAACGTAAATCGAAACCACTGGAGAAGCCTTTTTTAGAGCCGCCTCCAGCTACCTTGCGGTCTGTGACACCTTGGCTCATTCTGCCCCTTGTAGCAAAAGCATACTTTGCAAAGAACCCTCCGTACAATGATGAGCGCGAAGCGAAATTAAATGAGAATCTTAAGCACGGAAAGGCATATCTCGAAGAAGACCACCCTTTGAACTGATCTATTAACCCTCTGAAAACCGGTTCTTGAAACCTGCCCTGGACGCGGGATTTTTTTCGTCCAGAGGCCGGACAATAAACACATGTTAAGTGATCATGGATATATAAATATCCCCATGAGCCTTTTTTCAGATAGTTTGGATATATAAATATCCATAACGGGAAGCTTGATATAGCATAAAGGTACAGTAAATTTCACATTAGAGTCAAGATGGGTGAGGGGTTACGTCGAACTCCGGTTAGCATTGAGTCCCTCATTGCCGAACTGTTCGCGCTTAGACTTGGCTATAGCCTCGCCACTGTCGAGGGCCATACTGCCGTCCGGGAATGGCTTCAGCTTCAACAGAATGAAGTGAATATGAGCTATACCGATTCCGGCTTATTGAAGCGAAAAATGCTTTTGGAAATAGCAGATAAGGGACTATTGAAGAGATGGTATCAAGAATAGTGGATCTATATAGATCCACTATGGACAGAAATCTTCTGATCCTTGATCACGGATTTATGAATATCTAAGAAAAAGTTATTATGTCATATAGGTTATTGAGATTCAGGCAGGAAATTAATATTTAATTAATACAAGTAGATATAAGGATTCTGCTAAAATATATTGTCAGTATACCGAATAGGGGTATAGTGTAAGGGAGAGACGTTTTGATTGAGAACTTCAAAACGGGTGCAACTGGAAAAGTAGCTGAAGATATTTGGAATAAAGGTACATCGAACACACTGCCCAAGCTTCTTCATAGCAGAGCTAAAGCACTTTTCTCTGTGATGTATGTGACTGATTCACTTCAAGATTTGGAATCCAAAGACCGTCCTCCAACAATTAGGATTCATAAGTTAACTAGAGATAGAAAAGGCCAAACAGCTGTAGATATTGATATTGATAAAATATCGGGTTGGCGAATAGTTTTTGTGTTTAAAAACAATAAATTCTTTGACGTTGAGATTGTCAATTATCATTGAAGGGAACTGTTTATGGCGATTTCTTTGCCTACAGATCATATGCTTCATCCAGGTGAAGTTCTTGAAGAAATATATATGAAAGACAGAGGGTATAATCAAACAACCTTGGCAGAAGCTATTGGCTGCACTCATAAAAAGATAAATGAAATTGTTAACGGCAAGCGTGGAATAAGTAGTTCGTTTGCGATTGAGTTAGCAGAGCTGTTCGATACTACACCTGAAATGTGGTCACGATTACAGTCTGACTACGAGCTTTTTTTAGAAAAGAAAAAACATAAGCACCGCTCTGAATCTAGCTCAGGCAGCGGTTCATATACTGCAAAAAGTAATTGACGGTTGACCTTGTTGCCAGCTAGTAGCATTCGTCAAATGCCCTATTAAGCAATAAAGCCCGCTACCCAAGTGGGCTTTGTCGTATCTAGAGGTTAGAAAAAATACAGTTGTTTTATGATCATTGTTGTTAAACACTTTGAAGTAGAAGACCAGAAAAATGGGAAATGGTTGGAAGATACCTAATTGGCTTGAGAAAGAGGTCAGGGAGCGAGATACAGTCTGTGTCTATTGCCGAGTAGAATTCACGTTGGCAAAGGTTTCTAGGAAGTCTTCTGCTAGTTGGGAGCATATAATTAATGATGCTAAAAAAATTACATCAGAAAATATTGCTCTTTGCTGCATTGGATGCAACGCAAGTAAAGGGCAAAAACAGCTATCAGTGTGGTTCCAATCAAAATACTGCAATGAAAAAGGCATGACCTTAGATTCTGTAGCGCCAATTATAAAAAAGGCTATTGCCAATGGCTTCTAACTTTATAGGCCCATTATGAGTGAAGCTGTCATAGACCGCAAAGTAGCGACTCAAAACAGGCTGGGCCTGAATTAAATCATCCGCACGAATCCCCCGAATCCCTTTCATAACAAGAGCTTAAAGACATCAAATCGATGTTCAGTATATTTTAGTAAACACCTTTGGGCCGTCCCTTGAGCCTCGAAACTTCAATGGGCATGGTCCATGAAAGTCTTTGTCAGAGCCAATTTCATCTACTTTGCGGTCTATGACAGCATCGCTCATAAGGGGCCTACAGTTGGCCTTTCTGAAACGAGGGGGCGCGGAATCGGAGGCTATCGCGGTGTCACCCGCACCGTGTTAAGGCCGCGGACTACGAGGCGGAACGAGAACAGAGCCTATTTTTATCGATGAGTGTTAGGTCCATGGCGGAGTCTCCTGGAGAATGATGCCGCAAATCAATTGGAGCCGGCGGCGCAGGAATTTCCAAGGAAGCTGCCAAAATGAAATTCCTTTTCGTTCATTCGGCTTTGAGAATATTGAATCGCCTTGACGAGGTCTGTGTAATAGGGGTCGGTTCCGGCTTTGACCCGAAGCGTTTCGAAGTCAGGCCTCACTGTATCGAGACTGCCGCAGGCGCAAATATCATTGAAGACCCCTGCATCGAAAACCCGGATTAAGTCATTTCGTATTTTGGCCATTTGAGTTTTATAGGAGGTGGTAAAATATTTTTCGGATTTTTTAATAAGCTCGAATGCTGCAAACCATTTATATTCCCCGAATTTAGTGCAGGTCTTTCGATAGCCGCCGGCGCTCAGGCGCCACAGGGGCTCAGGATCGAGACCGCTGACGTTGGTCTTTACGTAGCTGAATATTTTGTCATCCATTTTCCCCCAACGCTCAACAAAAGCGAAATAAGCTTTCATGTCAAAAACAAAGTCGAAAGCATTGGCGTTACCGGATCTTGGGGAGTAGTTGACGAAGGGCAGGGTGGTCGCGACTTGCTTATAATCCCAGTCTTCTGCAAAATCGTCGGGAACTGCAAAGTTGGGGGCATTTGAGGCGGAGAAGAGGGCGTTGATAACTTTGGGGTAGAGATCGAAGATATTAAAGAAAGAGGCATCATCGGTTTTATCACATATTTTCAACCAGTTTTCTTTGTAGATCTTAAGGAGGGGGTTGAGGCGGCTTTTCCAGGCTTCGACTTTGATTCCTCTCAATCGTCCCCGCTGCGCGTAAGTGGCGTCGGTTAGCGGGTGGTGGACGATCTTGCAGATATCGGTGAGGGCAATATCCGAAGTGGGGTCAAAACCAAAAGCTAGGCTTGACGTGGCCATGGCCAGACATATGATGATAAATATTCTCATCAGATTTTTCCTTCCAAGACGCTAGTATTCTTCATCCCCATCCTTATCGGTAATTTTGCGGCTTATTCTTTAATCATAGCGTTTGATAGGCTTGAGAGGAAGTGGGGGGATATGCGGACTGGGCTATTTTTCCCGGCGATTATACTCTCATATCGCGTGGACTCTGCTGGCTAGCTGAAATCGTGATTTAAGTTATGGTTTCATCGATCGGCGGAGAGCTCAAGGGCGGAATGATGGCTTCTATTCTCGTTTTTTTCTGCCTGTTAACAGGCATTTTGGGTCGTTATAAGGCAGTTTCAGTATCAATTGCTGGTCGTTGATCTCGGCCGGTAGGGAGCGGCTAATGATCAGGGTTTTCCAGACAAGCTTCATGTCCTGGTCGCTAACGGCAAAATTTTCGCCAAGGATTTTGTTTACCCTGCGCTTGTGAAGCCTGTTCGATTGGAAGACCTGGAGGGAGTCATCGAGCACGATGAGAGGTTGAAAGTAGAAAATATAGTCTTTGTGGATGCGGTCCTGCCCGCCCGCCGCCAGAGATTCGTTGATTTGCAGGTGGGATTGCAGGGCTTTCCCCTTGCAATGTCCTTCCCGATATTCGTCGCTGCAGATATAAAGGCCAAAAATTTTTTCGTCAGGTGATTTATCGATTCTGAAGACATGGTCCAGTCCGCTTTGAAGGTTGGTTAGGCTCGTACGTAGGGAGCTGCCTGAGTTGCCGGCGAGGGGTTCGATGGATAGGAGCAGGGTATTTTTGTTAATGTCACGGGATGCCTTGCGGATGGTGTCGAGTTCGCCGGATTTGCACCAGGTTTTTTGTGGGATGATGCGAACGGGAATGCGAAGCGTGGAGCCGTCTTTTTTAAGCGGCATCGATTTTAGGCCGATTTTTTCCGAGGCTAATATTTTCTGTTTTTGCAGGCCTGCACTCGGGGTGGCTGGGTCCTTGGCGCCCTTAGTCCTGTCTTCGGTTACGATGGTTTCGGTTTCTGAATTCCCGAGGCCTTCGCGCAGCGCTGTGGAGCCTGATGGGGGCGGTGCCTTATCAAAATAGAAATAGCCGGCGGCAAGAATAGTCAGCCCGGTTACGCAAGCCAGGGCAAGGGCGCTGTTGGAGTTTTTGCCAGCGGTTTGGGTCATGGCTCTCGCTAAGGGTTAAATATTAAAGTCGTGACGGAACCAAGGTCGAGTCCTAAGGCTTCGTTAAGATTCGGCCTCTGTGAGGTTCGGAAATTTTAAACAGACTTCAGGAGTCGGTATCGGCAGCTATCGGCTTAATTAAAGCTCTTTCCAGGCGGGCGTGATTATAAATATCGGAATGAAGCTTATGAAATAAATAAAAAATCCCAGAAACGCCCGTAATCGAGAAAGCTAATGCTTTTGGCCGCTCAAAAAGCTATACCCGGGGCTCTCTTATTTCCTTAGGGGTCAATCCCATGACTAGCCTTAAAATATTGTTACTGACGCCCCCCATGACTCAACTCAATACACCCTATCCAGCGACGGCCTATCTTACGGGCTTTCTTCGTATGCATGGTTATACGGTCCAGCAGCGGGACCCGGCGATAGAGCTTATTCTGGCACTTTTGTCCAAGCCTGGCCTAAATGAGATAAGAGCCGAGCTTGAGGCCAATTTCGAAGATGTGGCGGATGAAGAAAGGCCCTATGAAGTTCAATACTTCCTTGATAATTTTGCGGCCTATGCCAATACCGTAGAACCCTGTCTCCGCTTTCTTCAAGGCAAAGACCCGAGCCTTGCCCTAAGGCTTTGTTCCCGACATTATATTCCAGAAGGGGTGGGCTTCGCTGCCCTTCATCAAATGGAAGAACTCGAAGGCCATGAGCATCTTCTCTATGCCTTTGGTAATCTTGGTACCCAGGATAAAGCCAAATACCTGGCGAGTCTTTTTATCGCGGGATTGGCCAAGATCATCCATGAGGGCATTGATCCCCGTTTCGAGCTTTCCCGCTATGGCGAGCGCCTTGCTGCCAGCAATCCCGTCTTCGATGATCTCCACGACTCGATAGAAGGCCAGGAAACCTATGTCGACGACAGGCTCAAAGAGATTAGTGAGCGTTACCTGCGCGAGACCTCGCCCGACGTCATCGGTATCACTCTGCCCTTTCCAGGCAATGTTTACGCTGGTCTGAAGATCGCCCAAACGGTAAAGCGCATCAATCCCAATATCAAAGTGGTTCTCGGGGGAGGATACGTAAATACCGAATTGCGTTCCCTGAGGGATCCTCGCGTATTCAACTACGTCGACTACATCTGCGTGGACGATGGGGAACGACCTTTGCTCAATCTTCTTGAACATATCAAAGGGGAACGGCCCGAGACTGATTTGATGCGAACCTATGTTCTGAAAAATGCCTGCATCCAATACATCAATTCCAAGAAGTATCATGATATTCCCCACCGGGATGTGGGCACTCCGACCTACGATGGCCTGCCGCTCGATAAGTACCTCTCGATCTGCGAATTGCCTAATCCCATGCATAGGATCTGGTCAGATGGTCGCTGGAATAAAATCACTCTGGCCCACGGCTGCTACTGGAACAAATGCAGTTTCTGCGACGTCAGTCTCGATTATATCGCGCGCTATGACGAAGCCCAGGCCGATATTATTTTGGCCCGGATGGAAGCCTTAATTGCGGAAACCGGACAGAGCGGCTTTCATTTCGTCGATGAGGCGGCGCCGCCCAAGATTCTCTTGGCCTTAGCCCAAAAGATCATAGAAAGGGGTCTGACCATCACCTGGTGGGGCAATGTCCGATTTGAAAAAACTTTCACACCGAAGGTTGCCAGGATACTTGCCGCCTCAGGCTGCATCGCCGTGAGTGGTGGTCTTGAGGTGGCTTCGGACCGCTTGCTGAAGCTTATGAATAAAGGGGTGACCGTTGCGCAGGTGGCCCGGGTCACTCAGGCCTTTACGGATGCTGGAATCCTGGTGCACGCCTATCTTATGTATGGCTTTCCCAGTCAGACGTCCGAGGAGACTGTCGATGCCCTGGAGCATGTCCGTCAACTATTTAAAATGGGCTGCATTCAGTCCGGTTACTGGCACCGGTTTGCAGCCACCGTTCACAGCCCGGTTGGTAAAAACCCTGAGATGTTTCATATAACGATCGCGCCGCAGGAGGATATTTGGTTTGCATCCAATGACCTCGACTTCTATGATCCTGTCGCCTGTGATCATGAAGCCCTCGGCAAAGGTCTTAACAAGGCGCTCTATAATTATATGCAGGGGTTGGGGCTCGATGACGATGTCCGTATTTGGTTTGACCAGGTTCTGCCGAAAACAAGAATAAAAAACAATTTTATAGAGTCGATCTTATAGGGGCTGTTGACGTTTGGCTACGCCAACGTCGAACATCCCCAGTAACG
>CAXSGP010000137.1:0-10138 GCA_964236955.1 uncultured Oligoflexus sp. | reverse complement strand
CAGGCGTCTGGCTGGTTTTCGAGGCAGCAAGGCGTCGACCCTCATTGGCTTTGGTCGCAGCCTTGAGGCCATTTCCATTCTTGATTTTTCCGCTGGCCGTCCCGATTGCGGTGAGGGCAAAACGCTGGGAACGGCCATAAAGTGGCTTGAACAAAAAGTGAAACCCTCTTACCCCTTAGGCAACTACGCATATGTGGAAGGGGACGTCAGCGGACATCTTGCCGATTTAGACAGGGGTCTCATTCAAGATATCGATCTTGTTTCCTTGCAAAAACGCACTCTGGAATCCTTTCCTCCTGATGTTCGACCACTCTACGTCAAGGGCTCGCCCCCAGTGGGAATCTATAGCTACAATCCCAAGACGCGTGAACTTTCGCACATGATCAATAACAAAAAAGTGGCTGACTCCACCCTAAGGCTCAAGGAAGGCATGCGGCTCGTGCAGCAGGGTGGAAAATTTGGCATAATACAAGCCAAAAACGCCGATAAAACTCTCCAAATCAGTATGATCAAAGAATGGTCGGGCAATGAATTCCGTACCTTCGACATCAATCTTCCGCCCGGGTTCAGTGCCAATGGTCTCGCCGCCCGCATCAATTTTTCTGGCTCCCAGGTCTTATTGCTAGGCAAAGATGAGCGCACCCGTAAGAGCCTCAGGCAGGTCTTATATTATACAGGCAAAGATTTGAGCAAGGCCTACAAGGCCCCTGAAGGTGCCTATTTTAGCAGCGCACGCTTCAGTCGCGATCACGGCCTCATTCTACTGGTAGCCGATGTTGCCAGCGACGTTGTAAAAGAGCTCTGGTGGGTTGAGTCTATCGATGAAGTGAAAAAGATCGATGTGATCAAAGAAAAAAAAGCGGTTCCTGTCAAAGCGCCCTGAGTTTGGGTCGAGCCGGGGCGCTCAAGGCGAGGAGGAAACTCTTACTTACTGCGGGCCCGCATTGTCCTGGCGATCTCACGGTTGGCATCACTGGTCTTATTTGCTTCCCGTTTATCGTGGGTTTTTTTACCCCGACCTATCGCGATCTCAACTTTAATATAGCTGCCTTTGAAATAGATCCTGGTCGGCACGACGCTTAAGCCTTTTTGTTTGATGGCTTTTGCAATTTTGCCGATCTCCTGGGCATGGAGCAGCAGCTTTCGATTGCGTCGTTCTTCGTGGTTCATGATGTTACCAAAGGTATAGTGCCCAATCTGGACTTCCATCAAGACGGCTTCGAGCCCATCGCTTATATTCACCCAACCATCGCTAAGATTCACCCGCCCATCACGGAGGGCTTTGACTTCGGTCCCTTTAAGCGCAATGCCGGCTTCCCACTTCTCCCCAATTTCGTAGTTGTGAAAAGCCTTCTTATTGCTACTTATGACTTTGATTCCATTCTCAACCATATTGTGCTAAGAGCTTCTCCTGGCGAACGATATAAACCTCAAGCTTTCCCACTCTAAAGGCAAATGAGCAAAAGTCCAGAGCAAAATCAAGAAGAAGACTCAAGCTTTCGCTCCCTCGGAAGACCCATTATTGCGGAAAAAGTAGGCGAGAGAGCCGACTTTTATCTTGCCAAGAACTTCCCCTTTCTATCGCGTTCGGCCTGGGTCAAGCGGCTGAACAATCAGGAAATTTTGATAGATGGCGTAGCTGTGGACCGAGCCTACAGGCTGCGCCTGGGGCAGCGCCTTTGTTTTTATCATCCCCCGACCGTTGAGCCCGAAGTCAATCGTGATATCTATCCTATTTGGCGCGTTGGCGCGGTTATGGCTGTTTTCAAGCCCGCCCCGCTGCCTATGCATGAGAATGGCGCCTATAAAAAAAATACTTTTGCCGAGCTTTTAAAGACCGAGCTTGGTCCGGAATGGGCCGCCGTGCATCGACTGGACCGCGAGACCTCAGGCATTGTGCTGTGCGGTGCGACCTATGAGGTGCGGAAAAACCTCTCGCTCGCCCTTTCTGATCGGACGATGCAAAAGGAATATGTGGCGATCGCCCATGGTGCGCCGGGGCATAAGACTTGGATAGAAAACGGTGCGATCGGGGAATTAGCGGCAAGTGAGATTCGCATAAAAAAATGGGTTACCCCTAACGGCTTGCCGTCAGAGACCCATTTTGAATTTATGGCGCGGCGCGGTGATTATTCGATGCTGAGGGCGAGGCCACGAACCGGGCGAACCCATCAGATCCGCATCCATTCCGCCTATGCCGGGCATCATCTGGTCGGCGACAGGCTGTTCTATCCCGACGAAGAGGTTTTTCTGGACTGGTTTGTCAACGGCATCACCGATCGCATCATTGAAAAAACGGGTCACCTTCGCTGCCTCCTGCACGCGCATGGCATAAGCTTTCGGCATCCGGAAGATGGCAAGGTGTACGAAGTGAAATGCCCGCTTCCCGATGATATGCGGGATTTCTGGCAAAGGATTCCAATCTAAAATTTATAGTAGGCGCTCAGTTGAAAAGTATCGACCGACGGAGCGACGAGCGCATTGCGCCCCCCTATCGCAATGTCGTGTTTGTAGTGAAGGTTGAGTGGAATGTGGGAATCCAAATATAATCCATCCAGACTCATGGCATAGCTTGCCGTATAAAGCTCACGCTTTTTCAGATAGAGATGCCCAAGATTATGATATTCGGGATCGATACTCCAGCCACCATAGGCGTAGACAGCTGCGGGCTTTAAGTAACGGGTTAAGGCCCCAAGGGCAAAAGCCACGCGTGCAAAACCTTCATGATAAACGCCTTTGCGTTCGACTATTCCGGCATTCGGCACCCCATCGCCGGCCCCTGCGATCTCGGGGTCATCGCTGGTGGGATCTTCATCATTTAGGAATTTGGGATTGATAAGACTGGAACGTGAGAGTTTGGCCTTCGTCAGGCTATACTCCATCTGGTGACTGAGAGAGAAGATGATGGGACGAAAACGGAGATCGTATTTTAGCAGATAGGCAGACGTAATAAAGCCGCTTCCAAGCGGGCGATAGGCGCTTGCCACGTTAGTGTAAGCGCCGGTCGGCACGCGAAGGCCAAGTCCGAGCGTCAGCATATTGCGCTGACTGGAATAGACGTTATAGCCAAGTCCGAATTGAATATCGCCAACGCCGGTTTTGCCTTCGCCCGGTTCAATGGCCTTGAGAATGATGCTATCCATCGCCGCGTTAATTGGAATGTTGGCACCGACGGTAGCCTTTTCGCCGGAAGGAAGTTCAATAGGAGTGGCGATGCCAAGGGCGAGTCCGCTATCGATGGCCGTGCGACATTGCTCCGCAGTCTGGCATTTCCCATTGGCGATTAGGGTAGGGGTCACAGCATCGACGAGTTTTTGATATTCCCTTTCATAGCCCTGACTCTTTTTGAATTCATTGGCGTTAATGGTCAGCGAATTTTTGCCGGTAAAAGGCGTGATCATTTGAAAGACCAAACGATCGCTAAGGCCGTATTCAGCGACGAAGGCATGACCCAGGGCATTGAGGGAGATACCCGCCTGGTATTCCTTACCGGCGCTGTCGTAGCCTTTGTCGGCTTGCGCGTTCTGGAGGATGTACCGAATGCGAATGACATTTTTTGGTAAAGTCTGGGCTTCACCAACAATCGCCACATTGGGATCCACCGTTCCCCGTCGTTTCAAAATCGAATCGTTAGGTTCGCGGCGCTTGCCTTTACGAATCGCAGCGCCTTTAGCCGTTGTGCTGGGGGACATTGAATTGTTTGGAGCTAAAGGGGCTTGCGTGCTGGTGGGGGCCGGGGCCGTTTCATCGGCCGCAGGTGAAGGCAAAGACGAAGGTGAAGGCAGTGTCACAGCCCGCGGTGCCTTAAGGGCTCCAGAAGGGGCCGTAGCAGGCGTTTCGCTGGGAAAGGGAGCTTCCGTCTGTACGAAGGCCCAAGCTTGGCTTGCCTGAGCAAGCACACCCCAACATAGAAAAATGCCTTGGTAAGTGCGCATACCCTTCCCTTCATCAAACTCATTCACAAAAAATCACTGCATCTGCACCTATTCTAGAACATGCCACGGTTGATTTCCAGAACTAGGCTTATTATCGGAGGAGCTATGCCGCACGGTATGTTTTCTGCTTGGGAAGGACCCCGTTTAAGAGCGGGCTTGAGTCAAAGTGGGCAAGCATCTGGCTGCAGGACGCATCCTATATTATCATGGAAAAGTCACTGTGATGCGAAGAGGGGCAAGTCTATGCGAGTTGAACAAAAACTTCGGTACCTGGGCACGATGGGCGGCTTTGGAGTCGCGGTATTAACTGCTGCCTGCGGATCCGCTAGGAAGTCCAACGAAGGCTTTCCCAAAGCCATAGAAGACCTCGTAGCTGAGGACTATGAAGATAGTCTTTGGAAGAAAATCAGGGCTATTCTTGGCATCGATCCGGTCGGTGGCACAAGTGAGGACGATTTGATCACCAATCTGGCCTCACTCTCCGATCTCGTTGCGGTGTCTGACCTAGCCGAACTTCAGGCGCAGGCGCAGATTGCCAAAGTCGTAGGCGATGCTGAAAAAAGCGTCTGCCTTGACATAAAAATTCCCCCCACCGCCCTCCGCGACGCCTTTAAGATCAATAACGGGGATCCTGCGCCTAAAGCGCTGCCATTACCGGCGCGCGTCTTTAGGTTTGAATATAAGTTGACGGGCGATACTGATTTCAGACAGGCTCTGGTCACGGTTCCCCAGATGCTACCCGGCGCGGCGCATGCGGCGGCGGCGCAGATTGCCGTCCAGAGCGAAAGCTCTGGGAGCTTTGGTTATCCCATCCTAATGTACGGCCATGCCGCAGCTTCGGGCCTGGCCTATGAAGAGATTGCACTGTCGCTTGGTGATCTGCAGAGCGGGCATATTATTGCAGCTCCGGTATTTCCCGGAGAACCACTATGCGCTAGCTACGATACGATAGCGGGGGTAAAAACCAGCGCCTGTACAGGCTCGAATATTCTTGCGGCTCCGGTCGGGACGTCCCTCCCCTATGAAAACGATGTCACTGACCTACTCGGGCTCCACGATTGCATGAAAAAATGGGTCGCCGCCGGTGCCAGCGGTGGAGCGGAAGACCTTTCGACAAAAATCGTCGCAATCAATGCAAGCGCGAAGGCCGCACTCGCTCCTTCAGCAGCTCTTTTTGCCGCCGCAGCGGGCGCACCGGTTTCCATCGTCTCAGGGCTGGGTCGTGGCGCAAGCGTTGCCGGCTTGGCATTAGCCCGCGCCGGAGCGATCAATTCGGTTTATTTTGCCGCGAGCCCTGACGCCACTGCCGTGGCCGCTCTGGGCACGAAGGGTGCGGTGCCTGCACTCTTCAGTTGTTCGCTTATGATCGCCCCGCAGGCCAGTTTCACGTCGGGAAAAAACAAGCTCTATCTCGACTTTTGGGGCAAGGGTTCATCCACGGTGCTAAGTCCCGCGCAGCAGGTTCTTGCCGATTCCATTCCCACCTTTGCCAGCGTCCATGCCAAAATTCAAGGGATTCGCACCCATGCAGGCCTAAGTGAAGACGATAAAGCTGCCGTGATTGGTGTTTATGTCAAAGGCATCGATCTGCTTCTTAATATTCCCTTGATGCATGGCGGCCTGCAAAATTTCGGAAAACAATTCACAGCCAGACTGCTCTTGCTAGACCCCACGAAAGCAGCTGCGGCAGATCATACCCTTAAGGCGGCCCAGGGAGCTGCACTCGTTCTTCACGGATCGAAAGACGCCATTGCCGATGTTGGAAACTCAGTATTGCTTTCAAACGTGGGAGTGGGCCTATCCTCGGGATTCTCACCCCCTCTGGAACCCGCAGGTGAGGAGCCTCCAGCGGGAGCCGAAACTCCTGCCGAAGGGGGAGGCGTTGAGGACCCTGTCGAGCCTACTTTCATTCAGGGTATCAACTGGCTGGCTTTGGAAATCCAGCCGCCCGAAGACAGCCTCGATGAAAATGGCCAGCTGCCCGCGGGCGACTTTGGTCATGTAGCCAGCGTAAATTTTGCAAATGGCAAGTCCATTGAAAATTCCAATACTCAGTCCAATATAGTCACGACCGAATTTCTTAATCTTACTCCCGGCGACGTCACAGGAAAATGGCTGGCCACGCAGTGCACAGCTTCGATAAATGCCACAGCGGTGCCTTGATAAACGGGGATCGGTCCTGAGCCTGAGTTGATCGCAGGCTCTAGTCCGTCCTGCTGAGCGATTAAAGGCTCAACTGCTTGTTCCAGGAGTCCGCTGCGGCTTCATGCAGTTCTGAAAATGACCACGACGATTGTTCAATAATATCTTTTGAATTAAGGCTGTCGAGACCCGAAATCAAGCTAAACATCTGCCTGATATTGGCATTCGGTTCATGCCTTAGTAAATACAGCATCATATAAAGGCTTTGTTTGTAAGCGACCTGGGCCTCGCGGGTCTGCATGCTCATAAACGATTCATCAAATTTTTTGATGGGAAAAAATTTCTGAGTGGTGGCGGCATAGGTATACCTCAAACAAAGACTCTGGCATTCGGCGATTTGCGCAAAACCTTCCTGAAACCAGGTTGGAAGGTTGCGACGCGAAACCGTTTCTGCGAGCAGGGCATGGGCTAGCTCGTGGCGAATGGATCGTTCGATTTCCTCGCTCCAGCGACCTTCCTCGCCGATTGGCAGGCGGATCTGTCCGTCGTATATTCCCGCCGCCCAATCGGGTCCGTGGGTGATTTCGCCGAAATGCTCCTGACTGTGAAAATAGATATCGATCGTCTGAGCTGGGTAGTCGATGCCAAAGTCCGCATTCAGCTTAGCTGCGGTCTGATTCATCGTCTCGACAACTTTTTCGACAAAATCGAGGGAAAGATTCGGTTGATAGTAAATCCTGAAGGCCCCACTCTCGAGGGTCAATTGCCGGCTATGTTCATCCTGTTTGGCCAACAGGCTCTTTTTTAGCGGCTCCAGATTGATCGTGTCAGCCTTATCCATAGGTATCGAGGCCAGGCTATTGGTCAAATCCAGGGCTTCTTCATAGAGCCCCTGAGATTCTTTGGCTCGCGCCAACAGCTGCAGGGCTTCGTGATCGTGATTCTGTGATTTCACGTAACGACTCAGGGCAACGTCAGCCTCCTGCCATTCCCTTGCCATGAGTTTGCAGTAGCCAATGCCTTTAAAAGCCAGTTCCGGAACCTTATCGCCGGGGATTTCGCTGATGATGGCCATCGCTCCCGGGCAGTTTTGTTTCTCAAGCAAGAGCCAGGCCTGGGCTGTCTTTAATATCCATTTCTGTCGACCTAACCAGTCGCGATAGTTGGCATCGCCCCTGGCAGTGTCGAGTCTTTTTACTTCGTCCTCAATGAGGCTAAGCGCTTCGTCGTAGTTTTTTTCCATGAACAGTCGCCGGATCTCGATCTCCCGAGTGAGAGGCTGACCCTGAGATGCCCTGGCTTGCGCTGCAGGGGGCAAGGGCCGATCCCAGGCGCGACTGGTTTCGGGCGGCGATGGAGGGGCCGTGGATTCAGGCAAAGGTGTAACCCCGGATCCCAGAACCAGGAAAAAGAGCAGCAGCCAAGGTTTTTTAGCCAAGGAGTTTTCCTTGTTTGTGAAGGGCTTGCAAGTCGTTGTAACCTCCAATAAATTTGCCATCGATAAAGATCATGGGAATCGTGCGGTAATGGCCATTTTCCGCCGACAGCTTAGTGCGCAGCTCAGGCTTGTCGTCAAGGCCGATCTCCTCAAATGCCACAGCTGCGGTTTGCAGGAGCTTTTTCGCAGCGTTGCAGTATCCGCAGTTGCTGCCTGTATAAACTTTGACATCTTTCATAGTATTTTAACCTTAATTCAAGTAGGGAAGTTGTTTTCGATTCTTTTCATAGCCTTTACCAAGGGAAATTGTAATGAGCACCGATACGCTCCGCAAGGACTTGTCACTTGCCCTAACGAAGCTCCTCACCGAAGCGGCTAAAGAATCAGCCTTTGCCTTTTTAGGCGCCGATCCAGAAGCGCGGCTCATTGCAATCGAAGAAGGCGACCGATCCTGGGTCGCTCATATTGCTTCCGATGGCTTTGGTCTCGATCAGAAAATCCTTCTGGAACAATACATTACATCTTCCGTTCCCGACGGTCTGCCTGGCGTGAGCATCTATTACAAGCGCCTCAAATCGCTGGCTGAGCGTATCAAAACTCCACAGTCATCGGAGCCAGCGGGCAGCACCTTCAAACCATTTGGTGTGAATCAAAAAATAAAAGCCATTCCTGGTGTCAGGCGCATCATAGCGGTGTCGTCCGGCAAAGGCGGCGTTGGTAAATCGACTGTGTCAGTCAATCTTGCCGTTGGTCTGGCCCTGCAAGGCCATAAAGTCGGCCTTCTCGATGCCGATCTTTATGGGCCCTCGGCCGCGATGCTGATGGGTCTTGAAGGACCGATGCCGATCGGTCCCAATCAAAAAATGATTCCTCTCGAAAAATATGGGATCAAAGTCGTTTCCTTTGGATTTATGACTGATGCTTTCACGCCTGTGATGTGGCGGGGACCTATGGTGGCCAAGGCCCTCGAACAGCTGTTTTATCAGGTCGAATGGGGGGGACTGGATGAACTTATCATCGATCTTCCTCCGGGTACCGGCGATGTGCAGCTGACTATGATTGAAAGCCTGCCGCTTTTTGGGGGAATTGTCGTCTCGACACCACAGGCCATAGCTTTGCTCGATGCCCACAAAGGTCTGTCCATGTTTGAGAAACTGAAAGTACCCATCATTGGTTTGGTTGAGAATATGGCCTACTTTCAGTGCGGAGTCTGTGGACATCTTGAAGATATCTTTGGCCAGGCGCAGATTGAAGATTTTGCGGTTGAGCGTCAGGTGCCTATGCTGGCCCGTATTCCCCTCCATCGCAGTATTCGAGAGGCCTCTGATCAGGGGCGTCCCGTAGTAATATCGGATCCCGGGACCGGCCAATACTTCCACGCACTCGTGGAGGCCGTGATTGCCTACGAAAATCGGCAATCTGTTTGACAGATGGCTAATTTTTAGCAGGCAGATGACGGATAGGAAATCGGTCAATAGATCAAATAAATCAAATTATTCAATTACTTAATAAAGCTTTTGCCAGCGTAAATCGGAATGGTACGACTTTCGCAAAGGGTGATGGGCCGGGTACGGTCGCTCTTGTTAGGTTGTCCTTGGTTCGAAACGTCGTCTCGAACCCCCTTTCCAAGCTGCACTTCTCTAATCTGACTACTGCCCTGTTCCTATTCAACCAACTGATAAGAACTTTACCCGGCGCCCAACTTATTTACCAGCTGACTTGCCATACTCTCCACGGTTTCCCTGAAAATCATCGTATCATCCGCTGCTTTCAAATAATGAGCCCAGAGCCAGTTCCCAGTGCGGAATAATCGAAGTTTCATTGGCTTTTTCGACCAGGATTCGCTGGCCTTAAGATCCACTGTTTCCCATCGATTGGGCATTCCGCTTTTTAACATTGCTAGAAGTGCCGAGGGATTGAGGACGCCTTTGAGCAAAATGCCCTGGCTCCAAATAATCTGCTTCTGGCTTTTGGTATTGACCAAACAGCCGGCATCGCCAATTTTATAGAGGGAGTCCCTGAGAATTGTCAGGACGCCATCCGAACTGAAACTTAGGCTTATTTTTAGCATGGTCTCATTAAGAGCCGAGGTGGGATTCAGCCCTGAGTCCTTAAACTCCCGCGTTCCTGGAGCGCGCGGGTGCAGCTGAATATCATCATCATCAAAGTCTGAGGCCAAGCCATGGGAATGACGAAGATCGATATGGGTGTCCTCGTTATCATCAAAAGACCGGGCTTCGGTGTTGGGCTTGACTGGTGGCACCTGGCTTCCGGCGACCTTTGGGATCGCGTCGCCAGCTCCCGGGCTAGCGGGTTTTGGAGTGTCAGAGCCTAGAGCCTTCAGGCCTTTTGAGGGCATTGGAAAGTGATCGTCAGCTTCGCTTGCGGCATGAAGTTCGGCAAACAAACCGTGATCGATCGATTCATCGCCCTGGTCTGAACCTGCAAGGCTTGGTCGATGATCATTGAGCGTAGCGAGCGTGGCAATGTTCTTGAGCGCCGGCATGGCGCGAGCAATTGTTTCTTCAAATCCAAAGGAACTGAGCGGTGGCTGTTCGAAGGTATCATCGTCCCGGTCAAAACCCATATCATCGTTTTCATGCCGAACCACGAAGCCGGCAAT
>CAXSGP010000136.1:0-10230 GCA_964236955.1 uncultured Oligoflexus sp. | reverse complement strand
TTATGGGGAATAAACTCCGCTTTTTTTCTGCCTCGCGCCTTGCCATCCCCATTTCTGCGCAGCCCCTAACGAGTGTCTGCCCGGAAAAGGCGATGGCTGCGTTTCATCGGCAGAAAAAAATGCTCATTTATGGGGAATAAACTCCGCTTTTTTTCTGCCTCGCGCCTTGCCGTCCCCATTTTCGGGCAGCCCCTGACTAATCGAAACTGACATCTTAATACTTCATCATTCTTCGTGTAAAGTTCTTTGCTGACCTCATGAGCAAAGGGCATTACGCGTGTCTAAGAAAATCCTTCTCGTTCAGCTTCGGCAACTCGGCGACATCCTCCTTACCACCCCTGCTATTCGGGAACTCAAATGGAAGTGGCCTGACGCCACCATCGATTTTCTTTCCCATTCGATGGGTAAACTGATACTTGCTGACAATCCCCATCTCGCTGCGATCCTCACCTATGATGATAAGGAAACCTGGTATCAGAAGCTGCAGTTTATGCGTCAGCTTCGGGCTAGAAACTATGACTTGGTGCTTGATTTTATGTATAACCCGCGCAGCGCTCTCTATAGCTTCTGCACTGCCGCCCCGCAGCGTCTGGCGTTTCCCTCCCGCCGACGGCGTCTTTATACCGATATCGTCGAGCAGAGTTCTCAGGTCGAATATATCGTTCGCGAAAAATTTCGCTATCTCGAGCATCTTGGGCTGGCTCCTGCCGATCACTCCCTTGAGCTGCCCTGGAGCGAGGCTCATATCAAGCCGCTCAAAGACTTTCTCGAGAGCCATCCCAATTTTCAAAAAGCCTCCGTGCGGGTTGCCGTGAGTCCTACCCATCGGCGGCTTGAACGCCAATGGCCAATCGAGCGCTATGCAGAGCTAGCCGACAAGCTGGTGCGGGAGAAAAACGCCGCAATCGTTTGGATATGGGGTCCTGGTGAAGAAGAATTCGTCAAAAATACCAAGGCCCTATGCAAGGAGCCGATGCTGATGGCACCTAAAACCACCTTTCGCGAGCTTGCAGCCTTTCTTGCCAATTGCGATTTGTTTATCGGTAATTCCAATGGCCCTAGTCATGTGGCCGTAGCAAATACTTTGAGTTCACTGCAGCTGCATGGTCCCACCTATGCAAAGGCCTGGTGTCCGCAGAGCAAACTGCATCAGGCTCTACAGGCGGGTGCAAAATTACCTGACGGCCGTGGTCCCATCGGCTTGATCCAAGTCCGTGATGTGTGGCATGCTCTGGATGCCATGTGGCTTGAACTTGAATCGGCTGCTATGAAAAGACGTGTTTTTGGCATGAAGTCGAACTGGACGCAGCGAGTAATCGCCTGAGTGCTCTTGAGATAAAGCCGCGAGGGAAGCGATTTTCGCTATTTATGTAATGTAAATAGAGAGGGGAGCCGACCAATTAACCATAGGTGTCTTTATTTATATGGCACTCAATAAAGGGTTCTCTATGCTCATCAACCTATTTCGTATGGATCGCAGCGACAAGAGTCGGTCGCGAAAGTTTCCCCTCTTGCCAAGAGTTGGAATCGTCATCGATTTTGCAGGACGACAGTTTTCCTTCCGCCATGCTCCTTTAGTGGAGACTTTATGGAACCTTTTTGAGCGTGGTCCGAGTCGTTCGAACCTTCAAAAAATCGTGACTGAGCAGCTCTATGAGATATCCCTGCCTTCTCTGGTCAGAAAAAAAACGGTCAATGTGAAAGCTCGGACTATCCATGTGCAGGCAAAAGAGCTAAAAGAACAGTCTCCAGTCGACTCATAAAAGGTAAGAGGTCGTGAGTTTTATGCTACCCTTTCGCGTGTTTGATAAAGAAAAGAAGCAAATGTGGCAGGTAATAAACTATCATCCCAGTTCCGATACTGAGGGTAGTTATTTAGCGACTAAAGAGGATGACGATTCGAGCGATGGGGATATGCGTATCATCCCTGCCAATGAATTGGTCGCCTACAAATTCGTCGATTTTCTTGAAGAAGTTGAGCCTTTCGAAAATTGAAACGCGCAGCGGCCGACCTTGCAGCTGTCATGCTATCTTTTAGTTATTGCGTCTGCCTGCGCCGGTCTGCGGATCATATGTTGAAATGGCGTTTATCCGGGCCACCCAGTCATTTCTTTATTTTGGCAAAAATGACGGTATGGATCCGAAAGCCTGGCGCGGCCTTGACCCTTGTCTGCGGCGCTTGATCCTTGCTCGTGTTTAAAGCTCCCGCTGGCTGACCGCCGCCGATTGCAAACCCTCCTGTTTTCCTAAGCTTCCTTTCGAAGCGCAAACTTAAAGCGACAGCTTAAAGGGAAAACATGAAGGAGAGGCAGAGAAGTCTTTAGCCTCTCGATCAACCACGGCGGCAGCGTAGGGCTCGCCGCGCTACGAAAGAAGTTTGCCTTGCGATTAAAACCCAAAGCTCGAACCGATGCCTTATGAAGGATCCGAACCTTACTCGCAAGGACACGCTAGCCGTCGACGAGGTTTTGCCCTTCATAGTCTTTAGCCCCAGGGAGCTGAGTGCAGAAAGTCATCCGGAGGCAATGAAGGTCATTCGCGGCGACCTGATTAACGTCACTTCGCTCAAGCTACAGACCTTTAAAAGCGATGGTATACGCTGCAGAATCTGTGGCTGCAAAGGCCAATACTTCGCCAAAGAAAAATACGCCGATCAGCCCTATTTTCACCTCAATCTTTATGCGATGAAAGAAGGACGCGAGGTGCTCATGACGAAAGATCATAGAGTCCCGATCGCCAAAGGCGGGCGTGATAGGCTAAATAACTACCAAACCCTTTGTCTGGACTGCAATCGATTGAAGGCTAGTCATACCACGGACAATGTCAAGAAAAAGCATTTGAAACCCAGGTCATAGCCGGCTCATGCGCCTAGGCTGGTGCAGCTGCCCCCAGAGCCCCAAGGCAAACCCTGTCTAAGCAGCTTTAAGCGCATCCCTTCGCCCCTTTTCGATATCTACAAATTTTAAAGTAATAATACCTAGTATGAAAAGCGCGACGACGAAGAGCACTGAGATGCGACTTCCTCCCGCGTATTCCGCCAGCAGTCCAAATACCAGTGGCCCAAACAATCCTGAAAACCTCGACCAAATGCTAAAGAGTCCGAAGAATTCGCCACTGTGACTCAGAGGGACCATTGAGGCAAACAGCGATCGGCTTATGGCCTGGTTTGCGCCTTGCACCAGGGCGACGCCAATAGCCAGTATCCAAAAATGGAAAGCCGTGGTCATGAAAAAACCGACGACCGATACTCCCGTATAGACGGCAAGCGTAATATACAGAGCGTTTTTCGGGCCAATTCGTTGTGTGATCGGTCCAAAGGCAAAAGCTGCCGGTACCCCTATAAATTGGACGAGCAGGATTGCGAGTATCAAATCCGCCGAGGCTATGCCCACTTCCCGGCCATAGATCGTTGCCATGTTCATGATCGTTCCAACACCATCACTATAGGCCCAAAAACTGACGAGGAAGATGAGGATCTGCGGGTATTTCTTAAGTTCCCGGATCGTATCCTTCAATCGAAATACCGCGCTGAGCGCCAGTCTTGGCGTAAATTTTTGCGGACGTGCATGCATGGGCTCTGCAACATTGCGAAAGAGGGGAATACTGAACAGCAGCCACACCACTCCCACCGAAATAAACGATAGCTTGATGCCAGCTTCTGCACCCGGCAATCCAAAAAGTTCAGGCTTTTTAATCCAGAGCAGATTGATCGCGAGAAGTAGGCCCCCGCCAAGATAACCAAGCGCGTAGCCAGAGGACGAAACCCTATGCAGACTTTCTTCATCCGCAATATGGGGCAATAGTGCCTCGTAAAAAATAATAGCAACATGAAATGCAAAATTGCCAATCATGAAAATCAAGCCTGCCATGAGCCATTGACCGTGCCCAAGAAGGGCAAGGCCAAAACAACTGAGTGCACCGAGTACAGTATAGTAAGCCAGATACCTTTTTTTCGAAGAGCAGACATCAGCAAGGTAACCAAGAGAGGGTGAGACCAGAGCGACCAGTATCATCGAGATTGCGCTGAAATAAGCCCAATAGGCCGAGCGCAAATTGCCCGGTAACTCTGCCGCCAGCGCATCACTAAAGTAGACAGGCAGAATAGCAACCATAACGGTGGTAGCGAACGCCGAATTGGCTACGTCATAAATTGCCCAAGAGAGGCGCTCTTTGGTATCGAGTCCAACCTTGGAAAGAAACGAATTAAGTAGGGAAGGCATTCGAGTCTCCTGCGCGATTTCTTATCTTTTTCCTGAGCTGCTTTCTTTAAAGTGTAGCGAGAGAATGTGGAATCTGCACGATAAACGTGCTAGACCATCAATAAGAATCCACGGCCTCAAAACCATTGGGGTCCTGTTTGCCGGTGAGTTTGCGTTCATGAAAGTTTTCTTAGAGATCCTTGAGTCCATTGGTTTGCTGCTATGTATCATATTAGCGGCACCTCTTCGTTTTTTTCGTAGAATGGATTCCTTCG
Organism: uncultured Oligoflexus sp.; assembly: GCA_964236955.1. Lineage (GTDB taxonomy): Bacteria > Bdellovibrionota_B > Oligoflexia > Oligoflexales > Oligoflexaceae > Oligoflexus. The sequence goes on along the minus strand of CAXSGP010000136.1, from coordinate 5,756 downwards.
TTCAAATCGGTGAATATGCAGGTTTCCTTATTGAAAAGAGTCTTTTTGCCGCGTTACTTCGAGCTCGTTTAGATTACCGTATGGGAAATTACCAGCAATCGGTCTTGCTTCTGGCACCCATTGTCCAGCAGCTGGAAAAAATCGTTCAAAAAGATAAAAACGCCCCTTTAAAAGTTCGTCGCCTGCTTTGCACCCTCTATTGTGACATGCAGCAGCTTTACTTCTTATGTGGACAAATGGAAGAAGCCGTTTTGATCGTGATTAGGGCTCACCTCAGTCTTGGGATTGATCGTTTGCCCAGCAATCCCGATCTTGATCTCAAAACTGCGCATGTGATAAAGGCTGGCATAGCGGCCAGCAAGCTGCTGGAAGAGGGTGGTTTGGCGACCCTGATGGTGCGTCAGGGTGAAGATCCTGTAGTCAGCCGTCAGAGCCCGAAGAATTCAACGCTTGGCCCACGGCCCATCAAGCCTGAGCCGCCGAAGGCCAATCGCGGGGCGATTGTGATACCTTTTCCGCTTAAAATCACTTGATTTTGAGTTTTAATTTTGAATTTTCAGCCGCGATTTCATGATCTGCGGCTTTTTTGTTGCCTACCTGCTGCGCATGGACTTCGGCGGTAAGCCCTCCTTTAAGTGCTTACCAGGAAATCTCAATCGTTAGAGTGAAAGCGGACCGGATGGTGGAGGCGATCAGTTTTTGATCTGACATCGCGGTTTTGTCGAGCCGAGCTGGGGAGTCACCATCAATGTCGTCAAGGAAACGGTGTCCGGTCGATCGACACGGAAGGGGCATTTATAAATGCTGCTGTTATCGCTCGTGTGGAACGTGATGATGTGCTGAACACCCGGTTGAAGCTCAACATTGAGAGGTGTTTCGCCTTCAAAAAGACCACTGTCGACATCGACGACGATCTTGCCCGAAGTGGCGACGATGCGGACTTGATTGAGCGGAATATGAGGGACCCGTTTTAAAAAAACTTTTTCAGGCCGCAAAGTATCGCCCGCCTGCCCTTGAAACCTTATAAGTTCCTTTTGATAACCGGGCCGGCTGACTTCGAGGTCATAGGCTCCGGGCAGTAGGTTTAATTTGATTGGGGTCTTCTTGAAGGAACCTTCTTCAACTTTTACGCCATTGATTTTAAGGCTGACGACTTCCGGCAAACTGCGAAGTTCGATATGCATTTTTTTATCAAAAACCAGCTGATCCTTAAAGTAATAGGCAGCGGCTCCGAGACCAGAAAGGGTAACGAGCAGCCAGGGGAAAAGTGATTTTTTCTGCTTGCGGATCGGGCGGGCGGGGTTGTTGTTACGGACCTTGCCCCTGCTGTTCGTGTGGTCGCCTGGCGGCGCCTCAGTAACGAACGAGCGCGGAGGCGTCTTGCGATTGAGGCCGGTCAGCGAAATGGGAAGATCATCGTTAATCGTCGAAATAGATCGGGAATCGAGGGCCTTTGGCACGGATGCCTGCTCGTTCCCACTGGTCCCGAGTTCACTCGCTGCTAATCCCGACGACAGAGAATGCGACTGCGATAGTCCACCGCCAGATCGACTTTGGCTACTGCCGCCCATGCCGATTCCTGCGCCCGCTGCCAAGGCCATCGTCGGTGCCGCGACTGGAATGGATTCTTGAGCCAGAGTTTCTTTAATATCATCTTGAGTTCGGTCGCGCTTTTTCGCAAGGATACGCTTCAAAAAGTTGCCGAGTTCCCGCGACGTAAAATCAGAGTAGCGAGAATGGAGATAGCGCAGCAAATCCTTCTCGAACGCTGCCGCTGTCTGATAGCGCTGCTTTCTGTCCTTCGAAAGGCCCTTCATGACGAGGCCTTTGAGTTCGGCATCGACATCGGGATTAAGTTCGCAGAGATCGTAGGGAATCTCGCAGTTTTGTACTTTTCGAATGCTTTCCACTTCAGTCATGCCGGCGAAGAGGCGTTTCATCGCTAAAGATTCCCACAGTACTATAGCCAGACTGAAGACATCCGAGCGGCCATCGAGTGGTTTCGCCGCGACCTGTTCGGGGCTCATATAGGAATATTTTCCCTTAACAACACCGGGCCTGGTTTCGGTAAGCTTGTTCTCAGCCGAGGCGATCCCGAAATCGGTGATTTTAACGTCACCTTCGTAGCTGATAAGGATATTCTGTGGGGAAACGTCGCGATGGACTATGCCTAAGGCTTCATTGGTGATTTCATCAGTTTTAGTATGGGAATAATGCAAAGCTCGTGCGGAACAGGCGGCGATGAATAGGGCCATCGGCACCGACAGTCGGGTTTTGGCCGTTTCACAGGCGCTGAGTAAGCTGCGCAAATCGGCGCCGTCAACATGCTCCATAACCAGGGCATAGGAGCCATCAACTTCAGTGAAATCATAGACAGCAACGATGTTATTATGCTGAAGCCGCTTGCAGATGTGCGCTTCGTCGCGAAACATCTCAATAAACTCTTTATCGCTCGCATAATGCGGCAATATTCGTTTGATGGCGACGATTTTCTGGAACGCAGCCTCGCCGACGGCTTTGCCGAGATAAATCTCAGCCATGCCACCACGTGCTATGCGTTTTCCTAGAACATACGAGTTTCTCGCCATGAGACCCACCAAACTCCGTTTCGGGGACCTAAACTTTAGGTAATTCTTCAAGGCCTTTCGGTGCATTTATAAAAAAATGAAGTCCGACCTCCATGACGCACCGGCACTTAGACGTTAAATGGCGAATTTTGCAGCAGTTTCTTTCCGGTTCTGATATGAAAATGCGGAAGGCTGGGATGAGCTTACCCATAAGTTTGCCTCCCGAAATGAGGAAAGGATCACTCCTGTGCCGCATCACGCGCGTTCGCGATTTATTTCTATCGAAGGTGGAGAAGGAGCCGGCAAGTCTTACCTAGCGCTTGGCTTGCAATCGCGTCTGCAGCAGCTCCAGTACCAAGTGCTCCTCACCCGTGAACCAGGCGGAACCCCTCTTGCCGATTCCATTCGGCAGCTCTTTTTGAATCCCCCTGAAAAACCCACGGCCCTTGCCGAACTTTTTTTGGTATCAGCAGCCCGGAACCAGCATGTTCAAAGCCTGATCAAGCCAGCTTTGGCGGCGGATGCCTGGGTAATCTGTGATAGATTTTATGATTCTTCGCGGGTTTATCAAGGGGATCTGGCCGGCGTGCCCCCGGCCGTACTGGAAAGCGTGATCGAGCATTCGGTGGAAGGCTGTCATCCGGCACAAACATTTCTCCTCGATTGCCCCGTAGATATTGCTATGAGCCGAGTTCAGAAGCGCAGCAGAGACCACGGAGCCGGGCCCGGAAATCGTTATGATGAAGGCTCGCAAGAAATGTATCACACCCTCAGGTCAGCTTACCTAAGGCGCGCCGGGGACTTTTTAGATCGTATCATCGTAGTCGATGCCAGTCAGACTCCCGAACAGGTCCTGGAGAACGCCTGGACCCAATTAAAGCAGTACTTTAAGCTATGAGCCCTAAGCCAAAAGCCAAGACTAAAACGGTAACCTTAAAAGACAACGAAGTTCGGGTCTCGCGCCTCTGGAACGATTTGATCGGTTTCGAAGGGATCGATGCCAGGCTTTATCAGCTGTGGTCGGCGAACCGTCTGCCTCAGGTCGTGGTCATCGAAGGCCGTGCGGGCATTGGCAAACGGAAGTTTATGGCGCGCCTGGCCGCCCGATTCTTTTGCTCCGCCCACAGCGCCTGCGGTAGCTGTGAAGGCTGTCGATCGGTGCAGAAGGGTTATCAAAGTGATATGTATTGGCTAGAAGCCGAAGGGACGATTAAGGTTACGGAAGCCCAAGGTCTTCAGGAATTTTTTGCCTACCAGGCGCAAAAGAGCCCTCGATTGGCGCTCATTCTCGATATAGAATCGATGAATGATCAGGCTTCCAATCGCCTGCTTAAACTTTTGGAAGAACCACCTGCGGGAGTGTTGATACTTGCAAGCTGCAGCCGATTTGAAAAGCTATTGCCGACGATTCGGTCGCGCGCCGTGCGGTTTCGAGTGCAACCGCCCCTGATCGAGCAGAGTTCCGAATATTTGCAGGGTCGACTCACCGAGCCGCGCAGTGCCATCGATATAGAAAACGCGCTTAAGATGTATGGACTTTCGATAGGCCGTGCGCTTGCTCATCTTGAGCAAGGCGGGGCGGAGCAAAAAGCCAAGCTTGATAGACTCCAGCGCCTCCTGCTCCTGCCCATGAAAGGTGAGAGTCTGAGAGAGCTGCAGGAGCTTCTCAAGGAGCAAGCCTGGAAGGCCACCGATCTCGCTCAATTTTTCGAACTTGCGCTCAACCAGAGTTATAGGCGCATACTTCAAGGGTCGCATGCGACGAGTTTACAGGATTTTAGAAGAATAAAGCATTGGCGCAAGATCCTTCAGCAGGTTTATCGCGCCGGTGGCGTCGGCCAGAACAATCTGAATGTTCAGCTGGTAGCAGAAGCGCTGCTGAGCCCCTTCGAAGGTTGATGCCGACCGATAGAACAGCAGAAGAGATGGAATTCGGAACAGTTTTCGACGATGCGGAAGCAGTACAATTGATTTTCGTATAAATAAAGAGCCTGCGAGAACTTGGACAGCACCGGCATGCACGGCCCATGCATGAGGAACAGACTCTACCGAACAAGGGCATTGCATGATAAGTGCGACATCGAAAGCAGAAAGGATCCTATGCCTGGAATTAATATAGTTGGTGTACAGTTCCGCAGAGCGGGCAAAATCTATGATTTTGATGCCAAGGAATTTCCACTGGCAGTCGGCGATAAGGTCGTGGTCGAAACCGAAAGGGGACCGAGCCTGGCAGAAGTCAAACGCATCCAGTTCGTAGACGAGGTCGAAGTCAATCCCGATGCATTAAAACCCATCGTTCGTCTGGCTTCTGGAAAAGACCAGGAAAGTGCCGGCCGTTTGACGGGAGAGCATTCGGAATCCTTCACCAAGCAGAAAATTAAAGATCTCAATCTTGATATGAGGGTCATTAACGTTGAAATTCAATTCGGTGGCAATAAGGTCATCGTTTATTTCTCGGCGCCAGGCCGCGTCGATTTCCGGGAATTGGTTAAAGAATTGGCGGGAGGTTTGAAGACACGGGTGGAGCTTAAACAGGTCGGCGCCCGCGATGAGGCAAAGCTAGCCGGCGGGTTGGGTATCTGCGGTCGGGAATTCTGCTGTTCAAGCTTTCTCCGTGAGTTCGTACCGGTCTCAATCAAGATGGCGAAGAATCAGAATCTGGCTTTGAATCCAAGCAAAGTCTCCGGCGGTTGCGGTCGGCTGCTTTGCTGTTTGACCTATGAAGATGAAACTTATTCGGCGCTACGGCAGCGGCTATTGCCAAAAGGCGCGCGGGTCAAGTTGCAAGATGGTTCCATCGGGGATGTGGTGCGCGGCGATATCCTGAATCAGGTGATGCAGGTCGAGCTTGATAATGGTGAACTGCGCACCGTGCCGATTCCGGAATTGGTGCTCGTCGATGCCAGCCACGGTGTTGTCGAAGATGATTGGGGGAGCGACCTTAACTTCGGTAATTTGATGGGCGGCGGCGGTGGCGACATCGCTGCGTTAGACGACAGTGAAGAAATTTCACGACATCGGGAAAGTGCTGCGGAGCCGATTTCCTCGAATCATGCCCGACCGTCCCAGGCTGGCGAGCGCATTCAAAGAAATGATGGCGCAAGGCGACCCGAGGGACAATCATCAGGTCGTGGCCCAAGACCAGCTCGCGAGAGCCAAGCGGGACCGCGGGAGGAAAGAGAGCCGAAA
>CAXSGP010000135.1:0-10375 GCA_964236955.1 uncultured Oligoflexus sp. | reverse complement strand
TTCAAATAAAGGTCTTGGCCCTTTAATTGGCTTGCGCATAATGACGACTCGATAGAGCTTGCCACAAAGCATTGAGTCTTTATGATAGTCTCGGACAGACACGATTCAAGATGAACTTCCAGACCTGTCTTTTCGATCAGGTCTTAGAAAAAAAATCAACCCACCAGAGGCAGAAATGGCTTAATTCGAGAAGCGAATCTTGCAAGTCATAAAGTGATCACGAATCCATGAGTCTTTTCAAATAGAAAAGTTTCCCGGGATTTTTCTTATTCATCCCCCCAATTACAACTCAAAAAAAATTGAAATCCTCACCAAACGACTGAAACCATTTGGGACCAGGGTTACACACCAACAACTCCCCTAAAATACCCAACAGTCTTCTTTAACCCCTCCTCCAGTCCCACCGCAGTCCGATAACTTATAACAAGACCCGCCTTAGAAAGATCCGGCCGCCGCAGCTTAGGATCATCCAAAGGAAGCTCCTTATAAATAATCTTCGACGCCCCACCAACCATCTTCAAAACCTTCTCTGCCAGTTCCTTAACCGAAAATTCATTATCATTACCAAGGTTCATCGGCCCAATTTCTTTATCCTGCTCACAAAAAGCCACTATTCCGCGCACTAAATCATCCACAAAACAAAACGATCGGGTCTGACTGCCATCCCCATAAATCGTAATATCGTGGCCTTGTAAGGCCTGCACAATAAAATTCGAAACGACTCGGCCATCTTCAGGGTGCATACGGGGGCCGTAGGTATTGAAAATTCGAATCACACGAATATCCACCCCATGCATGCGATGATAGTCCATGCACAGCGTTTCAGCGGCTCGTTTGCCCTCATCATAACAGCTGCGAATACCAATGGGATTGACATTGCCCCAGTAGGCCTCGGTCTGGGGATGCTCCAGCGGATCGCCATAGACCTCCGAGGTGCTGGCCTGACAGTAGCGAGCCCCAACCCGTTTCGCGAGCCCGAGGAGATTCATGGCCCCCAGTACTGAGGTCTTCATCGTTTTAATGGGATTTGACTGATAATGCACAGGGCTTGCCGGGCAGGCAAAATTCAGGATGAGATCGACCTCGGCCAGGTAGGGATTGACGATATCATGACGAATAAGTTCAAACCTTGGGTTAGTAAGGAGGTGCTCGATATTAGCTTTGCTCCCGGTATGAAAGTTATCGAGACAGAGGACATCCCAGCCCTTATCGAGATAGACTTCACAGAGGTGACTGCCGATAAAACCGGCTCCACCTGCAATTAAGACAACTTTATGATTTAATTTTTTCATGGTTCACTATCTCACGGCTTGCGATCAATGATTGGCCATCGGAATCAATTCGTTTTGGCTTTGCCCGGCAGGGCTTCGTAAGTCTTAAAGTTGCAGCCCGGTCGACCAATGCATTCGTAGGTAAATTGATGCTGGACCATATCAGCCACATCATACTGGTTCCTAAAGTCAAAAATCACTCGACTGCGCATGAGCGATTTAACCTTTTTCCAGTCGGGAACACGGTATTCGTTCCATTCCGTGATCAAGATCAAACCATCGACTTGATTGAGGGTATCATAGGGCTCGAGTCGATAGGTAAGTCCAGGATCGTCACCGAACGCTCGGGCAAAGTTTGCCTGACCTTCGGGATCGTGGGCCACGACATCAGCACCCGAATCGATTAAGGACCTTATCAAGCCTAAGCTAGGTGTATCTCGAATATCGTCGGTGCCCGGTTTGAAACTCAGTCCCCAGACCGCAAAACGCCTATTTCTCAGGTTTGGAAAGATGCGCTTAATCTTATCAAAGATGAATTGACCTTGCCTTTTATTGGCCTGATCCACCCCTTCCAAAACCCCGAGCTTCGTTTCGTACTGCGCGCCAATCTTAAGAAGGGCCGCCACATCCTTTGGAAAACAGGAGCCCCCATACCCGGGGCCCGCATAGAGAAATTTACGGCCAATACGGTCGTCGGACCCAATCCCCAGTCGAATATGATCGATGTTGGCACCCACTTTTTCACAGAGTATCGCCAATTCATTCATAAAACTAATGCGGCACGCAAGCATGGCATTGGCGCCATATTTGGCCAGCTCCGACGATCGCCTATCCATAAATAAAAGTTTGCCCTCATCATCCAAAATGAAGGGTTTGTAGAGACTGACAAAAAAGGCTCGATCACGCTTGTCTTCAATGCCAACCACAATGCGATCAGGCCGCATGAAATTCTTTACCGCACGCCCTTCCTGTAAAAATTCAGGATTAGAAGCCACGCTGATGCAAAGGTTTTTGCCGCGATTTTTTAGTTCCTTGGTAATAGAGGCTGCCACCAGGTCACAGGTCCCAACGGGAACCGTCGATTTCACGATTACGATCATTTCAGAATTTAAGGTTTGACCAAGCTCTTTGCTCACGGCGTTCACATACTTAAGATCGGCAGTTCCATCGTCTTTTTCCGGGGTTCCCACCGCTATAAAAACCGCGCTGGCCCCTTGCAAGGCATCGGGAAGGTTGGTTGTAAAGAAAAGACGGTCCCCGGCGATGTTCTTATGGATCATCGGCTCAAGTCCAGGTTCATAGATTGGATTTTGGCCCTTCTGCAGGCGGTTAATTTTCGCGGCATCGCTATCGACGCAGACGACCTCAAAACCAACTTCGGCAAGACAGGTACCCGTTACCAGACCGACATAACCCACACCCACCACTACGATCTTCATATATTTTCTTACCCATTGACAGTTGACATATTAGAACCCTGCGCTTTGATCCTGTTTGTGAAGCCAGCTTAGAGATTTTATCCAAGAGCTGGTATCAAAGAAATATTTAACTGTGGATTTGTTGGCCAGACGGAGAATGATTGAAAATACCGAAATCATTGACCCGCACTTAAGCCTAACGAGACAAACCGACGCTAGTTGACCCTTCTTAAGCCTCAGGGCTCTCATGAAGGATTCCGTGGATTGATGTCACGAAAGACCTCACCCTAACCCAGCAGCCAGCGCGGCTGGTTCGGCGGCGATTTCATTTTCCCGCTCGACAGGCTCCGCTGCCCCTGCGGCGTCGAGGTCAAAGGAGGCCTTTCTAAAACCGGCGAAGCCCGCAAAAGCTGGAACTTGAATCACCCTGCCACCCGACTTTCCGTTCTCACCCAGGGAAGCCTTTCCACCCATGGAAACCAAAGATGATCCCACTCAACGAATCCGGCGATTCTATAATCTGAGGCCCAAAAATCCCCCATAACTGGAACGCCTTAGCCCCTGCAGTGATACGGGCCCGCCGCCGGCCTGCCTTGCCCCAAAAACAGCATCAACAGCCCAGCGCCCCCATAAAACGACTCGAGGCCTTCGCCATACCCCCGCCCCATTTATCCTTATCCAGAAAATGTCCCTCGAAATCCTCCCCAAGATTCCGCTAAATGCTTTCAACAGACACCTCAGGAGGCTTTTCCGTGTCGTTTAACCTTAAGATTCTTGAAGCCGTACGTAATGATCTCCATGATTTTTCGGCCCCAGAAAACGGCCAAGGATTTTTGCCCATTTTTTATGAGTGGGTCATCAAGGAATGGCGCAACCGTCCCTACTATCAAACGGAGCTTGTCAACTTTGGTTACGATCTCTCGAATTACCCTCAACGCACCGACTTTCTTCTCCGAGAAAAAGCTCGCAGCTATCGCGATTTCATTCACGCCAACAATGGACATCAGTATGCTACTCTACTTTCTGGCCACCGGGACTCCTGTGAAACAATGGAAAAAAACCTTTACGAATACTTTCATGAAGCTATGCGCCTTCGGGCGCTCACGTTTCTCGGAGGCTACTGCCCGGAGATCGACGCCGAAGACTTGTGGAATCGAATCTTCTGCGAAGATTTTGAAGAACGAGGAGAACTGCTAATGGCCGAGGACATCAGCGTGCATTTTGGTTTTTATGGGCTGGCCGTCGAGCCCTACATGTGCCAAGGCCATGATCCTAAAAATTCCATGCCCGACCGTTTTTCACAATGGGAACCCGAAGACTTTGAAGCCCAGCTCGCGTTCCTGCGAGCGCTGCCAAAGCCGGAGATCCCACGCCCGGCGCCGCTTTTTTCAGGCCTTAGGTCTCACTATCAGAGCACTATGCACCGTCACGCCTGAAAAAGCAGCTATCCCAAAACAATCGGATTGCTTAAAATAGGCTGAACGACTCAGAGGGATACCTTGTGGACAACCCTAGGCCCGAGCCCAGCTCGATACTGGAAGTACCTGTAAGCAACGACAACAGCCTACGCATCGTCTTAAGCCGGGCCAACGATCCGCAGACCTGCACCTTTTGGGTGGCGCTTTATAAGAGCGGCGGAAAGGGGACCAGCAGGGAATTTTTAAAGATTCAAAAGCTCGAAGATTCCTTCCAGTACCTAAACGATATCGGTTTGTCAGAAGATGGCCCACTCATGCTCTCTGACAACACCGACGCGATCCACCGGCAGTTCTTTCTCCTGCCGCAAAAGGCATTTGCAGCCAATCCCAAGGCCGGCAAAGACCTGGTTCTTAAAACACTTGCGGCCTTGGTCCAAAAAAAGAGCGGACTTTACCTCGCGCCCCCCGGCGTAAGCCTCGTGGACCGGATGGAGATTCTAAGGGATCTGATCACGGATTTGGCAAAGCTCAAAACCGAGGAGATCTGTCTCCTTACGACCAACATAGGGTTAAATCCCTTGCTGAGCATTTCCCTCAATGTGAAGGAAAGCCTTAGGAACACGCGGGATGTTTGGGTCTTTCATTAAAGCCTATCTTTTTACAATGAATTCATCTTTCTAAAGACGTTATCCACAGTTTCTGGAAAAATCTGTGGATAATTTTTTACTAGCTGCAAAAAAACTTGTCTTATTCATAACTTAGCGTCAAGCCCTTCTGCATCCAATCGATCTCAAAAAATATCAGAATTTAAAGGCCCTTCCATCCAAAAATGTGAAGCAGGCTTCGCAATGGCCTGCCAATTCGGCTTTTAAAGTCTATGTAGGGCACCGCGACACCTGCGTGCGCTCGTTTTTCCTGCAGCTTGGGAAAGGACCAACCTTCCCCCTCCAATAATTGCCTCTTGATGGCCGTACCACCGGAATATCCTGAAACTTTGCCATTCGAGCCGAGCACCCGGTGGCAAGGCACAAAGATGGCCAAAGGATTTTTGGCATTAGCGGAACCTACCGCGCGGACGGCATGAGCCGCTTGAATCTCTTTTGCCTGCTCGGTGTAGCTCACCGTGCGTCCCATAGGGATCGAGCTAAGATAGGTCCAGGCCCGCATTTGAAAAGGAGTGCCCGACAGTTCCAGGGGCACATCAAAGTCGCGGCGCTGGCCGGCAAAATATTCCTGCAACTGCTCAAGGGCAAGTTCAAGGACCGAGGAATAAGCATCCGATCCCTGCGTCAAACCCAGCCTTTGTTCGACCTCGTCCCTATTCTTTATAAAGCTTACCGCCAAAAGTTTGTTCTCATCAGCATAGAGGAAAAGTTCGCCCACTGGACTCGCCCACTTTTTAAAAAAGATCAACCTCAGCTTATTGCGGTGTTTGTTCTGCGTCATGTCTCGCCTCATTTTTACCATAAAAATCGGTGCGCAGCGGCGACGAAATTTTGAGATCAAACCTCATCCTTTCCTCCTCCGAGCTGGCCCAAATCTCTTACGCGATAATCGAAGGCTTCGACACGGACATCCTCTCGGCCTTTATCCCAGCACTTAGCCCCGGGTTCATGAAGGCAAGACCCATCGGCCCCAGGGAAACGGCGAGGGGAGGCGCTGCCAAACAGCTATCAAATCGATGTAACTCTTTAATTACAAAAAACCTTTTAATCTTTGCGGAGAAAAAATTTAATCCTTCGCCAAAAAAGCCGAAATCCTTACCAGCTGTAAGGTCTACTTATTGGATATCGAGGCAAGTATGGCGGCGGCCCCCAAGCATAACCGCATGGCGCAAGAAACATATCCCGATCGATTTGAAGCCATGGTCGAATCGTCTCAGGACTCCATCATCAGTTCCGATCCCAGCGGAAGGATTGTGTCGTGGAACCATGCGGCCGAAAAACTCTTTGGTTATTGTAAAGCCCAAGCGATCGGCAGCAAGCTCTCCCTCCTCATACCCAAGCGCTATCATAACGATCATTTTGCCGGCATGCAGCGGGTGAGGGACAGCGGCGTCTCGCGGATGGCGGGATCAACCGTCGAGCTCATCGGGCTGAGGGCGGATGGCAGTGAATTTCCCCTCGAGATGTCGCTGTCGAAGTATCACAAAGACGACGAACTTTATTTTACTGGCATCATTCGCGATATCAGCGAACGCAGGGCGATCGCCGATCGACTCAGGGCCTCCGAAGCGGCGGTAAAGGAAGAACTTAAATTCAGTAAAACCCTTAGCAGTCTGGCCCCCGACCAAATTTTTGTCAAAGACCTCGACAGCGGACGCATTCTCTATGAAAACCGCCCGCTGGCTGCCTTGCTTGGCTACGCGCCAGCCGAAGTCTTGGCCCTGGGCCCTGACTTTATCTCGTCACGGGTGCATGCCGACGATAGAATTTTCCTCACCACCCATGGCGATCGTTTTGATGAATTAGCTCGCAAGGGCGTGGTGGCCTTTGAATGCCGTTACCTCGATAAGGCCAATATCTGGCGTACGTTCCTCATACGGGAAACCATCTACGAAAAGACCCGCGACGGCCGCATCACCCAGATCCTTGGCGTCGCCCAGGACATCTCGAAAAGAATCGCGATCGAAGTTGAACTCAGAGAATCGCACGACCAGCTTGAGGCGCGGGTGAGCGAACGCACGGCCGACCTTGAAAAGGCGCGGGAGATCAGCTATCGGCAGCAGCAGCGCTTCAATGCCATCATGCAGCAAATTCCGGCTGCCATCGCGACGATAAGGGCCGAGGACCTTGTCTACACCTCGATCAATCCTAGCTATAGTGCCCTCCATGGCCATCGACAGCTTCTCAACGCATCGCTCGTTGATCTGCCGCAAAGTGCCGAGTCCCGGCGCTATCTCGAGCAGATTCGAAATATCATCGCTACGGGCCTTTCCTACCAAGGCAAGGAGATATCCCGCACGGCCGACCGCAACGGCGTCCCGGAAGAAAGTTTTATGAACCTCGTCTATGATCCCGTTCACGATTCGAAGGGAAGCGTCCATGAAGTGATCATTTTTTGTTTTGACGTCACCGAACTGGTGAGGGCAAGGCGCGAGATCGAGGCGCGAGAGGCCCTCTTTCGCACTTTGGCCGAGACTCTTCCCCAAATCGTTTGGATGTCGGATGCCAAGGGCGGGATCCTTTATTTTAATCCCCAGTGGTATCGGTACACCGGTCTGAAGCAAGCCAACAAAGGTGAGATGAACTGGGCCGAAGTCATTCATCCCGACGATCTGCCTGTGCTTCATAAGGAGGCGCAGGATTGCATCCGGGAAGGCCGCAGCTTTCAGGCTGAATATCGCGTGAAAAAGCATGACGGGACTTATCGCTGGCATCTGGGTCGCAGCCTTTTGATTGCAAATGGTGATCATAAGGATGGCCACAAAATTGGTTCGGCGACCGATATTCATGATCAAAAGGAGGCTCAGCAAACCATCAGCGAAATGAAGGCCCGCACCGATTCGGTGATTCAGCACGCCCCCATCCTGCTTTGGGCCGTCAATAACCAGGGCATCTTCACCTTCTACGATGGCAAGGTGCGAAGCGCACTTGGAATCACAACCGAGCAGCGCATCGGCGCCAATATCCTTGAGCTCTACCGGGGCAATCCCCACATTGCCGGCAATGTCGAGCGGGCTTTAAGGGGCGAAACGATCGAAGACGAATCGCAGGTCGGCGGCATTTCTCTTGAAAATAGATTCTCGCCTCAGTTCGACGCCGAGGGTCGCATCAGTGGCGTGATTGGTCTGTCGATCGATATCACGCAACGAAAAAAGGCCGAAACCCGCATGCTTGAAGCCTCGACCAGTGCCCAGATCGCGCTCGAGTCGTCAAAATTGAAATCTGAATTTTTGGCCAATATGAGCCACGAGATCCGTACGCCCCTTAACGGGGTCATCGGCATGGCTGGCCTGCTTCTCGATCTTTTGCAGGGCGGCGAGGAGCGGGGGTATGTGACCGCCATCCAGCGCTCGGGCGAAATTCTTTTGAGTCTTGTCAACGATATCCTTGATTTTTCCAAAATCGAATCGGGCAAACTTGAATTTGAAACGCGGCCCTATGATTTTCGCGAAGTTTTTTATGATGTGGAAAAGTCCCAGAATTTTATCATTGCCGATAAGGGTCTTAAGTTCAGGCTGGAATTAAGTCAGGACCTGCCGCACTGGGTCGAAGGCGACAGCCGTCGCCTGCGGCAGATCGTTTTGAATCTTATCAGCAACGCTATCAAATTTACCAAAGAGGGACTCATTCTGGTTCGTGTTAGCCTTGTGGGCCAAATCCAAAGCGAGGCTACGATCAAAGTCGAGGTCATGGATTCGGGCATAGGCATAGGGCCGGAGACTCTGGCCCGCCTTTTTCTGCCCTTCACCCAAGCCGATGCCTCAACCGCACGACGCTACGGCGGCAGCGGCCTTGGTCTCTCCATCTGTAAGGGCCTTGTTGAGCAGATGGGCGGAGAGATTGGAGCGGAAAGTAAAATCGATCAGGGTTCGATATTCTGGTTTAAAATCCGCGTCCGCGCCGTAGCCAAAACCAAAGACCTCGCGCAGCCCGAAAGCTTTCCCCATTTGCGGGAAGCCTTTCCGGCCCGCATCCTGGTTGCCGAGGATAATGCGATCAACCAGGTTATTGCCCGTAAAATGCTGGAAAAACTTGGCTTTCAAGTCGATATCGTCGGCAACGGCATCGAGGTCTTGGCCGCCCTTGAGACAAAGGTCTATGACCTGATTATGATGGATTGTCAGATGCCGGAGATGGATGGCTATCAGGCAACCACCGCGATACGGGGCAGTAAGGCTTTGCCGAACAGCCAGATTCCCATCATTGCCATGACCGCCAACGCCATGCGTGGGGACGAGGAGAAATGCCTGGCCTGCGGCATGTCCGATTATGTGTCTAAACCGGTAAAACCCCAGGTGCTGTTTGAAGCCATTCGCCGCAACTTAACCAAGGCCTGATCGGCAGCTCAGCATCTGAGCTATTGTGGTTAGGGCAGGGAGTCGGCAAGGGATCCTCGTCAAGCTCCCCTGCCACGACAGATATCTAGGATCGCCGCCTTGAGATTGAGAAGGCGCAGAAGGAGCGAATGCAGCGCTTAAGTCTTAGATTCCTTGGCAAATACCATAGGAGCAAGATTTGAGCGTTATCTATGTCGATGAAAAATCGCAAGGAGCTAACTTCGGTCTTGGATCTCTTACAGTTCATGATGAAGCTTCGTGTCAACCAATCGTTAGATCATTACTAGCGTATCGCCCTCCGCTTTTGTAACACGCGACAGAAGACCGGCAGATTGATCTTGGCAGCTATAAAGCTCTGAAAGTGCAAATTCTGGACACGATAGCCGAAGCGCTTCAAAAACCGGGCGTTTGTGAATGGCAATATTTTTTAAAGTCTTCGGAGAAGAAAGCCTGGAAGTCTTTTATGGATTGGGCGTTTCAACGTTTTAAGCCCACGCGCGAAGGCCAGCTTTTCGTCTACAATCTATGCAAAGCCATTGGCCGCGATGACTGGAAAAGTCGTCGATAAAGGGGCTGAAATAATGATGAAATTGGATCAAGTACAGAATCACGTACAAGAAAAAACGGAGAGTGAGGGATTCGAACCCTCGAACCAGTTACCCAGTTGCATCCTTAGCAAGGATGTGCATTCGGCCACTCTGCCAACTCTCCACAAAATCTAAAAATCCATACGGAGGAAGAGGGATTCGAACCCCCGGTGGAGTCGCCCCCACAACAGTTTTCAAGACTGCCGCATTAAACCGCTCTGCCATTCCTCCACGAGCGTTTCAAGATCTTCAATCCTAAGACAGGAAGCTTGAACGGAGTTTTTATACCAGGGACTCCCTGGGTGGCAAGCGCTTTTCCGAGTTTTTTGCTAGACAGCGGCAGGCAAGACGCGACGGCACCCTCCGCCCATCGCTTGCGCAGCAATTTTTTTGATTCGATCCATCCTCGCGTCCAGCTGCAGATGAGACGTAAAAAGCCCGAGAAATTTAGGCCGTTGGTGATTTGATCTTAAGCGTCACGAGAGTCGCCCTTCCATTGTCCGGCCGATCCAAAAGCCTTCAGGCACTGTAGGGCGGCTATCCTAAACCGGCCCGCCGCCTGAACGCCGCTCGCACCCGTTGCCGTAAGAACCAGTGAGCAAATGGCTGGTCAAGATTCCAAAGTGAAGTTCAAAAACAAAAGGGGCATCGTCTATACAAAATGACTTACTCCATACCC
>CAXSGP010000134.1:0-10432 GCA_964236955.1 uncultured Oligoflexus sp. | reverse complement strand
ACGAGTTTGCCTGTACTTTTCAATCACTTATCTCAAACGTCAACAGCCCCTAATAATGCAAAAAGAATTGATCTCATTTGATACCTGCTGCATCCGCTTTTATCTTGAGCTTCAAGTATTGGTAAGTGGATTCAAAGAATGCGTACATAAAAACTAATTGGCGAGTCATTTCTGGGTCGAACATTTCCCAAGCCCCGCCCTGAAGGTGAAAAGTTCGAACACTTAACCCTGCTATTGCTAATAGAAAAACAATTATCTTGAGAACAAATAATGTCGTGGCAAGAGATTTCATCGGATCAATTCCCCTCTTTAACTAAACTGACTTACCTATAAATTGTATCGCTTCAGGAGTCAATGAAAGACTTGCTGGGATTGAGTTTCCCGTTCTGCAAGGAGCTAAGGGTATTGGCGAGCGTAGTGTTTCAGTGCCGCAATGCCTCGAAGGATCAGGGGTGTAGTCGCAACAAATATCATTTCTTCGTGCAGCCATTTCCAGAACTGCCGCATGGAAACATTGCAGCGGACTATCACGTCCTGAGATAGATTCTCGGCTTTGAGCTGGTCAATCATTTTTGGGGCGTAGGGTATCCAAGAGTTTGGATCGGGCATCTCATACGGTTCGCGGTGAACAAAGTAGGGCAGACAGTGCTCAACTAACATCTGCCGATACTGATTTATGATGCCAGGTGCTTTGCCTTAGGACTCCAAATAGTCCAGAAACTTCTGGGGCATCTTTAGAGTTTTCTCGTGGCTTAGGAATGTGCGGGAAATTCTAAGCCATTATTGAAGAGAAAGTCTTGCAGGAACCCCTGCCGGTAGGCGTCATCGACCTTGTCTAAGTGCTTGGTCAACTTATGTTTGAGGCATTTCAGTTTGCCATCTTTATCTTGATAGTAGAGATAAACCGCCTTAGATATTCCTCGAACAACAAAATAAGCCATAGTATCCCCTCAAGGCTACTATGGCTTATTGTACTTTAAAACTGGAGAGAAGAGAGAAAGTGGAGGTTAGGAGGGTCGAACTCCTGACCTCTGCCATGCCATGGCAGCACTCTACCAACTGAGCTAAACCCCCAAAATAGCGAACGCATTAAAGTTCGCTAAGGACGTTTTATGCAGGAATGCTAAATAGCTGTCAACTAACTTTGATAATTTAAAACAAGTCGGCATTAAAGCGCCATTTAGTCGCATTTCACCTGCTATGCTTCTTGCCACTTTTAACAAGCTCTTCTACGATGAATCCATTTGAACGCTTAACTGAGAGGGCCTATGAATCAGCGCGATGAAAAACTTAGAAACCTGGTACTGCTCGGAAGTATATTTGCTCTGGTTGGCTTAGGGCTTAGCTTTTATTCGCTCATTCACCACCTTGAACTCAAGGAGCTGGGACACACCAGCTTCTCATGCAATATCAACGAAACATTTAGCTGTGATGACATAGCGAACAGTAAATATGCTGAAGATAAATGGGGTAACCCTCTAGGTGTCTATGGCATCGGCTATTTCCTCGGTCTTTTCGCCCTTCTTATGACGGCACGCTTTAAAGAAACCCTTCGTTCCGAATCACTCCACGCCTATTGCGCGCTAGTTGTTATTGGCAGCCTGGTATCCCTTAGCCTGCTTGGTATTTCCGAATTCATAATCGGTAAAATCTGCCCAACCTGCGTAGGCATCTACCTGGTGACCTTTGTCCAGGGCGGTGTGCTCTTCTTCAGTCGTGAAGCCATTCCAAGACCTCTGAGCCTTAAATCCACTGGGAACGGCGCCTGGTACGCTGTCGTCGCCCTCGGCATTGCTATTGCCGGCTTTCAGGCCTTTAAACCCCGCGCGCCCTCCAATCTGACTCTCGACAATCCAAAATCCGGTGAGGACATTGCTGAAGTGCGCAGGCAAATCGCCGCCCAGGCGCTCGAGGCGCCAAGCCCTCTGGCCGAATTGGATGCCAACGTTTCGCCCTCAGTCCAAATCGATCTCTCGGCCTATAGCGGACTGGGCGAAGATTTTCACAAAGGCTCACCCGACGCCAAAGTTAAAGTCGTCGAGTTTGTCGACTTTCAGTGTCCGGCCTGCGGCAACGCGTCCAAGGCGGTGCGCAAACTTCATAATGAATTTGGCGAGAAAGTTCTCTTCGTCTTTAAAAACTTTCCTCTCGATCAAAGCTGTAACCCCAACGTTCAGGTAAAGATGCATCCGCACGCCTGTACCGCCGCAAAACTCGCGCGCTGCGCCGGAGCCAGTGGCAGGTTCTGGGAACTCCACAATCAGCTCTTCGACAATCAAACCGAGATCAACGAAAAGACAGTGCTTGCTTGGGGCAAAGAGTTTGGCGGCTTAAACGAAGCAGCTATAAAAGCCTGCCTTGAAAACAAAGACGTCGCGGCGAAGATTGAAGATGATGCCCGTCAGGCCAACGAAGCTGGCCTTCAGGGCACGCCCACCCTCTTCTTCAATGGTCGAAAATATTCTGGGAATAATGATGTCGATTCGTTACGAGCGATCATTCAGGCCCTACTCCAGGGCTGAGTTCAGGAAAACATATGAAAATAGTATTTGAGCACGATTACCAAAACAAAATCATGACCCAGGCATTTTCCGAAAGTTTCACACTTAAAGGTGATGCCGATGTCCAAGCCTGGCGTCAGCTGTGGATGGACGCGCTCAAAAGCTGGCATTCTCCCTATAAATCGGTAATCGATGGCCGCAATCTTTCCGTGGCCCAGGACGCTGATAAGGCTCAAATCAAGGCTGCCTTTCTACGCCTTGAAAAGCTCATGAGCGGATTTTTTCTTAAAAAAGCAGTCATTTTCGGCCTCGATCCGGAACTGGCCGCAGTCGTTCCCTTCGATTCCTTCGCTGACGAGGCGGCGGCGATGGACGCGATCGGCCTTCGGGCCCGCGTGCAGCGGGAGCCGGGGGATTTTCGCAGCAGCATACAATTTCAAAATCATTTTCGCCAACACGTCGTTGAGCTGAGCTTCGCCGGCGATGCCGTGATCGATTCCAAAGAAAAAGTGCAGATCCTTCGCAGCAAAATGACCAACAATCTCATGCATTGGCATTCGGCATGGAGTCTGCTCATCGATTGCTCGCAGCTTGAAATCAAGGCTGAGTGTTTTCCAGAATTCGAGTCGATGGTGCGGTTCCTAAAGGGCTTTTTCCTCAAGGAAATTTTTGGCTATCAACCCAAAGCCAAGGACTTTGTCTATCCCTTTAAGACCTATAGAGCCCGGCACAATGCCGCTGGTCGATTGGAGGCGGAGGGTCTGTTTTCGGGTGAAGACGCCAACTGTCAGACGCGCAAAAGCTGACTTAAGAGTTGGCCACCGATTTTCTTCCGTATATAAGAGATCGGGTCCGTCGAGTTCAATACATTTCTTAGACTCGTTTTTGGAGAGCATACGTGCAAGCTGTAGAACTGTATCCGATACAAAATTCGCTTATTCTCAGAGCCCGTGGCGTCGAGCTCCTTGTGCTTCCCGTTCATATCGAAGCGCTTAAAAATCTCAAGGACTCAAAGCCCTTTGCCGAATACTTTCTGCAAACTGCCATGGTCAATCGTGCCGCTCGCAAGCTATTCGAAGCCTGGTTGAAGAAAGATGCAAGTCTTTGGCAGCGCATTTATAAATCCGTGATGAACGATTTCAATGAGCCGACCGAAGAAGCGGCTGTTGAAACGAAATAAAAGGATCAATAAAGAAAGGCTCTTTTTGGCATAGACTACCAGGGTTTGTGGTTTTCCCTTAGCCGGGTCGTCTCATACCTTGACGGCTTTCTGCCGATCAATCCCTGAACGTAAGTTTGGGGGAGCCCATGATCAGAAAATTTCTCGTCTGCGGCAAAAAGCAGATCTTTATCCAAAGCAAAACAACCGATGCCTATGCGGCCATCGGTAAAATAGTTGAACTTTTGATGCCGGTTAATGACTTTTGGGAAATTGAAAAACAAATAAATAAGATCAATTATCTGAATGCCTCTGATGCACCGAATGTCGATGTGGGGGGTCAGTATCGAAAGATCCTGAGTCTAAGTTGTCACTTCGCGGTTTTAGAGGCCGATCGCCGGTGGTTAAATGAGCACAAGAAATAGTAAACCTACAGCCTTTCTCGACCGTGATGGCGTTCTTGTCGAAGATACGGGTTATGTCTATAAGACGGAAGGCCTGATTTTGCTTCCGCTGGTAGCGCAGACCCTAAAGCAGCTGCAGGATAGAGGCTATCTTCTGATCGTTATCACTAACCAGGCTGGCGTCGCTCGCGGCTTTTTCAACGAAGATCATGTCAAAACTTTTCACCAGGAACTCGCCAGACGGGTCGAAGCGGAAAGCGGTGCGAAAATAGATGCTTTCTACTACTGCCCCCATCATCCTTTCGGCGAGGTTCCTGCTTATGCCAAGACTTGCAACTGCCGCAAACCAGGTACGGCGCTCTTAGAGCAAGCCGGCAAAGATTTTGCCATTGATTGGCAGAAAAGTTTTTTCGTCGGCGATCGGGCTACCGATATCGATTGTGCGATCAATGCCAAAATTCGCGGCTTTCAAATTTCCTCACGCTATGAAATGCATAGCAATCCCTTTGCCAATATCGATAACCTACACGCGGTACTTCCTTTTCTCGACGAGACGAAAGTCGCCGATACCTAGGCTGATGGCTTGCATTACGAAATAAAAAAGGCCTGCAAAAAGCAGGCCTTTTCCTCAAAATTCAAAATAAGAACGTTCAGGACTTATGTTCTTTGTACTTTTTCAAAAGAATTTTGATGCGTGGTCCACACCGTTCCCCTTGGCAACCGCCCGACCCTGTCCCAACCTTTTTATTGACATCATGAACGGTTTCGCAGCCTTTAAGGCCATCAAGTACTTTGCCTAGAGGAATTCCCTTGCAGATGCAAACAACACGCAGAAGCTGCTTGGTCTTCTCCAGGGCTAGATCCTCTTTGGTTTTTGGAATTTCTTTTTCATCATCCATTTTTCATACCTATAGCTAACCATCCGAACTTAACAGAAAGGATCAAAGGTTTAAACACGTCAAAGCTTCTGATAGAGCCAACTCAAACGGGTCAGCCATGACGGAGCAAAAGCCGTGAAAAGAACGGCTGACAGATTGCAGGCCGCATGGAGCAGGATAGGGGGCAGAATGCGGCCACTGGCCCGATAGGCCCATGTGCAGGCGCAGCCAAGGAGAAAAGGCCCGAGCGGTGGCCAGGGGTTGACCGGTGGACTTGTATGGGCCAGAGCGAAGATCAGGCCCGAGAAATAGATGCACCCGATATCTTCCCAATGAAGGCCAATCCATTCACTGATAAAGCGTCGAAAAATAATTTCCTCAATGACGGGAATCCACAGGCAAAGGCCTAGGATTTCGAGAATGCTAAAGGAATAGGTCGAAAGGGGCGGACCGTCGCTGACTAGCGAAAAAATAATCGCGATAATATTAGCAGAAAATAGCGCGGGGCCCAAAGCCCAGGCTATTTTGCGATCCCTATGACGGGGTGAAGGGATCGCCTGGGTTTTCCACAGGAAGAGACTGGCTAGCGCAAGCCCACTATTGAGGAGAGCAATCGCTTGCCAGCTGTTGCCTTGAGCTTGGGGAAGGAATTGGAGTCCAAAGGCATAAGCAAGGGTTAACGCGATTAGAGCTAGGGTCATTCTGCTTGCCGATGGTTTCATGAGCCGTGTCTCGCATGCTTAGGCTGAAATTTTACCATCGAGCAACTGGGATTTCAGATATCGAAGGATTGTCGAAAGATCGTTTTTCACAAAAAATTCATTGGCGCCCAGAAGTTTCGCCGATTCCCGCGAGCCCGTATCGTTCAGTGAGGTATGGAGGTACACCGGCAATTGGTTGTATTTTTCGCTCTTTCTTACCCTTTTGAGCAGGGTTAGGCCATCCATCTGCGGCATTTCCAGATCTGTGATGATACCACCAATATGATAGCCAGCACGATCGGCTTCCTCAAGCCTTTGAAGTGCTTCCACACCGTTTCCGGCCAGCACCACGCCGTAGCCTTCCGCATTGAGCGAGCGGGCGACGTTATTGAGGATCAGGGTGGAATCATCGACCAGGAGTATGGTTGGGAAACCGGACCGCTGGGGAACCAAAAGAGGTGGCAGAGCGTGGCTTTCAAGAGCCAGGGTGTTACGTCCGCTCGACTTGGCTTCAAGCTGGGTGATGATGCGTTCAAGGTCGAGGATAAATAGAAACTGATTGTCCTCGATCAGCATCATGCCCGTCATGGAGGAAGCTTTATCGGCAGAGGGTGGCAGGATCTTATCCCAAGGCACCCGGCGTATGCGGTTGGTTTGATGAACGATGAAGCCGGCTCGTTTGTTGGCAAATTCCGTCACGATTATTTGATCGTCTGAGGACAGGGGGCCTGGAGCGTCGCCCAGGATAGTGCAGAGATTTATTGCGGGCACGGGAATGCCCCGCAGTTCAAAAATACCCTCGATTCCCGCAACCGTTGAGGCCAGGGGGTTGATGCTGGGCATATGAATGACCTCGCGGACCTTGACGACGTTGACGCCGTAAGTACCGAGTATCTCCCGTCCATCCGAGAGTCGGCGTACCAGATTGAAGTCAATGAGTTCAAAATAGCCCTCGCCCTGTTTCGCATGGCCTAAGGACTTGGTGGGTGCAGCCAAAGGAAACCTCTCTCATTTCTCTAAAGGTAGGAATTGATCGTGAGACCTTTACATGCTTTCAGGTGCTCGCTGCCATGGGTGCCTTGGTAGCCAGCGGACGCGCCGGGAGACGATTGAGCTGTTGCCGGAAATAATTCTCCAAAATTCGCTTTTGAACATCGCTGAGCTTAGAAAATTGCAGCCCGATTTCACCGCGGGTGTTGGTCCATGCCACCTTACCTTTGATCTTCGCCTCATTGACTGCTGTCGCCGCCGCTTTTTTCTTGGTATCGGCATTTCGATCGTTTGGCATCTCGATCGACATGGTAAGCTCCTGGGCTTTTTTGACCTTTAAGCCACCTTCGAGCCGAATGCAGGCTCCGCCCATACTGATATTGACGATGGTGCCGGAAACCTTAGGGGCACGCTTGCCGCGACCGGTGGCTTTACCGACCAGTTGCGTGAGGAAGGCGGAATCGAAGCGACGTTCCAACCGGTATTTGCCGACCAGAAATCTATCGATCTTTTCCGAGAGATCTTCAAAGTTTACCGGTTTGTTGACCCAGGCACTGGCGTCGTTGCAGGTAAATAGGTTTTCCTCTACGGCCTTTTTAACGATATCGCTTGGGAAGGCAGTCATGAGTATGGGGCCCGAATAAATCTTACGCATGGCTTCGATAAGCGCTGGTCCATCGACGTCAGGCAGGTCGAAGTCCACGACACAGAGGTCAGGACGTTTTAAGGCGAGATAATCGAGAGTATCCTTACCGCTTGTGGCGACATCGACGACCGTGCCGGCGAGTTTATCTTTAAAGACTTCGGACGTCATGACCAAGCTCGGTTTGCAGGAATCAGCAATCAAAACTATTGTCATTGGCTCTACCCTTTCGGTCGAAAACGAATTGAGGTTTTCCCTCGCATTAAGTGCACTGACTCGTTACACCCATGCACCTATTATAGGCGGAACGCTGCCTGAATTTATTGCCTAGTGAACTTTGATAGAATAAAGATACAAGCTTCCCTTCTCCCACGGGTGAGATCGGGAAAGCCTTGAGCAGTCCCAAGCGCACAATAAATTAGTGAGTGCTTGCTGCTGTTTGCAGGACCTTATTCGTGGGCTAAGGGGAGGGCATAAGTGAGTATATTCAAGGCTAGATTCGGGTTGGTCCTTACCGTCTTGCTCTTCAGTGTTCCGGCTGCGGCCGTAACCGAATTTCAAGCTGATGATATACCCTTTACCAAAGAACTCTCCGATCTCAAGGCAAGTGTTACCCCGATGGTGCGCGATGAGATCGAGAAGATCGCCATCCCGCAGAAAAAGCTAAAAATCAGAATCATCAATCCCAAAAAAGATCCGACGATCGAGCCGGTCGCCCTTACTCTGCCGCGTTCGGAAACCGGACTTGAAGAGTTATCAGAGAAGTTAGCGGCATCCGGCAAGGCCGAGGAGCTTTTCGAAATATTTCTCAACAAAATCAAAAAAGCCGGCCCAAGCAATAAAGACTCGATTAAAATCGAACTCAAGCCCGACGATCTCAGCTATTTGAGCCTCAAGGCGCTCGGTCGCGAGCTGCAAAAGGAAAACCATGTCGTAAGTCTCAATACCCGTGACCTGGCTGCCAGC
This sequence comes from uncultured Oligoflexus sp., assembly GCA_964236955.1. Classification (GTDB taxonomy): domain Bacteria; phylum Bdellovibrionota_B; class Oligoflexia; order Oligoflexales; family Oligoflexaceae; genus Oligoflexus. The sequence goes on along the minus strand of CAXSGP010000134.1, from coordinate 2,190 downwards.
GAAGGCCAGTGGGATGAACTCAAAAACCAATTATCCTTTCTGCTTTCCAAGGAACAATTGGCCAAAATCAGTCGAAAGGTTCGAGCGGGAGGGGAGCTGGCCCTCGATGATATGCTGCCGCCATTCCCGAAACGAATGGCTGGTAAATTTATTGTCTATCGAGGCCCCAATTGCTTTCATGCGTCTCTTTCTTTCTATGATCAGCAGATGCCAAAGTCACCTGAGATCAATATCAAGGAAGAAGAGGGCTACCACCGTTCGATGATCAATTACGATGAGCTATGGCGCGTTATCTCCAATCAGTTCTATGAAGTTGACCCCCGCCACAGTCCCCTAAAATTTGGCGACCTTCTGGTCTTCTTCCAGGTGCCCGAAGCAGCATCTAAAACGATAAATTTCAAGTGGATACGTCACACATCGGTCTACCTGATGGGGCCCTATACCTATTCGAAGGGCTCCAAATCACCGAGTACGCCTTACACAGTGAAAACATTGACGGAAGAATGGAACCAGTGGCAGGCGATGGTGCCTACGCTCGGTCTGCGCGTCTATCGACGTCAATCCGATGCCGAGGCGCGGCTTCCTATGGGCCGTGACGACTGGATTTATTAAGAGCCCCTTTTCGAAAAAAAAGTTTCCCCTGACCGATTAAGAGTGTTATTACTGGCGGCCGAAGTACTTTGAAAACTGAAAATCACCTATCCGAAAGCGAAGTTAAGCCTATGGCCGCCGACATTTCGAACAAACCCAAGTCCAATATCTTCCGCAGCGACCGCTGGCAGAAGGATCACAGTCGTAATCAAGGCAAAGTTGCTGCTCCCGCCCCTGAACTTATCAAAAGCATGGCCAGCTGCTGCAGCTGTTCCGATATGGCAACGCCATACGAGACAACACTTTCAACAAAATATGAGCAGGCCATCGCTAAGTTCGAATCGGCAGGCCTTTTGAGCGATACGACCGTTATCGATGTCAAAGGCTCACCACGTATCCAAGGCTATAGGGCGCACGCGAAACTCGCCGTTCGACCCGGTCCCGAATCTCGATTAGCCCGCGGCAAACGCTTTGCGATAGGTCTTTTTCAGCCTGAATCCCATACCGTCGTTCATCACGCCGAATGTCCCCTGCATAGAAATTCTATCAACGCCTTTATCCCCGATCTTCATGAAGAACTGGAGGCGTCGTCGCTCAAACCCTATAGCGAAAGCTCGCATACCGGTGACCTGCGTTATATCGCGGTGCGGGCTGCGCATTTGACTGAAGAAATTATGGTGACCTTTGTCGTCACGGAAGAAAAGCATCGCATCGAACTCAAAGCGATGATCCTGCGCCTTCGGCAGAAGGGGCATATCGTTGTCTCCGCTCACATCAACATAAATTCCGAGCGAACCAATACCATCTTTAGCCAAAATACGAAAAAATTGGTGGGTGCCAATGGCCTCCGTGAATCACTTTGCGGCATCATCTTTGAAATCGGCCCAAGCAGTTTCTTTCAAATCAACCCCTGGCAGGCGGAAGCGATCTATCGCCGTGTGGAATCTTTGGCCGGACCCGCAAGCTCGGGTGATGTCGCCTGGGACCTTTACTGTGGAACGGGTCAAATCTCACTCTTACTTGCTGAGCACGGCTATCGAACCCTCGGCATCGAAGAAAACCCACTTGCCATCGATGATGCGCTTGCCAATGCGTCTCGCAATCAATTCACCGACAACTGTCCCGACTATCGAGCGGCTCGCGTCGAAGATTTAGTGGGCGCACTTCCGACCTGGTCAGAAAAGCCGTCTGTAATTGTTGCCAATCCTTCACGCCGGGGCTTGGCCCCTGCGGCCCGGGCTATGATCAAAGAAGGTCTGGAAAACAAGCCTGAGGCTCGTTTTCTCTACGTTTCCTGTGAAGCGGACACCATGATACGCGATCTAAAGGAACTGACCCAGGGCGGGCGACGCCTCCGTCAATTAGAGTGCTTTGACATGTTTCCCTATACGGACAAGCTGGAGTGGATCGCGGTCCTTCAGTAGGCCTTGCAGCGCTGAAGTCCTGCGCGTCCCCACCTTTCCCCCTTTTTCCCCCGGTGCTCGGACTCGACCTCTCGATTGCTCTGCGGTATAGATAGTGTCTGTCCGAACATCGGGATGGTCAGGCGCGAGGCAGAAAAAAAGCGGAGTTTATTCCCCATAAATGAGCATTTTTTTC
>CAXSGP010000133.1:0-10537 GCA_964236955.1 uncultured Oligoflexus sp. | reverse complement strand
TGAATCTGGCCATTAGCAAGACTTCTGTCTTCAACTGAGGTGAAGAAAATCGCGGCTAAATTTCGCCAAGCCTATCCTGACGCAGGCAGAGGCTCTAGTAATTGCGTGCAAATTACGCTGTTTTATTCATAAAAGGTGCATATATGAGGAACGAAGAGGCAATTCTAAGAATAAAGGAGAAAATCCGGCGTGAGGCCGGGGTAATTGTTCTCCAGGCGATTGAGGACGATTCCGTGATCGAGATCCTACTTAATCCTGATGGGAACTTATGGATCGAACGCCTTGGTAAAGAGATGGTTTTGAGCACCCACATGCTTCCCTCCCAATCGGAGAGCTTGATTAGTACGGTAGCGAGCTTTGCGGGCATCGCCATTGGCCCATCGAGTCCACTTCTAGAATGCGAATTTCCTCTTGATGGAAGCCGTTTCACGGCAACGCTGCCTCCGGTCGTCTCTGCCCCTTCTTTTTCCCTGAGAAAGAAGGCGATAAAACTCTTTACGCTCAGAGATTACGTCGCTGCCGGTTCATTGACCGAGGAGCAATTCAAGATTATTCAGGATGCCGTTCGGGAAGGAAAAAATATCGTCATCGTCGGAAGTACGGCTTCTGGGAAAACCACCTTCGGAAACGGCGTACTCCATATGACGACTGAGCTTCATCCCAATAAGAGGCTCATTATTCTAGAAGACACCGTCGAGATTCAATGCAATGCGCCGAATGTTGTTGCCATGAAGAAACCTGCCCGAAAATCAATGGATGCCCTTCTCCGGCACACTCTCCGGCTACGGCCTGATTCTATCATCGTCGGCGAAGTCAGGGGAAAAGAGGCAAAGACACTGCTTAAGGCTTGGAACACTGGACATAACGGTGGGCTTGTGACGATCCACGCGAACGGGGCAAGGGCCGCTCTCATTCGAATCGAACAGATGATTGCCGAGGGCAAGACTCAGCTCCATCCCGGCTACATCGCTGAGGCGATCGATCTGATCGTCGTCATATCAAAGGCCAGTGGCCAAAGAAAGATCACAGAAATCGCCGAGCTTCATGGGTTTGAAGGCGGTCAGTATATTTTAAAGATGAGGTAATTCACATGAACAAAAGCACCTTCGGCCTACTCGCACTCATCCTTTTCGCTTCCTCGGTTTCCTTCGGAGCCGCAACTACAGGTCTCCCATGGGAAACCCCTCTTCAGACTGTGGGGAGTTCTCTGACTGGACCCGTTGCCGGTTTCATCTCTCTTATTGCCATTGTCCTTTGCGGTATCACGGCTGCAATCGGCCAGGACCTTAGCGGATTCGTGAAGGGGCTTATCGCGGTCGTGTTCGTGATTTCGGTGATACTGGGTGCGGCATCCATAATTCGTATTCTTTTCGGATCGACCGGCGCTGTCATTTCCGTTGAACAAGTCGTTCATGCCGAAGGAGATACGCCATGAGGAAGCTTCCCATCCATAGGGCTTTAAATACTCCAAACCTGATCCTTGGCTGTGAGCGTTATCCGTTCTTTTTCATCGGAACCCTAGCTCTGGCTTTAATCTCACGCTTCACATGGATGACTACCTTTGTGGGCGCAGGGGTATGGATTTTAGGCGTTTTTGCCCTACGGCAGATGGCAAAAGCAGACCCTCAAATGTTTGTCGTTTATTTGAGGTACGCCCGGCATCGCTCGTTCTATTCGGCGAGATCTACTCCATGGAGGAGACGCTGATGCATAAGCTCAAGCAATATCGAGACGAAGCGATGGGAATGTCGGATCTTTTAAACTATGCGAGTCTGATTCGTGATGGGGTCTTGCTCGGCAAAGACGGCTCTTTGTCAGCCTATTTCTACTGCTTCGGTGAGGACGTTGATAGCGTCGATAACGGAGAATTATCTGTCCTTAGTGCCAAGGCTAACTCAGCTTTAAAAGATTTCGGCAGCGGCTGGATGATTCATGTCGATGTCATCCGAAGCGAAACAGATGCCTACCCCATGCCTGAGGGAGCCTTCCCCGATCCCGTCTCCCAAAGAATCGATGACGAGCGGCGGCAGATGTTTTCAGAGGCTGGCGTCCAATATCAAACGCTAAATATCCTGTCGATCACCTACCTTCCGCCTGTGAAGGCACTTTCAAAGCTACAGGACTTCATCATTGATGATCCTAATGCGGAAAAAAGAGAGAACCTGACTTCGCGGCATATCGAGAATTTCGAACAGAAAATCGACGAATTTACCAGAAAGCTTTCCGGCGTTATGGCGATGATTCGCCTTCGGAGCTATGAAGAGACCGACGATGATGGAAATGTCATTCTCTACGACGAAATCCTTCAGTATCTGAACGCCGCAATCACGGGCGAGAAACACCCTGTCCGGCTTCCAAGAAATCCTATGTATATTGACACAATCCTTGGATACCAAGATCTTCAGGGCGGTATCGAACCGAAAATCGGCGCAAAATGGATCAGAGTTGTAGCAATCGACGGCTTTCCCTCGGAAGCCTACCCCGTAATCCTTCGGCAGCTCTCAAGCCTTGGCCTTGAGTATCGCTGGAACACAAGATTTATCTTCATGGACCGGCACCAGGCCCTGTCCCAGATTCAATCGCTGCGAAAAAAATGGGGCCAAAAAGTCAGGGGAATGCTCGATGTCGTCATGGACAGGGCAGGCCACCTCGACGAAAACGCTCTCAACATGGTTCAGGAAGCTACCTCATCCATCGGTGCCCTTGAGGCCGGTGATGTTCACTATGGATTTTACACGAGTGTCGTCGTCCTCATGGACGAAGATTTGGAGGTTTTAACGAAGAAAACGGAAGCTATCGAAAGGGTCATAAGAGATCGAGGCTTTACTTGTCGCAGAGAGAGCCTGAACGCTCTGGAAGCCTGGTTCGGAAGTCTTCCGACCCATGGCGTCCAGAATGTTCGCCGACCCGTTATTCACACGCTTAATCTTTCTGACCTAATGCCGCTCACAACCATCTGGTCGGGCCATAACCAGTGCCCGTCGCCCTTGATGCCGAAAAATTCTCCGCCCCTTTTTCAAGCGTTTACAGAAGGCAGCACCGCATACCGGGGAAATCTCCATGTGAGCGACGTGGGTCACAACCTTGTCATCGGCCCGTCAGGAACAGGAAAAACCACATTCCTAAACTTTATCCAGGCGCAGATTAAGCGCTATCCAGGGGTTCGGATCTTCAGTTTCGATAAGGATTACTCACAACTCGCCCTCTGCGCTGGCGTCGGCGGTACTCACTACGATATCGGCGGACCTGGCAGTAGTTATAGTATTCAGCTCTGCCCGCTTGCCCGCATTGCAGAATCTCATAGCGAGATGGTATGGGCGGAGAACTGGATCGAAAATCTTTGCGCATACCAAAAATTCAAACTGGAGCCACGGCACAAAACGGCGATTCACCGGGCTATGACTCTTCTCAAAGATGCTCACAGTAAGTCTTTGACGGATTTTGTCATCACCTTGGGAGATGCCGAGCTAAGAGAGGTTCTTAAGCACTACACCCTTGAGGGGCCGCTCTATTCACTTCTCGATGGCAAAGACGACAGTCTCCACCTTGGAAGTCACGTTGTCTTTGAGATGGCTCATATCATGGCTTTGGGGGATGCGAATGCCCTCCCCGTTCTTGAATACATTTTCCATAGGATCGAAAATTCACTCGATGGACACTTGACCTATATCCCCATCGACGAAGCTCGGGTTGCCTTCTCGCACCCGGTGTTCTATGCAAAAGTGAAAGAATGGCTCAAGGATATTCGCCGTAAAAATGGATTCGTAAGCTTATTTTTCCAGGCTATTTCGGATGGTGCTCCCGACGGAGCCTTTCACCTTCTTTCAGAAAGTTGTCCGACTAAGATTTTCCTCGCCAATAAAAGCGCGACTGTTAAGGAAGGGAAGGAGGGCGCGTCTTCCTACGACTTCTATAAGTCGCTTGAACTCAACGACCGGCAGATCAACATCATTTCTTCGCTTATTCCAAAGCAGCAGTATTACATCGTACAGCCGCAGGGAAAGCGCATCATCGAGCTGGGCCTCGGACCAACCTCTCTTCGTTGGCTTTCAGGAACATCTACGCAGGAAATTAAAAAATTTCGTGAAATTTCGGAGTCAGGTGATTCTGAATGGCGATCAATATGGGAAGGGGCTGAAGCATGAAAAAGTTAGCGATCGTTTTCATTATGTTTTCTTCGGAAATAGCCGTAGGAGGCTCAGTCGCTGGAACCGGCGGTTCTACAGAAGTGACGCAGATTCTGAACAATACACAGCTTTTGGAACAGACAAGCGAAATGTACACGCAAACCATGAAACTTAAGGGTCAGCTTGAAAAGCAGTCTGCGATGGTGGACGACATGAAGAGACAGGGAAGGGCGATATCTAATCAAGAGTGGGGCCGAACTTCTCAGGATCTCAAGGAACTCTCCGATGTCGTCCGCCAGGGTGAGGCGATGGCCTATTCAAGTAGTAACTCTGATGCTGTCTATCGAAAAAAATTCCAAGGCTATGATTTCTATTCACGCGAGCAAGGTAAATCCACATCTACTTTTAGTGATCGATATTCGGATTGGTCAAGGACGAATATGGATTCGATCTCAGGCGCGATGAGATCTGCAAATCTTCAGGCAACTCAGTTCCAAACGGAAGAGACGACGATGAAATCCATCGAACGCCTTTCGCAAAATGCTCAAGGCCGAATGGAAGCGATTCAGGCTGGGAATCTTATCGCCGCGCAGCAAGTCGGGCAGATGCAAAAGCTTCGTAGCCTGATCATGGCTCAAATGCAGATGCAGGCTTCCTTTATGTCCACACAATCGAGTGAAAAGGATCAAGCAAAGGCCAAGAGCGAGCAATTTCTAGGCGAAGACATCTCCCACGTTCGTATCGACGATGGGCAACATTTCTAAGGAGTAAAACATGAATTACATTTTGCAGAACTTCAAACTCATCGCTGTTGTTGCGGGGATTTCCTCACTTCCGGCCATCTATTTTGCAAACAGGGCTCCGGCTATGGAGGACTGTCAAACGGAGTACGCAAAAAAGAATAATAGAGAGATCAAAGAGTTCCAAGCACAGATCAAGACAGATGATGGCCAGCACTTTTAAAGCGAGAGGAGTATCGGAATGAGGTTAATAAGAATAAATCCCGCAGTAACTCTAGGAATATGCCTCTTGATTGCGATTCCTTCGAGCGTTTATGCCCAGACGCCTAATAATCTAATCGATGGTGTTGCGGTCATGTATCGCGATGCTGCCGAGCAATGGCGTGCGCCGATTCTAGCGGCAGCGACAAAGTTATTTTGGTTACTCGCGCTTATTGACCTCGCCTGGAATGGAATTGAGCTTTCGCTCAAGCGGGCAGGCCTTCAGGACGCATTCGCCGAACTTGTGCGATGGGTTATGACAGTCAGCTTTTTTCTCGCACTTCTTCAGTATTCAAACGTCTGGGGTGGGGCGATTATTCAGTCGTTTCGCCAACTCGGAGCCGACGCGAGTACGCATATACCGGGAGCGGTCCAGGGGCTGGACCCTTCCGATATCTTTGACATGGGTCTCCGTATCTCAAGCGATCTTGTGCAAAGCGTGAGCTTTACCGATATCGGTGCTGCACTTATACGGTCCATCACGGGTCTGATCATGATGCTTTTGTTCGCGGCCCTGGCAGCCTTTGTGCTGATAGCACTTGTTGAAATGTACGTCGTCCTTAGCGCTTCAATTATCCTTTTGGGCTTTGGCGGCAGTAGGTTTACCAGTGATTATTCCCGAAAATATTACGCGCACGTTGTCTCAGTCGGTCTGAAGCTTTTTTCCATGCAGCTTTTGGTCGGTCTTGGGCAAGCCTTTATTTCAAAGTTTCACCAGAGCTACACCGGGACCATGCCCCAGGCTTTCGCTTTATGCGGCGCAACGCTCGTCCTGGTCCTCATCACGATGACCGTACCGTCCATGGTTCAATCCATTGTCACTGGTGCCAGCCATGGCGGTGCGGGAGCCGCTCTGGTCGGAGGGGCGGCGGCGGCTGCCGGTTTGGCTGCTGGAGTCGCCACAGGTGGTGTTGGAACAGCCGTCGCCGGAGGCAAGGCGATCGCTGAGGCTGCCAAGCTTACTTCGGCTCAAGGAGCAGGGTCTGTCTTAAAGCAAGGGGTTGCTAGCCTTGCCGCAGGGACGTTAAAAAATCTTGCCTCGGCAGGCTTAAGTGACCTGGGCTCGAAAATGAGCGGAAGCCTTAGCCATCAACACGGGCGCGCCGGGGCAAGAATGGCTGCCCATATGAAAGAGGAGCGTCTTTCGTCTCGCCCTCCGAAGAGTTCGCCCAGCTCCTCTGGACCTCTCTACCCAGGGGCCAGCTCCTTCAAGACATCGAATGACAGCGATTCACAAAGCAAAGCGTCCGAGGGTGTTTCTAAGCCTTCGGGATTTAACTACTGGAGGTAAAGACTCATGGCTCAAGACAATCCATATTTAGATCCGGGGCGCGAATGGAACGAGCGCTACGGAAGTTTCATCAAGGATAGAGATAACTGGAAGATGTTTGCCTTTATCGCATCGGCTACAACTCTCCTTTCGATTGTAGGCCTGATCTATGTCGCCTGCCTTCCAAAGCTTGTGCCCTATGCGATCAGGACAGATGGAACCGGAGGCGTGCAATCGGTAGAAATTCTCAGTCACGGGAAGATCGATGACGCAGTTATCCTTTCGGAGCTATCCGAATGGATCTTAGCCCATCGTTCCGTCTCTTTTGATACGACTGTTCAAGAGAGAAACATTCAAAAGGTCTATGCATTTTTAGATCAGGGACTTCCGGCAACGACGACGATTGATGAGTGGTATAAGGCCAACGATCCTTACGAGAAGATGAGGCTTGGGACAGTCAATGTCAGGATCATCGCAGTAATGAATCAGAGTCCCAAAACCTACCAGATTGATTTTATCGAGACATCGGTTGATCTTACAGGGAAAGAGATATTGCCTTCGCGGACCTATCGGTCAATCGTTTCAATCGAACATAAGTCCGTCTCATCATCGAGCTATCTTATCAATCCCACTGGGACTTACATCGCAAACATCACCTTTCAGCAGATAGGGGGCTAAATCATGAAGTGGCTCATATTTACTATGCTTTTTTCGGCGAGTTTTGCTCAAGCTGGCAACGTACCTGATATTGATAGGGGGCTCACTCCGATGGCCGGAAGTTACGTTCCAGCCCCATCTCCCATGTCGTCAAAGGAACAAAAAGCGGCATCACTGGCAAAGGAATGGATTGATGCGAAAGTCATGCCTGTTAGAAAAGAAGACGGGAGAATTGTCTATCGCTACGGTGCGACGCTTCCAACTGTAATTTGCGCGCCTTTGAAGCTATGCGATATCGAACTTCAAAAAGGCGAAATCATTTCGTCTACCAAACCTGTCGTCGGTGATCCGCGTTGGTCTATAACTCCAATGATTAGCGGATATGGACTCGACCGCGTCAGCCATATCATTGTGAAGGCGGAGGAGACGAATATTCCCACGACACTCATTATCACTACCGATCGCCGAATCTATAACATCAATCTTCGTTCCTCCAGCTCGAATTGGACGCCTAAAATAGCGTTCTCTTATGCGGAGGATTCTGATCTTCAGTGGAAACAGTATGCTAATGAGGCTGAGGCAAGAGCTTCAAAAAATACACTTCCTGGAACACGAACGAATATCGAAGATCTCAATTTCAATTATGAGATGTCTGGCAAGGCCCAGTGGAAGCCTCTCCGGGTATATAACGATGGCATCAAGACGTTCATTCAAATGCCTACTTCTATGTCCCAGACCGAAGCCCCTGCCCTTCTTGTTATTGGCTCTGACGGTGAGCAGCAAATCGTAAACTATCGCCTTAAAGGGGATCGTTTCGTTGTCGATCAGATCTTCAACCGAGCGATCCTTCTTGCTGGTGTGGGAGGCTCTGAAGAGTCGGTAACAATTGAATACAAAGGTATTAAAAAATGAAAAATTCAATTCTCGCATCAATTCTTTTTTTTGCAGGCACGTGCTGCACGACAACCTACTACGATACCTCGGAACTCAAGGCCGCGCCTGATGGTCTTAACGTCAGTATTGCCAAGGATGTGGTGCATATGATCGAGGAATCATTTCCTCCTGCACAAACAAGAATATTTTTCCCTCGCGGCGAAAGTGAGCTGTCAACACTCATAGACAAAGAGCTTCGAGGACGCGGCTATGCCGTCACCGACGGGAGCGTTCCGCGAGAAAAACCAGATGTACAGCTTGCCTACAAGATGAGTTTTGTTGGCGAGAAGTTTTACATTCTTCGGCTTGTAGCCGGTGAGAATTTCCAAATCAATCGAGTCTATCAAAAAGCGAAAGATGGGAAAATTGTAGCATCAGGTCCAGTTCTAATGCGCAAAGGAGAGTGATATGACTCAGGATAACGCGTCTCCGAAGGGCATATTTCCAAGTAAAAAGATCAAAATCAAGGGCATTAGTATGCGAGGCATGATTGCCATGGGACTCGCAACCTTTCTCTTGATGCTCATCGCAGTGGTTGCCATTTTTAGTCAAAAAGGTCTTAGCCTTGAAAAGGAGGCGAAGGCCGAAGGGGCGGTTCAGAAGGTCCGACCAGCATCTCAGCCGGAGAAGCTTATCCAGGGGAAGGAGCGAGCGCAGGCCGACCAGGCTGAAGCGAAGACCGTCGTCAGGACGAACAACGTGGCGGGCATTGCAGTGGCTTCGCCTGATGCGGATACGCAAAAAGAGTTGAACGAGTACGAACGAGAAATCAGAAGGTTTCAGCACCAGCAGTACATGCAAAAACTTTCGCGTATGGACGCGGCAGCTATAGCGCCCCTTCCAGATTCGTCGGCGGGAGGAGGGCCTACGCAGGCAAGCTTTCAAGGTGGTTCGTCAGGACCAGGAGGAGCGGAATCTTCTGGATTGCCGGGCAGCGGCGGTGGGAGCGATATTGTGGGCGATAGTAAAAACGATCCCAACCTTCAGGGTAGAAAACAAAATTTCTATGCGAGGGAGCAGGATTCGAGCTATCTCCTCAGCCGAAAACAATCACCGATGTCGGAAAACGAAATCAAGCAAGGTTCTATCATTCCTGGGATTTTGGTCACTGGGATTAACTCGGATCTTCCTGGGCAGATCGTCGGCCAGGTCTCTCAGAACGTCTATGACACCGCTACCGGCAATGTCCTGCTCATTCCGCAGGGAACAAAAATCGTCGGAACATACGATTCTGTGATCGCAATCGGGCAGGACAGCGCCATGCTCGTGTGGACGAGGTTGATCTTCCCTGATGCGTCCAGCATCGACCTGAAAAATATGGGAGGGACTGATCAGGGCGGATATGCAGGCGCTCGGGATCAAGTCGATAACCATTATCTCAAGATTTTTGGCAGCGCAGCTATGCTTTCCCTCATCGGCGCAGGCTACCAGCTCAGTCAGCCTCAGGTATCAAGCAATCATCTTTCAGCTCAGGAAATCATCCAAGCACAGGTCGGCCAGCAGATGGCTCAAGTGTCGGGAGAACTCGCAAGGCGAAACCTTGCGATACAGCCCACGATCAAAATTAGACCGGGCTATCGGTTTAACGTGATGATCAATAAGGACATGATTCTTGAGCCATATCAAGTGCAACAGAACTAATTAATTTACGAAATCCAAGGAGGTTAAATATGAGACTTTTCATAGCTGAAAAACCAAGTCTTGGAGAAGCCATCGCTCAGTGTCTGCCGGGTATATCGGAAAAGCATCGCGGAAGCCGAGGACCGACCCACATCACTGTGGGAGACGATGTCGTAACCTGGTGTTTTGGCCACATTTACGAGCTATTTGAGCCGCAAGAGTATGATGATTCCTTGAAATTGTGGAAGCTTGAGGACCTGCCGATCGTTCCGAAACAATGGAAGCTCAAGCCCAAGGCAGATGCGAAAGAGCAGATCAAAGTCATCAAAGGTCTTCTCGCGAAATCCTCCATGGTCGTAAACGCGGGAGACCCGGATCGGGAAGGTCAACTTCTCGTTGATGAAGTATTGGAGGAGTTGGGATGCAAAAAACCAGTGATGAGGATTTGGCTCGCTGCGACTGATGAAAAGAGCGTCCATAAGGCCCTCGGCGACCTTAAAGATAATGCCGACTATCAAAACCTCAAAGATAGCGCTCAGGCCCGGAGCTGGGGCGATTGGCTTGTTGGAATGAACGCGACGAGAAAGATGACTCTTCTCGGGCGTGCTGCGGGAATGGATGGCGTTCTGTCGGTTGGGAGGGTTCAGACGCCTACCCTATCTCTTGTCGTTCTACGGGATCAGGCTATCGAAAGTTTTAAGCCAAGGGATTTCTATGGCGTTCGCGCTCAATTCAGTTCCGAAGGAAAAGCCTTCTCGGCGCGATGGATACCCGCCGAAGGCGTGGCACTCGATGAAGCTGGCAGACTCCTTGACAAGGGAGTGGCTGAGGCAGTTGCAGCCAAGCTCAATGGCAAATCGGCTGTCGTCCAGAGGTATGAAGCCAAGGAAAGGTCTGAGGCTCAGCCCTTGGCGTTGTCCCTGGATAAG
>CAXSGP010000132.1:0-10611 GCA_964236955.1 uncultured Oligoflexus sp. | reverse complement strand
AAGGATTAGGTGGTTAAATTCTGATTTGGGATTGCGAGCGATGAAGGTCTTGAAGTTTCCGAAGCCTCGGCTACGTCTTCACTTTTCCATGACTCTTTTACGATGATTCCAGCGCATGTCACCCATCGCAGGTCTGTCAAGCTATGCAGTTTTTCGTCGGCCCCCATTCCAACTCCCGTTTCAATCTGATCCCTTTTCAATTTTCGATACCGTGGCAGAGTCACCACTGCCCTTATCGCTCACGATAACGTCAACACAGTTATAGAAAGCATTAGCCGTATCAGCAATATTCCAAACTCCGAGAATGGTATGGGCCCCACTGCTGAGACCGCTTAATCGGTGCTCTATGTTTGGGGAGGGAACTGTATTTTTCATATCGAAGGTTTTGTAGAGCTCGCCATCGACGTAGTAGAGCCAACTGCTGGTTCTGTGGGCAGCGGTTAAGGTCCAGTGGATGGATACTTCGGATTGCACCTGCGTTGCCGGCCACTCTGTATTTTTGTCTAAGATCTCAAAGTCGCCACCACCGCTACAGAGCTTAGAACCTTTCTTGGACTCTACACTTTGAGGCTCCCATTGCAAGCCTCCACAATCATAGGGAGCCAATCGCCTGGCACATAATTCCTGTCGACTGGGTGGCGAAGTAATCCAACCATGAGCCAGTAACGACTGACTCAATAGAGTGGCTAAGCCTAAGCCAGTCGGGTGAAAAATGGCCTTAAAGGGGTATTTAGACATGAAAAAAAACTCCAGATAGCTTTTGCATTATATTCCGGTCGGCTCATGATGAATTGCACACTACAGCGACTCGCCTGCTAAGAAAAGCCTGCCCGCGTTCCCCCTGCTTCATGGTAGGGGTCGAAGCCTTCAGCAGACCCGGTTTGAAGCAGGAGTTTTATCTTTACTAAAATCAAAGTCGCTTAGCCTCTTATTTTTTCAAAAGAACAAAGGCAGGGTCTACTCCCACCCTGTTTGATTCAGAGGGCCTTTACCCGGGGGGCCATCACATTGTACCAGGCGTAAGGATCTTGGTCAGGCTTGCGGTCTTGCCTGGTTAACTCATTAAAAATTCAGCTAAAAAACTCTTCCATCTTAAAAATCCTAAAGACTTCGCGAAAGTCGTCGATAGACCTCCGGTGGATCTGTCCCTCTCGCATTGCGCTGAAGTTCCAGTAAGGATTGATATACATGAAATTTAAAAAAAACGTGTTAGCACAGCTCAAAGATGCAATTCCGGGCGCATTTAGGGAAAGTGTTGGCTCCGATATCTTCTCCAACTATATCAAACTCCGAACCGCGATGCTGGGTGCTGAAGTCGGCACCTTCGGTACCACCCGTCCTATCGAATACGCCCTGGTCGAAAGAGGCAAAGCTGAGCGTGTTGTGTTTCTCCACGGTTTTGCCGATTCCAAGGAGAATTTTTTTGATGCGGCTCACCGGCTGGTCAGTGATTTTGATCTCCTGGTTCCTGACCTCCCCGGCTTCGGGAAAAGTTTCAAGGATCCAAGTGCAACCTTTAATCTTGCCCATTATGCGGATTGGCTCTGCGAACTCTTCCTCAGTCTTGGCTGGGAAAAGTTTCATCTTGTCGGCAATTCTCTTGGCGGTGCTATCGCCATCAAAATAGCCATAAAAATGCCTCACTTGATTCAATCTCTCACCCTTCTCGATCCTGCCGGCATCGTCATCCCCGAGCACCCATCCATCTATCATGAATTTTTAAACGACAGAGTCGTTTTTGAAATTCATTCCAAAGTGCAGTTTGATTATTTTCTGCATAGGGTGTTTCAAAAGCCGCCGATTATTCCACCATTGGTCTGGGATCATCTCTATGAGGAATTTTCCAGGAATTCGACATGGAACCGAAAAATCCTCTCCGACCTGCTGGAAGGCATCAAATCGATGACGGACAAACGCCTTCGGAAAGTCATACTTAACGACGAGCTTAAAAAGATCAAGGCCCCAACTCTGGTGCTTTGGGGCGATAAGGACAGCTTTTTCCCATATGAGACGGGCTATTTTCTGCAGAAGGAAATTCCTGTGTCAAGACTTGAGATTCTCCATGGTCTCGGTCATAGTCCCCAAAACGAATCGCCCATGCGAGTGATGCGGATCGTCAAGAAATTCCTCAAGAATCCGCACTAAACGGGGGCTCCGGCCGAGCTCCTCGGCAAACCGGGTGATCGCCTCTCACCTTGACAGGATCGAGCTTGATTTAGCCTCTTTCGCCACGTCCAGCTGCGTCGTTGAAACGACCTGGAACTAAATGGTCGGGACTGGTATAAGGCGATTTTAGGCTTTTGAGAGGGAGAAATCGTATGACTAAAGTTCGAAAATATCTATCAACTGATGGTACGATACGCATATCAACTGTCATTTCGACTGATATTGCGAATGAAGCCTTTCGCTATCTGGAGGCCTCTCCTCTCGCCAAAGTGCTCACGAGTCGGGCTTTGACAGCCGCCGTTCTGATGGCGAGTCAGCTGAAAGAAGGCTTGAGTCTAAGTCTGAATTTTCAAGGGAATGGACCGGTTAAAACGATCTTTGCCTCGGCCTCATATAATGGCTCGACCCGGGCCTATTGTGAGAATCGGGGCGCGGAGCTTCCCCCTGGGGTCAATAATATCGGCGCAGGATTAGGATCGGGTGGGCTTGAGGTTGCCCTGCAGCAGCCTCATAACCGGCAGCCACAGATCGGCTCCGTTGAATTGCTGAGCGGCGAAATAGGTGATGATGTGGCCTATTATTTGGGTCAGTCTCAGCAGATTCCATCCATCGTGGCGTTGGCAGCTTTGCCCCTCGACGCAGGGATTGAAGGGGCAGGGGGTTATATCGTGGAACTGATGCCCGGCTACACGGACGCAACGGTTCAAAAATTAGAAAGCCTTTCGACTATGACGGGAAGTCTTAGCGATCGTATTCAGCAGGGTGCCAGCGCTGAAGAACTGATCGATGTTTATCTCTTGAATTTTCAGTTCGAAGCAATCGACCACCCCTACGAGGTGGAATATCGCTGCGGTTGTAACGTCGAACGTGTGGAACGTTCGCTGCTCCTGCTGGGGCCGATAACGCTCGACGATATGATAGCAAGTGGCGAAGACAGCGAGATACGCTGCGAGTTTTGCGGTAAGCTCTATGAACTGCCGACCGATGAACTCATTAAGCTTCGCCAGACGCTGCCTAATCTTCCCGTGAATTAAGCATCATTAAGAAATGCCCCTGGGCTCAAGTGCGAGTTACAAAAAAATTTGAGACGTTTCGCCAGGGGCCTTAGTCCCCAACGTGCCGTATTCCCCATTCTTTAATAATTGCGGGACCGGGCCATGCAGACCGTCATGTCTCTTAGTAGAAGGAGGGATTGGCCTGCAAAGCCCCTTTGGGAATTCCCTTAGGAATCGCATTTAAAAGTCTCTGCGTAAAGCTATGCTGAGGATTGCCATAGATTTCTTCAGATTTACCCTGCTCGATGATCTTCCCCTTGCTCATGACACAGATCTCCTCCGCAAAATATTTGACCACGGCGAGGTCATGGGAAATGAAGATAAAGGTGATTCTCCGTTTATCCTGAATATCCTGGAGCAAATTCAAAATCTGGGCCTGGACCGAAACATCAAGGGCTGATACACATTCATCACAAACCAATATCTCCGGATTAAGCATCAAAGCCCTGGCGATGCAGATTCTTTGTCGCTGCCCACCTGAGAACTCATGGGGAAAGCGATGCAGCATGCCTCTTGTGAGTCCAACCGACTCGATCTGCGCGGCAGCCGCTTCAAAACGTTCCTTACGGGTGCCGCCGACGCCATGGATAAGCAAAGGCTCTGTAATAATCTCGCCAACCGTCATGCGGGGATTGAGAGCGGCATAGGGGTTCTGAAAGATGTACTGAATCCGCCTCCTGACGGGCATGAGTTCCTTGTCAGAAAGATGCGTAATGTCGCGACCCTCGAAAAGGATAGAGCCGGAACTGGGCTCGACCAGACGTATGATACTGCGCGCCAGGGTCGTCTTGCCGCAACCTGATTCCCCAACGATCCCGAGGCGCATGCCTTTTCGCACCTTTAAATCGACATGATCGACTGCAAAAAATTTGTCGGGTTCGGCAAAAAAATGCTTTTTCTGAATGTAGACCTTCGTCAGGGATTGAAGTTCGAGTATAGTCTCCTGGGTCGAATGCGTCGGCACCGGCGTATAATCAACAACGGGCAGCGCATGATCAACAAAGTCCGATACTGTCAGAAGACGCCGCGGCCGCTTATGCAGAGGCGGACGGCAGGCCAGTAAGCCTCTTGTATAGGCCTGCTGCGGCTTGGCAAAGACATCGATGGTCTGGCCCTTTTCTATCATCTCCCCCCGATACATAACGGCCACATCATCGGCGAGATCAGCAACCAGCGCCAGATCATGAGTGATGAAGAGCAAACTCATCTGATACTGGTCCTGCAGACTCACCAGCAGTTCTATGACCTGCTTTTGAATCGTGACATCAAGCGCGGTTGTGGGTTCGTCCGCGATCAGAAGATCGGGTTCACAGCCAATGGCCATGGCAATCATAATACGCTGCAACTGCCCGCCCGAGAGTTCGTGGGGATAACGCTTGTAAATATTCACGGGAACCGGCAGGCCCACCTGATCAATAAGCTCCAGTGCCCGCTTAAAGGCGACCTCTTTGCCATAGCTCATATGAAGGAGCAAAGATTCAACAATTTGATCACCGACGGCGACCAGGGGATTGAGCGAACTCATCGGCTCCTGAAAAATCATGGCCATGCGTTTTCCACAAAGCTTGCGTCTTGTAGGTTTATCCAGTTTCAGAAGATCGAGTTCGGCAAGCTGCATGGACTTGGCGATGACCTGCGCAGTGGGGGGCAAGAGTCCCATCAGCGCAAGCGAAGACACGCTTTTCCCACTTCCTGATTCGCCGACTATGGCCAGACTCTTGCCTTTGTAAAGTTCGAAGCTTATATCCTTCACCGCCGTGTGTGATCCTCGGATTTTGTCCTCAAATCGAACCGAAAGATTCTCCACTTTTAGGATGGGCGTCTGCATAGCGGCTCCTTTTGCTCCCGGCTTTGACTGTATTCTAGAGCAAAATCAAAGCTATGGCGAGACATACTGGGTTCAAAATGTCATCCAAGGAAAGCATGGATTTTCTGGCCGAGAAAAGGTATGTCCTTCCTTGGAATGCTAAGGGTACAGGGAGAGGCCGCATGGCAAAAGTAGATAACTTTCAAGAAATGTGTGTCAAGACTCTCAAGGAGTCCGGAGCCCGTTTGACCAAACCTCGTTTGGCATTGATCGACTGCTTGGCGAGCGCGAAGGTCGCCCTTTCACCCAAAGAGATTTTCCAGAGGACCGAATCGCTCCTTGAAAAGTCTGAGTCGATCGATAGCGTCACGGTCTATCGGATCCTCGATCGCTTCGCTGAACTGGGGCTCGTTCACCGGGTGGCTCCAAACGGCGATTATATAGCCTGCACCCATCTTGCCTGTGCAACCTCGCCCCACATTATGACCCGCTGCATCGACTGTCAGGCCGCTGCCGAGATGCATATTCCCGAAGACATCATCGCGCCGCTGCTATGGTTTATGCGAACCCAGAAAAAGTTCGAACCCAAAGAACATCTGTTTCAACTCGACGGCCTCTGCGAACCCTGCAATCGTAAAAAATCGGAAAAAGCCTGAATCCGATTTTAATAGACGAAACGCCTAAGCTTCTGATCGTTTTGAATAACGATGTCGTAATAAAGGGTGTAGGTGAATTCCAGAAAGTCCTCGGGAAAATCTTTGGGAAGCGGGGGATAGGGCGCCGCGACATTCAAAATCTTATTCCAAAAATCATCGATTTCTTGGTCGCCCGAACTTGCAATAAGCTTGGTGTCGCTCAATAAACCACTCTTTTCTATCTTAAGCTTGATTTTACTTTCCCCTTGAAAACTCGCCTTGCCCGATTCACTTAAGCGGCTCTTCACATAGGGCGAACGTCGCAGAGTTGGACCGATATCGGTAAAGGCCATTTCCACCTGACGCCTCACCAGAGAAAAGTAACCGATCCAACGAAAATCCGTGGTGTTTACATCGAGCATCACACCTTTGGCGAGTTTCGGGTTGGGAATATAATCGTTATGAGCCAGGTTGATGATGTCGCCTTGCTGCGGAAGCAGGGAGCTGTATTGTTTACCCTGCTTAGCTGGGACCGGGATCGTTCCCTTATTGTCAGGGATACCCCCTTCTATTCGAAGGCGGCCGTTTTGTAAGGCTGAACTGTCGGCCCCCTTGAGGGAAGCCTTTGGGACCAGCTTTTGCTCCTCGACGGCCTTATGATCCTGGCGTCCCAGATGCGCGGGTTTATCGGGAGCTTCGGTTGGCCTCAGAGGGGCTTCGATGATTTGTTTGGGATCATCCTGGGGGGTTGGTTTCCGGCCCTTGGCTGGAGGAACTGGGGTTTTGGACTTTTTTTTTATGCTGAGGGTAATCGGTATCCGCGCCACCGGCTTTTTCCTAATACGTTCAGGCATCAGACTAAGGACAATAATATGAAAGACTAAGGACAACAAAATGCCTGTGGCGAGGAAACGACCGCGGCGCTTGACATAGATCTTGAATTGTTGAAAGCGCCCTATCGATTCGCGAGCCATAATGTTCCTGTAGCGACGACTGAGGAGTCGGGCCTAAGTTAACACCCTTACCCAGCCGGAACAAGGAATGTCACGGGGCAAGTCCCAGCGATTCCCCATAAAGCTCCCGAATAGCATCAAAATCCCAGGGGGAAATCTCCAGCGTTTGATTGCGGTAGGCCATGATACTCGGGTGAATGGGGACACCTTTGGGATCGGTGCTGAATTCATGACCTAGCCCATAGAAATGACCCATCTCATGCATGAGAATGGAGCTTTTCGTCCCCGTCGTGACCTGTCTCGACACCTGGGGATGATCCATAAAGAGCATAATATCACTATCGATTATGTATTTGCTGGCGAGGTTGATAACAGGCAGGGTCACACCCGCGGTATAAAAATCGCTGCTGTTTTCCAGCTTAAAATTGCTGATGAGAAAAATACAGTGCTGGTTTAGATCGGAAAAAGGCGCGAAGGTTTCGCGGCTGCTAAAGATCACGGGACGCTGGGTGGCACTTGGCGCGTAATCGCTACCCCAAGCGAGGGCGCTGGATTTGATGCTTTCGGCTGAAAGCGGATCGAATTTTCCGCAAGCTTCTATTTTCAACGGCTCGTCCCAGCGGACTTTGACATTGGCAAGGAGATAGGCGAAGGCCTGAGTGGCTTTCACTATAGGGTTTTCCGGCGTCGAGGCGGCGAAATAAAAGGCGGTCAGGAGTTTGCCGATCGCTGCATCCTGATAGGAAACGAGAATACTGAAGGCCTTGCCGTCGGCCTTCAAACTAAAATGTTTGGAAACGACAGGATAATTGTTGAAATCGACCATATCCAGCAAACCATCTTTGAGCTCAAACCCCAGTCGATAACCCTTCCCTCCATCAATTGGGCCATAGACATAGCGAGTGGCAGTCACCTGGGTGAATGAATATCGGACAAGGGCAAACTCATTTTCAATTTTACCCTCAGGGACCTCGGTACTGTTGTCTTTTTCAACCTGCTCGTAAGAGGTCGGGGCAGCTTTTGGCTCGCGTTCGATAAAAGAGGTTGCTCCCGCTATATGAAAATCGTTATAGCTGGCGAAATTTTCAAGAGTAAGAAAACTGGGGCTAAGCTCATTCCCATTGACGAGCAGCAAGGGATCGCCATGTATGAAAAACTCTACAGCAGCTGATTTTTTGCGTTTCTTGCCACAGGCGCTACCAAAGACACTCAAAACAAGGCAGGATATAAGGACGGATTTGAATATCATCGACGGAACTCCTCAGGTCCAAAACTGTCTAGTACGCTGCGGATCGATAGCCTAGGGAAGTGTCAGACCAGGTGTCGGGTAAGATAGCAGTCTTTGTCTCGGCTTTGAAATGTTTCTAGATCCCAGGCCTCCGAACTTGCCATCACGGTCGGTCCAGCCATGAAAACGCGATAGGACCGACGGTCGATCTCAAGCACTCTCCATTCCTATTCCGGACCTTCATATTCAATCAGTCTTCTCCACGATACTTCGGAGCAATCGTGATATAAATGAAATATTGCAGTGGCGCTGGGATCGCTGCGTAAAAGTGGATAGGCTTCACCATCAATGCGAAGACAAATCCAGCCTTTCACGGTTCTGCTGCAGAAAAAGCCAGAATCCGGTTTGCCAGCCCTGATAAGATGAAGTACGTCAGGATCTCTAAGTGTTCCATAAAATGCTAGATTCATTGAATGATAGTGCCTTTTAGAGAAAGCTTGAAAAATCCCTTGGCCCAAAGTCTTAAGGCGATGAAACCTCAATCGGGCTTTGCTTAAGGACTTGAAGTTGAAACAGAAGCCCTCAAGCGACTGCCGATTTGAAAGAGCTGAGTTCACGAGCTTGCCGATAAGCCAGTGTGCAGAATCGACACGAAAAAGGCAAGCCTAGGTAGAGTTTTGGAATGAGCTAAAGGCCAGAAAGGGGTTAAGAATGGGAGCTACTGCTTTAGAAACTGCAGCACATATATGGCAATATGCTGTCAAAAAAATCGAGACTTTGAAGCTGATCGACACTCAAAAGCTGTTGGCTAAAGTCGCGACGCAAAAAATAGACGATGAACAAAGTGAAATTGAAAAAGAACGAGACTATCAAATCAGGCTGGAGCAGGCTGCGCGTTCCGTGATGCTCACGATTTGGGATCTGCATCCGTTGCATGCGAAGCTGACCCGACAGATGGGCGACTTTGCGCCGGAGGATCCCGAAGGCAAAGCGCTGCTTGCCGCTTGGAATGTGCTACCAGCCCGGCTGGTCGAAACCCATTGGGAACTTGTTAAAAAGGCGGCAAAACGTCATCACATATCCACTCAGTTCGAAGACGAGGCTGAATTTCAGGAGTTGATGAGCGTGGGGCGCGAAGCTCTATTCATGGCGGCTCAAAAGTTTTTTAAACGCCCCAAGGGATCTTTTAAAAGCTTTGCCTGGTCTTTTATGCGTGAGAGCATGAGGGAGGAGCAACGCAATCGGCATCCGGTGCCACCCAGCGTACTCAAAAAGCTTGCGACACTAGCGAGGCTTCGCGAGGACTATCATATCCGCGATTTAACACTGACCCGTGAGATTATTCTTCGCGAACTTAAGATTTCGGAAAATGAGGCGAAGGAGATCCTTGCTACCGAAGCCGTGTGGGGATCCGGCCAGCCCTTCGAACATGACCATATTCTTGAAGAGCTAGAGGTCGCTGATTTTAGCCTCGACCAACTGGGGATGATTTTAGAAGTCGAGAACGTCAAGATGCTGGATGAAGCTCTTCAGCAACTCGATGAGCCGGAAGCTTCGATCATAAAAAAGCTCTATTTTGAGGAACGAAGCTATCGGGAGGCGGCGGAGGAATTGGGTTTTACGCTTCCTGCCTTTAAGCGTTATCATAAAAAGGCCTTGGAGGCGATGCGGGCTTTTTTCGCTCCACCGGAGCCTAACTGAAGGCTGTGCGGGGCAATCCGCTGCAGGGGGCGTTGGACGTTTCGCAATGTCACGCAGTGAATGGAGTGCTTAGGTTTTCGTGAGAGAGGGGGGCACCTATGTTTCCCTTCAACTCCCGGAGTCCGATCGAACCGAGCTGCCAATAGCGATACAATACGAGGAGTCCCTGAGTGCCAACTGGAAAAAACTGGAAATTTTAATTTTCAAGCCACAAGAAAAAGACAGCAACGAAATTCTGAAGAATAAGTCAGAAATTGAAAGTCTCAATGCCCTTTCGTTAGCAAAATACTGCTACTAAGTATTGGTAATTATGAGGCGACGCAAGCCTAGCCTCCATCCCTCAAACTAACAAGTCCTTTACCACCGGCATCTTTATTCAGTTTTAGACTCACTCGTACCGAATAGGAACTCTATAGTGTGTCTGTGGTTTCAGAGGAGAAGAAAATGGGACAGTCAGTCATCGATTATGAAACCCTTGCCGTTCTCGATGAATTATTTGGCAACAATCTTTACCTTTCCGATCTGTTTCCTCCCTATAAAGACCAGATCGAAGCCACCCAAAAAAGCTTGAAGGTAGCTATCGGGGAGCAGGACGGCAGAGCGGTCATATTCCATTCGCACAGTCTAAAATCCAGCTCCGCTCAGCTCGGTGCCGTCCGGGTCAGCACTATGTGTCAAAGCCTCGAAAACTATGGGCACACGCTTGACTGGCCTGCAATTGCAATCGCCTTTGCTGAATTGCGGATGGAAGCTGAAGCAGCGGTCATCGAACTATCAATCCTTGAGATGGAACGCCGGAAAAAAGCAGTCTGAAGCCGTCGCTCCCGCTCAGTCGCTAACGTTAAAAACCCGGTCACGCGGCAAGCGGGATCGGGTTTTTCATTCCATAGGTAGGGTGCCCTGGAGCATTGATTTGCGAGGGAACCCACCAATTCATGGTGGGTGTCGATCCTAGAACTTTAGGCTCCCCAAGTCTCCTTGAGGTCTGCACACCATTCTACAATCAAACTCCCTGGTTTGTTTTTGTCGGTTCGCCTGCATCAATCAATGATGTCAAAACGTCCCA
>CAXSGP010000131.1:0-10636 GCA_964236955.1 uncultured Oligoflexus sp. | reverse complement strand
GCCAATAAGTGAATCGTCCATTACTTGGGAGCAAAGGCTCCCGGTATTGCGGCCGAACCAGCGATATCGCAAGATTTTGCATTGTATCGTTTCGATGCGCTCCGAGCAGACGGAAGGGTTGAGAGTGGGATCCATATTAAAAGACGACGTAGGGAAAGGTCGATCCGATGAATTCTAGAAGCCAGAGAATGCCTTTTAATACTCTCGCGCTTTATGGTGGATTCTTGGGGCAGTTTCTTTCCACTGCCATGGGATTATCGCAAGTTCAAGCCGAGCATCCACCCCACGAAACCGTCGCCGTTGAAGCAAAAACGGATGGTGTCACGCTTAAAATAACGGCCAAGGGCAATGGGCTTCCCGTCGGCAAAGCTGAAGTAAAGATTAACGGAGAAACCCTCTACTCCGATGCTGAAGGAAGAGTCAAGATCAAGGTCCCCGATCAAGGCAACGGAATTGTGACGGTTGTTCGTAAGGGCTTTGAGAGATTGGAGATCAAATTTGCTGATCTGAGACCAAATGGTGAATTTGGCGTTCACCTCTATCCCGGCACACCGGATGACACTGTAATCCTTGTTCAGGGCAAACGAAACAGTGCTGTTTCACGCAAATCAGTCTCAATCGAAGAAGCTGCAAAAATCGCACCCGGCGGGGACCCGGCCCAGATTGTTAAACTGCTGCCCGGAGTTCATGCTGCCGGTCGTGGGGCCGGCGGGCGGGGCGGTGGTGGGCCTGGCGGTGGCGGCAGCCAAATCATTGTCCAGGGTTCAGGGCCTCACGATTCCCGATACTTTGTCGATGACCTTGAGGTTCCGTTTATATTTCACGCCATAGGCAACCTATCGGTCATTCCTGGAGATCTGCTCGATTCCGTCGATTTTGAAAGTGCCGGATTTGGCACGGAACACGGGGATGCGACGGGCGGGATCATTACCCTAAGGACCAAGAATGAAATTCCTGAGCGACCCCGGACCAGCTTTGTTACCAATATTCCCTTCTACTCGGGTTTTCTCTACACAGCACCCCTGTCCGAATCGTCATCGTTAACGGTTGGTGCCCGGCGCAGTTATATTGACTTCTTTATCCAAAAATTCATTGATGCCCGAACCAAAAATGATAAAAGCGCAAGCGTTACTCTATCACCCTACTTCAGTGACGGCGATGTGCAGTATCTTAAGAAAACCGAAGACGGATACTTTAAAGTAACGCTCTTAGGAGCGCTGGACGGAACGAAGGCCCTGATTCCCGTCGGCTTCTATTCCGGAACAGATGGTCATACTGATGTTCACTTCTACACCAAATTTCTGGACTTTGGCGTCGAACGAGCCCAAAGACTCGATAAGGACTGGAAGTATGTCACGACACCCCAAATCTACTACTACCGCAGCACAGCCAAGATCGGCGAAATCAACTCCGATAGTTCGGTTATCAAACTTCGTGTTCCAACCCAATTCACCCGCCGCCTCGGCAAGGAGGAAAACCTCTATCTCGGTTTCGATCCCGACTACACGATTGCCAATAGCAGCCGCTTTGCCCCAAAATTCCAGTTCGACGATCCTACCTTTGACATAGAGGACGCCCCGCTTGAGAAAAGCGATGACGTTGAAAAATATTCAAGTCTCGCCGGCTGGGCTTCGGTGGACAGTGTCTTGGGTTCCTTGGTTGTGACACCGGGGCTGCGGGTGACGCATAACGGACAAATAAAGGAAACCGTTGCGGATCCGAGGATTCGCACGCGCTATGCCCTGACGGAAGCCAATACTTTGAAAGCCGCAGCCGGGCAATATTCGGAGAGTCCACAACCTGCCCAGGCCGCTCCTGAAAGTGGCAATCCTGATCTCCATTTTATCAAGTCGTACCACTACGTCCTCGGGGTCGACAGCAAATGGAACGAAGCCTGGACCACCGAAGTCTCGGTCTACTCTAAAACTGGCCATCAGCTTGTCGAAAGCGATAGCGACAGGAACTATGCAAATAAAGGGGATATGCACAGTAAGGGCCTCGAGATCATGATAAGGCGCAATCTCACTGGCCGGCTCTTTGGTTGGTTATCCTATACCTATTCTAAAACCGAAGAACGCCCTTCCAAGACCGAGGCCTGGCGCACGGCAACCTATGATCAGACCCACGTGCTGACGGTAGTTGGGGACTATCGCTTGACCGGCCTATGGGATATCGGTGGCCGCTATGATCACCATACCGGTGGGACCTACGATACGATTAGCCATTCGGTCTTCAACTCCAATCTTGATAAGTACCAGGCGCGGCCCGAGGAATCTGATATCAACAAGGGTCGAGTCCCGGCATCAAACTCGATTACTGCCTATTTCACCCGGGATATTTTGTACGATACCTGGAAGCTGGCTTTGCGCTTCGGCGTCGAGCAGTATTGGTACAAGCCTCAGGTGAGCAGCGTCGAATACAATTATAATTTCACCAAAACCGTCGATTCAAAATCTTTAACGACTATACCCTTTATCGAAGTCAAAGGAGAATTATGATGCGCTCAGTCCCTTCGCAAATTCTCACCCTTATGCTTTGCCTTAGCCCCTTCGCCTGTTCCGACGACACGGATCGACAGGAGCAGGTCATCTCCCTTCGGAGCTTTGGAATGAGTTCCGAGCCCCTGGTAGCGACACCTACTCTGGATCCGGGCAATCCAAAATTTGCCCGCATCACGATCTATGCTTCGGTTCCCTTAGGGCAGACGGCGACGATTCTTCCCTTTGCCGACACCGGCAACCCCGCTGGGGCGGTCATGATTCCGGCCTCTGATATCACTGTGATTGCCGGCAGCGAGACCTATGTCGACTACAATAAATTTCGTCTCTTTAGCGCCCAGGCCAATGTGAAAATCCCGCTCCTCGCCGCCCTTTCGCACGGCCCCCTATTCAGTGGCGGGCAGATCCGCTATGGCTTGACGATTGAATCCGCGGGCGTTCACGAAGATGTTATCGCTAATATCGCGGTATTTCCCGAAGGCGCGCCGGAAACAAACTGGGCCAACCCCAAACTCGATATCACGTCGATGACCGAAGGCTCAAGCTTTCCCATTGCGGATGACGTGGACCTTGCTGCATCGATTGAGAACACCAATGCGGAATCATTGAAGATCGGCTGGTTCGTAAGTTCGGGGGAGGTTTCCAATCGCCGGGCATCGGCAACCAAGTGGAAGATCAAGGAACGAGGCAATCAAACAGTGACCGTCGTAGTGCATGGCATAAGAAGCCGAGGATTTGCACTGAAGGTGATAAATGTCACAGGGATATAATCACCAAAATACTTTGAGTCGATGGAACTCGGCGCCGCTCCGACCAATCAAAGCTGTGATCATTTCCATAGTCATACATATTATTTTAGGAAGCTTTCTTTATCTAAAAAAGCCTCAGGAACTTCCTAAAAGACCCGCTCCGATAAAAGTCACCATCAAAACTATTGAAAAAGCGAAACCCTTGGTGAAGGAGATTGCTGAAGTCCCCATTAAACCCGACCCTCCGCCTCCGCCGAAGCCCCCCCCAAAGGCCAAGGCCGCTGCCAATCAAAAGCCCCAGGAGCTTAGTTCAAAACCAGCCAAGCCCGTGTTAGGGCTCAATCCAAAGGCACTGAGTCCTACTGCTGACGGAATTGCGGTCCCCGCTGGAAACACTCTCATGACAGGGGATAAAGGCGAACGCCCCAAGGCTGAAACTATCAAGCCCTTAACCCATGAAGATTTGAGTGCTGAAGCCGTTTTGTTGGCCTCAACCATCATCATCCCCAAATACACCGATGACGCGATAGACGCCAATCTGGAAATGCCGGTGACCGTTGAAGTCTTTGTCAATTCTCAGGGAGTCGTGACCAAAGCGGAACTCAGGAAGAAGGTTGGCTATGGCATGGATAATAGGATTTTGGAGACAGCCCGCCAGGCAAGATTTACAGCAAGAAAAGATAAGTTCGGCAACTCAGTGGAAGGATGGACCGAAATCAAATTTCGCCTTGAGATCCCCAACTGAGCAAGTGAGCCCCTCCCGATCGACGCTTGCCAACAAACCTTTCCCGTCGGCTCTGATCTATTGGCAACGATCGCTCCCTCAGCGGCCCATGACCTGCTCTCCTCATGGTCCATTTGCACCAGGACCGTCTCCCAGCCTGGGCCCCGACTCGATCGAATCAATTTGGAATTTAAGCCCTTGAACGGACCTTCTTGTTGAAATCGACAGGATCAATTATCGTCATCGGGGAGGAATTTATGACTTCAACTATACGGTCTGGACTGGTGTTAACAGGCGGTGGAGCTCGCGTAGCCTATCAGGTCGGAGCGATCAAAGCGCTGGCGGAAATCTTACCCACGCAATCGATTCCCTTCCAAACTATTTGTGGCACCTCAGCAGGGGGCATCAATGCCGCTTATCTTAGCTCGAAGGCTGAGTCATGGGTGGAAGGTGCCACGAGCCTCTATAATCTATGGAAGAATATTGAACTCAAAGATATCTATGAAACCACCAGTAAATCCCTCTCTGCCATTGGTTTTGCCTGGATCGTCAGGACCTTGATAGGTGGCAAGAGCGGCACGAGAGAAATTGCCAACTATCTTCTTGATACCAGTCCACTTGGCAAACTTCTGTCGCGGGAAATAGATTTTGATGCGATCCGTACCAATATCGCCAATAAAACATTACACGCATTGGCTTTGTCGGCTTTGGAATATTTTAATGACCGCACCGTTTCATTTTTTGAAGCAGCCGATGATGTAAGCGGCTGGGAACGTGCCGGCCGAACCGGGCAGCGCACCACCATCCAAATGGAACACGTCCTTGCTTCTGCTGCCATTCCAGTATTTTTTCCTCCCGTGGCCATCAACAATCGCTACTATGGCGATGGCAGCGTAAGACAGATGACGCCCCTCAGTCCGGCCATTCATCTGGGAGCGGATCGGCTCCTCTGCATCGGCATACGGCACGAGCGAAAAGCCGGCGATGCAGCCGCGCCTATCACCAAAGCACCCTCTCTCGCCCAAATATCAGGAGAACTCTTTAACTCACTCTTCCTCGATCCCCTGCATGCCGACACCGAGCGCCTTAAAAGAATAAACGATTCCATCGCCCGCTATCGAAGTACCATGGGCGACGCCGGCGATCCTTCGCTAAAAGAAATTCCTATTCTCAACCTCATGCCATCGAAAAACCTGACCGACGTATTACCCAGTCTCGTCAATGGCTTTCCGCCCTCATTGCGTTATCTTCTAAAAGGTTTTGGGGCCTCTGATCGCGATGGCCAAGGGCAGTCGATGATAAGTTATCTGGCCTTTTTCAATGAATGCGTCCAACCACTCTTGGATCTTGGTTATGCTGACACACTCGTCAGGCAGGATGAGATCACGGCCTTCATGAAGAATGGCTAGTCGGGAAGGAATCTAAAAATCCACTCCGACCAGTGCCCGCAAACCTTTTTCAAAGGGATGTTTAACAAGCCGCATCTCACTGACCAGATCCGCAGCTTCGATAAGGGCCGGTGAGGCATCGCGGCCGGTGATCACTACCGTCACATGCGGCGGCCGTGCAAGGAGGTGAGGAATCACCTCCGTTTCGTCCAGCCATCCAAAACTCATCGGGTAGGTGAATTCGTCAAGCACAATGAGCTTGTGTTCACCGGCACGGATGAGACCCAATGCCTTGACCCAAGCTTCCCGAGCGGCGGCTCTATCGATTTCAATGTTTTTACTTTCCCAAGTGAAGCCTTCACCCATGAGATAATGATCCACAGCTTCAAGTTTTTTCGAAAACATATGCTCGCCCGTCACCCACTTGCCCTTAACGAATTGAACGATGCCGACCTTCCACCTTCGTCCGAGGGCACGATAGACGAGACCAAAGGCTGCGGTTGTCTTGCCTTTGCCATCGCCGGTATAGACTATAAGCAGGCTTCGCTTCATCATGGCGACATCCGATCTTGGGAAGTTTAAAGCTGGAGGCGACCCTCGCCTTAGAGATATCCTAAAGTCCCCGGAGGGCCCAGCGCTATTTTCTAAGATCAATTGCGGTTTCAAGGAATATCGCTGACCCTATAAGCTCGTCAAACGTTCCGGCCCAGTCCGGTCAAGTCCTATAAATGCTCGGGTAAAAGGCTTTGGGAGCAGCGTCAGGGTGCAGAGGGCGAAGGGGGAAAGGGAGGCCAGGGCAAAGGCCCAGGCCCCCACGCATGCCTTCAATGACTGTCGCGGTGGGAGGCGATAAAGTCGTAATAGAGTTTGGCATTGTTGAGGTCGATGTCGATGACCTTGATGGCAAAGGAGCTTTCACTTGCCTTGCGGACATATTTTGCGAAGAAGAAGATCTCATTGCCATTGTCGTCGAGCAACCATACCTCAAGGATGGTTTGAACATTGAAGCCCGGACGCATGTTCACGGGATGATTGACGAGCAAACCCGATTCACTGATATTTTCGGTAATAAAGGGATACTTATTGAAACTGCCAATCAATTGGGCCTTGATATGGGCATGCACGGCAATCTTGAAACGAGGCTTGGCGCGTTGATCTTTTGATCTTTGAATGGCGACCGACATAAAATAGCTTCCTTCCTACAATGCACACTTTGCATAAGTCAGATGATAAACCAAAAAGTCCTGATAACTCTCCTTGTCGCTCAAACCACGCAATACTTAAGCCGCAATTCCTCAGAATTCAATTATCCCTGCTAAGCCATCGGATGGAATAAACAATTCCCTATTTTAGAATTTATTGGCGCCCTTCTTTTCGACCTCATCCCGCCGGACTCCCTCTCACCAATCGTATCGGCTGCATGGCAATACGGTATAAATTTGATGTTACGAAAAATTTGTCCGGTACCAAAAGCTTGCCTATCTTTCTTTCGGAAGTCCTGCTGGACTGGTAAAGATCGGTAATTGACCCTGACCTTTGAAGGCGAAGGCGAGGTATTAAACGTGGGCGATACGGTGCGGCTGCTTGATTAAAGATCTTTGATCCCCACCGGGCTCTTCAGTGAAAAAAACCTCCTTCAGAATCAAGGAGGTCTTAGCCTTCAAGTAGCGGGTCGTTTGGACTTCGCCAATTTCTTGCGTATAAGTTTCATCTGCAGTCCTACGGCCTTGAAATAGAGGACTTCGGACATCACCCTCTTTAACAATCTGGCCTTGCGTGCCTCCCTATCGGGCAGGATCATGAATATATTTTTTGCTGCATCTTTATAGATAGCATTCGCGATAAAGCTCGCCGGAACCTTGGAATAGGTCACAAGTTTGGTCATTTCCGCACGGGTCGATGGATCGCTGGTGCGGAGCGTTTCGGCAAGGCGCGTTTTAAAGAAGGTTGGACAAACGACCGAGACTTTGACCTTCGGATATTCAAAGCGAAGGGTTTCCGATAAGGCGATGACGGCGGCTTTGCTTGCGTTATAGGCAGCCATGCGGGGCAGGTGAATTAGGCCTGCTGCCGAAGCGATGTTAATAAACTGCCCAGACCCTTGAGCCTGAAATATCTTGACAAAGACCTTGCAGCCTCTCACGACACCAAGCAGATTGATATCGATGATCCAATTCCAATTTTCCAGAGCGGTGTCTTCAAAGTGTCCAGCCAGGGCCACGCCCGCATTATTCACCACTATATCCACCCCGTCCCAGTTGCTCATCAACCACTGGGCGGCGGCCTCAAGATCGGCATCCTTCGTCACATCACAGCGCAAAAATTGCGACCGCACGCCTTGGCTTTTCAAAGCTGCCGCCACGGCTTCACCGCGCTCGACATTGATATCCCCGATACAGACCGACCAATTATCCTGAGCATAACGTTCGGCAAGTGCCTCGCCAAGCCCGGAAGCTCCCCCGGTAATAAAGATTCGCTGTTTAGACATGCATGGCACCCTTCAGGTGATTGACCGCTTCACCAAAGCTTCTTTTAGCCTCGGGGCTGAGCCCTATCATATTAATAAATCCATGAATCAGACCCGGAAAACGTATAAGATCAACGCGAGTCCCTGCACGACGCAAGGCTTCGGCATAGGCCTCCCCCTCGTCCCGCAGGGGATCAAAGCCAGCCGTGACCACCAGGGTTCGAGCCAGCCCGGATAGGCGGGGGCCATTGATGATCGACACCCGCACATCGTGAGGATCCGTTGCTCCATAATGTTCGTTGAAATAGGCAAGATCCTTAGCCCTAAGGAAAAACCCGTCGGCAAAGAGTTGGGCAGAGGGATAGGCCCGCGATCGATCGAGGGTCGGATAGATTAACCATTGATAGAGGGGTTGCGCCTTGCCCTCCACCGCTGTGATTTGGGCAATATGAGCCGCAAAGTTGGCTCCCGCGCTATCCCCTCCGACCGCGATTGAATAGGGATTCGCTCCTAAAAGTTCAGCGTTTGAGTAGGCCCAACGATAGGCTGCGATGGAATCGCTTAGACCGGTCGGAAAGGGAAATTCCGGAGCCAGACGATAATCGACGGAAAGGAGCCGGATCTGAGCCTTATCACAGACGAAGCGACACACGGGATCGTAGCTTTCAATGTCACCCAGGACAAAACCTCCGCCATGAAAAAAAACGAGAAGTGGCCCGGGATCTTTCCCTAAACCATTGGGTTTATAGAGGCGGGCCTTGATCAGGCTCCCATCGTCAGTCGGTATATTATGTTCGATTGTGGCGATTTCGTTGGCGGTACGGTAACCATGAACGCGGGCATCGCGCCTCAGGGCTTTTCTTGAGGCAAGGGGAGGGCGATCGCCCATACCTGGAGATTTTTTCATTTTGCGTAGGAGCAGAATCGCCTGCATTTCCGGATGAAGGGTTTGGCCGTCCTTAATCACGGGCTTTTGCCGAAAAGCCCTGAGCAAGATACCAAGGGGCAAACGCAACAAGGATTCCAGAAAGCGATGCTCTTTGAGCTCTTTGGGACTACGGTACTGTTCGCTCACTTTGCCTCCTTTACAGTATAATCGCGCCTGCGAAAGGGTAGGATCCGACGCCGAAAGGACCCGATGGAACTGGGCCAGAGCGTTGAGTTCCGACCCGTGCTGTCGAGATACCAGCTCTTACAACCGCCCGATAGCCAAACCGTCCCGCTGGAGAGTTTATCCACTTCTTTGATAAAGGCTAGCTCCCGGGCGCGATCCGGTTCCATTTCGGAAAGCTTTTTCTTTCGGAAGTATTGCACCGAGCTGAGAACCAGCTCAATCTGTGCTTCTATCATCAAGACGACCGAAGAATGTCCAAGTCCGGTATTGGGTCCAAGCAGCGTAAAGTAGTTTGGAAAGCCGCTGACCGTAGTGCCGAGATAAGCTCCCGGCGCTCCTTGCCAATGATCAGAAAGAGATTTGCCGTCTTTGCCGACAATCCTGTGGGCGATGGCAAATTCTGTCACCCGAAAGCCTGTCCCCCAAATAATAGCATCCAATCGGTGCTCTTTGCCGTCCTGAGTCACCACACCTTTCGTGCTAATGGACATTATGGGATCGGTAATGACTGCGACATTGGGCTTGGCGAGTGCGGGATAATAATCATTCGATAGGAGCACACGTTTGCAGCCTATCTCGTAGTTTGGCGTCAGCTTTTCGCGGAGTATGGGATCTTTAATACGCTTACGCATATGATGAAGCGCCATCTCTTTGCCAAAGCCCATCAGCTTTGGATAGCGAAAAGTCGTTCCATAGGCTTCCCGCTGCGCATAGATGAAGAGGCGCGAAGCCTTTTGAAGCAGTGGGAACTTAGTAAAACGCTTTTTTTCTTCGCCTGGTATCGCCTTGTCAGCTTTGGGTAGTATCCAAGGGGGAGTTCTTTGGAAAACGCTGAGCGAATCAACCACGGCCTGAATCCTGGGAATAAACTGTATCGCTGAGGCACCGGTGCCAATGACGGCAACTTTCCTGCCGGCCAAATCGTAATCATGCTGCCAATCCGAAGAGTGAAAACTCATACCCTGAAAGGATGTCAGACCCGGAATCGGGGGCACCAAAGCTTCACTAAAAGCGCCGGTTCCGCTGATAAGAATACGCGCTGTGATCCGCCCCTGCGATGTCTCCAGCTGCCAGGCCTGAGCCTTTGCATCCCAGACCGCTTTGAGCAATTCCTGATTGAAACGCAGGTGACGGCGGACATCGAATCGATCGGCACAGTCGCGCAGATAATCCCATATCTCCTGCTGCCCCGAAAATCTACGGGTCCAATTGGGATTGGGCGCAAAGGAAAAGGAATAGAGATACGATTCCACATCGCAGGCACAGCCTGGATAGGAGTTATCCCGCCACACTCCTCCCACCTCATCGGCTCGCTCGAGCACCAAAAAGTCGTCAATGCCCTTCATCTTGAGCTGGATAGCCATCCCTAACCCACTGAATCCACTTCCAATTATTACAGTTTCGACCGACGTCTGGGTTTCTATCTTGATCGGATGCGAAGAAGTTGCTTTCATTTTAGTACTCCCACGTGCCGAAATATATTGGTACCTTATGCTACCAAAAGCAAGAGCGCTATGAGCGGGTGAGGAAAAGGCAATCGATCCAAAGCTCAGTGTAAAAAAAAAATTAAAAAAGCCCGACTCATAGAGTCAGGCAGACGTGTCCGCTAGGATGGAAAACCGGGATTTAAGTTGCTGAAGCTTAGGGGCTGTTGACGTTTGAGATAAGTGATTGAAAAATACAGGCAAACTCGTAT
>CAXSGP010000130.1:0-11620 GCA_964236955.1 uncultured Oligoflexus sp. | reverse complement strand
TTTTTAGGAGCATTGGCTGTATGCTTTCAAGAAGTGACTTAATGCGGCCCATGTGATCCTTAAACGTATTGGTTGATGTCCCTCGATAATAAGAATCAAGATCTTTGAATCTAGCGATGTTAACGCAGTGTCCGTCCCCTTTTTCATTCACACTGATGTAGAACTCATTTGATATCGATCCGTCGAGCTTAGAGCCAAAGGTCTTGAAATCATGAATTTGAATTTTCGCAAATTCCTCGAGCATACCTTTTTTTGGATGGACAACGTTTACAAATAAGATCTCTTCTTCGTTTTTCATACTTTCGTCCTTCTCATGTTTCGTGCAATTTACAATGAATTCTAACCATCAGAGCTGTGTCGGCCACGAAGGGCACAGGCTCGAATGCCTTTTTTGAAGTCCTAACCCGCTCTCGTTCAGCGATCATGGTGTTGAGGCCCGATCGTGAAAGGGTCTTGTCGCATGGCATCGGGACCATGCGCTTGTATGAGTCTAAGCGTAGGATGCCCTAAATTAAGCAATGCTCGCGCCGAGCGCAGGAAAAACATCGGTGGCCAACAGTTTAGCCAACGGCTGACGGATGGTCCCTGAAAAACCGCTTTCGGTCCCATAATATTCAGAAGCGCCTCTGCCTGCTCATCCCGTCCTTGTTCGCTCACTGGAAAAGCGCTATACTCGGTGCCCATAACTACATTTGAGTCTATAATTCATGATACATTTAACAAACTTAACCAAGCGCCAAGGCCAGCGGGTCCTCTATGAAAATGCGTCATTTCTAATACGCGAAGGCGATCGTATCGGCCTTGTAGGGCCAAATGGTGCCGGCAAAACCACTATCTTTCGCCTGATTGTCGGTGAAGATCATCCCGATGCCGGTCAAATCACCATCCAACCTCACACCGTCATCGGCTATTTTTCCCAGGACGTCGGTGAAATGCGCGGCTGCACTGCGCTGGAGCAGGTGATTTCCAGTTCAGGCAAAACCGCTGAACTTGGGCGTTTTATAGCCAACGTGGAAGAGCAGCTGGCAACGGGCACTACGAATTCTTTAACACCTGATGCCTTCAATGCCTTAATGGAACAATACGGCGATGCTCAGATGGAATTCCAGCAGCGTGATGGCTACGATCTGGAATCAAGGGCTCAGGCGGTTCTAACCGGTCTTGGTATCGGTTCCAACGACTATAATCGCCCCGTCGAGCAGTTCAGTGGTGGCTGGAAGATGCGCATCGCCCTCGCCGGCATCCTCACCCTTCAACCCGATGTGCTGCTGATGGACGAACCTACCAACCATCTTGATATCGAAACGATCATCTGGCTGGAAGAATGGCTTCAGTCTTACAAAGGCGCTATCGTGATGACGAGTCATGATAGAGAGTTCATGAATCGATTGGTAGGACGCATTGTTGAGATTGCCCACAAGCAGGTTACCGTCTACAACGGCGGCTATGAATATTATTTGAAAGAACGCGAATTGCGCCGGGAACAACAGATCGCTGCTCATCGACGACAGCAGGAGATGCTGTCGAAGGAAGAGGATTTCATTGCGAAGTTCGGAGCGCGGGCTTCCCATGCGGCGCAGGTCCAATCGCGGGTTAAAAAGCTCGATAAGATCGATCGTATCGAAGCCCCTCCCGAAACCAAAACCATCGATTTCACCTTTCCCACTCCACCTCGTAGCGGCAACGATGTCGTGCGCATGACGGATTTGACCAAGGAATGGGTGAAGGAAGATGGTTCGCTGCGCCTCGTATTCCGAGGCGTTTCCGGCGTCGTAGAGCGGCTCAATAAAATCGCGGTAACGGGTGTGAACGGCGCTGGAAAATCCACGCTTTTAAAGACCATAGTCGGAGAAACCGAGGCTTCGGCGGGAAGCGTCACCGTCGGTCCGAGCGTCAGGGTCGGCTATTTCAGCCAGCACGCCCTGGATCTGTTAAACCCCAAGAATACGATAGTCGAAGAGCTGATGGGGCGTCTCCCGGATGCAACGATCGGATTTATTCGAAACCTGCTGGGGGCGTTTTTATTCAGTGGTGATGACGTCGATAAGAAGATCGGTATCCTTTCGGGAGGGGAACGAAGCCGGGTCCTTCTAGCCATGATCCTGGCGAGCCCCTTAAACCTTCTCGTGCTCGATGAGCCTACCAACCATTTGGATATTGAGTCGCGCGAAATCTTGCTCAAGGCTGTCCAGGCTTTTGATGGAACTGTTCTCGTCGTGAGCCATGACCGGCACTTTCTGCGTGAAATAGTCAATCGTGTCTTTGAAATTCGGGATGGTGAAATCAGAACTTATGAAGGAAGTTATGACTACTACCTCGAGAAAAAGGCTTCCTTGAATTGATCCGTACTGACTATCGATTGGGTCCTGGCCCACGAAGGGGCCAGGCTTTTTTCAGGATAGAGTTTAGTATTGGCCTTTCAGGGGAAAAACATAAGTATCCCAAACTTTTTTGAAGGCCACGGCATCGACGCTGGGTTTGCGTACCATCTTCATAATATGCTTCTGTTGATTTTCATCATTATCCTGACCGCAGTAAAGAGTCACGGCATACTTTGAAAAGTCACTGACGAAGTTCTTGGCGATCTCTTCAAATATAGCATCATCAATTTTGTAGATCTTCTTGTTTTCGGCAATAAGCTGGGCATAGGGAATCATCGTGAAGAGTTCGCCCAATTGCAGCATGTAGTCCATGTTTTTGCCTTGTGCCTCGGTGGGAGAGGCTTTGGCCAAAAAGTCCTTAAAGGATAGGATCTGCTCCTTAAAGATTTCCAGGTTGGGACTTTTAATATCGGCAAATGACCTCGTGTAATCGTGGAACGTGACCTGGGACAGGCCTTTGGTAGGGCCTTGATGGAAGAGGAAGTCATCGTTTCGCATCTGATCCTGCTTGTCAATTTCGGGATAATCCTTCGGGCTAAACAGGAAGGACTTCATAAATTTGGTCACGAGGGCCACGTTAACGTGAACGGTGCCTTCGAGCTTTGGCAGCATATTGATATCGCGTATTGCCATTTCAAAATAAGTGCTCTGCTCAAATCCCTTGGCCGCTATGACCTGATGCAGGTTCTCGACAACGGTCTCGCCTTCCATCGTCACCTTCATCTTTTGAATCGGGTTATAGAGGAGATAGCGACGGTCATCTTCATTGGCCACGCGGAAATAATCGCAGGCCCTCAGTCCATAAAGTTTCATCGCCACGAGGCGGGTGTAGGCCTCGGTGAACAGCACCTGCACATGGGGAAAGTCGGTAACGAGTTTGCCGTAAAGTGAGCGATTCGCGGCATGATCGATCGCTTCGTAGAGGGCATGAGTACAGATGCCGATCGAGGCCCAACCTAACTGATATTTGCCTATGTTGATCGTATTTAATGCGGAATCCCAGGCGTGGGATCCTTCGCTGAGAATATCCTTTTTTTGCACAGGATAGTCTTTGATCTCAATACCCGCGACATAGGCCTGTCTTACGCCGGATGTGGAAATTTTGTAGTGGGAATAATGACTGTTTTTGGGGT
The DNA here is from genome assembly GCA_964236955.1 of uncultured Oligoflexus sp. Classification (GTDB taxonomy): domain Bacteria; phylum Bdellovibrionota_B; class Oligoflexia; order Oligoflexales; family Oligoflexaceae; genus Oligoflexus. Next base: position 8,106 of record CAXSGP010000130.1, on the reverse strand, counting down.
CGACGGTAAACCAGACGTACTCATCGGTAGCGCTGTTTTTGGCAAACATGGAAACCATGGCGGCTTTATTGCCATTGCCTATATAATATTTGCTACCGTTTGCAACATAGCTGCCGTCAGGTTTGGGCATAAGTTTCATGCTTGAAGAGTAAAGATCGGCGCCATGGTCTCTTTCCGAAAGTCCGAAGGCAAAGATGCCACCTTCTTGCAGCGACTTTGCGGCATTATGTTTCATATCCTCGTTTTTCCCCATCCAGATGGGCCCAAGCCCTAGTATGGAAACCTGCCAGGTATACCAGTAGCAAAGGCCATAAAAACCGAGTATTTCGTTAAATTCTTCTATTCTCGACATGTCCCATCGACTGTCTTTGGCACCGTAGCCACTGGGGGTAAGGAAGGTGGCAAAGATTTTTTCCTCTTTTTCAAAATCAAGAAAATCCTGGTACCAAACACTGCTTTGGTCATCTGCTTTGATCTTCGCCAGACCTTTTTTTTCAAAAAAACCGATGGCTTTTTCCATCAATTTCTTGGTCGCTGGATCTTGGGTATTGGTACGGCTGTATTTTCTGGGATTGAGTAAGATCATGGTTTTTCCCCTGGGTCTTGTGTCTCGTTTCAACAGGATCAGCCGTAATAATAGCCAGTTGCTCCCGGGCTGTCCAGGGTGGAAGTGAGCGATTGAGTCGCATTAAAACGTGGGCGGGAGTGAGATCCTGAAGTTTATCGGCCAGAGGTCGATTCCCTTATTATTCCAATTAAGTTTTTTCGCTTCAAACGAAACTCTCAATATGCTTTGGAACAAAGGTGAACTCAACACCGGAAAGTCTGGCATCGAAAAGGACGAAATCGGCTTGACTTTCTTCCTTTGAAATGCGGCGAGGCTTAGGCCCTTTTGGGTTCCAGTCGGGCTAGAGCCGTCATCGCTTTTTCAAAGTTGGGTTTGGCGTCCAAAGCCTTTTTAAGCCAAATTTTAGCATTCTCGTTGTCGTGAGCCTTCATATAGGAAAGTCCGAGATTGTAGAAGATCGCATAGATCGCCGGGTGCGAACCGATTACCTTAATACTCTGGGTATACATCCGGATTGCGCCGGCAACGTCATTCCTTTGCGAGAGCCGTATGCCCTCGTTGTTAATCAGTTGAATTAATTCTTTCGTGTCACGTCCTTCGCCCATATTTTTCATGGCCAAAGTAATGTCCCCCTCATTGATGGCAACCTTCGTGAGAATCTCGCTGGCATCTTTGCGGTTTTTATCGAGTGACTGGAGTTTTCCCATGGCAGCCTTTGCGTCATTCATATTGCCCACTTCATAGCTGGACAATCCGAAGTTAGCCAGGAGTTCCACGTTAAGCGGGTTAAGCTTCGCCAGGTCTTTCATCAGTTCCGCGGCATGCGTAAAGTCTTTGACCTGCATATAGGTTTGGGCCAACTTGTGAATAGCCAGGGAAGAATTGGGATTGAATTTTTTAGCAGCCTCGTAATATTTGCGGGCTTCTAAGGGTCGCTCCTCTTTCATGGCCACATCCCCAAGCAAAAGTAGAACCTTCTCACTTGGACCGTGTGCCTTAACAATTTGAATGCTCATGTCATGAGCCATCTCAGACAGGCCCGAACAGAGAGCGGCATGAGCTTCCCGGAATTCCTGCTCAGCTGGAGTGATATGGGTTTCTTCCTTCCAGAGATGCAAAAGCTTTTGACTCACCCGATCGACAGAGTAAGGCTTGGAAAGGGCATGATGAATATTCAACTCCACCAAGACCAGCATAGTTTCGGGACTGATATTATCGATAAGAAAAAGATGCGATTCAATCCCATAATTGCCGGTAGCGCGCAGCGCCTGAACCATCGTCAGCCCGGTCATATCCGGAAAATCATTGTGGGTGACAAAGATTTGAAATTGGACCCTCTTGGCCACCTCGAGAGTGTCACGGGTATTCGTAAAAATTTGAATATTATCGAAGCCGCAACCATGCACGGTATGCGACAGGACGGTACCCTCGTCTTTAGAACGCGCCGTCAATGCAATTTTGATTTCTTTTTGACGAAGTGGAGCCATTTTTCATTGTCCTTTGCCAGCCGATGTCGAGATACCTATCCCGCAGAATAACAGCATTAGCCGTTATCAAATAGCAAGGGCATGGTTCGGCAAAAAAGGGACAAATTTGAGCCAAAGGATTCGTTTTTCAAGCCAGCAGAGACCAAAGCTGATCCTACGACCCTTATTTCATATAAACACATCTCTCCGTTTTTAAAGTGTTCGTCAGGATAATATTAATTTTCCAAAAAACTCGGCTGCTCTTGCCTTTTTTAGAATTATTAAATCTTTCAATGCATTATCGAAAGCGACTCGACGACACTCCAATCTCTGAAATCAGGCAGGCCCCTGGGCGCGAGCCGGCCTTTTGAAGTCGCCGCCCGTCCCTTTGCCGAATCGATCGTGGTGGTTCGGACGAAGCTCAGGATGACTGATGATTAGCTTGGACCCCTAAGGCGGCAGTGCCTTGGTCGGGCCGTCAGGCCCCATCTAGTTCTTGCGGGCTGCTCCCGGCCCAACCGGTCCTACGGCAGCTCCCGCCTCATCTCTTGCGCCTGCCTCAATAAATACCCGGCGCGCAATCTTTCCACGATCGATATGCCCCAACATGCTGCGAATATCTTCATAGAGGGTTCGATCATTGATCAAGGCGCCCAGTGAGCCTTGACCCGAATCGATCTTTTTCGCAATGGAATCAGCATGGGCTGCGGCACTTTCCATACTCGCCAGGCTGTTCTTCAGCATCAACTTCGATTGCTTGTCGTTGAGTGCCGAAATCACCGAATCATCAGCACTGATTCTCATCATCAGGATGCGCAAGGCCTTTGCCGATTCTGCAAAATCGCTGCCAACGGATTTCATTGACTCACGATTGGGGAGATTTTCGGTAAAAGCATCGATCTTTTTTGTCGTGCTATTGACCGTTTCCATGATCGCCTTGGATTGCTCGACGACTTTAGATAGTCCATCGACTTCTTGGGTGGCGATCATTTCCCCGGCCGGCATCGGTTCGGCGGAAGATCCTGCATTCAACGCCACGAATTTGTCACCGAGCAGACCCTGCGTATCGAGGGCCACTGTTGCATCGCGCCGGATCAACTCAAAATAGGGGCTATCGATACGAAGCTCGGCGCCGATGGCCATTGCATCGCCTTTAGTCTCAATCTTGATCTTCGCGACGCGTCCGACCTCCACCCCACCCATCCTTACCGGTGCTCCAGCGACCAGACCTGCGGTATTTTCAAATTGCGAACGGTAGCTTTGGGATTTTTTAAAAAAGCTGACTTCGTCGCCGGCAATGATAATGCAGAGGGCTGCAACGATCGCGATGCAGAGGACAAACACACCAAGGTTTATCTTGGTTTTAACCGATGCAACTTTCACTCTATTTCTCCATTCATATACGCGGAAATACGTTCATCGGGAGCCTTATCGATCTCGCTTCGAGTTTGCACGATACTGATTTTGCCGCCTTGCAGATAGGCTATCCTATCACCCACGGACAGCGCGCAGGGTACATCATGGGTTACTAAAATCCCGGTTTTCCCACTGTTTTTAAGCTCTCTCATCAATTCGGCTATCATCTTTGAGTTGGCCGGATCTAGACCAGCGGTGGGTTCATCATAAAGGACCAAGGCAGGATCCAGCATCAACGTCCGGGCCATGCCCACCCGCTTTTGCATCCCGCCGCTGAGTTCGGACGGATAGAGCCCGTCGATACCGGGCAGCCCCACACGGGCCAGCATCGCCTGAGCCTGGGCTTTGCGTTCGGAGGCTATGAGATTGGTGAATTCCCGGAGAGGATACTCAAGGTTCTCACCTACATTTAAGCTATCGAAAAGAGCTCCGCTTTGAAAAGAATAGCCGATTTTACGACGAATCTCCCGCCAGCCTTTATCGTCAAGCCCCGAAAGTTCATCACCTTCAAGCTGAATCGATCCCCCCATAGGCCGATCGAGTCCGATGATAGCGCGGAGCAAAGTACTTTTGCCCGTGCCGCTGCCACCGAACAGAACCAGGAGTTCACCCTTATAGACCTCAAGATCGAGGCCATGATGAATCGTCCGCGACCCAAAGCGGGTTTCTAGATTCTGTATTTTAAGCAGCACATCTGATTTGGCTTTTACCATTGCAGCATCCAAAGCACCTTGGTGACGAGGAGGTCGGCGACCAGGACAAAAATATTCGCCGCGACGATGGCCGAAGTCGTGGCGACTCCGATGCCTGACGTTCCCGTGGTCGTTCGCATACCTATAAAACAAGAGATAAGACCTATCGTTGCGCCAAAGACCGAGGTCTTCGCCAGACTGATAAAAAGTTCGGTCATATGCACCGACTCGACTGTTTTCTGGAGATAGAGTGTCGGCGCGATATTGAGGCTACCCGTTGCAGCGAGCAAGCCACCGGTGATTCCAGCCACATCCGCGATAAACGTCAGGAATGGCATTCCCAAGGCGAGGGCGATAACGATAGGAGCCACCAATTTTTCCGTAGGATTGGCACCCAGAGCCTTTAGGGCATCGATTTGCTGGGTGACCTTCATCGATCCCAGTTCCGCCGCCACCCCTCCCCCCGATCGGGCCGCAACCATAAGACAGGCAAATACAGGCCCAAGAGCCCTAACGATGGCGAAGGCGACGATATTTGGAACATAAAGTTTGCCACCAAAACGCGACATTCCCTGACCGAATTGCAAGGATAATGCCGCCCCCGTCGCAAAGGAAGTGATCGCTACGAGAAACCAGGCGCTTATGACCAGCGAGAAGAAGCGTTCGACAATAACATTGGGCGAGAGCAGAGCTTTGGGAACGTTCCTGAAAAAATCAAAGACGAGATCCAGGAACTCCGAGGTTATCTGCCCGCCCCGGGCGAGAGGGGAACCCACACGCAAAAGAATGAGTCGGGCGCCATGAGCAATAGATTTCATGGTTTGGATCCATCGGAAAATCCCGCTAGCACCGAGTCAAATGCTGTGTGGCTGCTGGGATCAAGAATTTTTCCGGCCAAAATAATATCGTAAACGCACCTCTGCGTTCGTATAACAGCAAATTGAACATTCAACGGCTCACCATCGACAGTGCCTTGCGCCGAGGTGACAAGCGCCGGATGCCCACCCACCGTTTGGGCCCTGGCTGGTATGGGTACCGAATTTTGAGGCAGCTGCTTTAAGACATCCGCAGACAGATCCTCGAGAGGCCGATATCTCTCCTCACCACATAGGGAACTGACGTTGAGGATGGCTTTGTCCATGCGGTTTCGATAGGCAGCATCGGCCTCGGCTGGATCAATTGCATCCCAACCCTTACCGGGTGAGGGCATGGTATAGTCTCGACTGCGCGATTCCTTGGTTCCAAGCAAAGTCGACAAACAGCCTGTGTTGATAAGTGCGAATGCAAAAAAAATGGCACTTTGAACTTTGCGCATGCAATCCCTGTCTATGCTACTTTGAGAAGAACGATCGGTCCGCTTCAGTCTCGCCTTTATAGGGGGGAAATAACAGAGCTACTTCCACCATGAAGGGAGTGCAGGGATCAAAAGGAATCGATATTATAGGTAAAAACCCGAAACAATAGGAAATTTTCGGCTTTGACGCTGCGAGTCGCTTCGCCATGACTTCGCATCCCCTCGAGCACCCTCAAGACAACGCAGCGACGGTTTATTTTGACATGCGCGCGCCCCGGGATTGCGGAACTTTGGAAAATTGGGCTCGATTTATAGCCGGTGAGCCTGCAGCTGGCGCATTTTGCAGCGGGCATTCGCTCCAAAAATAATGTAAGAAAGCTCGGTCACCGGCGGTACGCGGCCGCCACCGCCCACAATCGTGGTTCAAAAAACGGTTGAGATAGTGTCGATCCGGGAATGGGGATGGCAAGGCGCGAGGCAGAAAAAAAGCGGAGTTTATTCCCTATAAATGAGCCTTTTTTTCTGCCGATGAAACGCAGCCATCGCCTTTTCCGGACCGACACTAAATAATCATAAGCAAACAGTTAACCGTCCTACTCATGCTGAGGAGAATCCCATGAAATCATTGACCGGCGATGAACTCGACCTTTTAAATTTCGATAGCTCAGAAGTCACCGAGATGGCGATCAATCCCAGCGAAAAAACTTTTGTCATTCGCTGCACTGGCGCTGATCTTTCCCAAGGTGATGACGATATCCGCCTGGAGGATATCTCTATCCTCGTCAAGGGCTTTGAATCGGTTCAGGCTCGACTCTTCGTCGATGACGCCTTCCAGACCGTGGAAGCGAACGACCCTAAATATTTTCTCTCAGAAGTGTGTGAGTTGAGCCATGAAGGCGGCAAGACGATGATCAGTGGATTTTCAACCCAAGAGGGCTCTTGGGCTGATTATACGCTGGTCGGGGGAACGTTTGAAATCATCGCTGCAACCTAAGATCTTTGCCTTAGGCGGTCCAAAGACACCCGGATCGCCTTCGCATCGGCTTCGACTTCCTCACTGGCTAATTTCTGGCTTAATAGAATCGCATCGGTATCTTTGAGCATATTCCCGGTGAGCACGGCAACCACGGTTTCATGTTTTTTAAAGATACCACTTTTTACCATAAGCTTTAATCCGGCGAGCGTTGCCGCACTTGCCGGCTCACATCCAAGGCCGGCGCGATCAATCACGCCTTTTGCCGCTAGAATCTCGTCGTCGCTAACCCGACCGACTATGCCTTTGGTATTGATGATAGACCGGCTGGCGCGGGTGAAATTCACCGGATTGCCAATGCGAATGGCCGTGGCAATGGTCTCGGCAGACATCGCCTCCAGCGATTTGAAGCCGGTGAGGAAACTGCGATAGAAGGGATCCGCACCGGCCGCCTGCATCGTTGCCAAACGCGGTTTTTTGTTGATCCAACCCCAGGTATACGCCTCTTCTATGGCCTTGCCAAACGCACTGGTATTGCCCAGATTGCCGCCGGGAACCACGATCCAGTCAGGAGCCTCCCAATTGAGATCCTGAAGCGTTTCCCAAATGATGGTCTTTTGCCCCTCGATGCGAAACGGATTAAGCGAATTGACCATATAGACCTCACCCGTTCGGGCCAAATCCCGAACGATTTGCATCGCATCGTCAAAGTCCCCCTTTACGGCGAGGACGTGGGACCCATAGCCAAGGGTCTGCGCCATCTTTCCGAGACTCACCTTGCCGCTCGGCAAAAATACGACAGCCTGCAAGCCGGCTCGCGCTGCATACGAGGAAAGTGCCGAACTCGTATTCCCCGTCGAAGCACAGGCAAGGAGCTTGGCTCCCAGGCGCTTCGCGACTGAAACTGCAGCGGTCATGCCCCTGTCTTTAAAGGAACCCGTGGGGTTTTCACCCTCGTGCTTCAAAAATAATCCAGGAGCGCCAGTCCATTGTCTCAGGGCTTCAATAGCATGAAAACCAGTGCCGCCCTCCTGTTGGGTCACGAGTTCATGGGCGGCCAGTGGCACCACGGCTTCACGAAACCGCCACACTCCGCTCCTGTCTTCAGGGAGTCGACTGCTCAGTCTTTGTTCGGCCAGCTTCGGGAGGTTTTTCATCTCATGATCATCGTGAATGACCTCAAGCAGACCTTCACATCCGCACTCGTAGCGAAGCTCAAACAGCGGAAATGTTTTCTGACAGCTGACACATTGCAATCGAGTAAGGCTCATACGTAGACCTCCGCCCCTTTCATTCGGGGCTGTACTATAGTCAAATGTGCCTTCGGCCCAAACACGCCCGTGACGCTCCTTCCAACCGCTTCCGCGACTTGCTTGGTCGAACACATCGCAAAACAGGTTGGACCGCTCCCACTCAAGGAAAATCCGTAGGCACCCGCAGCAATCGCGGCTTCCTTGGCGGAACGAAAGCCGGGAATTAATGTGGCCCGCGCCGGCTCGGCAAAGGTATCGGTGAGACCAAATGCCAATTGCTGGACATCACCTCTCGCCAGAGCCACAGCCAAAGTCGTGCAATGAGCCATCTGGGTGCACCAGTCTTTCGTCGAAAGCTGCGACGGCAGGACCTGCCTCGCGTCCTTTGTCTTGATTTTGATCGCTGGCGTCACCAGGACAATCCAAAGGTCGATCTGGGCAATG
>CAXSGP010000129.1:0-11653 GCA_964236955.1 uncultured Oligoflexus sp. | reverse complement strand
ACCCCGGCAATCGTAAGAGAGGATCGAATTTTTCCAGCATTGGATGCTGAGAGTGTTGTGAGTTTATCGACAGCGGGAAAGTTAGTGACCGCGAGGCAACCGGTTTGTCCGTCTGCAGAGCAGTTTGAAGTGGCGCCCGTGAAAGTACCGACAACACCAAGGATGTTTATCCCACTTTTTATATTCAAAGCGGAAAGGTTAGTGTCACCTGAAATAGTTACTTGACGGTAATGGCCGGTACTAAGGACTTGATTTGACGAAGTCGAAGCTAGCGTGGCGTTCGCTTCTATGGTGCCGCTTAGGCGAGTTCCATCGGAAGCAAACCACTGATAAGTCGAACCTCCAGTTGTTGAACCGAAGGCAGGCAAATTTGTGGCGCTCGTTGAATGAGCTAGAGGGTTGGTTGCAGAAGGATAATCCCCAGTAACTCCAGCAATAACTATACCATTTCTGATATTGCTCCCTAAAAGCTTCGTAAGTTTATTGACAGCCGGAAAATTGTTAACCGCGATGCAATTAATCTCCCCATCTGAACTGCAGTTAGCTGGCCCCGCTCCAATGGCACTGCCTGCTATTCCTCCTAAAGTCTGGCCCAGAACAATCTTAGAAGCCGCACCGCTCACTGCTGCTGCCACAAACGAAGCGCCCACAAAGCAGCCGGAATCTCCGTCGAAAGAACAATCTTTCGGCCTTGAGCAATCCCGCGTACCGTTCTGAACGTTACCCGTATTATCCGTAAAGACCACGTCATCACACACATTCTTTGCCGGCAGATCAGAAACAGGCAGGGCAGCGGAATCATCAGTGACAAAAATACGAACGGTGCCGAAAATTTTCTCATTAGAGAGCAGCTTTATCTCATTTTCTCCTGCAACGATTTCGTCGGGGAGAATAAGGTAAGCTTTGACTTGAGATTCGACTATGACGTCTATTTTTTTAGCATCGTACTGGCCTCTGAGTGTGTTATTGAAATTCTGCCCTGAAAGCAGAATTTTTTCTTTTGGCTTGCAAAGCAGCGGCGTATAGCTTGCTAGCTTAGGAATGTGTACTTGGCTTGAAATGACCTGTAAATCATTACAGGCCGTTAAAAAAAGGCATATAAATGCTGTCGATAGGATCTTTCTTATCAGCATATGCATATCTTTGTCCTGCTCGGTAACATTTATGAAGATGAATTCTTATTCGGCTTAATATTCTTATAATTAACAATGATTTAGCAAAAAGCTCGGGCATTGTTGAAATCTTCAATCTTCTTGAATTATTAAGCTTGGAAAAATTTATTTCTAAATCCATATAATTGGAGTGGATTGGGCATAATTTTTGAACACTGGCTTAATTTTCTTGAAATATCTATTGGAAGTGAAGGGCAAGATTATAAGTGATCTTTCGTATCGGAATGTGAGACTATCCAAGCCCCGCTCAACCATCGCCCACTCCACCCTGACAGCGCCAACTATCGAGGCTTTCCCCTGCAGCTGCTGAAGGGTCTTGAGAAATTCCCAAATCTCAATCTTGAAGGTGAACGACTTTTTCTTCGTAAAAGATTGAGTGAAAACGACTGATCATCGGCGACGAAGCCGCATCAAACTTTGCCCAAGCGTCACCGCAAGCGCAAATTCGCATGACTTTCATTTATTTTAATCGAATCCCTGCCGACTCTTTATTTAATTAGTCCGCATTTGTGCGAGAGTGATGTAAGTTTATTAGGTTATTTCAAGTTAAAAATTAATCTAAAGCCGGTGCCTATGAGCTTATCGCGTCGTCAACTCTTCGGAGCAGGATCGGGCCTTTGTAGTGTATTTTTGGGCCAATCGACAAAGGCTCAGGCAGCAGCACTTCCCGCCAAGCGCAAGGAGCTGGAGGACCTAAGCGAAGTTTTCGCCTATGGCGTCGCCTCCGGTGATCCGCTGTCCGATCGGGTTATTTTGTGGACTCATGTTGAAAATCAGGGCTTTGAACTTGTTTCAGTGGAATGGCAGGTTTCACTTGACCCGTTATTTATCGAAGTCGTCTCCTTGGGTGAAAACTTTGCAATGGACGCTAACGACTTTACCCTAAAAGTTGACGTCATACTCCCCAAACCGGATACCACATACTACTACCGCTTTCGGGCGCATGGCTACTGGTCACCTGTGGGCCGGACCAAAACTGCTCCTCTAAGCAGCGAAAACCTACGCATCGCCGTGGTCTCGTGTTCCAGTATCTGGTCAGGTTATTTCAATGCCTATGAATTGCTTTCCAGGCGTTCCGATCTCGATTTGATCGTCCATTGTGGCGATTATATATACGATGCCCCTGATAAGGATGAGTTGAGAAACCTTTCCTTTCGTACCATCAATCAGAAGGAACCCGCTAGCCTCAGCGAGCATCGTCAGCGCTATCGCTACTATCGACTTGATCCCCACCTGCGTGCCGCCCATCAGCAGCACCCTTGGGCTGTTGTCTGGGATAACCACGATATCTGCACGGCTGCCCCTCGCGAAAGTGCCATCCAGGCTTTTATGGAATGGATTCCTATCCGGTCGGTGCCGCAAACCGATAAAATTTATCGAAGTCTGGATTTTGGCGGCCTCCTCAAAGTTATACTGCTTGATACGAGACATATCGGTCGCGGGCAAATGATTCCTGGGACCTTATATCCCTCGATCCTAGGAGAAGAGCAATTTTCCTGGCTAAAGGACGAGCTTAAAGCATCGACCTCGCAGTGGACACTCGTCGTCAATCAAGTGCTGCTCTCACCATTTAGGGCTTTCGGTAAACCCCTGTCGCTCGATGCATGGGAGGGATTTCCAAAGGATCGGGAACGTCTGCTTCGCTTCCTGGCTGACGAAGGGATACAAAATACAATTGTGGTCAGTGGCGATGCGCACTTTTCTTATGCCTGCAATCTGGAAATCGACGGCAAAAAAACCGGTGTCGAATTTTTGCCGACCAGCATAACGCGGGGCAATCTTGATGAAAGTCTCCACTCGTTCCTGGCTGGTCTTGTTAAAGGTACATTTGAAACGGCGGTGAAGGCGTTTAACCCATTGACTCGTTATTTTGAAAGCGAGTCCCATGGCTACGGCCTGGTTGATTTCAAGCGGGAAAGTGCTAACTGTGAATTTTGGTATGTGGATCACCAGGAGCAGGCCCGTGATGAGCGATGTGCCAGGGCCTTGAATATTCGCAGTGGTGCCAACTATTTCACAGATGAGAATACTGGGCCTAGCAACGATAAACCTTATTCTCCGGCATTGGCCCCCGCGGAAGAACGGCTTTTTGGCAAAGGCTTTGAGGCCGGTGGTCAGGGCGGGGATTCCTTTGATGGACTCGAACGGCTCAAAAAATCCTCGCGCCTCAGCAGCATTCGCCTGCGCGGTGATACGCGAGTCAGATCTATCGGCTGCACCTATGCAGAAGGATGGAGTTGGATTAAAGGAGGAGGCACCGGCAAAGAGCTTACACTGGAGCTTGGCTTGGACGAATATCTCAGAACGATGACAGTCGGTTTGGGCAGTGACGGGGGCAAGGTTCAAGTTTTTTTTATCAAGCTCGTTACCAGTCTCGGCAGAATCCTGGAACTTGGCAAGCGCACCCCGAACACAGTGACATTTGAGGCACCCTCGGGGCGACATATTGTAAGTTTCTTTGGCCGCAGCGGTCAAAGCTTAGATAAGATAGGGCCGATATACGCGCCTGATTTTGATGGCTCTCCCAGTTGAACGGGAGGGTTGCTGGTCAGTCAGCTGGCCAGCTCCAGTCGGGTCTGAAAACGCGCGTCTGAGGTGCCCCCCCCTTCTCCTCGTCCCATTCCATAGCTCTCGATCGGGTTTCGAAAGCATCACAATTGGAAATGTCAGTCATTTTCGATATTTAATTGATATTGAAATTTATTCTCAATTTAATGTATAAATCTGCCGATAAGGGTTCGTTAGCGGAACGCAAAGTCCTTTGATGGGAAGATTTCATGTACATCTGTTTATGCCATGGCATTAATAAGAAGCTTGTGGAAAAGCTTCAGGAAACAGGATATTGCACGGTTCGTCAGGTGCAAAAGCAATGCCAGGCAGGAAGCTCATGTGGAGCCTGCCTACCTGAGATAAAAAAGCTGCTGAAGGAGAATATGAATCAAGAAGGATCTTCATGAACCTGTTGAGCTAGATAATTGGCATATCCTATCTGATCGATCAGCGTGAGCTGGGTCTCAAGCCAGTCAACATGGTTTTCTTCGTCTTCCAGTATTTTCTCGAAGAGTTCACGCGTCGTATGATCTTTGGCATCAAAAGCCACCTGAATTGCCAGCTTCAATTTTCCGACTGCTTCATATTCCAACTTGAGATCACTCTCAAATTGTTCTTTCACGTTTTCGCCGATGTTGATTTTCAAGAGGCGTTGCACGTTTGGAATGCCTTCCAGAAACAACACGCGGTCCATCAGCTTCTCGGCGTGTTTCATCTCGTCTATGGATTCGTGGTAGACCTTCTTGGCGATTTTATCATAGCCCCAGTCCTTGCACATGCGCGCATGGAGAAAGTACTGATTGATTGCGGTAAGCTCGCCGGTGAGAATATCGTTCAATGCTTCGATGATTTTAGCGTCACCCTTCATTATTCACTCCTTGCTTCAGATGTTCGGGCTAAAGATAGCGGACTTGACATGGATTGCCAAGAAGAGAGAATTTTAAGTGCAAAACGTCCGCAGTCCATGCTTTGCGCAAGCCGACAGCGTCTGCCCGGTGATTCGAAAGGACTTGGTTGACGGAGGCAAGTGACCTAAGAATGAAGGAACAAAGTGTCAATAGGAGTGAATCATGAAAAGTATCAATCCTCACAACGGCCAAATTATACGTCCCTATACCCCACACGACCTCAATCATATTGAAGCAACACTCTCCGCAGCCAAAGAGCGTTTTGATAGCTGGAAACTTGTGACGCTTGCTGATAAGTCCCGCATGCTCCAAGCGCTGGCACTGCAGCTTCGGCGCAACAAAGCCGACCTTGCCTTGCTAATGGCTGACGAAATGGGCAAACCCATCGTTGACGGCGAAGCTGAGATCGAAAAGTGCGCGGGAGTCTGCGAATATTATGCAGACGAGGGCCCTCAGTATTTAGCTCCTGAACTCATCAAGACCGATGCCAGCAAGAGTTGGATCAGCTACGAAGCCCTCGGCCCCCTATTAGCTGTGATGCCGTGGAATTTTCCATTTTGGCAAGTCATCCGCTTCGCCGCACCTAATCTCCTGGCGGGAAACGTCGGCATTCTAAAACATGCATCTAATGTAAGTGGATGCAGCCTGGCCTTGGAGGATCTTTTCCTACGGGCCGGCTTTCCCAAGCATGTATTTTCCAGTCTCCTTGTTGCCGGCAAGGACGTGGAAAAATTGATAGCGCATCCCATTATCAAAGCGGTTACGATCACCGGGAGTACGCCCGCCGGTAAAGCCGTCGCCGCGGCTGCTGGAAAATATTTAAAAAAGTGTGTCCTTGAACTGGGCGGAAGCGACCCCTATCTCGTTCTTGCTGACGCCGATGTGAAGAGAGCTGCGGAACTATGCACGAAGAGCCGGCTCATCAACGGTGGGCAGAGCTGCATCGCAGCCAAGCGGTTTATCGTCGATAAAACAATTATCAAACAATTTGAAGCGGCGATGCTAGACGAATTTAAGAAAGTAAAATGGGGTGATCCCCGGGATCCTCACAACACGATGGGGCCGCAGGCTCGCCAGGACCTTCGCGATCAACTGCATGAGCAGGTGAAGAGAAGCGTCGCGGCCGGGGCTAGACTTAGTATCGGCGGAGCGATTGATGAGGATTCGCCTGGCGCTTACTATCCCCCTACTATCCTCACCAATGTCGAGCCTGGTATGCCTGCCTTTGATGAGGAACTCTTTGGGCCGGTCGCGGCCATTATCGAAGCAAACGACGAAATCGAGGCCATCGATCTGGCCAATCGATCCAACTTTGGTTTGGGTGCCGCTATTTTCAGTCAGAACATACCCAGGGCCGAGCAACTCGCCACTCAGATTGAGGCAGGTTCGGTGTTTATCAATGCCCTGGTAAAATCAGATGCCCGCCTTCCTTTCGGTGGCATCAAAGAATCGGGCCATGGCCGTGAGCTTTCGTATTATGGGCTGCGGGAGTTCACAAATATCAAAACAATTTTTCGAGCTTAGATCCTGATACGGGAATCGTCTTGGCAGCAATCGGCAGCCGCAGCTATCTTCTGGAGAATTGTATGCGAAAAAAAGCCCCGGCTAAGAATAGCCCGGGCGAAGCAAGTTTAAATTCCGGGAGGTCTCGAATTTTTAGTCCAAGATCTTCAGGGTTTGAGTTACCGCAGTTGAATCACCTACCTGCAGGTAACTTTCAGCACTCGTCGCGGATAAATCAGTCGTCGTGAGGTCAATATCTTTTAAGTTGATCTCAAGGACCACCTTATCAAGATTCGTGGAATAGCTAAGGCCTTTCGTTACCCAATGACCGTATTCGCCGGTGTGGCCGAACAAGTCACTGCCCTGTACCGTTTCCAGATCACCGGCCGATATTCTGGAGCCTGACACCGGATCAAGGACGGAATAGGTGATAGCTTTGTAACCGTTTTGAGTTTGTAGATTCAAATCAAAGGCCAGAGCCTGATCCTTGATGGGAACGATGGAACCGTCCTTACAGTTGATGACGGATAGCTCGTAACGAAGGGTTTGGTTGCTTTGTCCCAGATTAATCCCGGTTGAAAGCGAGCTGGCTTTGGTAATGTTGCCTTTATTTGCACTGCAGGCGGAAGGTACGGGTGGCAGAGGCACAGCCGGTTTTACTGTTTCGTCGGGCGACGAGACAGGAGTTTCAACAGCCGCTGGAAGTTGCTTTGAAGCCACCTCGCCGCCAAATTTCTTTTGTTCGCCACACGCCAAGGCCAGGAATATAGGGCAGATTAATAATACTTTGGAAATTGTCATGAGCACCTCAACCAGGGAACCACGGATATCCCTTGCTAAGCAATTTTTAAACCAGTCTGTGCCTTATAATTTTAGGAATGCAAACAGATATTTAGGCTTTCATGAGGACTGATGGCGATGGCTAACGCTTTGACACTGACTGTCAGCCTGACAAAATTTTGATTTTTTTGGAATAGGGGCCAGGCATTGTCAATGCTCAATAATTACGGCAGGGTTTGAATCGGAAGCGTCCAGGCGTAAGTATGACCAAGTCATTCCCTTTTATTCAGGACGCTGAGGTCGACCCTTTGTGCCAAATAGGGCACCCCGAAGTATGATCTTAACTTCTTCGACCAGCCGGATGCCGAGATTAGCCTGCTTATGCTTCGGCAGATCCAGCGCTTCCGCACCCACAGTGAAAACGACGGCAACGATTGCCTCCGCCGCAAAAGGAATCGATGCCAAGGGCAGGCCAGAGGCCTTTGCGGAGGTTTCGAGAGCCTCGGTGAATTCAATCACAAAGCGATCGATTTCAGCATGAATGGCTTTGCGAAAGATGGTGCTGGCTCCCTGACGCTCACCCAGGAAGAGGCGAAAGAGGTTTTTATTGTCATTTACATATTCGAGAAAGACAGCGACTGATGCTTTGGCTGCACTCCGGTTTTCGCCGGTTCGGATACGGGCCTGCCGGAGCATACGTCTTAGGCTCAGACCCACCTCATCAAGCAGGGAAAGCCCCAGATCTTCCATATCGCGAAAATGGCCATAGAAGGCAGCCGGAGACAGTCCAGCTGCTTGAGTCACTTCCCTAAGGCTAAGAGTCGAAAACCCTTTGGCCGCGCTCAGCTCAAGTGCCGAATCTATCAGACGGCGACGGTTCTGTTGCTTCATGGAGGAGCGTATGGTCATCGTCAGTCCCTTTCAGTATAAGGACTATTAGTCATTTCCTCAGCTTAAATCCAGCTAAATAAGGCCCATAAAAAATAAGCTTGTGCGTTCACTAAACAGGTGTATAGTGAAAAAGTCAGCGCTTGTAATAGCCATTTGACGGAAAAAGTAGAGGTTAGCTATGTCGACATTTTGGGTCACAGTTCTAGTCTTTCTCCTTGGTTACTTAATTAATGCCTTTTACATTACCGTACTTTACCATCGTGGACTTACCCATAGAGCGATTGTAATGAGCCCGGGCACTGAAAAGTTCCTGGCTTTGACCGGCAACTGGTTGACTGGCATCGATCCTAAGGCATGGGCGTGTATGCACCGCCTGCATCATTTGCATTCCGATACTGAGCATGACCCCCATAGCCCCGTTCACTACGGTATATTTGGTGTAATGTTAGGACAGCTTCGTTCCTATGAACGAATTCTGGGCAAGCTCAAGCGTGGTGATAAGCACTATACGGATGTCGTCGCCGATATTAAATTTGATGTGAATTTTCTCAATCGTAAAAAGGTCTGGTACCTCCCCTACCTTCTTCATATCGTAATTTCAGTGGCTCTTGGTTATTTCTTTGGCAGCACCTGGGTCGCCGCCGGTTATTACCTTGGCATCATGAGCCACCCGATTCAGGGCTGGATGGTCAACTCCATCGCTCACCACTCGGGCTACCGAAACTTTGAGAGTGCGGATAACTCCAAGAACAACCTCTTTGTCGCCTATTTGGTCTTTGGTGAAGGCTATCAAAACAATCACCACTCACGTCCCTTTGCTGCAAACTTTGCTGTCAAGCCAGGCGAACTCGATATGGGCTACTGGCTTTGCATCGCAGCTGAGAAGCTTGGCATGATCAAGATCCCAAAAACATCGGAAATTCCCATTAATGAAGAGCTTAAGATCGCCTATTAAAGGCGGCTAAAGGCAAGGGAAAGGTCGTAGGTCTAGGCTCTGCTGCCATTCCCTCTGGCAAATATTAAATAATAGCGCTCGCAATAATAGGCAGTCTTGAAGAAGAAGGCTGCCTTTATTTTATTGAAAATTATGGCAAGAGGGGCTACGCGAGATCTTTGGGTTCGAGGCCTGCTGACGGATGTTTCTTAAGGTAAGTCGTTGCCACGTTGAAGATCGCGAGTAAGGGAAGTGCAAGCGCCAGACGCTGCATGAGGGTAAAGGGAACCGGCTGGTTCATCGCTGTCCATATCAAGCTGCTAGCGATGACTAATAAGGCAAAAACAATGCAGACGATGCGGACAGCTTGTAAAAGTCTAATCATAAGTCATCTCCGGGCCTCGTTATCAGCTTGAATTAGACTTTCGGTTCTGAGAAGTCAACTCCTGATCATTGTCCTTTGCGCCAGGATGCGGGACCTGAAAGCCAATGCTGCCGGTTTCACAGTTTGAAAACGATGTTCAGCCCTATTCCCAGATAGTTAAAACCCTCGAAATGCCAAAATTAAGTCCGATCGCTATTTACCGGGGCAACTTCATCTGCTTTGAACTCATAAAAAAATCCCTCTGTTAAGAACTAACAGAAGGCTGGATCGGATAACCGTTCTAAGCAATTTGGCTAAGCGGAAAAGAAGGGATTTCATCGTTAATTTTACTAAATAAACCCGAAGGTTAGAAGAGTAGCGAGAAGTGGGCTTGAACCACCGACCTCATGATTATGAATCATGCGCTCTAACCAGCTGAGCTACCTCGCCATTCACTTGGGTTATAGTCTATAAAATCCAAACCCTAAAAAGTCAACATAGAATCCTAAAGCTGGAATTTTTCAGTAAAATGGCAAGAGACCGAGGGGCTAGCTAGCCCCTTTCGGCCGCTTAAGAACGAAAACTAGGAAGTGAAATAACTTTGTGACGCGATAAGAAGTCTGGGCAACGTTCCAAGGCGTGCACATAAGCCGTCACTATTTCCATGTTGGTCAGGAGCGAACAGCCAAATTTGACGGCTGCCTGGCGAACGAGTGAGCCACGTGTCAACTCTTTGCGCTGAATGTCCTTGGGAATGTTAATCACAAAGTCAACCATTCCCTCTTTCACAGCTTTGATCACATCAAACTTATCCTCATCCGGCCACGCCAGCGAGGTCACGGGAATGCCATGATCCCGCAGGTATTGGGCGGTCCCCGGCGTTCCATAGAGAGGAATATTGAGAGCTACCAAAGTGCGTGCGGCCGGCAGAAAGCGCAGTTTTTCCTTTTCACTGCCGGAACTCACCAGTACGCCCTTTTTGGGCCTGAAAACGCCAGACGCTTCCATCGCCAGCAGGAGGGCCTGATCCACGTTCTCACCAATGCAGCCTACTTCGCCTGTAGAAGCCATCTCTACCCCAAGAATAGGGTCAGCGCCACCCAAGCGCTTAAAGCTGAACATAGCGGCCTTTACGCCGACATAAGGCAGCTCATCTTCATTGAAGCGTGAAAGATTAGGTTTGACACCAATCATCACATCCGTTGCCACATCGGCCAGATTGAGACCGACGGCCTTAGACACGAACGGAAAGGATCGAGCCGCACGCGCGTTGCATTCAATGACCTTGATTTCATTTTCTTTGGCCAGGAACTGCATATTGAAAGGACCGTTAAGATGGAGACCCTGAGCGATCGCCCGCCCAGCCCGTTTCACCCGACGAACCGTTTCCACATAAAGTCTTTGAGCTGGAACGACAAGGGTCGCATCACCGGAGTGAACCCCTGCGTTTTCGATATGCTCGCTGACAATAGCCGTGAGGATCTCTCCATTCTTGGCCACACCATCAAGCTCGATCTCCCGGGCCCCGACGATAAACTCTGAAATCACGACTGGATGATCCGGAGATATATCGCTGGCTTGAGTGAGACAGTACTGCAAGGATTCATCATCATAGGCCACACTCATCGCGGCACCCGACAGCACATAGCTGGGACGTATCAGAACCGGAAAGCCGACGTCGGCTATAAATTTTTGAATCTCGTCTTTGCCCGTGGCTGCAACCCAACGCGGTTGGCCGATTTCAAGCTTATCGAGCAGCGCCGAAAACCTTGCCCTGTCCTCGGCCGTATCGATCGAATCCGCGCGATGGCCCAAAAGTTTCAGACCGGCTTCGGACAAAGGCTTAGCCAAACGGTTTGGCAATTGGCCACCCATCGAACAGATGATCCCAACCGGACGCTCGATATCGGTGATGTCAAGGATGCGCTCGACGGAAAGTTCTTCAAAGTAGAGGCGATCACTGCTGTTGTAGTCCGTCGACACGGTTTCCGGATTGCAGTTGACGATAATGCTGCGCCAGCCGGATTCCTGCAGTTTGCGCGAGCAACTGACAGCGCACCAATCAAATTCCACAGAGGTTCCAATGCGATAGGAACCTCCGCCCAGGACCACTGCGGAAAAGACTTTATTATCTTCGGGTAGGGGATCGCTAAAGCTTCCGCCATAAGTCAAATAGAGGTAATTCGAAGGCGAAGGATATTCACCTGCCGTGGTATCAATCTTTTTCACCACAGGCCGCACATTGTGCTCAAGTCTGAGTTTTCGAACCGCCAGCGAGGCCTTGCAAAGAGCGTCGGCATTCAGCCCTTTGCCACGCAGTACCAGTCCGGCGATCTGTTCATCTCCGAAGCCTTGGATCTTCCAGCGTTTCCACGTCTCAGCCTTCACCGGGCCCAGACTGTAGAGAATCATCAGATCGACGCGATCGGCCTTTTCCGCGCTGCTGCCATATTTTGCGATTTCTTTCTCGGTCTCCATCATCGAACGGAGGTTGGAAAGGAACCAGAGATCTATGGCGCTTAATTCCCGCAGATGATCGATCGTCCAGCCG
>CAXSGP010000128.1:0-11714 GCA_964236955.1 uncultured Oligoflexus sp. | reverse complement strand
GCCGGAATACTTTTTCCTATGTTCTTTTCTTATGTCTATAACAAACTGAACGGCCAGGATTAATCTAAAAAAAAATCAAAAAAAAATTATCCATTATTTCAACGTATTGAAAAAAATATCATTCGATTCCCTTAAGCAGCCTTGCGGGCCGAAGCATGTCCTAAATACATAGCAAAAAACTTGATTTCTTAAATCGACAGGACTATAAGTGCGGCACTGGGACACGGCTTGCCGCTCCAACTGCTCTTCACCAAACAAAGGAATAAATATGTCGCTAAAGTTTGTGCCTTTCCTCCTTGCCCTTGCTTCTGCCTCTGCCTGCGGTACCAATAACGATAAAACCAAAGACCACCTCCGTAATGAGATCGAACTCAAAGACCGCCAAACAAACCTTCTCCAAGAGCAGGTAACGGTTAGCCAAAAGTCTGCCGAGCAGGCTCGTTTGGATCATGAAAAAGCTTTATCGGAAAGCAATGAAAAGGTTAAAAACCTAAGCCTTGACGTCGATGCCAAGACCGTTGAGGTCGCAAGGCTTGAGCAGGAAGTCGCTGATAAAAAAGCCAAGATAGCCAGCGTTGAAACCAGCATTGCTGAAAAAACCGCTGCGATCGAAGACCTCGAGAAGTCGGTCAAAGAATCCAAGGCGGAGCAGGCAAGTCTTAGCGCCAATCTCGAAGCTGAAAAAGCTAAAGCTGCCAGCGAGAAGACCGCCTTGGAGGGAGACTTGGCAGCGAAGAAAGCCGAGCTTTTAGCGGCCCAGAACACTTTGAATGCCAGTGCTGCTAAAGAAGCTGAACTCAACGCCTCGATCAGCAGCCTAAGCGCGGATTTAGTGGCTAAAACCGAAGAAGTTAAGAAGCTTGATGAGAAGATCGCTGCTCTGGAAACGAATGAACCTCAAAATGCCATCAATGATTTGATGAATAAGCTCGAAGACACGAAAAAAGAGCTCGCGTCTTTGAAGGATGCTAAAGGTAAGATGGAAGTTGAACTTGCCAAAAACACCAGCGTCTTAGTTAAAAGTATGGCGCCCCTTAAGGGCATGTACTTCAGTCGTCGAAGCACCCTAAGTTTCCATGGGAGCACCTGCCGGCTTTACGTCTATGTTCAACCTAAAGGCGAAAGCGTCTCTGCCGTAGTTTGTGAAGATGGCCGCATGCAGTTCGAACAGCGGGGAGTGGTGTCTTTCTCAGCAGTGAACGACAAAAAATTGGACGGTGGCCTGGCCTTTAAGATGACAGCCGATAAAGGGGAGTCCTCTTGCAAGGGTAACGAGTCCACTTTTGTCGCGAATCTGTCTTATGCCTTCGACCGGGGTTCAAGAATTGGGATTGCGGACTTTGCCCCCAGTTTGAGTCTGACGTTCAATAATAGCTCTATGATCCTCGACAGCGCAGCCCTTGATTTTACCAACAGTAAGTGTGAAAACCTGGAAGCTTTGCAGGCATCTCAAGCCATAAGCACTCCAAATCAGAAAGCCAGGCTGGATGGTGCCGTGCGGGTTTGCAAAATGATTGCGGCTCCTCGCATGGAGATCGATGCAGACGCGAATGTGGGATGTTTTATGGCGAATGATGCTTTTGTGAAATAAGTGCCCAATTTTTTTAACTAATTATCTTGAGGGAATGAATGAAATACATCTCTATTAAATCTTTGATCGCCGGCTCCAGTCTTCTTCTCCTTGCTATGTCCTGCTCTCGTCAAGAGACCAGCAGTTCCACCAAGGAAGCGCCCGATGGCAACAGTTCCTTTACAAGGCTTGGTGACATCGGATCACTCAAGTATGAGGACATTGCAAAAATTAACAGTGTTGCGACAGCTCGGGTGCCATGGGCCGACACCTACTGGCCAAATACCCAAAAAGGTCTTTCTCGCCGCTGGAAATCCACTGAAAAAACCGTGGGCATGGCCGAATACTTTACGAGCCAGGCTGCTCAGAGCAAAGCAATCAAGGTTGATCCTTACCTTTCCCCGGCTGACAAGTACGATATTCTCTACCGTTGGCGCCATAATGTAGAGATTGATGAAGCTCAAATGGCCACCCTCGTAAGCTCTTGGGATGCCCTGGAAAGGGGCTTGGATATGAACGCTGAACTCACTGTTTCTCGCGCCAGCGTTCTCGCTGCCAGCCAAAAATTTCGCTCGGGAGAAAACGCGGCATTTCGTGACCAGTTTCCTATGAGTAGCGATGGGTGGAGCAACTGGCTCTATTATACATCGAACGACAAGTATAAGTTTTTGGACAAAGAGAATAGTGGCGAAGACTGGAGCTGGATGGGTTCCTGTCACGGCTGGGCTCCTGCCGCACTGATGGCTGAAACCCCAAAACATGCTGTTCTGGCTAAATTTGATAAGAAGGAAGTCCTGATAACGGAGGGTGACATCCGTGGCCTTCTTACCAAATCATGGGCTGACCATGCTCCTGATGAAGCTCAGTATTTTATTGGCCGACGTTGTGAGAAAAACGCTGGCGAACCCTTCGGTGCGATTCCTGCCGGAGCTAAAGGCCGCGGTTTATACGGCGAGATCACGCGTGGCGAGGCTAAAACAGGATTCTATGTAAAAGCCGAAATGTATACTGGTTTTACCCGTCCGGCCGACCGCATTTACCCGCTTTCTTACGACGATAGCGACGGCGTCCAGGGCTTTCTGCTCGAGACATACCTGGGCCGCAGTAAAAAGTATGCCTATGTTTTGGCTGCTAATCTGGATTCGATCCGGAACTATATCGTTGATGGCAATCAGGCCGATATTGAAACTTTGAGTTCGGTAGAAATGTTCGGCTGCTGGGATGTGAATCCTGCGACCTTTCATATGGCACTCTTACAGAAAATCGGCAAAGAGTCTCTAGGCTTAGTTATGGACCGTACTCGTACCGGTCAAGTTTGGAATCAACCTGTATATGGAGCAAAATTCAATATCGGGCCAGCCCTTGGTATCGCCAATGTACCAGCCTCTAAAACGAGAGCGCCCGGCACTGAGTATGTAGCCGCCGTTGATGCCTCGGTGGATTGGATTAGTGAACCCGCTCGACCTAGATTTGTTTACAGTAAAGAATTCAACCTCAGTCTTTCTAAAACGTCTCATTTCAAATATGTCCTGGAATTCGATGCGGACATGAACTTAATCGGCGGCGAATGGGACACTCTCGAAGCCAACGACCCCGAAGCGGTGACCCCAGACTTCCTCTTTGGCTTCGACAAAGGATCAAAACCAGTCGACGACCTTGCAGGCGGCTTTGACTTCACCGGCATCATCGAGCAGATACATAGCTGTTCATTGACCGAAGCCACCGACGGTAGTGTCAATCTTGATCATCAAAATATTCCCTACTCGACCTGCATTTTGACCAAAGCCCCCTGATTGAAAGAGGCTCGAAGCCTAAGCTTCGAGCCCTTCACTTCCCAGCGCATCCTCAAAAGGCTTGCGCTTTTTCTATTGGATTTCAACGCCCGCGTCGGGCGTTACGGTCGGTACCACGACCGGAGCTGCCGTTTCCGGCTTAAAGTCGAGCGTGCGTTTGGCCATGATCTTACCTTTCGCGTCGATCGAAAAGAAACTATAAGTCGGGCTGGCTTTAGCATTCACGGTGCCTGATCCTGCATAGTACTTGCGGTTGCCCTTCAACGTGACAATATCATCCCCTTCCCTGGCTGCGAATTCCACGGTCTCAGCACTAGCCGGACAACTCGTGACTTTACCGGGGCAGGCAACAATTTTCGCCGCGCCAAGCGCTGACGCCACGACCGAGAGCAGGCCTTCGCCCTGATCGAGTTCCACTTTTACTTTTAAACTGAGATCCGTATCCACACAGTTAGCCGCGACTTGCTCACCACCCGTAATGTTGTGACGGGCGAAAGCCTGAGTGATATTGCAATAGCTTGGTGATCGGGTCGCTGGATTGTTGTCGTCGTCATCAACCCTCAATACTGCCTGATACGCGTCCGTATATCGGTCACTGGTAATAAGGTGCCTGAGGAAAAGGCGGTTGGCCATTTCACTGCCCTTTACAAGCCCATAGAGGTTGGTGAGGTTAACATGCAAATCCCAAAAAGCGCCACCGACGATAAGGCCGGCACTGTGAATTTCCGCTTCATTGGCATTCACGGGCGGATGGGTACGGTTATTCGTAAGCACGCGAAGCGGCTGAGTGCTGTTAAGAAAAAAACCAGGCGCAAGGTTTGGGCTGTTGGCCATGTAGGCCGAAAGAATATCGCCAATGCCTTCGGAATAGGCGCCATCAGTAATTCCGCTTCGGCCGTTGGTGCCCCGGCTTGAGGTACCAAGAAAGTCATCCAGGCCATGACCCCACTCATGGTGAATCACATCGCTGATCAAACCGGTGTTGCCGCAGCGCGTGCTCTCGCTGAAAAAATTCAAACGCTGCCCATCATAGAAAGCGTTGCAGGCATCAGGGAGGTTCACCGCAGCACCAATGCCGTTTTCAATGATGCGCAATTCGTTGGGCGTCAGTTGGGCAGCTACGAATTTAAAGGTTTCCTGTATCGCCACGAATACGTTAAACGCAGCTTTATCGCCGGTACCAAATTTGATATCTGACTTGCCGCCAGGATCGAGAGAGACGGGAAACGACACCGGGGTCTGCAGATTATTGGCAAAGAAGACACTGCTTTTGTTTTTGGTATTGGTGAGGACAACAGTGACCTGGCTGCCATTGCTTGTGACATTGCCCTTGTCGTCGGTGGAAAATACCGAGTTGCCATCCCGTATTTGGGTAAATTGAAGAGGCCTTGATATCAAATCTTTCAAGGCATAGCTTCGTTCGAAACTCTCCGCATTGATCTGATTGACTTCGTTAACGTGGTTGGAAAAAGCTTCTCGGATTTCCTTGGTCGCATTGTCCATGGTCATCGTGATTTTTTCCGCGGAACTTTTATCGTCCAGCTTGAATTCCGTAGCGTAGGCAAATTCATAGTGCCCATCTTTATCCAGGACGGGTTGGATCACGGGAACTTTGCTGATGACCTGCAGGGTATCAACGCCGGTGGCTTCCACGACTTCGGAATCGCTTGGCATCGGTGGGATTTCGGTGCTTATTTTGATAGGCCCATAGCTATTATTTACGATCTCGCTGAGGCGAAGGGTCTGGTCAGACTGAACGGCGAAGAAAAAGTTAACGAAGGCCCCTTTAATGGGGACACCTTGATATTTTCGCTGCAGACTGACGAGCTTCACGCCTTTGTAGGGTGATTGCTCAGCACCATTTTGCACAAGAATTTCTGCAGGCGTGAGGCCTAACTCATTTTCGTACTTTGCGACCAGGCCGAGGGACGCTTTGACAAGATCCTGACCTGGCTTGACAAGTTCAGAGAGACTCGTGTCAAAGGCAACCCAAGCCCAGGCTCCCGATGCCTCATCAAGCTTAATGGATGAAATGGGGGTGCCGCTCAATCCCAAATTAGAGCCAACTTTGATGTCGGGACGCAGGCTACCGACGCCTTGAGCCATTAGGTTTTTAAAGGTATCGGAACCCCTTTCACTTACGCTGGGTCCGGCCCCGGAGTTTTTAAGACCCACATTGTTACAGCCGGTGAGTGTGTATAGGGAGAGAAAAACCAGAGAAAGAGCTGAATATTTCATGGGGTACCTGCCTCTTATGGGTTATTTATTGTCTTCGATGGACCAGCCGCAGATACCTTGATTGTCTTCACCGTCCCATGGCACCCGCGTAACATCACAATCCTCCAGGGTCCAGGTGTTTACTTTGCCTTTTTCCACTAAAGTATTGGCGCGACGAGCAATAAATCGCAGGATCTTGTCCTGGTAGATTTCGACGACAAGCGTGTCGGCCTTATTGGTTGGTAGCGAGGGAATGGTAATCAATACGCCATCAGACTTGGCCGTGAGGTTTAAGCTTGAGTTCGTTACCCCTCCAAAAACGACGGAAGCCTGCAATTTATTTTCCTCGCCCGTGAACTTGGCGTTCGCGAGGATGATTTCGCTGGGAAAATTCGCATCGACCGGATCGGTTGATGGCAGCGAAGCCCCACCATCGGCACTGCTTACGCCTGAAGGTTCCGAAGTGTCGGCTTGATCTTCTGTCTCTATTCCACCCCCCTTAGGCTTGGCCACAACGTGTCGGTCCGGTGGTCTTATGCAGGCCGTGCCAAGGATAACAAGAATGAGAGCGGTGATAGGGGGGCGAAGGGTCATAACAAGGGACTCCCGAGAGCATTCTCAAAACCAAAGGGCCTTACTTGCTTGATCGGTAAAAAGTTCGAAAAACTTGAATGAGCTTTTGGAAAGTGTAGGAAATAACGAAATGTTCCATATTTATACATATTTGAATTGAAAATAACTCAGCGAGTTGGCTGTTTTCCCGGCGATTTGCAGCAAGGAATTCTTATGGGTTTATCTGAATTGGGAGTGAGTCTTCAGCGGGACGGCTTTGGCCGCGATTCCAGTGCAAAGAAAAATCGTCGGGATCGAGGGTATCGCCGACGAGCGGCGAAGGCCCCGGAATTCCCGAACCACCAACTCTTTTGTATACCTGGGATTTCAAAGTATGAATGCAATCAGGAAGGAGGACATTGAAAAGTATAGGGTGCGCCTAGGATTTGGTGAGGCTTACGGTATCTGGAGAATCCCAAGGCCGGCTCTCAATCAACCTGTGGATCTCGACGGGTGATGATGATCTTTTCGCCGTCATGCAGCGATACCAGGTTTCGACCTTTGTGTTTACATTCGTAAAGGGCAAGGTCAGCACGAGCCAAGGTTTCCAGGTAAGTTTCCTTGCCGATATTGATCGCGGCCACACCGCAACTCATTGTCAGTGGAATTCTCTTGTCTTCATAGATAATCACTTCATTCTCTATGGCGAGCCTCAGCTTGTTCGCTCCGATACCTGCATTTTCAACATTGGCCGCAGGTAGGATAACGAGAAACTCCTCACCTCCGTAGCGGCAGCAGACATCGGTCTTTCGAAAGGTCTGTTTCATGATACGAGCGACAACTTTAAGCACATAGTCACCAGCTTGGTGGCCGTAACCATCGTTGATCTTCTTAAAAAAGTCGATATCACACATCACCAGTGAGACGGCATAAACGTCAGCCGCTGGAAGACTTTCCAAGCGCGTGATCTGCCCATTGAGATATTCTTCAAAATAAGCACGAGTAAACAGAGTGGTAAGCGGATCTGTAATCGACTGAATCGCTTTGCTCTTATACTGATCCTGAAGTTGGGTTTCCGCTGTTACATCGCGAATGAGGACAAAGACTCCAAGCTTTTCCTTGGTTTCGGGATCGGCGAAGGGGTAAACGCCCAGGATCAGGTTCAAGGTGACAGTTTGCCCCTTAACCTGGCCTCTCACTTCATCAATGCGAATGGTATTGTCGTATTCGCAGAGTTCTTTAAAACCGAGTTTGATGCCGTCGACAGAAAAATCGATAATATGGTCGATGTTGGCGATTTTAAGCAGCTGACGCGTGGTTTGGCCGGTCAGCTGCGCAAGCATTTGATTGACTTTAAGAACGTGACCTTGAGTATCGATCAACACATAGGCGTCGAGCAAGACCTTGGCAAAGGTATCGAAGCGTGAGAATTCAGTTAGAATCGTCCTCGCTGGACTGTCATTATTTTTGGCCGCTTCTGACATTTAACCACCCATTCCTATTCCTGCTCCCCCAAGAATATCCATTAAGCTGCTAGAAACGCAAAGTATTCTTCTTCGGTCTCAGCAAGTTCCATTTCGGCACCGCATTCAGGGCAGGGCCTTGCTGGAAGTTCGATATCGGCGCTAGCGGGAAGTGACTTACCAGCTTCAAAGAGTACCTTATCTTCATGCCCACAGGCATCACATACATAGTCACCGTATACAGATTGGATGGCTGCACTGCCCTTAAAGCTCGGAATCATATTAATCTGGAGTACGATATCACTGGTACATTCTTGGAATACTATCTGACGCGGAGACTTTTGAAGCTCGCGCATGAAATTAATCCAGCTCCGTACCCCACAGCTATTTACTGACGCTGTATTTCTGAAGTTAAACACGACGTGACCGCCTAGTTTGGGGAGCAGCTGGGCTAAATGGACCTCTGCTTCCGCATCGATAGGACCTTCATAGCCTATAAGATCCCAGCCGTCATGCTGTACGATTTGAATACTTATGCCCATGTCATCCTCTTTCCTGCACAGTGATAGTGGCTTAAGACTAGGATCGGCAGGTGCGGAGATACCTTGAGAACAAAAAAAAGGAAGAACCGTGACTTGCGGTTCTTCCCAATTCGTAAGTTCCTGAAATTATTTGCCTTCACGCAAATATGGCGAAGATGCCAAATATATTTCCAGCTTTTGCTTCATCGCCTCACCTTCAGATTCGGAAATCATGGCCTTGCTAACCGATGTGGCGATCTGTTTGTTCATGGAATCCCACATCAGTGGCATTTCATAGTTACGGCTCGTAAGAAGCTCTTCAATGGGGTCACCGACGGTGGTTTTGGCGATTTCCCATCGACCGTCTTCCCGCATGTTGATTTCGGCTTCGTTGATGGCACCGAAGAGGTTATGCTCGTTGGCAAGACTCTCCTGGTAAGCGCC
The DNA here is from genome assembly GCA_964236955.1 of uncultured Oligoflexus sp. Classification (GTDB taxonomy): domain Bacteria; phylum Bdellovibrionota_B; class Oligoflexia; order Oligoflexales; family Oligoflexaceae; genus Oligoflexus. Next base: position 3,154 of record CAXSGP010000128.1, on the reverse strand, counting down.
GACCAGGAAAAAGCCGAGATAGTATGGTTTTGAAGACGGGGAGTGCAGGTCAAGGACGCTGCGCGAGTCGCTTCGGTCAATAAACTGTTCGAGACAGCCGTCCGAGTCACAGGTGATATCGACAATCGTTGCTTTGTGGGTCGGCTTTTTCTCGTGGTGAGAAAGAGGGATCACAGGAAACAATTGATCGATGGACCAGGAGTCCGGGATCGATTGGAAAATCGAGAAGTTCGCGAGGAACTTACTGACCATACGCTGCTGCAGGTTCTGAAATTCCTCGGTCTGATGTTTCTCATACGATGAGAAGAACAGGGCCCGTCGACAGATCCGGTAGAACAGCTGCTCGGCGGTTGCACGATCCTGAAGGCTGACATAACCCAGGTTGAAGAGGGTGAACATCTCTTCGTAGTATTCGATCGCATCATGGTAATACTCGGCGAAGTTTTTGCGAGTGATGTTATCGAGAATATAGTTGAGCTCGGCCAGACCCTTTTGATGAGGCTTAACCTGCAGCAGGGGATCATAGACGCCTGTTGCCGAGAAACTCTCGGTGCTCTGCACTTCGCGGACGTCAGCAATGACGATCGAGTGATAGGCGGCAATGACCCGGCCACTTTCCGTTACGATCTGAGGACAGACCGTCTCTTCGTTCTTGCAGACTTCACCGATTTCATAGATGACGTCGTTGGCGAGTTCCTGCAGGGAATAGTTCGCGCTGGATGCAAAGGAGGTTTTGCTACCGTCATAGTCAACACCGACGCCACCGCCTATGTTCAGACAGAGGGGTTTGAAGCCCATCTTGTGAACTTTGGAATAAACCCGCGAGGCTTCCTTGATCGCATTCTTGATGCGTTTGATCTCGGTAACCTGCGAGCCGATGTGAAAGTGGAGCATATAAAGCTTGTCGGACAGGCCCGCATCGGACAGCATGCTGAGGCACTGCAGCACTTCGATCGTCGTCAAACCGAACTTCGAGGACTCGCCAGAGGATTTCGCCCATTTGCCGGAACCACGGCTGTAAAGCTTAACGCGGATCCCGACGTGGGGACAGTTCTTGGGATCATCTTTGGCCTGATCGAGGATCATCTGGAGCTCGTCAGGGCCTTCCACAACGAGCACTACGTTTTTGCCCATGCCTTTGGCGATGAAGCCAAGGTCGATGAACTCACGGTCTTTAAAGCCGTTACAAACGAAAAGAGCGTCGGGCGCAAGATCATAGCTGAGACCGGCGATGAACTCAGGCTTGCTGCCGACTTCCAGACCATAATTGTATTTTAAACCATATTTAACGACATTGTCGATAAATTCACGGCGTTGGTTCACCTTAAAGGGGAATACCGCGCGATGGCTGCCTTGATAATTGTATTCCCACATGGCTTCTTTGAAAGCGGAATGGAGACGGGCGATTTGATTGTCGATAACCTGCGGAAATCGCATGATCATCGGCGGGTGAATGCCTAAAGATTTCGACTTGAGGATGGCCTCAGGCAAATCGATGGTGAGGTGCTCTTCGCCTGTCGGATGACAGACGACGTTGCCATTGTCAGCGATGCTAAAGTAGCCAGCGCCCCAGCCATCAATGCCGTATAGCTCCCGAGCTTCTTGTATCTGTTGAATATTCATGGCTTTTCCCCCGCCAAAAGAGACATAAAGTAGCGATACTTTAGTTATAATGGTGCAAATTGCAAGAACAAATATGCGAACTTCTAAAGAAAATCGACGTTTAGCGGAATCGCTTCACTCAACTGGACAAGGGCTTGCCTCGCTATTAGAGTGGAACACTTTGCCGGTGAGGACAAGATGAACTTAAGGCTAAGAACAGGATTCTGTAGCGGAATGAATCTTCGAAGCGCCGCCGAGGGCACCCGTCCCACGGCTGGCAAGGTGCGTTCGGCGGTGATGAATTCCCTGCAAATGAAAATTTCCGGGGCCCGTGTCCTCGATGTCTTTGCAGGCTCAGGTGCGGTCGGAATTGAAGCCTTAAGCCGCGGGGCAGCTTTGGCTTGTTTCGTGGAGTCGGGCGCGGAAGCTCTCACGGCTCTTAGATTGAATTTGGCTGAGGTGGAGCGTCGCGGCAAAACCCTGCCCCAGGCACCGATCATCCAAATCTTGGCGATGACGGCCGCTAAAGCGCTTACTCAGCAGAATACGGCGAGCTTTGATATTCTATGGCTCGATCCACCCTATGCTATCCTCAAACAGCAGTGGGGGCTATTGGTGCCCGAGCTAAGCCGGATTGCGGCCGAGGATGCTCTCCTCATCGCTGAAAGTGATGGCGAAGCCGCCGAATTTCTTAAGGGCTGGTCGGCCGCTGAGGAGTCGGCATGGGTTCTTTGCAAACAACGACTGTACGGCAAAATCGCTGTAAGTTTCTTTGAAAAGAGAGGAGCAGCCAATCGATGAGCAAAGTGTCAGGACCCAAGGCAGGAACGAGTCGGGTCGCTATCTTTCCTGGTAGCTTCGATCCCTTTACGATCGGCCATGAGCGGATCGTGCTGGAAGCGCTCGAACTCTTCGACAAAGTAATAGTAGCGGTTGGGCATAGCCTTAGCAAAGCAGCCCTTATGTCGGTCGAAGACCGAATTGAAGCCTTGAAAACTACCTTCGCCGGCGATCGGCGCATCGAAGCGATGGCATTTAAAGGTTTGGTCGTGGAATTTGCACGGCAGCAGGAGGCGCGATTTTTAATCCGTGGACTGCGCAGTCCCAATGATTTCGACTATGAATTGCCGATGGCTCACACCAATCGCTGCCTCGCTCCGGATATTCAGACGATATTTCTGCCAACCGCGGCGGATCGATCCTTTATCTCGTCGACGCTCGTTCGCGAGGTTGTAAAGAACGGCGGTGATTTTTCACCCTTCGTTCCCAAGGCCTTTATTCAATATCTTAAGAGCTTAAAGGTCTGAATAAAAGCGGTCTCTCCCGGGCGGATTCTAAATAGCCGCCTGGAGCATCGATCATCGGCAAAACAACGCAAAAAGGGTGTTGGCAGGAAAAACTTGTCCTCCTCTCCGTTCAAATCGCTAAATGCTGACTGTCCTTACCCAAAATTAAGGCTTTTTTCTCCGCTATCTCGCAACACTTGACCAAAAAGTCAAAATCGTTTCTAATGGTAGGAGGTCAAAATCGTCAAAAATTACTACTACGGATC
>CAXSGP010000127.1:0-11895 GCA_964236955.1 uncultured Oligoflexus sp. | reverse complement strand
TTTATAAAATATTGAAAAATTTGGCTTATAATGAATTTTTTTTTCAAAAACTCTAAAAATTTGAAGATTAATTTTGGGGCTAATATATAGATCCTTGGCTACGGCAAAAAACGGGCCGGGAAAGATTGACTTGAACGTATACCAACGCGGTAGGATCCAATTGTCCAGCCGTAAAAACTGATAGCTAGGACTGTCTCGTCATACAGTGGGCCATTTAGGTGAAATTCAGGTATTGAAATTCAAGTCGAGTCTTACGGGGAATTCTCATCATAAGAAATAATCGCGAAAACGCTAGGCCTAGTAGCTCGATTAATAAAACACCTGTCGTGACAATTAGAAAATGAAAAAATGGACGTCCATCACCTTGAAATAATACTTTTGATTTCTGTGTTGATGGGGTCAACATTGCAAGTCGCGCCTTCGGAGGCGTCACCTTCTTACGCATTGATGGGAATACGGAATCCTATTAGCTAAGACCGAAAATTTCCTATCCACTTCTTCTCAATTTCCTCAAACAAGCTATTTTTCGATTCATAAACTTTCGGGGGCCGTACTTTGAGCCTTTTTTTCGCGTTATTTTTCGATTTAAAGCCCATTCAAATAATTCAATATCATCAAAGAGATAAAGCTTTCTGTAACCAGTACTGAAGTTATTTCCGATACGTACTTTGATCGTTAAGGAGTTTGTATGAAATACTTTTGTGCATTGTCATTATTAGCGTTTCTGAGTTCTTGCTCGGATTCAAGCTTTAAGGGAGATGGGAGTTCAGGCGCGGTTCCTAACAAATCACCGACTCCTCCAAGTGCAGTGACTGAATCCGGAAATGCGTCGAGTGCAGCATCCAATAATGTTGGTCAGCCCAATTCCACTTATGCTCCACCCTCTCAGACGGTCAATGGTAATAACAACGTTCCCACGAAGCAGAACCTAGACCAGCTGGCCTTGGCTTGCCAGAATGCTGGCGTGAATTTGAAAGTTTTAGAACAATCACTTTCGTACGCGGAACGGGTCGGGTGTGCCTTTAAAGATTCAACAGTACCAGATAATCATGACGGGCACCTGGGGCCAGACAATGGGCATATTCAGGTAGCCTTGGATTCGACTCAAACATTAAATTTGCCGTCAGGTACTATTTGTGACATTGCGATTGAATCTGTGCCGGGCGCGTCCCTGAAGTATGATGATATGCTTGTACTTTCTCTTGATAATTTTGCGCTATTTGCGAGTACTGTGGACCTACTCCCATTTATGGATCAAATAAATGGTGCTTATGTATGGGACGTTGCAAAGGCTCTCACCAAGAAGCCAGCTTCATTCGGGGGGGAATCCTACTGCATCGGTGATGCTGTCGATGGAAAGAACACTGGAAAGTCAGGTCTGGTGGACGACTGTACGATCCCTGATACGGAAGATTCTGGGCCAGTTGCAATCAAGCTCAATAATACTAAAATAGGATCCGTAGCTCTGGCGATTGCTGGGAAGAAATCGGTACCATTGACACTTACGGCAATGGGTGACAACGATGCAACCGACTGCTCCCACACCCAACTCGACGTGAAAGTAACCTTTAAGTTCCTGCCCTAGACATAACTTTCCTACAAACTCTAAAAATAACAAAAGGGAGCTGACATCCATGCCAGCACCCTTTTTCAGGCCATAAAAAATGCTTATAAAGGCTTACCACTAAACTTCGGCCATGACTCAGCTTTTTCAGCCAAACAAGTCTTAGCCAAATCCAGCGATTCTCCAATCACCACATGCATATCGAGGTATCGGTAGGTCCCAAGGCGCCCAATAAAGGTCAGGCCCTTTTCCTTCTGCGCAAGTTCCATATACTGTTCCAAAAGTTTCTTATCGGCAGCCAGGCGCATAGGATAGTAAGGAGTGTCACCCTCTTCAGTAAACTTGCTGAACTCCCGGAAGGAGACGCTTTTCTCATGCGTTTCCCATGGGGCAAAGTGTTTGTGCTCTGAGATGCGGGTATAGGGAATTTCTTCGCTGCAGTAATTAATCACGGCATTACCCTGCATATCACCCTCGCCATCGAAACGATCAAAGATTAGACTTCGATAACCCATCCGGCCAAGTTTATACTGAAAATAAGCATCCATAGGTCCACTATAGAAGAGATGGGAAAACTCTTTCTTATATTCAGGAGCAAAAGGTTCGCCCAGGTGAACCGATATTGCCGGATGATCCAGGATACCTTCAACGATTGCGGTATAACCTTTCTCCGGAATACCCTGGAACCTACTTGTGAAGTAGTTATCATCGTAGTTAAATCGGACAGGCAATCTTTGGAGGATAGCTGCCGGCAGTTCCTTGGGCTCGACGCCCCATTGTTTTTTCGTATAACCATAGAAAAAATTCTTATAGAGATCCCGCCCTAAAAATTTAAGCGCCTGATCTTCAAAAGACTCTGGACTGGTGATTGAGCTGTCACCGATTTGACTGACGAACTCCTTGGCTTCCGTGGGACTCATGCTTTTGCCAAAAAACTGGTTGATTGTCATGAGGTTGATGGGTAACGAGAAGACGCCTTTTTCTGTTACCGCCTTCACGCGGTTCATAAAAGGCATGAACCTTCCGAAACGGTTGACGTAATCCCACACTTCCTCGCGGCTGGTATTGAATATATGAGGACCGTACTGATGTATCATCACGCCAGTCTTAGGGTCCCTTACCGTATGACAGTTGCCGGCAATATGATCTCTCTGCTCGAAGATCACGACCTTATATTTCTTGCTCTCGGCTAGTTCTCGTGCGAGGACTGCTCCTGCAAATCCTGCGCCGGCAATACCTATCGTTTCCATGTCTCAGCCTCATAGAGTGGGTTGCTTAATTAATTTATACAAAAACCTATCGAAGAGTGACGCGGCACTCGCGAATATACGAATAAACAGCCTGTTCAATATCGGGTAGCAAAATTGCTCGTTCACTCGTGAGAGCGCTGTAGCGGGGACGATGTGCCGCCAGCCCAAAGTCTGCCACACGGCGTCCGTGTATTAAGGCATAGTCCATGCCCGATGCTTTCGCCGCCATGCGTCCAAAATCCTTCCAGTTAATAGCACCGTCGTTGGCTAAGTGCCAAATTCCCCTCTCTCCATCGATCATAAGATCAAGGGCAGCATCGACCAGGTCAGGCACATAGGTCGGTGATACGATGAGGTCATTAACTGCAAAAAATTCCTTGCCTTTGGCGATACTGCGCAAGGCTAGAGTCAGAAAGTTATGTTCATCCCAAGGTCCAAAAAAAGCACTCGTGCGTATGACCAGACTTTGATTAAAACGGGCCAACATCTCGGCTTCGGCCTGTACCTTTGAACGTCCGTAGGCATTGAGGGGGGACACTCGGTCGCTTTCCCGATAGGGTGAGTCTTGCGCCCCATCAAATACAAGATCAGTGGAAAAACCCATCAGCTTGATATCACTGTCGGCACAGACCTCTGCGAGATGAATAGGCGCCATAACATTGTCTCTATGACAATTGTCACCATCGTTCTCGGCTTGATCCACCCGGCAGTAACCTGCAGCGTTTATAATAGCCCAGGGTTTCATCTCTTTAAGAAATGCACGTACATCTTTTGCTACCGCCAGATCCAGATCCTGTCGCGAGATCAGCCGATGGTTAAGGCCTCGTCTCTCACAGACGTATGAAAAAGCGCTGGCTAAGGTTCCTGATCCACCCGTGATAAGAATGGGGCGTTCCTTAGCCGAATTTTGAAAGCGGTTTGGCGTCTTACGATTGGATTGATCAAGATCCACTGCCGGATAAAGAAGGCGCACCGGACGATGCCACCATCCTAAGGTATCCAGTACAGGATGATCAAAGGCCTGGTCCTTGGCATATGCCCTGATCATAGGCACGAGAGCGGTCGGGCGCGGGTCCGGGGATCGCAGATCGTAGACGCCGGATTCATAATAACCATTTTCTTTAGTAACCAGACTATTCCAATCAAAGCCCCCCAGAAGACTCCAGGCGGTCACGGCAGCTACCTTAACACCTTCCTTTTCAACCGATTTAGCCGCCTGCCAAACCTCGTGAAACCAGCGCATCTGCTCCTCTCGACTGCAGCCCAGATGCACTTCGGTTATGGCCACTGGGATTTCATAGCGATGCCAAGCCTCTCGCAAAAGCTCTTTTGGCCCGACGATATTCTCAGCACCTACCCGTACCGCTTCAATATCGGCATATCGATGCTGTTTATTGCCACCGTGGACATGTCCGGGATAGCGCTCGAGTCGTTCATCAAGGAATCGGTTGCTGGTAATATAATGATTGATACCCAGGATGTCGGGTTTTGAAGGCTCTAAGGCAAAGTTTGCCATTTCTTCAAGCGAAAGTCCATGCTTTCGACAAAAGCTGTAGAGAACATGCTCAGGGGTCAATCGACCACAGAGTATGTCAAAGCTTAACCAACGTCGGTGGTTTTCAAATTCGGCCTGATAGGCGAGAAAATTAGTGCTAAAAATTTTTCCCAAATCCTCAGTTTGAATGAGCTGCGCGGAAGGATTAAAGGTTCTGATCGACTTCATCGCTTGCCGAGTGCCATCACATTCATTCCATAACATGCGAAGGAAACTTCGATTGTCCGTCGCATGCGGATACCAACAACCATAGAGTCCCGAGAAACGCGCTGTAGTCAAAGGTTCATTAACAGGAGTATAGGCATCGACCCAGGGATAACGTTCCGCAAAGCGTGCTGCAAATCGGCCTAATTTGCTGGGGAAATCCGCATCTAAAAGACTGGTATATTGAGGGCCACTGCCATGGTGGAGAAACCCAACTATCACCCGGATACCGAGTTCTCGAGCCAGATTCAATCGATGATCGGCCCAGGTCCAATCGATGGAATCCAGAGATCTGGGAGCAAGGTGCTCCCAGAGGATGGGAAAACGAAGTGTCTTCAGGCCAATTTCTGAAAAGCGGACGAGATCGTCATCCCGATGATAGTGTCCGCTCATTTTTAACTGATCAAGGTAATGATCTTCTACCCGATTGACTGTACATTCCACTCCACCCCAAAGTTCCAGCATATTCAGCTCGGCATCGCGGCGACGCTTGAGGACGGAAGCACTGAGGATTTTGAGGGAATGCGTAGGTCCTTTGCATAGTTGTAGCTGGAAGCATTGGTCTTGACTACGTTGCGTGTATTTCTCGCATCTTCTCGGACTATGAGTTCATGCATGGCGTCATAGGTTTTATCCCAGGATATTTTAGCCAGGAAGGCTTCGACTCTGGTTTTCCATTCGGGGAGCTGACCATCTTCGAGCATGCGTTGGGCGTGGAAGACAAAAGTTTCAACCGCATCAGCGATGGCGACTAGTTTCAGTTCACCATAAGGCTTGACGACATCACGAATCGAGGTGGATATGACCTGGATTCCTGCGGCCAGATATTCTGGAGTTTTGGTTGGGCTGATATAGCGGGTTGAATCGTTTCTCGCGAAAGGGAGCATTCCTATATCCCAAGACGCGAGATAATGAGGCAATTCATCGTAAGATTTGCCGCCTAAGTAGTATATGTTGGGAAGCTGGGGGAGAGAAATAGGATCGATTTTAACAACTGGCCCAAGCATGATAATGTTCCAATCGGGACGCATGCGGGCAATGCCCTCAATCAGCTCAAGATCAATGCGTTCATCGATCACGCCCATGTAACCAATCTTTGGACCGGAAATATTCTGGAGATCAGCCGGCATTTGATATTTGCTGCCACGAGCTTTTGCGAAATGATTGACGTCCACGCTACTGGGAAAGGCAAAGACTTTGGGATGCATGTCGCGCTTGGCTTCATAAAGACTGTAGCCACCTGTAAAGACCAAATCCGCTTTGGTAAGCAGCGTTTGCTCAAGACGCGGCAGTTCGGGGGAGGCAAATTTGAAGTGGGATAGCTGATCCATGCAATCGTAAACGACAAGGTCTGGATCGAGGCGTTTCGTGAACTTCAGAGCCATTGGCGTGTAATACCAGGCGAGATATTCTTTAATATGATACCGCGCTATCAAATCCCCTAGCAAAATCTCCTGCAGTTCGATCTGCTGCAACTCGCTCAGGCCATGCGGCAGATGAGGAACGGCCACTACGAGATTGGGGGCTTCATTACGCAGCTCAAGAGAGGCTTCTTTATCGTGGAAAATTGGTTCTTCAAAGAAAAACACGCGTTGGTGTTGACTGGCACGTGACAGAATATGCTGAGGCCGCTGGTAGACGAAGTTCCAACGCAGATGAGAAAGACACAATATATCCAGTTCACCATGATTACTCAGAATGTTATCTACGTCGTTTGTGCTTACTAGTTTCATCCAGGCCTCCAAATGGGTGTCTGGAGACTGTTAATGCAATGGTCATACCGAAGTAGGAAATCTCCTTTATATTTTCGCATTCAGATTTTGATCGAACGGCTGGAATTAAAACAATCTTGTTTTTTTCTAGAAATCCGTCAGTGTTTATAACAAAGATTAAATTCATGTACTTGATAGGTAGCCATATGAACATCGAGCCCAGGACCTGTATCAATTTAGATATACATAGTCTTCACCCTCGTCCCCAACTTGCCCGAGAGCAGTGGACCTCACTGAATGGTACCTGGCGCTTTCTTTTTGACTCTCATGGCCGATTTAATAAGCCGGAAGATATAGGAGAATGGCCGCTTGAAATTCAGGTTCCCTTTGCACCTGAGACGGCAAAAAGCGGCATAGGTGATACCGGTTTTCATAAATACTGTTGGTATGAGCGGACATTTCAAACCGATTTAAGAAAAGGCCAAAGGACTCTGATTCATTTTGGGGCTGTAGATTATGTCGCACAAGTCTGGGTTAATAATCAGTTTGTAGGAGCACATGAGGGAGGACATACGCCGTTTTCTTTTGACATCACCAATCTTTTGGATGAGTCAGGTTCTCAGACGGTCACTTTGAAAGTGGAAGACGATCCACACGATCTAGCCAAACCAAGAGGTAAGCAGGATTGGCAGCTCGAAGCTCATAGTATCTGGTATCCCCGCACCTCAGGGATATGGCAAACGGTCTGGTTGGAGCATGTCAATGATGTCTATATTGATAGACTGCGTTGGACCCCACATCTGGAACGTTGGGAGATTGGCCTTGAAGCTTTTATCAACGGAGAATTTGCCGATAAGGCAGCATTGAAATTGAAATTGAGAAATGGCAATCAGCTGTTGGTAAGCGATACCTATCAGGTTATCTCACATGAAGTGCACCGCCGGATCGCACTCTCTGATCCGGGTATCGACGACTTTCGAAACGAAATTCTATGGACCCCCGAAAAACCGACCTTGCTGAGTGCCGAGCTTGAACTTTGGATTGGCGATGTTTGCGTGGACCGCATGTTTTCATACACCGCTCTGCGCAGCGTGGGAATATCACATGGTGATTTTCTATTAAACGGCCGTCCTTACTATATGCGTCTGGTTCTCGATCAGGGATATTGGGCTGAGTCCTTTCTAACGGCCCCTGATGACAAAGCGCTGCGACGCGATGTGGAACTCGTAAAGGCCATGGGCTTTAATGGAGTGCGCAAGCATCAAAAGATTGAGAGCCCCAATTTTCTTTTTTGGGCGGATGTCCTCGGACTGCTGGTCTGGGAAGAGATGCCAAGCGCCTATCGGTTCACTCATGATGGGGTGGAACGTCTCATGAGGGAGTGGACTGAAGTCATCGACCGCGACTATAGTCATCCCTGTATTGTCACGTGGGTTCCCTTCAACGAGTCCTGGGGTGTGCCTGACCTGGGCGAAATGGATTCGCATCGAAGCTGCGTACAGGCCTTTTATCATCTCACGAAAACCCTGGATCCGACCCGGCCCGTTATCGGCAATGACGGCTGGGAAAGTGCCAGCACGGACATCATTGGAATTCACGACTACGACAATCATCCGGGACGTCTGATCGAACGCTACGGACCTTCGTCGAGCGTCAAAGATATCCTGAGCCGAAGGATCCCAGCCGGGCGAATGCCTATCGTCAAGGGTTACCTGCACGATGATCAGCCCATGATGTTGACCGAATTCGGTGGCATTGCCTACACCGGCGAGAATCGGGTTGGCGCCTCGCGGGATTGGGGCTATGGAACGAGTAAAAGTACTCGCGAATTCAAACGTCAGTATTGGGCGCTGGTTACCGCGGTCCATAGGCTGAAGGTGTTCAGGGGATTCTGTTACACGCAATTCACGGATACCTTCCAGGAAGTAAATGGACTTTTATACGCCGATCGTAGTCCGAAATTTCCATTGAGCGAAATCTCAGCTATAACCTGTAGTGCGGTTGACGAAGAGCGTATATTCCGCGATGAAACTGAAGGTGTCCGGAGCGAGTTGTAATGTACAAAGAAATTTTGAAAAAGCCAGATGGGCGTCAGCTTCAGCTTTACAGTCGAAAGCCCATTGATCCAGCGATTATAGCTACAAGTCCTTCGCCCGTTGCGGTGTCCGTGCAAGGCGCGCATATGCGTTGGCATCCTTTGCGGGCAGAATGGGTGGCCTATTCTGGCCATCGGCAGAATCGAACTTTCCTGCCGCCCAAGGAATTTAATCCTCTGGCGCCCACCCGCAGCCGGGAATTTCCCACGGAATTGCCTGCCGGAGACTATGACATCGCGGTATTTGAGAATATGTTTCCGACCTTGAGTCGACTCGCAGGGGATGCTCCTGACTTGCCAGGAGTTCCGACCATGCCTTCGACCGGGGCCTGTGAAGTCGTGGTGTTTACCAAAGACGCAGAATCCAGCCTGGGTCTTTTGCCCTTGGATCACATCGCCCTGATTTTGGAAGTGTGGGGCGATCGATACCGTGAGCTAGGCAGTCGCGAGGATATTGAATATTTGCTGCCATTTGAAAATCGCGGAGTTGAGGTTGGCGTCACCCTTCACCACCCCCATGGTCAGATCTATGCCTATCCTTTCGTGCCGCCCGTTCCGGCTCGGCAACAGCTTGAGGAGAAGGCTTATTATAAAGCCAATGGTCGGGCTCTTGTCTCGGATTTTGTCGCGCGGGAAATAAGCGATAATACTCGTATTCTCTATAACGGTGATTATGCGGTCGCATTCGTGCCGGTGTGTGCCCGTTATCCTTACGAGGTATGGATTGCTCCCAAACGTAGACTTTCATCAATGGCTGACATGGATGAAAACGACCGAATTGATTTTGCCAGGGCTTTGAAAACAGTTTTACTCAAATACGATGGTCTTTGGCAAAGACCCTTTCCGTATTTGATGGTGGCCTATCAGGCGCCTACCGATGGAGGGCTCCATCCCGAATGTCATTTCCATTTCGAGTTCTTTCCCCCCTATCGAAGCTCCGATCGATTGAAATATCTAGCTGGAACCGAAATAGGTGCCGGACTGTTTGCCAACGATGCCTTTCCTGAAGACAAAGCGAAAGAGCTCCAAGCCATAGAGGTCAACCTTGATTCATTCAAATGCCAGTGAAATCACTGAAAAATTAACAGTGATAAGAAATATCCTCCGCAAGCAAAAATTGGCCGGCGTACGACTGAGGGGCACCGATTGGTTTGCCTGGGCTACGGCCGGTGCCTCAAACGTTGTCCTTCTGACGACTGATTTTGGTATAGCCGAAGTTCTGATCACGCTCACGGATGCATTTGTCTTGACGAATAATATTGAAGCCGCACGCCTTGAAGCGGAGGAACTCAGTCCTGGCTTTGAAATCTGGCAGGGCGGCTGGCACCAACCTCACTTAAAAGAAAGCTTCGTCAAGGAACTTACTCAAGGAGGACTTGTCGCCAGCGATAAACCGCAGGGAAAGGAAATCGGACTTCCCACGGAACTGATCATCGAAAAAAGGACGTTGGTGCCTGGGGAGATGATACGTTATCGCGCCTTGGGACGCGAGGCGGCCGAAGCGATGACCGAGACTTTACTAGATGCCCGTCGCGACTGGACAGGTTATGAATTGGCTGCACGGGGAGCCGCGGCCTTATGGGCGCGCGGTATTCATCCGGCTTTGACTTTGGTCGGCGATGAAAGACGGCTGCCCATTCACCGTCATGCTACAGCTTCCGCGAACAAACTAGGTGATCGGGCAATGCTGGTCTTTTGCGCGCGACGGCATGGGCTTTTCGCCAATCTCACCCGCTTCGTTTATTTCCGTGATCCAACGGCGCAGGACGTTCGGATGAAGCAAGATGTTGCGGCGATAGAAGCTGATATCCTTAAGGCGACCAAGCCAGGGGTGAACCTCGGACAGATGTTCGAAATAATGCAGAAGACCTATACGAACTTTGGCTACAGCCATGAAATAAATAAACACCATCAGGGTGGCCCGACAGGCTATCTTTCGCGCGAGGAAATTGCTCTGCCCGGGGGGCAAAGCGTCTTGGCCAAAGGTATGGCCATAGCCTGGAACCCAAGTTTGATCGGCACCAAAATCGAGGATACCGTCCTTATCACCGATCAGGGCCTGGAGGTCTTGACCGTTGATCCCCAGTGGCCTTCATTTGAAACACAAGGGCTCCAACGTCCTGATTATCTGGTGCGTACATGAAAGAAACATTTCAAAAAGTATTTGGGCAACCCTTCACAGTCTCAGTCATGGCTTCAGGACGCGTCAACCTTATCGGCGAGCATACGGATTATAATGGCGGATTTGTCCTTCCCACCGCTATTCCTCAGGCCACTCACATCGAACTGGCGTTGCGGGCTGACAATAGAGTGCGAATCGTTAGTAGCAATATGGGAACAGACGGCGAGGAGCATGATTTTAAGCTGGGTGATGAAAGGCAAAAACATCACTGGTCTGATTACTTCGAAGGGGTGACCTGGCTACTTCGGCAAAAAGGCTATACACTACGGGGATTTGATGCTCAGGTTTACTCTGAGGTTCCGATCGGAGCCGGTTTATCTTCCAGTGCCGCGTTGCTGGTAGCAATGTTTCGGGCTTTGCGTCAGGCTTTTGATCTTCCGCTTACCGATGTGCAGGTTGCCCTTCTGAGCCAGGCGGTGGAAAATGAATTCGTCGGTGCCAAAGTGGGAATCATGGATCAAATGGCTTCAAGTCTGGCTGATACCCATACTGCCCTGTTTCTTGATACACGCACGATTCTGTTTAAAAAGATCGAATTGCCAAACGATGAGATCGAAATCTTTATTATCAATTCCGGTGTCAAGCATAATCATGCGGATGGCGGTTACAACAGGCGACGCAGTGAATGTGAAGAGGCCAGTCGCCAACTCGGCGTTCCCCAACTTCGCGACGTCGAAGATATCGGTCAGACGGCTCGGCTCAGTGAACCTTTCGCCAGCCGGGCGCGTCATATCATTTCTGAGAACGCACGGGTCTTAAAGGCGGTTGAGGCTATTTGCAAAAAGGAATGGACCGAGCTTGGAGGTTTGATGGTGGAATCGCATCGATCCATGCGCGATGATTTTGAAGTTTCGGTTCCTGAGGTTGATTTTCTGGTTGCAGCAGCGCTTACCTTTCCGGAGGTCTATGGGGCTCGGTTAACCGGGGGAGGCTTTGGAGGCTCTATCGTCGGGATTTGTAAGAAAGGCCACGGGCGACGAATCGCTGATGATATTGCCAAACGATATTTTGAGAATATGAACCAAGTTGCAACTGTCCTTGTCCCTTAGGCTGGGCGTGAGTGAGCACGACCGGTTTTTCGGAACGATTTATGCAGGTAATATCTTCGTTTAAGGGGTCTGGCCGGAAACCGGCATGGCGGGGTGGGCGGCGAAGAAGAACGGATTTTATTCCCCATAAAAGACTCTTTCTTTTTGCCTAACTTGTGTCAGTCCGGAAAAGGCGATGGATGGGATTCATCGGCAGAAAAAAATGCTCATTTATGGGAATAAACTCCGTTTTTTTTCTGCCTCGCGCCTTGCCATCCCCATTTCCGGACAGAAACTAACTAACG
>CAXSGP010000126.1:0-11948 GCA_964236955.1 uncultured Oligoflexus sp. | reverse complement strand
TAAGCTGGAGTCGACTGATAATGGCGACTCGTCGACGACTACTTATAAGGTTAAAGCCGCGGAAAACAATGCTCATGTTGAAGTAACGGAACCGGCTCGCAGCAAGGGCGAAGTATTCATTTTCAACGATCGCACGATATGGTTCTTTAAGCCCAGCTTGAAAAAGCCCGTGGCGATCTCCGCGCGGCAAAAACTTTCAGGTCAGGCTGCCAACGGCGATATCGCGAGTACCAACTATGCGCGCGACTACAAAGGCAAGATCGTTGGCGAAGAAAAGGTAAACGGCGAAGACTGCTATGTTTTGGACCTTAAGGCTGATGGCGAGAACACCACCTATGATGGTATCAAGTACTGGATTAGCAAGAAAAAGAAACTTGGTATGAAGGCGGAATTCCTGAGTCTTCAAGGCAAACCCCTTAAAACCGCCGAATTCCGATACGGCAACAGCATAACGATCGATGGCAAGAAAGTTGACTTTGTATCCGAGACGAAGATCGTCGACTCGCAGAATAAGAAAAATTTCAGTGTCATGACCTTTACAACACCGAAGTCTGAAGCGGCTCCGGCAAGTATATTCAACGTCAATAACCTTCTGCGTTGATCCAGGGCGAGCCTGGCTGTTGATAGGTCGATTGCAGATATGGGAAATAACATGCAGCAATTTGTCTCGCTAAGAAATTTGCAAAAGACTTATCAACTGGGGGAAACCCGCGTCAATGCCCTTCGAGGCATGAATCTTGATCTCAATCGGGCTGAATTCACGGCGATTCTTGGCGCTTCGGGATCTGGCAAAAGCACATTGCTGAATATGCTGGGATGTATCGATCATCCTGATTCCGGTTCGGTGCATATCGATGGTGTCGATATACTGGCGATGAATGAGAAGCAGAAGTCCCAATTTCGCAATGAAAAGCTTGGCTTTATA
Source organism: uncultured Oligoflexus sp. (assembly GCA_964236955.1). Taxonomy (GTDB): domain Bacteria; phylum Bdellovibrionota_B; class Oligoflexia; order Oligoflexales; family Oligoflexaceae; genus Oligoflexus. Next base: position 11,023 of record CAXSGP010000126.1, on the reverse strand, counting down.
TTTCAAAGCTTTAACCTCATCCCGGTTCTAAGTGTTTTTGAAAACATCATGTTGCCCTTGCTCATCAATCATAAGGTCAGGCCTGCGGATCGTCGTGAGCGGGTGATGAACGTGATAAAGGATGTCGGCCTTGAGCAGCAGACGCATAGCGCTCCCTCGCGCCTCTCTGGTGGTCAAAGGCAAAGGGTCGCCATTGCGCGAGCCCTCGTTACCGATCCTGTCCTGGTACTGGCTGACGAACCCACAGCGAACCTTGATTCCACCACCACACAGCAGATTCTCGATGTCATGGCTGAACTCAATGAAAAGCGCCATGTGACTTTCTTTTTCTCTACGCACGATGAAAAACTCATGCGCCGTGTAAAAAGAATCGTGCGGATCAGTGATGGCCTTATTGTCGAAGGATGATCGAAGCAACGATCAGACTTGCTTCGATCCCCCTTCTGTTGAGACAGCTTTCAGGTCCCGGGCTTAAGGAATGCCCGGCCTTTCATTTCCCCTAATCATGGAGCACGATGGAAGCCAAAGTGCCAGCCCGCAGCATAACTTCCTACTTTTGATTGCTTCTGACTTCGTCCTTCAAGTCACTCAAAATAACCACATAATTGTCTGCCTGCCGGCTTCCCAAAAGGCGCTCCTTGCAGAAAATAAAAACAGAAAATAGTGAAATAATTTTTCGATTGGCAAAGCTGCTCGGCGGCAGCCTGCGAATTTTGTAAAAATACCCAGCAAACTCTTATGAGATGACCCTTTCAGACTCCTACGCCCTGTTTCTTTAATTGACGCTCATGAATCGCTTTTCATAAACTCTGTCTCAGAAATGCCATTTTTAGAAGATTAAGTGGCACCGTGAAATCTCAATCCTGTCATACAAGTAGGTAAAAAATGAAAAAGTCCCGCCTCTTGTGGCTAGGTGCCACTCTATTTTCGACGACTCCCCTGATGGCCGACATTGCTGGAACTTATGTCACCCGTTGTATAGCGACTGATGGGGGTACAGCGAAACGTAAGCTGCAGTTCTCTGCCAGTCAGTTGAATGATGTGCAAACCGTCTATGATGATACCTACTGTGTGAAGGCTAATGTCGAGATTACTGTCGCTGGTCCGTATAAGCTGGATGGGTTTGGAAAAAACCTTGATTTTAGAACAGACTCGGTTACGATTAAGCCGTTGAATTCTACGGTAGCAGGTTATTTCGAAGACGAATCTTTTTGTGGGATGAGCGGCTGGACTGCGGGTATAGCCTTTAACGTGACGGGACTGACCTGTGGTCCGTCTTTCGTCGCCGACTCAGGAAGTAAATTATTTACTGTGATAAGGGAAGTCAATGGAAGCAGTTTCCATGCAATTCAACTTGGGCTTACCGATTTTGCTCATAATGGCAGCAGCCCAGCCGAACGGCCTGAAAAATATGATCCCCAACTTTTTTATCCCCAGTGATATCCCAAAGGCCTTCGCAGCCTTGCTGAAGGCCTTTTAGCTTTCTCAACCGAGACGGCTTGTTTCGGCCAGAAACCTGCATCCCGCGTGAAACTTTGTATATCACTAGACGACGCAATCCCTCACGGAAGGCTCGCTCAAGCTGTGCCGTTCCCTCGCTAGGAATGAGCAGGAAAGCTTAGCAAAGTTTCCGTCGAAGGCGTGGGTCAGGTCCGACTTCCGGCTGTTCTTTTTAGCCCTATAAAAGAATATCAATGTTGTCCTATTTCCTGTCTGGCCGGCCTGACGCGCCGATTGATAAAAGAGGAGCTTACGCTTTTTCTTCTTTTTATAGCGTTGCCATTGAGCTAATTCTTCGCGGTGAAGCCAAACGGCGCCAAGATAAAAATCTTTGTTATTCCATAATATCAGGTGGTTAAAAAAATTATTTTAGGACATCGTTTTGAATCCGATAAGTTTTAGTATAATTGCGGGAGCTAAAATAATGCAAAAAGTTAACTGTTTTCCCACCTTGATGGCGTTGATTTTCTTTAGCGGGGCCAGTGCTTGCAAAAAATACACTCCCACCAGCCAGACAGCGTATGACAATTCATCGACGGCGGGCCAAAAATTAACCTGTAAAACCGGAAAAGATTTCATTACCAAGAGTGACGCGACCGTAAGCTGGAGAGCTACAAAAATTACTCCATCGGGCGAGGAAGTAGTCCTGTTGGGAACAAATGCTGTTGCGGGCAATTTAAGCCGGGGTAATTCGTGGGCTACAGCCAAGGCACATCTGGATTTCAATGGAACTTCGACAAATTCTGAAGATCCCATGCGCGATTCCCGTATCAGTTCCTTTATCTTCGAAGTTCCGAACGCTATACCTTTCGGGTTTAAGCTAACTAAAATCGATGTCGACCCTGCCGATGCCAAATCCTTTGAAACCAAAATTGTTAAAGCCCATGGCCTTCTCTCGGTCGCGAATCAGGAAGTCGAGATTGCAATTCCTATCTTAGTTAAAGAGTTCAAGAATTCCATTACCATTACTCCTGCGGCTATGTTCAAGCTTAATGTTCGTTCGCTCTCGCCTGTGATCAATGGTGTAAACCTCGTGGACCAGGTCGATAGGTTATTGGCCTTGGTCCCTGGCGTAAAGATGAAAGACGAAGTGCTGATCGATTTTCTAATAGAATTTACCGACATGTGTCGCTAGTCTGCTCGTATTCACGCCGGGGCTGTTAGGAAACTCAATCCCTATAGTGGCCTCGATAAGTATGCGATTTTTTGGAATCGACAGAATCCAGAGCCCAAAAAAGCTGAGGAGAATATCCTCAGCCAGTTTGATGTTTTGTAAGCGACTGCCGTTGAGTCAGTTGGGTCAGGCTATATAAATGACCTCACAGAAGTCGACTTCATTCGGCAAGGGACCGAACGATGTTATGAAGGTAGCGCTCCATGTCATCGTCGTTATTAAAGAGCGAGTAGAATCTTTGCAGACCGCTGTCCAAAACAATTTTGCGATTGCCAAGGACGGTAACTCCGACACAAGGGAAAGAGCCTTTAGTCGGCGACAGATTGCCCATCTGACAGTTGGCAACTTGTTCGTAGGCGCCATCAAAAACAATGCGGTCCGAGGTCGCGATGTTAAATGGGTTGAGATCGCCAGTCGCCATTTGATCGGCCAGTGGTTTGGTGATGCCAGCCATCAGACCTTTACCGAAAACCGCCGAATTCATTGACTTTAATGATCTGACAAACAGAGGAACCAAAGTGATAAAATCGCCTTCGATCCGGCCCGGTGCGAAGAAGTTTTTGCCGTTTCCGTAGAGGAGCTGAGCAAAATAGTTTGCATGGCTGATCGACCCGTAGCCAGCCCCGATGAAAAGTGGCGCTTTGCTTGCAACGACTTTGGCTGCGAGATCACGAAACTTTGGTGACGAGGTGTTGATATCCTCCTCATCGGAATTGGATCCAGAAAGTATCCAAATTTGAGTTGCGTTGGCAACATCAATAGTTTGCTTGGAAAAGTTCGAGTCGAGAAGGTGATGATATTCCGTCAAAGTCTGTATTGTACAGGACGCGTCTTTTACACGGCTTACGACATGATTGATAAACTCGCCACCATCACCAGCCCACCAGCCGGATTTAAAGTCGAGGATGAGAATTTTCTGTTGAATTTTGCAGTCTTTAGGTGGAATGACAGCACCAGTGGTCGTGATGCTCGGGAGGCCTGCGCTGCCGTCAACTGTACCAGGACTCGGGCCTGTACCCGTCGCCGATCCTGTAGTTTCAGGCTTATTCGCAGTGCCGGTATTACCGGCGGTCGTTGCAGGCTTGTTGCCCTTGCCTGTGCCGCCACCGATTGTGCCTGAAGTCGACGGGACTTTTCCCTTGGTTCCATCGATAGTATCGGAACTGGGTAACGATCCCGTGTTGCCTTCTACGGTCGACGAATCAGTGCCTCCAGCGCTTCCGGATACCGTGTCGTCGAAACTGCCTTGTTGTCCGCTTCCCTCTATGGCGGCACCCCGCGTGCGTGTGTCGCTTTTGAATTTACTTTTTTCTTGGCAGCCCAAAACCACAAGGCTTCCTACCGCGCACAACAATAACTTGTACATGCATTCTCCGATTGTGTTGATTCAAAACATTTAGCAGGAACTGTGCCAGTACAGTATTTCCCGATTTCTCTATCCCTTTGCATGGCAGCCGCATCGGGCCCAAAGAATATGGCAATAGATTCGACAGCAGTGATCGCGTTGTTGACAGACTGAATCGCTCAAATTTCCGCTAACTTGCTAAATTCAAGGAAAAGCATGCTGTCTCTCAATCGAACTTGAATGGCCAATGTCGAATTCTTGATTCCTGCCTATCGGTAAGAATTGAAAATGCATGAGCGTTTTTTATCGAATTGATAAAAAACGGAAAGAAGATGTTTTGGGTTTGCCGCTTGTGCTTACGCTTCGGTGACCTGTCTATTCCCGGCCGGCGGTCATGCCTTAAGCTTTACTCTTCCCTCGTCTGGTCTGATTCGCTAAAGCGCTTGAGAATATAGGGGAACGTTCGCTCGAGCCGACCCACAGAAAGCTTTTGATTGGGAAAGCTGGAATCTTCGTGATAGAAACAGTCTGTTTGACAACTGGGATGCGAGATCCCAAGCCTTTTGCCAAAGAAGGATCTATCACCTTGCCCAATCAGAATCTCATAAAGAATCTTCTTCTGGCGTTTCTGCCAATTTTAATCTTTGTCGGTGCTGATGAATTTTTATCAGAGCATTTTCCGGAGGCGCAAGCCACACAGTATGCCTTGCTTTTGGCGATAGCAATTGGGATAGGACAGGCTATCTATATATTTATAAGGGAAAGGCGACTGGATAAGATGGTCCTCCTGGATACCGGACTCATCGTTCTTTTCGGTTTCGTTTCTCTATATTCAGGGAACGATATCTATTTTAAGCTTAAGCCCGCCCTCGCTCAACTCATCATGGTCGTCTTTCTCGGAGTTATGGCGTATTTGAAGCCCAAGCTTCTCGTTGCCATGTCGGGCCGCATGCTGCAGGGCATCGAAATTGATGATCAGCAGCTAAAGATCATGCAAAAATCCGCGCAGGGTTTGGTGATCATCCTTTTTCTCCATACCCTGCTTATTGTTTATTCCGCTTTCTATATGAGTAAAACGGCATGGGCATTTATTGGTGGTCCTCTGACCTATATCCTGGCTGGGCTATATTTTTTCGGAATGATAGTTTTAGGAAAAATAAAACAAAGACAATACAGAAATCAGAAAGCTAAAGAAGAGAAATAGGGAATCGAAATACCATCGATACTGAGCAGGATAAGCTTGAATTGCTAATGGACTTTGGTTAGGAGGCTACCTGGTCCGCCCTGAAGGAGTAAAGGGAGCGTGATTCCCAAGTGAAATAGCGGCCAGGGATCAAGGTACAGGCAAGGTTTCGGCCCTGGCGGATAATCGGATTTTCGGTCTGACAGATATAACCGATGAAGTTTGAACTCTTGGTGACGGCAGCAACGCGGGAAAAACGAAGATTTTCGAAATCTTCACAGACCTCGTCGATATTGTCGCTTTTTCGCAGAAGGTTGCCGAGCACTAATGCATCCTCAAGGGCCATATTCCCGCCCAGCCCAAGATTTGCCGCCATAGGGTGAATCGCATCGCCAAGGAGCAGGACACGGTCTCGACTCCAGCCTCGCGTGGCTTTCAAAACGGCTACGTCTGACGGGATAAGATATTCAAGCGCAGTTCTTGCAACAAGTTCCCGCGCCGGAAACTTCCAGTCTCTTAGATCTTTAAGAAGCGTTTCCTTTTGCTCGTGAAGGGGTCTTTGATCACCCGCCTGTTGGTTTCGCGCCGCATACCAACACACTTGTCCCTGGCTCATGGGAAGCACACCGAATCTTAAGCCGCTCCCCCAGATTTCAAAGAAATTTCCATCAGCCGGGAAAAGATCGGCTGCATCGGCTACGCCCCGTGAAATTGCATAGCCCTTATTCCTCAACTCAAGATTCTTGCGGACATAGCTTCTTAGTGTTGATCGTATACCATCAGCAGCCACTATCAAATCATAAGGGCCATTTTCCCCATCGGCAAAGCGCAGATAGGACCCTTCTGTGGCCTTGCGTACGCCGAGACATTGCCGGCCGATAGATATCGATTGCAGTTTTATTTTCGACATAAGAATCTGATGGAGATCACGACGCTGCATGGCAATGGCTGGAGTCGGGAACGTACCGGTCGGAATTGTCAGAACCCGACGCCGATCGGAGAGCTGAATAAACAAGGTTTTGAGAGCACCGCTGCGCGCTTGGCATTCTTCGAGAACGCCAAGGGCATTTAGCACGCAGGTGGCGTTTGGCCAAAGGGTAAGGCCGCTCCCGACGCCTTTGATCTCGGGTGCCTGTTCAAAAACCTCCACTTCAAACTTCGAAGCCGGGATGGCAAGGGCAGTCGCCAGGCCAGCGATTCCCGCTCCCACAATTGCGATTTTTCTCATAGGCTCGTTATCACCATTGTCAAATCTTAAGATAACCCTCGAAATTAAAGTCGTTTTGAATCACCTTGGTCTTGATCAGGGAACGGCAACACAAAGTACCGGTAATCTGGCATCGGATGCCTCGAGAGAGGGAGGACTCACACTGCTCATCGTATCAATAAGTAATTCTAATGATACTACCTGATCCCCTGTTGAATTGGGACTTTTATATCGATTCGTGGTCCAATAGGCACTCCCCGATTTAAGGTTCATCATCTCCAGCCCCACATCAGGACGCGAGCCAATGCCGTGATTTCTTGCGATTGTCAGCTGGGCAAGGCTTGGGACCACCCAGGCCACGGCGTTCATATCCTGGTAGCTGCTGCAATAACTAAGCGCCTCCTGAAAGCTAAAGCTCCCTTGATCATCGCCCTTCCAAAGCAAACCGCTTGCGGCATCGAGGTAAACGTCGGGTCCACCTTCGCTTAGGATTTTCCATTTTGGAATAGGGGCTTTCGTTTCGTAGGTAAGGATGGAATTGCGTTGACTGGCGATCAGCTGGGTATTATCAAGGCTGGTCATGTCCACCTGCAGCTGCGACTTGTGCATGGCTTTAGCTGCATCGGATTTGGTCAGGGCTTTAAAGGCAATCGTGACATCATATAAACGGTCAGGATGGGCGAGAGGCGTGACGTGACTTTCCGCTCCTATAATGTTTGGAAGTGTTACTGAATAATGGGCCAAAACATTTAAGCCTGCGGGATCAACCCGATTGTTTGATTTATCCTCGAGTCGGCAGGCGACGCTACCCTCAGTTAATAGCTCCGTCGGTTCCAACTGGACGATGCAATGTAGAAAAGATCCGTTAATGGGTGAAGGCGGCAAAGCGGCCTCGGATTCGTCAGACGCTGCTGCTGCTGATCCGTTTGCTGTCGATCCTGGAAGCGTGGGTCCCGTTATGGTCGGCCTGATAACGGGTGACGCGGGTGGGGATGCCTCGGGCTTAGGACCGGCGGGACCTTTTACACTAGCATAGGGATCGGCATTGTCGGATTGATCCACCGGCCTCTTACCTATATTTTCATGGCCATCAGGGACGGCTCTCGTCACCGATCCGGAGCGGAGTTGGTTTGGGGCTGAACAGCTCCATAGAATGAGCAATGGTATGGACCAACGCATGATGCCTCTCGTTTGTCGTATGGAAACTTAGAAGGTCTATCGTCCGCCTCCGTAATCATCGGAGTGATAAATTATAAATATCTGTAAATTCAATATGATAACTTGCTAAATGCGGTCTCAATCGCAGACCTTCTGCAAGGTGCTGCCGCCGGGGGCCAGGGATTTAGGGCAGCCCTTATCGTTAGAATGTCTCTTGAAATTTAGAGTGGACTTGGAGCATTCTAGGCAGGATGTGTGGGCTTTACCAACTGATGCCATCAGGTTTACTTAATAAGGCGGGCTTCAACAGCAGACGCGGTAAAGCTCCTGCTGCAACATTAGGAATGAGTTCCAATCAAACCGATAGACGCCCAGCCGATGGATCTTCCATAAATTACCTATCAATTTTTCAGGGATTGAATATGAACGATTCACGCGAGATTGCCTTCTACACAAAGAAGGTCATGGAAGATGGATTCTGCGTCATGGAAGGGGCTTTTTCGCCCGCCATACTAAGAGACTGGGCGAATGCCTTTGCCCCTCTTCTGCAGAATTATTTGGCCTCGGGTGGGAGCGAATTGCAAAGAGGTCCCTCTCGATACTATGTCACCTTGCCCTTTACCTTTCCTTTTGCTAATCCTATGATTTATGAGAATGATTTAGTGCTTGCCATAATAGAGCAGCTGGTTGGCAAAGATTTTGTTATGTGTCAGTTGGCTACGGATACGCCACTCCTCGGCTCTGAATATCAGGATGTGCATCGGGATGCGCCGCCTCTTTTTCCCGAACTTGAGGAAGAGTCGCCAGCCTTTCAGTTGGCAGTCAATTTCCCCCTGGTCGATGTCACCCTTGAAAACGGTCCCATAGAGATCGCCGCCGGCACGCATAGAATTCCGAAAGCCAGGGCTATGGACCTGCTTGCCCACAACGAGCTGGCGCTTGAACCTATCCCGATGAAAGTGGGTGACGTGATGATCCGTGATGTGCGCGGATTGCATCGCGGTACACCGAACCATAGCTCTGTACCGAGGCCGATGGCGGTCATCGGTTACAGTCGGAAATGGCTGCATCGTCCTGAAGTTTCGATCGATATACCGCGCGAAACATGGTCCCGACTCTCTGATCGGGCCAGGCATATGCTCAGATTTAATTCCATAGTCGAAACCTTGGGATCAAGACCGCCGAGAGAAACGTACGATACCTTTGCCTATTGATTCTAGAAAGTCTGCCGTTTTCACTTATCGCTGCCAAAGCAAGGCAAGGAGGACCTTATTCATCCGCTTCTTATGGTGTAGACTTTACATTTAAAGTTTATCAGCATGGAGTAACGGATGGGCTGCTTTCGATGGATAATAGGTATCTGCGCGCTGCTGCCTTTGCTTTCTCCTCGCTTGGCTCAAGCGGAATCCGGGGCCGTGATTAAAGGTGAGCATGTGCGGGTGTCCTGGATCGTACCCACTCATTTTTCCGGAGCAATTGAGACGATCGGCATACGCTTTGAAATTCAACCCCAATGGCATATTTACTGGAAAAATCCCGGTGACTCAGGAACAGCGCCTCACTTTCATATGACATCGTCAAGTTCCGAAGTCGGTCCAGCGGCCTGGCCGGTACCCCAGCGTTTTTTGGCAGGTGGTCTCACGACGATAGCTTATGAAGGTGAAGTGGTTTTTCCTTTCGTAATAATTCCTAAGGCCGGAGCCTCCATTTTGGATTTAAACGCGGATTTGGAATGGTTGGTTTGCAAGGAAGAGTGTCGGCCAGGATCTGGCCAACTTACTCTAAAGCGCCCCATTGCAATGGGGACTGCGGCCTGGAATCACGGCGAGAGTCTTGAAAAAGCTTTGCAGAATATTCCCCAGCCGGCAGCCACTATGCCGTGGACTGTAAGGACACTCACTGTTGAGGGCGAAGACATTGTCCTTTCCCTTTTATCGAAAAAAGATCCTCCCAAGCCTTTGACAGTGCTTCAGGTTTTTCCCGTTGACACCGCATTTCTATCTCCAGCCGAACCTCGACGCGATGCCGATGGGGAAGGACTGCGCTTTAAAAAAATAAGGGGCATGCCCACTCCGCAGACTCTTTCCTTTGTCCTTGTTGACGATGCTGGTGCTTGGGAGTTTACCCATGACCTTAGCACGGCAAACCTTGGTCTTGATTCCGGCGGACCTACGGTTCCCTCTAAAATGACCAGCACTGAGTCCATGGCCAGCTCAACGCAGCATGGAGCTCAGGCTGACGACTGGGCATCCTACCTCCTTCTTCTCCTGTCAGCCTTTGTCGGCGGTATCATACTCAATCTTATGCCATGCGTTTTGCCGGTTCTTTCCATTAAATTCTTCTCCCTGGCAAAAGTCAGTCAGGAGACGCGCTGGCGCGAGGCCATGCTTTATACACTGGGTGTCTTGCTAACGTTTACGGCTTTGGGCGGAATATTTCTTGGGCTGAGAGCGGGAGGTGCTGCGATCGGTTGGGGGTTTCAATTGCAATCGCCACCGGTGGTTGCTGCCCTTATTGTTTTGTTTTGGATGATGGGGCTGAGTTTTGTCGGCTATTATGAATTTGGGAACTCCCTGACCCGAGCCGCAGGTAAATTTGAAAACACAGGCTCATTTGCAACGGGTTGTCTCTCGGTTTTTATTGCTACCCCCTGCACGGGACCCTTTATGGGCACGGCACTGGGCGCCGCAGTAACGCTGCCGGCACATCAGGCATTGCTGATCTTTTTTGCACTCGGCCTGGGTCTGGCTTCGCCTTTTCTGGTGTTAGCCTGGTTCCCCCATTTTAAACTCCCGCGCCCGGGCCAGTGGATGATTACGCTTCGCCAATTTTTGGCCTTTCCGCTCTTTGCGACGGTTGTCTGGCTGCTGTGGGTGCTTGGTATTCAGCTGGGCACCGATGCCTGGCTCTATTTGAGTGGGCTGGGCCTTTTGCTGACTTTTGCCATATGGCTGGGCAAAGGTCGCGGGAATGGGTTCAGGACCTTGGGTCTTTTGATGGCGTTGCTGGGGATCGGGTATACCGGCCGTTGGGTGGTCTCAGCGGCCCTTGCAACGGCAAAGGTGAGCGTGGGTTCCAGCAACTGGCTCGACTACGATCCTGCCCTCCTATCTGATTCCGCGGCGAAGAAACAGGGAGTTTTTGTCGATTTTACGGCTTCCTGGTGTGTCACCTGTCAGGTGAACAAAAAAGTGGTTCTTGAAACGGATGCCGCAGAAAAATTATTTGCTAAAAATAATGTGCGCTTGATACGCGGTGATTGGACAAATCTCGATGATAAAATTACTATAGCTCTGGCCGCCTTTGATCGCGCTTCGGTTCCACTTTATCTTTATTATCCCCCAGATGGAAGCAAGCCGCGGATTTTACCTCAAATTCTGACGCTTTCCGATATTGAAGGGCTATTTTCCAAGTAATAGGGGCTGTTGACGTTTGGCTACGCCAACGTCGAACATC
>CAXSGP010000125.1:0-11983 GCA_964236955.1 uncultured Oligoflexus sp. | reverse complement strand
AAATAGGCCCATCGCAGGTCTGTCAAGCTATGCAGGTTTTCGACGGCCCACATTAAAAGGGTCAGATTTTGTCTGAAGAAATTTCGGTCAAGAGGCTTCGAGTTCCTTGACTTTTTACTAATCAAATAAGGAATTTTACTCAGTCTGAGGACGGTGAAAGTCAAGCGGAGCAAGTCTTTCATTGACTCCTAAGGTGGTACCTTTTATAGGCATGTGAGTTTTGAAAATACCGACTTTCCCCTTTTCAAAAGGATTCAATACCTTGCAAAAACTCAACTTAGATACATCGAAATTTTCACCAAGATTGAAATTTATGGCAACGGTGTTTCCCTTTTTTAGAGCCCTGAGATGGGTACTGCTTTTATTGTGCGCTGTTGCTTCTGTTGTCTTGACTATAGAAGCTGAGTCCACCTTCTTACCACCTTACTTTCAGTTGGGGTTTCTTGAAATATACATAAAAGCCCTTCTTATAAACGAAGTGATTTACTGGTCTTACAAGTACAATTTCATCTCGACCCTAACTGGTAAAAAAATATGAGACATTTTGTTTGGTCTCTATTCACGTTTTTGTTGTTGGTGTCCCCCAAAGCCTTTGGGCTTGAGGTAAGTGGAAATAGATATTTTGAAGTTTGTCTCTCAGGAACAGACCGCTGCACTGTCGGAGTATTTACAAAGTTCGGGCAGTTTGCTGCTCTTATTAGGGAGTCACAACCTCTACCCGGCTATCACTTAGGTGATATTTTTCAGGTTGGTCCATCTGGGGATTTAGTTGCCACCTTACGGGAAGCGGACTATCAGCGTCTAGTTGCAGCGGGATTGGAACGCACTTATCACAGTGCTGATATAACCGAAGCGGAGATCCAATCCATCAATGACGAGATGAGCCGAAATACTCAAATGTGTGCAATCGGCTCTTTTGTAGCTTGTGTTGGTGGCCCCTTTGCCAGCGCAGGTATGGGTCCTTTTGGTTGGGGTATTGCTTTTATTACATGTTATGGCTCTGGACTCGCTTGTCAATCTTTAGGTCGAACCAACAATCAGCTTAAAAAGGAAAGAGCGGAGCTAGAAAAGAAACTTAAAGAGGAAAATGACAAAGTGAGTGGCGGCGCTACTAGCTCCGCAGGTGGCGGTGGCGGTAGAGAAGGAACGTCGGGCCTACATGGAGGTACAACTACTATATGGGAAGGCGCGCCTCATCCAGGAGGGACCGCTACCATCACTGATCCCCCGAATGGTCACGCTTTCGGCGGAGGGGTTCCCATTCAGCCCGGTAGTCACCTCGAATAACCTTTCAAAGGAGCTTTAACCGGCTCCTTTTTCATTTCAGCTTGAAGAAACTCTAGACATAAAAAAGCAGCCTGTACAAAAAGCTGCTTTAGAGGTCTAGTTTTTTAAGAACCTCTTCTTTTGAAAGGCCCTCGTATTCTGCCAGCTGGTCAATAATGTTCCTGAGAGTACCTGTTTTGATTGGCCTATGAGTAAGCACCGTGAAGGGCTTAGAGCCGTCTGGTTTCGAAAGCTTACATGGCTTCCAACAGTACTTTTGACAATATATCCGAATTGTTTATATATGGCTTTAATCAATCGAGGGCCGTTCACGTTAGCCGGAATCTTCATCCGACCTTCTGACGAACGGTTAGATCCATCGAACCTTCAAAAGGTTTTTCAAAGAAACAATTTAAAGCTTCTTTTGCATTAGAATTTAACTCTTCAAAGGTGTCCCCTTGAGTGAATATTGGATACCCATCAGCTTTAGCCGAGTAGCCCTCTTCTTCTTTTTCAACAAGAAATTGGATATGCATATAGCCTCCTGGTTTTCCTACAAAACTCTCATCGGCATTTCCGATTAAAAGCCTTAGGGTTAAGTTACTAGTTTTATTTGTTTATGTCAAGTTTCTGACTATACTTTAATCAGACTGGGAAAAGTTACGTAATGTAAAGGGGTTGACGAGGCCCTTCAAGGAGTAATTTACCACTTTATCGGAGGGATTTAGGATTTCTCAAGTAAGACCAAGTGAAACCCCCGATCTCCTCTTTAGTTTTGAATATCTCTCGAACTCGCATCAAACTCACTCCCAAAAATTCTGAAAGTTCCGTTCGATTTGAAAAGGACAACTGCTCTCCTGAGGCATTGGTCCCTAAAATCGTTCTTAATCTATCTTGCGGCTCGGGATTTTCCTTCCAAAGGCGTAGCAGCGGAAGCGGCTCTTCAAGAGCCTTTAAGGGGCAGCCCTAGTTTCTCAAACGCAGATCGCTTGACTCGAAGGTATTCTTTTTTCCGGATGTTCGACAATCGAGGAGCCCAAGAATCGTGATCCTCAAAGACGAATAGACGGCTAATTACGGTGAATTCTTGCTCGGTGAGGTCTTCTAATTGGCGTCGGAGTCGATCTCTTTGTTCGATCAAGGGGAAAGGATCGTTAGCAGGAATGGTCAACGCTTGAGGGCTATCGTCGGTTACGTATTCGACGAAAGGAGTTGTAAAGAATCCTACCTTTGACTTTCTTACGATCCCACTTTTTTGGCGAACGTATTCTAAACACGCGCCCCGGATGAAATGTTCCGCAAAGGTCCGGAATTTCACTTCTTTTGAAGAGTCAAATTTGTTCGCAGCGCGCCAAAGTCCGAGTAAGCCTTCTTGAGTCAGATCTTCGACGAGGGGTTGAAGCTTAAATTTTCGAGCTATCTTATACGTTATGATTCTGGGAAGTGACAGTTGGGATTCGAAGAGTTCGAGGGGAGTCATGGGGAAGTCTTTGTGTGTGAGTTACTTGCTAGGCTTTTTGGATCGAGGTTTTAAAATCGGCTTGATTTCTAGCAGTTGATCGTATAATTCAGGATGATTTTGTTGAAGCGAGTCTAAGGTTCTACCGAGGTTCTTTGAAATCTTTGAAGGGTGATAATTTAAGGCTTTGAGAATTTCGTAGTTCTCTTGAGTAGTCTTATTTTTAGGCTTCAAAATAGGATTGACCTCAAGTAAGCGAGCGTATTGTTCCGGGTTTCTCGCTAGGATTTTGATCATTTCCTTTCCTTTTTGGGTTTCTCAGGAGTGACGTCCAGGACGTGCTTTAACTCGCTCGTTGCTCGGCTGATGCCTCGCAACTCGCTCCGCGTGTGCCTCAAGTTTTCTAGCGATAGCATGCGCCGAACGCCCTGCGAGTTGCGAGGCTTTAGCCGAGCAACGAGCGAGTTAAAGGATGGACTATAAGCCAGGGATTGGAGTTATGCAGGCCGGGGCCGTCGAGCCGCCTCCAATCAGCCACTAGAAAACTCTATTCGGCCTGCTCGCGCGCTTGCATAAGCTCACGCTGTTTCCTGACAAAGTCGATGGTAATATCGGCTACCGAATCAAGGACCACATCAGGCGCATATGCGAAGCGGTGAATATCATGCTGCTTCGTTCCGCCCGATAGAACCAGAACCGCACGTAAGCCAAGCTGAGTCGCTCCCAAAATATCGGTTTCCATCGTATCACCGATCATCATCGTTTCGCCCGTGGTAAGGCCGAGACGCTTTCTAGCCGCGCGGAACATAAAAGGGTTAGGCTTGCCGGGACTAAAGGCCTTGAAGCCACTGGCCTCTTCGATAAGCTTGGTAAACGCTCCGCAGCCTGGCCTTATGCCACCGTTTTGCGTTGGGCAATTGGGATCGAGGTTGGTGGCGATGAGACGAGCGCCGTCACATACCATCTGTACGGCTTTATCGAAGACCTCAGCGCTGCCCGTTCGGCCTTCTCCCACCACGACATAATCAGGGTTATGATCGACGATCGCGATGCCGACTTTATCAAGAGCCGTGAGGAGACCACCCTCGCCTATTACGTAGGCCGTCGCGTTGGGTTTTTGCAAAGCCAGATAAGCAGCGGTGGCCTGAGCGCTCGTGAACACATGACTTTGATCGACGGGAAAGCCCATGCGCTGGAGGCGGGTGGCAATGTCCATCGGCGTGCGCTGGCTATTGTTAGTCATAAACATGAAAGGAATTTTCTGATTGCCAAGCATGTCGATAAACTCGATAGCTCCTGGAATCAACTCCGTCCCTCTGTAAACAACGCCGTCCATATCGATTAGAAATCCGACTTTCATGATAGGGCCTCCCCGTTTGTGCCGTCTAAATTTTACCCGATATTGTCAGGTTCGAATAAAGAATTACAATGCCTTTGCGGGCGGCTCCTGCTAATTATGGCCCAGGCTGTCTGTTTCTTAGCGCCGATTTGCATTTCTACCTTGCAATCGTGTACTTATGACGGTACAAACTTTAGCTTCGCCCAGGCTTAAAGAATTTTATAGCAGTCAATTTAACACACTTAGCAGCCCGGCATGCTTCCACTCCAACCAGGAGCCTATTATGGATAAACCCCATTTTTTATCGATGAATCGCGACGAATACCGTGAGCTATTCAAACAGTGGGGTTTGCCAAAATTTCGCGCTGATCAAATATCCCAATGGATTTACAAAGATGCAGTGCATAATCCCGACCTTATGACCAATTTGAGCAAGGACCTGCGGCAAAAGATTTTCAGTGCAATCGACTGGCGCCTGCCGACAATTATAGACCATGTTAATTCGCAAGATGGATCCACCAAACTCCTCCTGCGCAGCCTAAAGGGCCAGCTTGTGGAAACGGTGCTGCTTCGCTATGAAAATCGAACCAGTCTTTGCGTGTCCAGCCAGGTCGGTTGCAAGTTAGCCTGTGATTTTTGTCAAACTGGCAAATTGGGTTTTGTCCGTCATCTCGATCGGTCCGAGATACTTTCCCAACTTTTCATGGCGAATCAAATCCTTGCCAAAGAAGGCTTAAGGACAAGCCATGTCGTCTTTATGGGTATGGGGGAGCCGCTCGATAACTATACCAATGCCGTGGGCGCTGCCAACGTTATGATGGCTGAGGATGGATTTTTCCTTTCCGCTCGCCATGTCACACTTTCGACTTCCGGACTGGCACCTGAGATCGAGAAACTGGCGACCGACAGTCGTGCCGCTCTTGCCCTATCCCTGCATGCCTCCCGCGACGACCTTCGCACCCGGTTGATGCCTATCAATCGTCGTTATAATCTCGAACGTCTGAAGCAGGCACTCGTGCACTATCAGAAAGTGACCGACAAAAAGATCACGATTGAATATATTATGATCAAGGATACGAACTGCGGGCTCCGTGAGGCTAAAGAACTTGTGAAGTTTGTTCACGGCCTCAAAACAAAAGTGAACCTAATACCCTTCAATTCCCATCCAGGATTGCCCTTCCAAAGGCCAGAGGATGATGAGATTCGAACCTTTCAAAAATATCTCGCAGACCGTTCGATACCGGCGCCGGTTCGCTATTCGAAAGGACTTGAGGTATCGGCAGCCTGTGGCCAACTGGCGGCAAAACACGCTGAAGAATTGCATTTCAAACCGGAACGCAAACGACTCGTGAGCCAAATGAATATTGAAGCGATCCTGTAAGCGCGAGCTGAGAAAAAGCAGCTCTCGATTTGCTCCCAGCCTAGGGAAAGCCACTGGAACAAGACCAAAAACATAAGGTTAATGGCAGGCCCCAGGATCCGCTCAAGCTGCAGTCCTTCTTTATTTTTGAGCAAAGATTGTGCAAGACCTTGACTCGTATGAAATGAAACGTGCGCATGGATAGGCAAATTAGGCCTGCCATTTACGTAAAGTTGAATGGGTCTCATTTTCAACTGAAATGTCCTAGCCCGCCGGCTTCAAAAATGATTAGAATCCTTCCTGTCTCTGTTTTCGCACATCATGATAGGAAACGATAGCGTTTGCCTGCCTGGCGGGCATGCTAGCCACGCGCCGGCAGCTAACGGATAGACCGGAAAGGATAAGCTCATTAAAACTGTCTTGATAGTCGACGATAATGATCTCCTCCTGGAAATACTTTTTGAAGTACTTTCCTGGGAGGGTTTTGAGGTCATACAGGCCAGCAATGGCCGCGAGGCCTTTGACATCGTAAAGAGTCGAAAAATCGATCTCGTTGTATCCGATATTCAAATGCCAGATGGTGATGGCGTTGAACTTATGATCAAGATTCACAATCTCGACACTTCAAATCGGCCAAGCCTGATCCTGACCAGCGGCAACACTGCGTCTTTGAAATTTGATCCAGCCGATTATAATGTGCTTGCCGTTGCCCCGAAGCCAATCGATTACGGTGATCTGATTCAAACGATTCATAAGCTCCCCTTTAATACTGTCATCCACGCCAGGGCTAGGGACTTCATCCATACGACTGGATAAAATGAATTGAGCTTTTAGAACAGCCAGCGCGACTTCGCGCCTGCAGCAGTCAGTTGATTGAGGTCTTTCGCTAAAACTCCGGGTGCAATGGGAGGATTATAGACAGCGCTCAATCGTCCCATCGGATCGATCAGAAATAAGCGAGGCGAATGGGCCATCGTATAGAGATTCGGATCCCCGGCATTTTCGTCCTCCTTGGAAAAAGTGGTCTTCATTTCGGCCGCTACTTTTTGAATCTCCTCTTCGGTGCCGGTCGCCGCCTGAATATCTTTATGGAATTTTCCGACATATTCTTTGAGTATGGGTCCGGTATCATGCTGAGGATCGACCGTGACGAGCAAAAAGCGTACCTTGGCCTGGGCCTCTGCTGTCAGTTTGGGAATTTCACTGCGAAACTGTGCCAGAGTTGTTGGACAGGCATCGGGACAACGGGTGAAACCAAAATAAAGAACTGTGTACTTGCCCAAGAGATCAACTTTTGTAAAATCCCTGCCGTCGGCCGTCGTCATATGAAAATCAGCCAGTTCATACGGAGTCGGTATCGATGTCCCGCCGATCGGCACCCGCTCCATCCCTCGGCGTTTTTGCACGGAAGCGACAACGAGGAACAATAGAACGCCTACAACGATTGCCGAGGCAACCAGCTTAATTTGTTTCATCGACTTCGACTTTCTAAATGGGCTGTCGTTTAGCGAAAGCTAGGATTATGGCCTTAAGAAGGGCACTATCTGCTTTTGTCTGGAATTATTCAAGATCAGTCTTATCATTGCTATAAATGCATCATAAAGCCTGAATCGTTAAAGAAAGTCAGCTCATCACACCAAAGTTTGCCGTCACCGGCCGTCTCAATGACATGTGTAATAAGTATTTTGCTTCCCCTTAAGCCTTGATTTTGGCTCACGAGACCATTGAAATTGCCGCAAACATTGCTTGGCCAAGCCTTGGCCATTTATCGATAGCTCTGATAGGCGTTCTTGTTATATGTTGCGCCGTCACTTCAGCAGGAAGCAGCCCTATGAACCCAGTCGACCAGCCCCGCTCCAAGCAAAATTATTCGAATCGTTTTGAATCACTCGCCCTCGCCCCATGCCTTTTGGGAGTGATCGAAGAGATTGGCTATCAGACGATGACAGAAATTCAAGCCAAAGCGATTCCTTTGCTTTTGGCTGGCAAAGACCTGATCGGCCAATCCAAAACGGGCAGTGGCAAGACTGCGGCCTTCGCACTTCCCCTTTTGGAGAAAATCCGGGTTCAGGATAGACGTCTGCAGGCGCTGGTCATGTGTCCAACCCGCGAACTCTGCACCCAGGTTGCTCGTGAAATCAGAAATCTCGGCCGTCGCCAACCGGGCCTCCAGGTATTGGTCGTCTGTGGAGGACAGCCCGTAGCGCCACAGGCATTCGCTCTTGAAAAAGGCGTTCATGTTGTAGTCGGCACCCCGGGACGCATTCTCGACCATCTGCGGCGGGCCAGTATTCAGCTCGCCAGCTTATCGATGGTTGTCCTCGATGAAGCCGACCGAATGCTGGATATGGGCTTTCAAGAGGATATGGAAACGATTCTGGCCGAATCACCAGACTCGCGGCAGACTGTGTTTTTCTCGGCAACCTTTCCCGATTCCATCGAAACGATGAGCGCCACCTATCAAAAGCAGGCCGTGGCCGTGACGATCGAGGACAGCGATGAATCCAAGGCCGATATTCATCAGGTCCTCTATGAAGCGACGAACGAAACGAGAGCGGTAATTCTGCAAGGCCTGCTTCAGCAGGTTCAGGCAAAGTCGACTATAGTTTTCTGCAATCTCAAGGCGACGGTCGTCGACCTTACCGCCCAGTTGGATAAAGCCGGCGTCAGCGCCGGTTGCATTCATGGGGATCTGCTGCAGATCGATAGAGACAAGATCATGGCTCGTTTTCGTAACCAAAGCATCCGAGTCCTCGTGGCCACCGATGTGGCCGCACGCGGTATCGATGTCGCCGATCTCGATCTCGTCGTTAACTACGACCTTCCGCAAAAACCTGAAACCTATGTCCATCGCATCGGCCGTACCGGCCGCGCCGGTCGCAAGGGGCTCGCGATATCGTTTGCTTCCTCCAAAGAATCCTATCGTGTCGGCAGCATTGAAGAACACACAGGCATTCGGTTCGAACGCGAGAAATTTAACGTCGCCGCCGAGTCGAAGATGCAAAAGTCTGAAAAGGCCATCCATGCGGAAGCCCTGATGACGACTCTTCATATCTCGGGCGGACGCAAGCACAAGCTAAGGCCGGGTGATATTTTGGGCGCCCTTACCGGAGAAGCGGGCGGAATGAACGCTACTGAAATAGGCAAGATCGAGATTCATGATATGTTTGCTTACGTCGCCGTGAGTTCACGTCTGGCCAAGATTGCCTGCGAAGCCTTACGCAATGGGCGCATCAAAGGCCGGAAATTCAATGTGGATCTGGTGCGTTAGAACCTTGGCCTCATCGGCTTGGAAAGTCCTTAGCGAGCCGGCTAAGCCTTCGGAAAGAGTATACTGATTTCGGTGCCGACGCGCGGCGCACTTACCACAGTCAAGCGAGCTCCGTGCGAAAGCAAGATCTTTCGGGCGTTGGCATATCCCAAGCCAAAAGAATCTTTGGTGGAACGGGAAGGATCGGCACGGAAAAATATGGTGCCGAGTTTTTCCCTTTCCGCTTCATCCATCCCTATTCCATGATCTTTGATCGTCAACCTTATCAAATCGTCGGGAACCCGCTTGAGTCCGATTTCAACCCGACCCTTATCGAAACTATATTTGATGGCGTTATCGATAAGATTGCTGATGGCGACATCGATAAGGTCGCGATTTCCCATTATCTTAAGGTCCGCAACGGATGCCTGCCATTGCAGTTGTAGCCCTTTGGCATGGAGAGCCGCCTGCCAACGATCCAGCACGTTCTCGACACAATCATTCAAGCTTAGACTTTCAAAAGGCTGGAGCTTCCCCCCTTCGATCAGCGAGGTGTCGAGCAGCGCCCCGGTAAGGCGTCGCATATCCTTGACTGTTTTTAAGAGATCCCGACAGACGGCCTGATATTCGGCCGGGCTGCGCTCCCTCGCCAGGAGTACTTCGAGCGCGGCCATTATTCCTGCAACAGGGGTTTTAAGTTCGTGCGATGCGTTGGCAATAAAGATCTTTTGATTTTGCCGTGAGGTTTCCATATCCCCCATCATTTTGCCAAAGCTCGCAAAGAGTAGCGTTTCTTCTGCCGACTGGGCGAGGACCGGGAAGGTCCAAACTGGATTGTCGCGATTGATATGGGAAAGACTTTGCGCAAAGAGCCTAAGGTTGGAGGTCGTAAGTAAGACGATGGCTGCGGTAGCCAGCGAACTCATAATCGCCAGGCCGATCGCACCGATGATGATGAGATTTCGAATCGTGTTGAGCTCCCCTACCGAGGCCGTTTCATCGATCGCCGTATAGACCTGCCAGGTCGTGGTTAATCCCGAAATCTCATGATTTGACAACTCTTCCCGTGTCGCCCGCCATTTATCGTTGCCAATGTTGAGATCAAAAAGCTCTCCTTTTACCCAACGGACCTTGGAACGGGCAAGCAGAGCCTCCGATAATTGCTGACGACGTTCAGGCCTCGGGCCTTTGGAGGCGTGAAGCACTTTCCCACTGGCATCAATGACTTGGAAATAAATTTTGGGGTCACGCTCCAGATCTCCAAAAAGATCGTGTTTTCCCGCAAATATCGGTGGGCCTTTATTGAAGCGAAAGGACTCCTCAACGAGATCGGCCTGCCCAATGAGAAGGGCGTCCATCTCCTTCAGCCGTGCTTTTTCAATCTTAGCAATAAGGGTCAGGCCGCCAAAGACCAGGCCCAGGATTTCCATAAGGATCAGAGGGCCTGTGATTTTCAGTGTCAGAGAAACTTTATTCCACACCAAATCCCTATCCTTTTAAGAGCTGAGGAGCACGTTAAAATTTGGCTCCGGCAAAGCGTTCCCCAGCTAGCCCGCTAGTCCCGGGCAAAGCGGGGCCTGAAAGGTCAAATGAGCAGACCCCTATTCCGGGTCTACTTGGCTTCTTGATCGACCCGAAGCATAAAGCCTTTGCTTCGTATCGTGACGATCTCGATCGAAGCGCCCTGGAGCTTTTTGCGCAGGCGACCGAGCAAGACATCGAGGCTGTTACTTTCGGGCTCGCCATTAAAGGAATAAAGTAAGCCCGAAAGTTCGGCTCTGGAGCAGACATGATTCTGCCGGGTGGCAAGTGATTCCAGCAGGTCGAACTCCTTGGCGGTCAGATCCAGTTTTTCACCATCGATCGTTACCGACTGTTCGTTGAGATTGATACCAAGATTGCCACAAACGAGCAGCGCATTGCTTTTGCCTATCGAGCGTCGGTAGACAGCTTTCACCCGTGCCACAAGTTCGCCCATTTCGAAGGGTTTAACGATATAGTCATCCGCTACCTCAAGGCCGGAGATCTTATCGCTGGTGGCTCCCAACGCCGTGATGATGATGGCGGCCCCATCGATGCCGGACTCACGCATTTTGCGAATAACTTCGATGCCGGAAAGCTTCGGCAGCATTCGATCAATCAGAAAGATGTCGTAGCTTGAATTTTGCGAGAGATAAAGACCCTCTTCCCCATCCGATGCTAAATCGACGATCCAACCAAGTTCCTCAAGCCCGAGTTTGACGCTGCGACCAAGGAGTTGATTGTCTTCTATCAGGAGAACCTTCATCACGAACCTTCCTTTGATAGCTGCATTCCGCTGCGCAGCAAAATAATCTCGAGAAATGCATAGGACGTTCCTATCCCGGGCAAAGGCACTAACAGTGGCAGAGAAAGTCTGGCGAATACCGATGGCCTGGAGAACCAACTACCGCCTCTAAGCTTTAGAGCGAAATCACTGATAGCAGACGGTTCAAAACAGAGTAAAGAAAATAATCCTGACGGGACGACAGCCCCCGATTCCTTAACATTTTCTCATTCATTCCACGTTCAGGCAAAGTCAACTCAAGCCTGGGGCGGCAGTGCTGAGTTATCGCCTTGAAGGCCGGTCGGGAAAAGCGTCACAGTTGGCATCTATAGTTAGGATAAATGGGATACGGCGGCGCCTATCAGCATTATGCAAACCAATCGTGGCTAATTAAAACTCGCTAACAAGAGCTTTTTTATAGGCCACCTTATACTCGAACCCCTCGACATTTGAGACGAGGTTCTTGAACCTTTAGAAGGCGCAGGCCCTTGGAGCAGAATCTTGCCTTATAAATCGTGGCATAGAGAATTAGGCCTGGGACTTTTTGATGGAGCGAGAAGACTTCTTTATCGGCATGAGCAGCACATAAGATAATTTAGGCCGTACGACATAATTGCTTTAACAAATTTTACCCAATAGCGTCTCTTAATGAATCTAAAAAATTTAAAGAAAAAAAATTTTTCAGACTGCGGACGGCTTAAGAAAGTTGAAAAAAATATTTCTAATGTATCCTATCGACGCTGATAAAATATTGGTCGCCGATTATTCGTCAAATAAATCAAGCATTTTGAAAAAAGATCATAAATACTGTCGCAATATCTTGCCTTTTGCCCAGCAATGTGATCTAATTTGCGGACTGAATTGCTTTGACTGCTTAAAGAAATTTATCCGAGTTGAAAAAATTTAGTCGTGTAATGTGACGCTATGCATTGACCTTCTCGATAAGAGGAGGTAGACATCAGAGAACTTCCGTTATGTAGAAATGTGCGTTCCGCTCAGTCCTA
>CAXSGP010000124.1:0-12183 GCA_964236955.1 uncultured Oligoflexus sp. | reverse complement strand
GCAGGCGCAGGCGCAGGCGCAGGCGCAGGCGCAGGCGCAGGCGCAGGCGTTGGCGCAGGCGTTGGCGTAGGCGTTGGCGTAGGCGCAGGCGCAGGCGTTGGCGTAGGACCTGGTAGCGGCCCAGTTGGGGGATTAGGTTTTGGGACTGAATTGGGTAGGGACGGAGGAACTGAACCTATGTCGGGTAGCGTGTTGTCTTCATGCGAACTTGAAGGGTCCGGATCCATAGGTCCAGGATTAGGTGGCTTAGAATCGCCAGATTGTGGAAGTGAAGGAGGTGAAGGAGACGGCGCCTCAACAGGAATCTTATTGACTTCGCTACCTGATTCCATAGAAGAGGCTGGATCCCGATCAGGTGGTCGATTTCCACTCATTCCATCCTTTTTAATGTCTCCTTGAATCGGCAGTGCGTCCGGGATTGCTATAGTCCCCTGTACTTTACAGTTGGCCATGGCCAAGAAGCAGCCTATAAACAACGCAGCAGCACCATTCGCTCCTCGGTTCGCGCGCTGATTCTTCATCTTGACCTCATTTGGATAGAGAACACCTGCCCCCCCCTATCGGTTAAGATTTTTCAAAGTTTAGAAAAAAGAATAAGCCGCTTTTAACCCAATGCTAAAGCTTTGAAAGTATTGGAATAATAGGTCATGGATGGAACAAAAAATTAGCGATTTTGATGGTGCAGATATGGCAACAAATAACGAAATTTGTAAAATAGATAAGGTTTCTTCAGCAAGAAAAAAGCGATGAAACTGGATTGACATCCAAAGTCTCATCGCCCAATCATACATATTTTGAGAGTTTTATAGAGCTACCAAATAGTTCTTATTGACCAACCGCCATGCGAACTTGTTGTACGTTCGCAAAACGGGCCAATTCGAATTCCATTTGCGGCACTAGGAAGTTGAAGTACGACTTGGTTCCGTCCTGAACACCCATTGTGAACCCGAGATAGATCGCCGCTACGATGATAGCGCCTTCAGAAACTTTTTGACCCACAGCCCACTCGATCAAATCCTGAAGATTCGAGGGTGTGCAGTTGCTTCGTTGCCAACGGGAGAAACGGCCCGATTTGCCGATTTGGGAAAGGAATTCGATGGCAGCTATAGTTTGACCGAGGGGAGCCGTGGTTCGAACAAAATCGCGTCGTTTCAATTGGAAACTGGCGTCGCTTATATCCATAAGACCGTCAGCTGTAAGGTGAGGAATTTTGGCAATGATTTGTTCAAAAATTTTACGGTTCATATCTTACCCTCTTATGAATTCTATCTTTAGCGACTTTGTGCGCCAAAAAAATTATCTGCGAATCACACTCTAAAAATCTCTGGGACACAGGACATAAAGCAGGATCCGTGCCGAAGTTTTAAGTCTGTTTTTCATAATGATTATAGGTAGATAAGAATATTTTACGGACTGTATGAAATTAACTACATGAGTCTTGTTTTTCCTGCATCTTGCTTTTCTAAGCGAGACATGCATGGGATTTGGCAAAATTAGTTTACAGGTGGGACAAGGGCTACGCGGGAAACAGGCAATTAACAGTAGCTACGGCAATTTTTAGAGTTTTCATGAAGGTGATTTACTCTCAAAGACCCACATTATTTTCTTGCTTTTTATATTCTGATTATAAATTTTAAGAATATAGCATCAAAACTTAGATTCATTCACTTCCCCTTCTCGGGCATAAGCTTCTAATTCAAAAGGAATATTTTCATACGCTTCGTCATGATTGCGGTAGCGCCAAAGATTTAAGGCATAGTCTTTGAGATAGATCAGGTAAAAACCAAGGATACCGTGGCGAGTCATTTGTTCCTGGTGAATGTGTTCATGCCTTAAAAGGCAAGGGGAAGCGATAGCGGCCTTAACATAACAGCTTCGACCTATCGCGATGGCGGAATAGCGTCGAAGCAATGGCAGCCTGAAGAGCTTACTCCTGTAATGAACCTTCAACGTGACTCCTTTAAGCCAGGGCCATCCGCGAGGCCATCGTTTTCGAAAGCATCCCAAAAATCTTTTATCTCACCGAGGATCTGCTTTGGTAACAATTCCACAGGCGAATTTTCAAACCAATCTTCGGGCATGGCACTTGCGTAAGTCTTTTCTAGGAAACGCGGATCCATAAGTATAATGATTCCCCTTTCCGTTTCATCCCGCACGATACGTCCCGCTGCCTGGACGGACTTGGTCATTGCTGGATAGACGTATGCGTAAGAGCGACCGTCTCCGCACAGTTTCTCAAAATGCTCCTGCATCAGGCGTCGCTCAAAACTCGCGCTCGGGACTGCCGGCCCAATGATGAAGACCCCACGAAGACCCATCCCGCGAAAATCGATACCCTCCGATAAGGAGCCGCCCTGTACGGCGAGGATAAGCTGGGAACCTGTTTTTCGCTCTAAAATATCCGTTACCTTTTGCAGCGAATGCGCAGTAAACGCCGTGCTCTGCGCATAAACCAAACAATCGTTACCGTCAGGCAAGAACGTTTGAACTTGCCTCAGAAACTGATAGCTGGAGAAAAATGCCAGATAGGATCCGGTCTTCAGGGCTATCACGCGATGCATAATGGCAGCAATGCGTTGATAGTGACGATCGCGCTCCCGATAATTCGTCTGCACCTGAGGAATGATTAGGATCTTCTTGTGTTCTCTCGGGAAGGGCGATGAGAATTCCACACTGTCACTTACCAAGGGATCAAAACCGCACATATGTCTGTAAAAATTGAAGGGTTTAAGCGTAGCCGAGAACGCAATCACTCCCAAAAACTGCTTATAGAGCGGCGCAATAATCGCCGAAGGATCGATACACTGGGCCTTGAGGATCTCGTCGCCATCTTCACGCTTATAGATGAGGGGCACGGTTTCCATCGAGGCCTCGAACATTTCATTGAGATCATACCACTGGGTAAAAAACTGAAACAATGGATCCTCAGCCGTCGGCAGTCCTTGCCCTCCCCAACGGGAGGTCATGAGCTCCAGACTCCAGCTCAGGAGGCCCTGGACGTCCTCGCGAAGGTTCTCCTTCTCCCTCGATATCCTGGCCAGGGCTACCGCCGGGCTTAGGGATTGCATCAGGTCTATCGCTTTGGTCACGAGATTTCTAAAGGAATCGTCGCCCAACGATACCGCACCGTGCAAAAAATTTTTGAGAGTGGACAGGCGAATCCCAGGCGAAAAGTTATCGATCACTCTTCCATAAAGATTATGGGCCTCGTCGATCACGAGAACCGGCTTCTTCATCGGCAAAATGGGGTCGAGATAGCGATCGAAGAAATTGGCATTTACTGAAAAAATATAATTGTAGTCACAGATGATGAGATCAGCTGCCTGTATACGATCCATGGCAAGTGCATGCGGACAGACCTCAAAAGTATCGGCGAGCTTTCTAAAATAGCGATAGTCCCAAAGATTTTTTTTCTTATCCCGACTGGAAAGGTCATGCTCCTCCACCCTATCGTAATAGGCAAGCGCCAAGGGACAGCTATTACTCTGGCATAAGGCTTCATCGTGATAGCAGGCCTTCGCTTTTGACGTCAGGACCAGTACCTTGAGCGGGATACGGCTTTTCTGAAAAAGTTTTCCAAGTTCGACGGCGGCTTTGAACTGGCTGTTTTTGGGAGCGACATAGACGACGGGCCCACCGCGCTCAAGCGCATAGACGAGGGTGGGGTAAAGGACGCCTGCGGTCTTGCCAAGTCCGGTTGGAGCCTGGAGTAGGAGCGCCCGTTCCGCTTCGAGATTATGTTTGACTGCCGCCACAAGTTCCGCCTGCTTCGGCCGACACTGAGGAAATGGGAAATAAAGCCGTTTCGCCAGACGTTTGCGGGCCTTCACCAGCGCCGCATATTCCAATAAGTGAGCTTCGATCTGGACTTGCCTGGCCTTGAGCCACAGTTCGAAGGCTACTGGGTCAAACGCTATGGGCCAGAGTTCCTCTTTAAGGCTTCGGCTATCGACCAGCCTTAGCCTGAGATCAGGCACCTTATCCTTCTGCAGTAGGAAAAGGTAAGCATAGACTTTGGCCTGAAGAATATAGGGATGGTCGCACTGCTCTTCGAGGGCCTTTTTAAGGGACTTGAGGTTGAAGCTGGATTTTATCTCCTCAAGGAGGGGCGGATCCTGATCAAAGTAACCGTCGCAACGACCTCGCACCCTCAGATCATAATGTGTTCCCGAAAATGTAGCCTGAAGCAGAAGTTCGCTTTGATACTCGGCTCGCTCCAGCTTGAGACGAGATTGGATAGCGACGTGAATCTCTTGTCCGAGATCAAGAGGCAGGCCCGCATTCAGACCGGATGGGGAACTAAGGCCGCCCCTACGCTTGATAGCCACGGCGAAATCCCTTACCGCTACCGTTAATTTTTTACGGGATTTGACGATGGTTTTGGCCTTTCCTCACTCACACAAACAGAAGACCAAACGGCCCATATTGGCGTTATAAACTCTGAGCGGGTTTTAGTCATGAGGATTTTAGATGAATCGCTGGAGTTTACCGCCTTGGGATGGGTCCCGAATGGCCTTTTGCCTCTGGCGAAGGTGCAGGACGTCGAGATAGATAGCTGAGAAATAAGGACAAAAATACGGAGGACCATCACCCCTAACGAGTATGGCCCTCATCTTAAATGTCTCATAGGAGACCTTTTTTTATGGATTGGCTTCGCTTGGTGCGGCTTCAGCTGGCTCTGCACTGCCATCAGCTGTTGGTGTCGATGTCTCGGCAGGGGCGCTCTGGCCGTCAGTTTCTGTCTCAGCCTTCGGAGCTGCAGCTTCTGGATTAGTTTTATCGCCGGCTTTATCGTTTTCATCCGAGAAGGCACCTTGAACGTCTTCACTCATTCTTCCCAAAGAGCCTAAAGTCACCACAAATGCTCCGACAGCAACAATGGTAGCGACTATCGCCGCCGAGATAATCAGGATTTTTCGTTTACGATTGGATGCCTCGTATGACGCAAGATAGGTTTCCGATTCGTCCGGCTGGCTGATTTGAGGATCCATAGCAATACTCCTGATAAGTAACCCAGTAGTTCCCATTGGTTTATCGGAACTTTTTGCCTATTTCTTGACCAGTGGGGCTTAACAGCCCCATCCCTCATAATTTTAGCTATTTTACGATAGGAATTCCATAATAAAGCCAAAATGCTTCGGTAGCTTTTTTCTCAGCGAATAAGGAGCGCGCTTCTTCTCCTGGAAAAGAGTAAAGTATTCGGTGACGTTGAGGTTCATGACCACGGCGGTTCCGCTGCCAATGCCATCCCTGCGGGCTGCAAAACCCCATCCCTTGAAATGATCGAAGGCCTTGAAACGCGGGAAGCCAGCCTTGGCCTTACCCTGGCTTACTCTCTGCAAAAGAAACTGGGATAAAAGGCAAATGAGTCTGCAACGCAGCATGCCCTGACCCTCTCCCTTCACGCCATGCTTATAGGAATAAGTTTGAGCATGTCAGCCTGACAATTTATTCTCGACTCAAAGGCTGCGAATGCAACTCCCCTCAGCTGAACGGCCCACTGCCTTCGGAGCAGCGCTTTAAGCTTCCTATGCCAAGACCTAAATAGAGCGACCTATGCTTAATTAAAATCAATGAATTCAGCACAATAAAAAACTTATCAAATATTCTTTAGGTTGCCCGGGATCACTACCGAAAAGTACCTTACCTGCAACTTCGATTGATTGGAGTTGTCCACGTTCGGCTTATGGAGATTAAGGAAGTCATCATGAATCAATTTTTAAAAATATTATTCTTAGGCTTGGTTATCGTCGCCTGCGATAACCCAGCACCTTCTTATAATACAGAAAAAGACTCCGAAATTGCCTATAAAGGTTCCTCTGACGCTGCCGTTTGTCTCCCTGGCCGAAACTTTGTAGCAAAAAAGGAATCCTTCGTTTCCTGGCGTGCTACGAAATTTACTGTCTCTTCTGGCAAGGAGACGCTTATGGTTGGTACCAATGCCGTGCTTGGTTCATTAAATCTCTCGGGCGATTGGAGTACAGCGGTAGCCAATATGGATTTTGTCGCTTCCACTACCAATTCCGAAGATCCCCTGCGGGATTCCCGTATCAATTCCTTCATATTCGGCTTGCCGGATTCGGTGCCCTTTGGATTTAAGCTAAGCAGGATCGAAGGCGATATTCTCGATGTCAAAGATAACGTGAGCCGCACTTTGAAAGCCTTCGGCACTCTTTATGTCGGCAATCAACAGGCCGACATTGAAATGCCTGTTTTAGTGAAGAGCTACCTTGGGTTGATGACTCTCACGCCCGCTGAGGTCTTCAAACTCAATGTGCGCAGTCTCTCGCCCGTCGTCAACGGGGTGAATCTGGTGGACCGCATCCAACAGTTACTAACCTTCGTTCCCGGCGTCGACCTGCAAAACGAAGTTATAATTGATTTTTCCCTGGATTTCACACCGGCTCCAAACTGCCCATGATTCTTTCCAGGGGACCTTAGCCAAGGGACAGCGAATGAAGTCGGTCGCTTGCTGCCCCAAGCCGAAGGACTAAAAAGATTGAGCAGCGAATGGATTAATTTTCATTGTCGCTCCTTCCCTCTCAGCAATTTTAGAAATGGATGGCTTCCGATCCAAAAGGATAGCGCATTTGGATAAAGCTTAAAATCGTATCGACCAACTCCTTTGGATTGAGCGGTTTGGTCAGGTGCGCATCACAACCTGCCCGTCTCGTCCGCTGTCTTTCCTCAATCATGGCATGTGCCGTCAAGGCTAGGATTGGTTTTTGGTAGCCCTGCCTGCGCAAGGTTTCCGTCGCTTCATATCCGTCCATCTTCGGCATCTGTAAATCCATCAGGATAATATCGAAGTCGCTATGCGAGGCCATATAAACGGCCTCCAGCCCATTGTTTGCGACCTCGACCTTGGCTCCGCACCCACTCAGTATCGTATGGATCAGGAGCTGATTGTCGAAGGCGTCTTCGGCGACCAGTATCTTCAGTCCTTTCAGAGCCGGTTGATCAAAATTCACGCGTTCGAAGTCGGATGTTTCCTGCGGCAGATACGCCTTAGGTTTTTCAAAGGCAAAGGTGAGCTGAAAGGTGCAACCTTCCATCGGTTTGCCATTGAGCAGGGTAATATCTCCCCTTAGTGCGAGGGCCAGGCGTTTGGCCAGGTAAAGCCCCAGGCCCGTTCCGCCAAAGCGCCGAGTTGTGCTGTTGTCGGCTTGGGTAAAGGGTTGAAACAGACGATTGCTCTGCTCTTCGGTTAAGCCAATACCCGTATCATGGATGCTGATGGTGATCTGTTGCTGGCCGGCAGAATCGACAAAACTTATTGCCTTAATCGTGACTCCGCCAAGTTCTGTAAATTTTATGGCATTCCCTATGAGGTTGATCAAGATCTGCCGCAATCTTGTGGGGTCCGAACTGATGAGGGTGGGGACTCCTGCATCGATCTGCAGTTCGACAGCTATATCCTTGCTCCGGGCGTTCTCTCGGAAAAGGTCAGTCACATCCTCTAAAAACCGATAAAATGGAATATTGACCTTTTCCAGGTCGAGCCGACCGGCTTCGACTTTGGATAGATCAAGGATGTCATCGATAATATGCATGAGCGTCCGACCGTTGCGGATGATGGTCCTCAGATAATGCTCACGCTCCTTCAGCGACGAGTGATTATCAAGCATAAGATCGGAAAAACCCAGAATCGCACTGAGAGGCGTTCGTATTTCGTGACTCATGTTAGCAAGGAATTCGCTTTTGGTGGCATTGGCAACTTCTGCAGAGTTCTTCGCGGCTTTCAGCTCTTCCTCCATTTGCACCTGTTCTGTCACATCAAGCAGGGCTCCCAGCAGGCGGACGGCTTGCCGTTCGGACCTATCCTCTTTCGTTTCATAGAGGGTTTTCCCAACCAATTTTATCCATCGTACCTGATGATTGGCCACTATGAATCGGGTTGTCAAAGTAAAGTTGCCTCGATGCTCCGGCTTAACCGCCTTCTCAACGGTTGTCTGCACTTGTTCTCTGTCCTGAGGATGAACACCATTTAATAGGGCATCGATATTTATACTAGCGATCTTGTCGAAATATAAAATCTCACAGGCAGGTTCGGAAAGTGTCAGGGATTTTGTAGTAAGGCTGTAATCCCAAACCCCTATTCGAGCCGCCTCGATAGCCAGACGCACCCGTTCTTCCGCGACCCGCACCTTTTCTTCACCGTTACGGAGGACCTCGTCGATGCGTCGCCTTTCGGAGATATCCAGGGAGGTCCCAAAAAACCGGATGGGATCGCCATATTCGTCAAAGGTCACATGCCCCTTAATTTCCACCCACAGGACAGTCCCGTCTTTTCTAAGGATGCGGCATTCCAAAGGAGCTGCTTCCTCGCCGTTCAAATGCTGCCGAATCATTTTCGCCAAAATCAATTGATCATCGAAATGGACGATGGACACCAGTTCGGCAAGTGTAAGCGGCTCACCGCTGATCCCGAAATCTTCCGCCATCTGTTTGCTGAATTCAACCCTGTCGTGCTTGACTTCCCAATTGAAAAAGCCCACCTTGGAAACACTGACGGCGAGAGCCAGTTTTTCTTGACTGCGATGATAACTTTCCTCAGCTAGAATCCGGCTGGTCGTATCCTCGGTGACCGCCGCGAAATTGATTGGATTGCCCTCGTCGTCCCTGATTATGGAGACGGTATTTTGAACCCAGAATACCGATCCGTCTTTACGGAGGCATTTCTTATTGATGCTAAAGAACGGCACCTCGCTGGTCAGGAGTTCCTGACAGCCTTTCACCTCTCGAGCGCGATAGTCGGGATGCGTGACATCCCGAATACTTAAGGTCAGAAGTTCTGCCTGCGTATACCCAAGCATTTTGCCCAAGGCTGGATTTACGTCTTCAAAGCCAAGCCCGAGCGAAATCAAACTTATACCGACTGAGGTATAATTGAAGGTGGCACGCAATCGGGCCTCGCTGGAGCGTAAGGTTTGCTCCGCTAGCCTTCGCTCCGTAATATCCTCGGTAACCGTGATGATGTTGAGGGGAATACCGCGCTCATCTCTGCTGAGAGCGACGGTATTTCGAACCCAGACGATTTCGCCGTCTTTTCGTATCATACGTTTTTCAAATTGATAGTCCTTGATTTGATCGGTCAATATCTGATTGAGTAAATAGCTGTTCTGGGGAATATCATCAGGGTGCGTGATATCGAGGATCTTCTGCCGTTTAATTTCCTGCTCACTGTATCCGGTCAGCCTAAGAAAACTAGGATTAACTTCCCGATAAAACCCATCGAGTCCGGCGATCGTCAAGCCGACCGGGGCAAAAGCGAAGATCTTTCCCCATAGAGGCTGTTCGATATAACTCTTGTACATCACGTTGCCACATGATTGCGAAAAGTCCTTGTTCGCATAGAGTGGTTCCGATTTGGAATGAGATTCTCCCATGCATATATCCGCTAAATAAATCTCAATGGATTATTTTTGTCTGGCTTTTCATTCCAGCATTTAAGCCCTGATTGACGAGAGTCGCAGTGAGCATGCGCCTCAGCCTTCGTAGAGTCAAGTAGGTAAGGTACCCCATCCTGAAGGGATTGAGGCTCTTCCATTGCGAGCCAAATCCGAACGGAAGTTGAATCTGCGGGGTCACGATTAGCAAGTAATAAAGGTTCCTAGGATTGATCGTCTCGATCCTATCGAGGATGATTTCCAGGGCCCTCTCAAGAAAGCCTGAAAAACCGCCTGTGGGGACTGCACCATTGACAAAAATAACTACCTCTCGATAGTATGAACCTACCTATAGGTAGGAGAGAAAGATGAAGTCCCTGCGCCCTGTTTATGTAGTTGGAAGTTCTAGAATTCCTTTCGCGAAAAGTTTGACAACTTATATCGATGTCAAACGTCAAGACATGTTGACGGCGACTTTGGCGGATCTGGTAGAAAAATATGGCTTGAGTGGAAAGATAGTGGGTGATGTTGCATTGGGTGCCCTTATGAATAGCTCATCCCATTGGAATCTCGCAAGAGAATGCGTGCTGGGAACCCGTCTTCATCCCGAAACGCCAGCCTACAATGTACAAAGGGCCTGCGGCACCAGCCTTGAGGCGGTGTGGCAGACCGGACTTAAGATTGCCACTGGCTCCATGGACACCGCGATAGCGGGCGGAGTTGATACGAATAGCGATCTGCCCGTAGAGATATCGGATAAACTTCGTAAGGCTCTCATCGCCTCCAGCCTCGGCAAAACACTCCTGAAGAAAGTTGAACCCTTCACCAGGCTCCTACCCAAGGATTTAGCTCCCAAACCATCGACGGTAACGGAGCCTCGTACGGGCCTGTCGATGGGAGAGCATTGTGAACTCATGGCCAAGGAATGGAATATAGCGCGGCAGGAGCAGGATGAACTCTCCCTTAGAAGTCACCTGGCAGCCGCCAAAGCTTATGAGCAGGGCTTTTTCGCGGATCTGGTCTTTCCCTTTCAAGGACTCAGCCGCGATGGAACAGTCCGGGGGGATACAACGATTGAAAAACTCGCCAAACTTCGTCCCGCTTTTGACAAAGTGAGTGGGACACTGACCGCCGGCAACAGTTCCCCCCTGACCGATGGAGCAGCCACCGTGCTTCTCGCGAGTGACGAAGCACTCAAAGCAAATCATTGGAAACCTTTGGCTCGCCTTGTGGATTTCCAGGTCGCTGCGGTGGATTTTGTCCACGGCGCAGGTCTCCTCATGGCCCCCACGATAGCCGTGTCCAAAATGCTGGAGCGCAATAACTGGAGCTTCGACGATTTTGATTTCTTTGAGCTTCATGAGGCTTTTGCCGCGCAGGTCTTGTGCAGTATGAAAGCTTGGGAATCGGCAGAATATAGCAAAAAAATCCTGAAAAGATCCAAGCCGTTGGGCCCTATTCCATTGGAAAAGATCAATGTCGTCGGCAGCAGCATCGCCGTGGGCCATCCGTTTGCTGCAACCGGTGCCCGCATCACGGGAACCTTGGCAAAACTTCTATCGCAAAAGGCGGGTTCACGAGGCCTGATTTCGATTTGCACGGCGGGTGGCATGGGCGTCACCGCTATCCTTGAATCCGTATAACGATTTATTACTTTGCCTTTCCTTCAATCTATAAAAAACGGCTGAGAAAGTCTCAGCCGTTTCGATACAACACCAAACACTGCATTCTCAATCCAGAGCAATGGGAACCAGAGGAATTAAATTTTCTTTAGTCACCCGTAATTTCCGAAAAGGCAGGACCTTGGCTTTGACCCCAAACTTCGATTTGCGTTCTAATTTCTGTCTTAAGGTGAGGGCACCGCGCTTTCTGCGAAAGCCAACGCCCGTAAGATATACATAGAGACTGTCTTTTATTCGTGGAGTGAGATCGATAACATTATTTTTCATAAAACGTGGCTCCAATAGTTTCCATTCATAGGAATAACATCCTTAAGCCTAGCTGAGTTTGACGGGCAGGCTTTTGAGAAGCAGCCCCTCTCTTGTCCCTTCGACTGAGTCAACAGGCTTTGAGAAAAAGGTCTTATCGTTCCAATCCCTATGCTCCAGCGCACATCCTTTTACTGAGCTGCTTAAAACTCCAAAACTCAAGTCAGGACTAGGTCAAATCGATAGATCTGCTAGCTTTCAGAGCAAGAATCCCCTGTAAACATTTCATCACAAAACCAAAACAACTGCCATACTTTTGTATGGAAAATGTCTTTCTTTTTTTATCAATCCTCTTTGCGTGGGAAAATTTCATACCGTTTTTGACCTGAAAAATGAGGGCTAACTCCGTGTTCAGCGCCATGTTTCTAACTATAGTGGAATAGCGATGATAATTGGATGAAACGCATGTGCTGCAAGTCTTTAGAAGGAAGTTAAACATGAAAATGTCGCTAAGGCATCGATAACTAAAAGTTTTCAGATCTAGACTTTTTGACATGCTGGAGGGAGTATGCTGAGCTTGCACCTGGCCAATTTTGGGAAGTGGTGCAAACTATTGGAATAGAACTTTGAACCGGACAGCCATTTTCTTCTAATTAGGAGCTGGCTGTCGGAAAATTTCAGGGTATGGGTCGCTTGGCTGCCGCCCGTAGATAAGGCAAAGGGTCAACCAAACGGAAACTGGGTACTTCTTGTGTATTCCGGCGAAGCCGCTTCTTGATTCCGGCGCAAGCCGTCTCCCCGTTCCGCTGAAGTCGGCGGTCATCTCCCCCCGAACTTTCTCCTCAGCAGGCTAGGTACTTTATTGA
>CAXSGP010000123.1:0-12207 GCA_964236955.1 uncultured Oligoflexus sp. | reverse complement strand
ATCAACTGCGTTACTGGGGATGTTCGACGTTGGCGTAGCCAAACGTCAACAGCCTCTAGTATGATCTTAAAATACTTTTGGAACGGAAGACAGTTGGCCTAAGTGAAGTCATTTGCTTATTTTGAGATAAAACTGCCGCGTTCTGGCCCGGACCCCGATCTCGAATAGGCCTTGCCTGGCTCCAGCCAGGCTTCATGCAGGCCATGCCGGACCACGCTTCAGCCCTCTTGGTCAGGCCGGGTTAAATGGTATCGGCCAAAATCTTAGAGCGGTCGATACGGGACAAAATGCGTAGCTACTGCCGGCAGGTCATTAGTATTGGGTGTGAAATTTTCCCGCACGCATGATTCCCAGGTGAAACTGAGAATCAACCAAGACTTGCAGATCAATCAGCGGATCGACGCTCAGCAGGACGGCATCTGCACTCGCTCCTGGCGCAATCGTTCCTGATCCTACGCC
Source organism: uncultured Oligoflexus sp. (assembly GCA_964236955.1). GTDB lineage: Bacteria > Bdellovibrionota_B > Oligoflexia > Oligoflexales > Oligoflexaceae > Oligoflexus. The sequence goes on along the minus strand of CAXSGP010000123.1, from coordinate 11,748 downwards.
GGTTCTCTCCGCTGCATAACGGGTTGCAGCTAATAAGACCTCATGATTGGACAAACCTGCTTTTGACAGGAGCTGCAATTCACGCAGAAGCGCACGGGGAGGCGGCATTGTTAATGCAATATCACTTCCAGCCACAATTTTTACGCCCGCAGCTCTCATGATCGGGATCGACTTCAATCCATACTCGAATCGCTTTTGACACTCTTCCGAGGAATGACGAGGGAAGGATCGTCCGAACAGGGGATCAATTTTAATCGCCGCGCTTTCCGCCTCTGTAATAATTTTTGCGCTTTTAAGTTCCTCTAGATAAGTGAGGTCACCGGATCGGCCTATCTGCTCCCAAACGGCAAGCGTGGGACAATAGTAAGTTTTACTTTTCGCCAAAAGTGAAGCCGCGGATTCTGCTTCGCTCATGTCATCGAAATTTTTAGGTATGAAGGAGTGTTCAATACAGTCCGCTCCCGCTTCAATCGCGTCTACAATATCGTTTTTAGACTTAACGTGAACGATGGCACGAACGCCAATTTCATGGGCCGTTTTCACAATAGCATTGAGCACGTCTTTTGGCAGCTTATCATCTATTTCGACGACGCCGTCGTATATACATTTGATAAAATTGGTTTTACCCTTGAGATCGAGGACCATGTCCCTTGCCGCAACTGCCGACTTGGGTTCCAGCGCTTTTGAATGATCATGGTGAAAACACAGCGGCCAACCGTTGATACCCGTGAAGACTGGACCGGCATAGTAGAGATTCGAGGATTGGCTGGGAGCGATGGCAAGACGGTTTCTGACTGCCGAGAGAGTTTCCAGGGAACCTCCCAGATCAACAACGGTTGTTATCCCTGAACGAAGGTAGCTTTGAAGTCTTTTTTCGAGAATATCGACTTCTTCATTTTTACTGAAATGCCCGTGTATATGGAGATGGGTGTGGGCTTCCCACAGCCCCGGAATAAGAAATCCACCTTTACCATCAATAATTTCTGGATCATTCTGCACGGTTGTTTTGCGAACTTCCGCGATTTTGTCGCCTTTTATCAGGATCTCCATTCCAGGCTGCGGTGAATGTCCCGAACCGTCGATAACAGTCACGTTTCTAATAATCATTTTCAATCCTTTTCCGGTTTGAGCTGTTAGGTGCTAAGACGAATTTTCGACAAAGGCAGATAACAGTTTATCTATCCCAGCCGTTTTTAATCAATTGAAACATTAAATTCAGGGATTCTTGTGGATTTGTTGAATTCCCTGCAAAACTTACCCCCTCAAGTAAAAGGCGGGCGACAGCATTCGCTTCCATTTTGTCGACTTTAGATTCTTGATGGATCTCGCGAGCCAGATCTTTTTCATAACGGTTCCACATGGAACGGTAATAAGACATTAATTCAGGCGCTGACCTAACGATTCCTAAAAATTCAGCCAGGTCTTTTTTCGGTCCATTTATATGCGGGCTTTTCAAGAAAAATATTCTCAGCGAATCGATGACTGACACACCAATTTTTCTATTTTTAACGGCCTTGATAAGGCTTTCACTAATCTCCGGCTCCCGATCAAAGAGGATCGATTCTTTCGTGGGAAAGTAATTAAAGACGGTTGTAACAGAAATTTCCGCCGCCTGCGCAACGTCGGCTACTGTCACTTTTGCATAACCGTGCTCTAGGAAAAGCCGCTTTCCCATTTCCGCGATACATCTCCTGGTTCGATCTTTTTTAAATTCACGCAATCCCATTCGATACCTTCCGCGCAATATAGAGTCTATCTAAAATTTAACTCAATATTATTTTATAGTCAATATATTTATGAGATAACTCTAAATATTTAAACTCAAGTGGCGGTTTGATCGGCTGGACGTTCAGAGGTCTCGCCGTTAAGGACTCCTCTAACCGCGGCCTCCAAGAATTTTGGAGTGTTTGTGCCAGCGCTGCCAAGGGGCTGTCCAGCACCCGATTCGCGTGATATTTTATCTCCTGGTGGAAGCGGGCCCTTGGGTTGGGTCCTCTGACAAGTAGCCCGGAAGTGGCCTCTGGCTCCCGTCTATAGGAAATTCATGAAAAAAAAGCCTTCACGTTAGTCTTCAGGAACGGCAATGTGAGAGAATAGGGAAGGAGTAGGTTAAATCGATTGAAAGTCGAGGAACGATCCGCTACAGAAGTCAGGATGCTTTCAATCAATAGACAGTGACGCGCCCGGTATTCAGGAATTTTCCAAATATAAGAAGTTATCAACGATGAAAATGCCCATTGCAAGCCGACTCATTTTCTATTTTGTTTCGATTTATTTAGTTCTTGGGTCTCATATCGCTGACTGGAGTTCGACCCATCTGTTGAATCCCCGATGGCCACCCCACGCTAAATTTCATACAGGCCAGACTCTGGCATTCTCCATTCTCCTCAGCATTCTAACCGTCTATTTCGCATCATCCAAAAGCAAAGATAAAGCTCAATCGATTGCGGTAGTTTTCGCTTTCTCCAGTATTTACTGGCTTACGCAGGCGTTAGCGATTCTCTATCCAAATACAGCTTTCATGGATCCTGAATTCGATGATGCCGCTCATAGACTCTTTGGTATTCCACCCCAGTTGGTTGTGGATATAATCGCAATGTCCTTCGTTGGACTGGGGACTTACCTGGCAGCCCGTTCAAAGTCGAAATGGACTTGAGCTAGGGAAAGCGCTGACGATTGGAAGTAGACCCTCGGAAGTAAAACTGACCCGGAATGAGTCCTTAACCGCGCCTTCGAATTGCTAAGGGGCCGCCTCGGTTCGAACGCCTGGAACTCTTTTACCTTTTGAGGATGAGGAGTAAACGCATCGTAAAATCGCATAAAATAGTCAGGCAATGGGTGGGCAGCCGGGACCAATCCATTTATTCCTGGCAGCAGCTGTAAAATTATTGCAGAGCAGGGCATTTGCCCCATTTGATACTTAAACGCCGCAATCTTAACAATTTCGGTTTAGAATGGTATAATCCCATCTAAAGCCTTGAGTCACACTTATAGATTGGCAGGCCTTTCGTTGGGGCAGATTTTCGTCAATTAAGATATAGATACAAGCGCTTTATCAATGCAGCTGAGAAGAGGTCGCGGATATGCAGCCGATAAGGCATTTTAGAACCTATATGTTTTCCCTGATGACGACTATCTTAGCCGTAAGCTCTCATGGATCGGAGCTAAGGGCCGAAGGTGCAATTATTTCCGTTACCCAAAATATGGAAATAAGAAATGACACAGCAAAACTAGAAGTTTTGGACGATTCCCAAGGGAATTTGACTTTCGAGACACTCGACTCCGCACCCGCTCCCTTCCGCATGATCGAACGTCAGTCGCTCAATAGCCTCAAAGGCATCCAATGGTTTCAAGGCATTTTAGAAAATAAGAGCCAAAATGAGGTTCGGGTCTACTTTCAATTTGATGTGGCCTCTCATATTAGAATGAATCTTTATCCTGGGCAGGATGGGGGGATGCAACAATCCTTCGAAGCAGGTTGGAAAACCCGCTTCAGCAGCTGGACCTTAACCTTTTTACATCCCACTTTTGAAGTCATTGTGCCCCCGGGAAGGTCGAAGCTGGTCATCCAGAACGAAGGCCCCAGTTTTTATTTATACGTTGGTTCCAAGAATCTCGTGAGCCAAAGCAGCAGTATGTTTGAGTTATTCTTGGTTTTAAGCGCGACGGTGGTATTCAGCCTTGGGCTCTTCAATTTCTTTTTGTTTATCCGGACCCTTGATATCGCCTATTTATACTATTCCATGAGCTGCCTGGTGAAAAGCACATTGGCTTTCATCATGCATAATATTATTCTCAAATATTTCCTGCCCGACCTCATCATTATGCGGCACAGCGTATGCGTTACCCTGACGGTTTTGACCGGTTTTTCATGGCTAATCGTTTCGAAAAAATTCCTATCGTTGGAACTCTTCTTTAACAAAAAACTTTTGAATGCATACGTCTATTTTCTAGGAGGCGGCTTTCTACTGGCCGGTATACTGCCTTGGGTCGATTCGAACGTTCAACCCGATGCACTGATGCGTATCATCAATCCCCTGTCCAGTATCTCCTTGATATTGATAGGCATCTACATGTGCTTCAAAAGGCATCGTCCAGCTTACTTCTTTGTACCCGCCGCGATCATCTACCTGACAGGAGTGTGTGTGGTCGTGCTGGCAACTTATGGGCCCGTTACCTCGAGTATGCAGACGTACCTCGCACCATGGGTCACGGGTGCAGTCGAGGCTCTTTTGATGTCCTTTGGCCTTGGCGATAAGTATATGACCGCTATGAAGGCGGCAAATATTGCCATAAGTCAGAAAAATGCCGAATTGGGTAGGGATCTTTCCTTTATGTTTAAGAGCCTTAATCAGGGGATTTTTTCGATCAACCAGTATGGAAAGATCAGTGGTGAATACTCGGATCACCTCAAGATAATCTTAGGCCGGGACGATTTAGCGGACCAAGATGCATTTACCCTCTTATTCAGTGAGGGTGATGTTGCCACAGACGCGGTGGATCAAATGAAGAATGCGGCCGCGGCAAGCATTGGCCAGGATCAGATCGCCTATGAACTGAACAGCCACCTCCTGCCGCACGAAATTTTCAGGCAGAGCATCAACGGCACCCAGATTCTGGAGGTGGAGTGGCAGCCTTTGCTCAATAAGGACCTTCTCTGTGAAAAGATAATGGTCGTCCTGCGCGATGCCAGCCATCTTCGAAAATTGCAGGAGGAAGCGGAAAAGACCCAAAGAAACTTGAAAATCGCCGGTCAGATCTTTGCAGTCTCGCTGCCGACTTATGAAAATTTCTCCAAGAATGTTACCGATCTGATTAGGCAAAATCTAGCACAAATTGATGAATTCAATGTGTCCATGAAGCTGGACGTGGCCTTAATGTTTAGAAATATCCATACGATCAAAGGCACGGCCAGGACCTATGGGTTTCTCTTCATTGCAGACGTGGCCCATGAAGTTGAAAATTACTTCACTGCCATCAGAAACGCCAAGGTAACGATACCGGATCCCCTAAAGCTACGGTCGGACCTTCAGCTTCTTCAGGGTGTTCACGAAGAGTATGACGCCGTTATTGCCAGCTTTATGAAGGTCGCTCCCCTGCATCAGCAGGATGACCTCATCACAACTCTCAACACGCTGCATCAGGAATCCGCGAACGAGATGGAGGTGATGAAGAAGTTTTTCGCTTTAGCGGAAGCTCAGCGTGTTAAGCGATTCTATCCGACCCTGGAGGAGATGCTTCTTCCGGTTCTCGACCATCAAAGTAAATTGGCCGTGGATCTCGCGAAACTCCCGCCGAAAATCGTATTCGATGGCCACGGGATCCGCCTGAATGCGGAAATGGAATCGTTGATAAGAAATATTTTCGTACAAATCCTGCGTAACTCCATTGATCATGGCATAGAAAAATCGGACGCCCGCGAACGGGACGGCAAGGATTCTATGGGCACGATTACAGTCAAAATCGATGCCAGTGTAACTCAAAAGGGATTAATTCTGGAAATCTGCGATGATGGCGCCGGCCTTAATATCGCCGCTCTTGCCAAAAAGTGCGCGAATCCCCTGCAGAGCGACGAAGCTATCGCTGAGATCATCTTTCAAACCGGGATTTCAACTGCGGAGGCGATAACCCACATATCAGGTCGTGGCGTGGGGATGGATATCATCAAGGATCTCGTGATTAAACAGGGTGGCAGTATTTCGATTGTGTTTACCAGGCCAAAACTTGAGAATGGCAGGCGGCCCTTCAAAATCGTAATCGGGTTTCCGCCAGAATGCATTTTCCAGCAGAGCCTACCAATCTCAGCTTAGTGAAATCCCAAAAGTTCAGGTAAAGAGGGGCGAAGGAGCTGCCATTCGATTGAATGCGCAGCCTTCATCCACCATTCAAAAGCTGGGGGCCGCGAGGCTGGATCCAGCTTAATGGCCAAAAGGCCCAGCAGCCATCAAGCAGCGGCTTGCGCCTGGTCATTGCATGCGCAGTAAGGAGGCCTGATGACCCGAATGATCGACCAGGCGCGCCCACGCTATTAATATTGAAAACTTTGCGCAGGAGAGTTGTTACATTCCCATTGCTGAAGCTGTAGCCCATTGTCCGACTTTCCCTCTGGTACATCGAGGCAAAGTCCACTGTGGACGAACTGGAAAGAGTGCAGACCGTTGCCTCTATCGAGAATACGCACCTTTTGGTTGCCCGTGCCTCGGCAGAAAAACTGTTCGACTTTGGCGCCAAATCCGGTATTTTGGTTGCTGACGTCGAGACATAAGTCAGTATTTGAACTCCGGATTTCATATTCCCCATTGCCAACATCATGGAGACGGAACAGCTGGTTTCGCAGGCCTCCATTGCAATTGAACTGCTCGATATGGGCAGTTGGCTCAAAGGTATAGTCTGGGATATCGATGCATTTATCCGAGGCGGCATTCCGAATGCTCACGCTGCCGGCAAGGTTTGCGGTCATGGGATAAAGGAATTTTAAGCCTTCAATATCACCATTACTTAAGGTGATTTGGTCAACGGGATGGCAATAGCTCATGATCGAATTGGGATCAAAACCACCAATATATTTATAGTCATCACTGGCGTATGTCTTTATCTGATCATATTTGCAACCATAAGCGTCTGTCCTTTCATGCTCATGCGCAAGTCCAAGGGCATGACCGAATTCATGAACCATAGTGGCCCTGGTAACGTTGACGACAAAGGCTGGCCAGCCGGGGGGGTAATCGCCCCCTTGGCCGATTTCAATCTTCATCGTGCCGCCTCGGCAATCCGGTCCGCAATCCGCCGACGTCATTCCCAATATTGTTAGACCTGCGCCAGCGATAGAAGGATCCCCGCTCGACCAGTCATATACCTTTTTAAAGAATACACGGATCATTGTCTTGTTGAAGTCATCAGGGCCACAGTCATTCCAACCAATCAGCCCAATTCCGGCAAGGCGGGCATATTCGCGCTTGACATGATTCTTTAGGTCATCCAAGAGCCCCTGACCGACTTCCGAACGATTCACCAAACACACAGGCACCATACGAGGATTTGGCCATCGAGCTTGGGCGATGTCTTGTACCAGGGACGATGGGTTCGACGGTTGCTCGATGTTCTTAGCTCCACATGAAGCCAGGAGGGAAGCTGCAAAAACAAGGAGTGTTTTATAAACGGGCATGAAATAGATCTCCTCAAGTCGGTATTGGAAAGTGAGCGTACGAAATCATTAAAGCTGATCAGCATTCCTCTCCAAAAAATCATGGGGAAAAGAACGTAAGCATACTTATCCATCATCCCTATCAGTGGGGCCTGAGGCGGTCTATAAATTATTGTCAGGGTCGCAGATCAAAATAATTTCGGTATTTGCAAGGGTATCGTTGGGTTGTAGTAATAAAAATATTTTTGATGGGTAGCATCGTGGCTACGAAGAGTGGCATTATTTCGGCGAATCGAAAGGGTCTTTAAGCGAACGATTCCTATGCGGTCGGCGCGGTTCCGAGCCGATGCCGGCCCATTAATTTTTTTTCTTAACCAAGGCTCTGAGCCATGAGAGACCTCATCAGCGGCCCTTCCCATTTTATAATGTTTCCCAAAACTCATTTTCATGATCTGCCGATGCAGTCTGCAGGGCTATTCAAGCGTACGTAGCTAACGGCAAGCGCTGGTTCAGCTATGCTTTAATTTATCGTCCATGACGCTGAGGGATAAAGTGGACTTGGATCAAAACAATTTTTTCGTAAAATTACCACATTTCAAAATTTATTCAGCCCGTTCGCGGCTGACTTTAACCTTCCACGATTGGGATCTTTCGTTTTCCTCAATAGATATCGTTCGATACAGTGCCATTGAATTAGGCAATAATAGTTTCGATCGGCACAAAATCCGGCCAATGCTTTCGCACCATCCGTTCGGTTGGATAGAGATCGTCAAACACCCGCATCAGCATGCTGCCCACTATATTCACCGAAGTGAAGGGTGGCTTGGAAGTATCGACTGTGCCTTTGGCATCTTTAGTGGCCTGTGGGGCCATATTATCCCCGATCATTCCAATGCGACCGTTGTTCGGCACTCTAGCATTGATAAACATCGTCCCCATGCTAAGCCCATGGTCGCGTCCGGCCGCGTTTACCGTGAGGTTGCCACCGGCTGCATCTTTGACCACAAGGTTCATACTGTCTTTGTTATAGGGCGATCGCGCAAACTCCTGACTGACGATGATCATGACATCATCCTGCAAACCCTGCAGCTTCACCCATTGCCAGAATAGTGAAATATAAGCCCAGGCTGCCGATGCCTTTCGGGCTGAAATTACATCCGAACCACCCGAATGCGCGTCCTCATAGAGCGGTTCGATTGTCATGCCACTCGCCAGGCCTGTTTTTGCCAAGGTCCCAGCAAGGATCAACTGTTCCCTAAATTTTTCATTCCGGGCAGCCTCGATCGCCTGTCGGTCCGCGCAGGCTAAAATTGTCTGATTGAGCGGATCGCCACCCAACATCTTTCGCAAACCATCGGTGTCAGCGCTGGCGGCGGCAAGCTCAGGCAGGCCTTTGGTTAAAGTGTCGATCTGATATTTTGCGGCGCCGGCCAAAGACTCGTTGATATGCACGGTCCCCGGAGCAACAAGGGCAAATCTTTGTTTCAGGGCGTTCCAGAACGGATCAAGATTCCGATCCCGAATCAGTTTCAGATCGGTCGTGATGTTTTGAAATTCATCCATACTGGCGGCTCGGATTTGCGTAATATCGCTGACACTGGGCGCCTTTACGCCCTCCGTGATCACCATCGGGTTTTTACGGGCTTCGCCCTTCATGAATTGAGCGACTGCCATCGACCATTCGGCGCTGACCGAAGCCAGCGGGCTGCCCCGCGTTTGCAGATTCTTGGCTACACCGTGATCGAGGGACATCGGGGAACCATTGATCAGGCACATGTCTTTCGCCATGGGTGCCAGGAACTTAAGATAGTCATGGAAAAACATGTTCCCTGCAGCCGTATGCTGGTTAAGCAAAGGATTATTGGATCCTACGGGAGCGCCGTTTTGAAAAAACCCGAGAGGCCAGGCGTTCACCTTTACCGGTTGAATCAAACCTGATGCCATACCGCAGGCCGAACCAAAATGAATATAGAGCAAAAAACGGTTGCTCTTCGGTATAGGCATATCTTCAGCTGCAAGCGACCGGCGGTTCATAAGGAGGGTTGCCGCCGAGGCACCCGCAATCTTCAAAATTCCACGTCGATCGATAAACATCGGAGGGCTCCTAGCTCAGTAAATGAAGACCTGGGGATCCATGGCAACGGCAATGCAAAGTCCGTAATAAGCTTGTTTGGTGGTGTTGGCGTCAACTTTACCTTCGGTGTATTGGGCAAAGGCTGCAAGATAAGCGTCGATACCAAAGTCGACTGGAATATTGGTTCCTTCGGCGCCGATAATCCGCCGGAAGAATTCTTCCACGACAATCTTGCCTGGTTTCTCCGCTTTAATTAAAATGTTTGCATCCGTCTTCCCACTGAGGAAGGCTGCATGTTCCCTGATTACTAAAGCGTCACACTCTCGACTGAGGCCCACCCGAAGGGTTCGCATATAATTCAGGGTCAGATCTTCAGGCTGCCGAAGATTCTGAGGACCACGATTGAGGCGGGGCGTATAGATATCCACAGTGCCTACAAAAGGCCGTTCTTCCGGTGTAAACATTGTGTCCGAGCAGTCGCTCAGTTCCCTGAAAGCGTTACCCGAGTTGCCTTTACATATTTCAAATCCATAGTCTCTTTGGGGAAAAATGCGTTGATAAGTCAAAGTCAAAGCACGGCCATCCATCAAACGCATGGCACTCCCTGGCGAAGGGGAATAGGTGATCGGGGCATTTATCACTTCGCCCCCCATGACGCCACCACCGGCGGCGGGGCCGGAAGCGGTGCCGGAACCCTCACCATTGTGAGTCGTTGTGCTACCAGGGATCCCGCTATTGCCTGCGGTTTTGCCGGTCTTGTAGCGAGGGGGGGCGTCCTTGCATGCGCCTAGCCAGGCAAGTGCAGCTATAAGGAGCGAAGCTTTCATATTCATTCCTTAACAGGTTTTAGAAATTGAGGATCGGCAAGCATCGCCTTTATCACGGGCCGGAGGCTCATTTTCGATGAGCGGAGTAGCGCCACGTACCTGGGAAGCTGACTTTCGATTTCAGCCGTGGTCATTTTGCGCCCATTCACAAACTCGAAGGCTCGTTTGCCTGTGCATTCGGCAAAGGCATCTGCCTCCGCCATGATTTTGCCGAAGCCGGCTGCGCCTTTGCCGTCCTGGCCTGAGAATCGTCCCGTGTCGTTCACGGTGTTGTCCCGATTGCTATAGAGATAATTCGGTTGACCCGTTAACGGCCAGTGATTGAAGAAGGCAGCCATCGGTTCAAGCGATTTATGGCAAATACTGCAGTAGGCGCGCTGGGTCAGATCCGGGTTTGAGTCGCTTGGGTCGGGCTTGGCATTGGTGGGAACTCCGAACTTAGAACAAAGGAAGGTTTCGTAGGCTTTGTTGGCTTTTGCGCGACGGCCGTTGGTCAGGAGCTGATAAGCCGGAGTGGTGAGAACACCAGCATGCAGAGTGTTGCGCTTGATTCGGTAATGCTTACGATCAGCAGCGTTTGGATTGGAAAAAATTGCGTGATTTTTGTCGTCAATCGATCCTCCTGGATAGTTCGCCCACATCTTGGCGCCATTGAAGGTCATCCAGGTCCCATAGGTTCCGGTCATGATCGTCTCGGTGCCCGTCACGACCTCGGTGAATGGTCTATCCTCAGCAACAGTGTGCGCAATAAGGTAACCCGGCTCCATCATCAGGTCCCGGTTGAAAAGATCGGTAAAACGATCCCTGTCCCCAAGACTGGTAGTATTGCAAAGCTTAAGGTCCGTGCCGCCGCAATGCTCCACAACGAGAGGCGTTGCCTTGTACGAAGTCAGGCCGCGATACTTGCTATCGACGGTGACCTGTACCGGATCCCACCAGGGTTTCACATCGACAAAATTGCTGCCGCATGGCAGATCGCCCCGCTCATAGATCGGGAGAATTTCTTTCCAAAAGGGCAGAGTCCCTTCCAGAACCGCTTTACCATCAGGCCCGACACCTGCATTGGCCGCCTTAATCACACTGGCAATGGAAACAGGATTGGCTGAAAAATGGAGTATAGGTCCCTCCGGGCAATCCTTGAGTTTCACTTGCAAAGGGCCGCGCATGGCCATTGCGTTTCTCTCCATGTGCTCCTTATTGTAAGTTGTTGCATACTCAGCGTTATAGCCCTCAGGATACTGCTGGGAGGTGATCGAGCCGAACTCTTCATTATTTTCGGCGTCCCGTATCTCGTAAGCATGAAACGGCAACTGAAAGCCTAAGGTCCGCGTATAAAAGAGCGCAAAGTTCTCAATAAAATCCGGATCGCTGCTGAGCTTGTCGGCAAGCTCCTCCAGGGTGATTTTACCATTAAGAAAGCTGTGGCGAAGCTCGTCGCTAAGAGGTTTTGCGGTAAGTGTGAGAGAGATTTTCTCGGCTTGCCTAAGTAAGACCAGGTCAGCGGAAACACCAAGAGTTGAGATACTTAAAAAGCCCACGATTGCCGTAAGCAGTCGCTTCATTGTTTAAACGCTCCCATAGTCGACGAAGGAGAGGCCTCCCCTCAATCCTCTATCGGCAGCCGGGAAATTAACTTCAGTTGAAAATTAAATAGGGGCTGTTGACGTTTGAGATAAGTGATTGAAAAGTACAGGCAAACTCGT
>CAXSGP010000122.1:0-12240 GCA_964236955.1 uncultured Oligoflexus sp. | reverse complement strand
TGCGTTACTGGGGATGTTCGACGTTGGCGTAGCCAAACGTCAACAGCCCCTAAAGGAAAAGGGTGACTTTAGAAAACCTCAGGATGCCGTTCGGGTCATGAGCCAATCATTGAAACCCGCGAGGGATAGCGGATTTCACCAATTGTGTAATGCAGAAAGTCTTCCTCTACTTTTCAACTCCACACCTCAAACGTCGACAGCGCTTGAGATCTCTGGGAAAATATGCATACCCCAAGTTTTAGCGGCCTATCACAAACTCTGCACAGTTTTCTTATATCATAAATAATTTTCCAGCTTGCCGGCTGTAAATCGCCCTGATAACAATTTCTTTAGAAATTTGAGCAGGAGAAAGAACCGTGACTCATTCGAAAACGATTTTAGCCATCATAACATTTTATGCAGGGCTCACGTTTGATAGCAATGCCAGTGCAGCTGAAATCTTTCTTCCTGTAACAAAAGATGCCTCTGTCATTCGCAGTAGTTACTGCTGCGGTTTGGTAGCCGATCGAAATTTCGGTGGCGCGTCCACGGTTGACGCAGGGCAGTATCATCATGAGTCAAAAGCATTGTTTGGCTTTGACACAGCAAGCGTCAAACCTTCGATACGGGTGGCAAAGGTCGAGTTTGTGATCGCGTCTGCGCAAATTTCTGGACCCAGCCCGGCGTCCTTTATTTTGAGTGGATCGACAGAAGCTTGGGATGAAATGGCTGTCACTTGGAATACAAAACCGGTTGCCAGTAAAATCACTAACGTCAGTCTTGTTAGCGCGAACCAAAATTTTATCGATATCACTCAAGCATTTATGGAATTTTTAAGTCTAAGTCGCGAAGACTTGACTCTAATCCTCGAATCGGATGGGACGGCAAATGTATTTGTGACATCAAAGGAAGCCGACCCAACTGCTGCTGCGTATCTTCTTATCACCACTGAGAGCGACTGGAATCATTAAAGGGATAGCATTTGAACAATCCAAACGACTGGAATGCAAGCGCATCCCAACCTTTCGGTAACAGCACCCAATCAGCTTTCATCGTATATTACCGACTTAACTCAGATCAATAAGGAGTCTCTTTTTCGGCAGTAGAGTCTTGATCTCAAACCCGTTGCTCAGCAGCGGGCTTCCGTGGCGCGCGTACCCATTGGCGAGCTTTGCTTGGCTTTATTTTGATTTCAGGAAGGGGCAGATTTGTCCCCAACTGACAGTTTGTGCAGAAAAAACTAACACGCTGCCCAAATCCAGTTTTGCGGATGCTAAGGTCTCCCCGGCATTCGGGACATTTTCGCTTGCGAAAGATCTTCCAGTTGCGTTTAAGCTGGTCAATTTTCTTCCATTCGTAGAATTGAAAACAATAATTCCGCGATTCTCGCACCAGGGCCAGCTGCTCTTTAGCACTCAACTCCTTAAGTCGCACCTCGGGCTGCTGACGTCTTAAGTATAAGACCTCATTTTTGATAATATTACCGAGCCCTGGAAAAATATCCTGATCCATCAGCAAATCGCAAATCATAGCATTAGGTTGAGAGCGCAGCCGTTTCACTACGATTTTTTCATCCCATTCTTTGGCCATGAGATCGATCGTCCAATCGTAGGCTTTGAAGTCCTCTTTGGAAATTTCTTTAACCGCGCAACTATAAAAGTTCACGGTGCCTTCCGCAAACTTCAATGAAAGCTTCGGATCACGCTCGATGGTGGCATTGATACGGTAGCTGCCAAACATGAGGAAGTGAATGCGGATAATGGTCTTATCGAAGACCAGTAAGAGGTGTTTGCCCCACGACTTCACGGCCTTCAATGATCCATTAGCAATCATCTCAAGATTCACAGGAGCCACGCCCTGTGCTGCCAGGATCTTCTTCTTCGTAAAGGGCTTCAGTTGTTCGACCAGCAGGACCAGCGACGGGCCTTCCATAAAACCTCCTCAGGTTAGTCTTAACCCTATGCGCTGGTTGAGTAACTTCGTAAGGACAATTTCTGGCACGGCTCCGTTAAACCGCTGGAACAGTAGAATTTTTATGATTTCCGACAACTCTCATATTTTAGCGTAAATTGCTTGTGCGCCCAGCTAGCGCGGTTTGAAAGCCCCAATGAACTTAGCGGTGCCCTAAGCAGGGGGACCTTAAACTTAGGCGACTGGCAGCCACACGGATCAACATAGCAACCGTTCCGGTTTCCAGAGAGCCTCACCAGCAACTCGCTCTAAGGCCGAATCAAGAATAGAGCTTCGGATAAATCCTCTTAGCCGCCCAGGTCATGAGGCCGGCCGTTATCAGCAGCAAAGCCCCACCATGAATCAACCAGGTTGCACCAACATCTTCTGCCCACAGCGAACTCTGGCTAAGACGCACCCCGTGGTATAGGGGCGACATATAACAGACCCATTGCAGGGGCACTGGCATCTGATTGGTCGGATAGAAGACACCGGATATAAAAAACATAGGGCTTATGAGAAGGGCATAAACGGTTTGGAACTGATTCATATTACGGACAAAGCTTGTCGAAATCAAGCCGATGGCCCCGCAGGCCATACTCAAGAGAGCGCCCATCACAGGCATAAGCCAGAGATATTGCAATTTTGCGACGCCAAAGATCAGGAGGACCAGGCCGACGAGAAGTGCCATGATTGCTCCCTTTAAGGCCACCCAGATAAATTCTCCAGCGAGGATCTCTTTGGCGCTGATAGGTGTGGTCATTAATGCCTTGAAGATATTTTCGTAGACCAGTCGCACGTAAAACCCATAGCTGCTTTCAAAATAAGCCGTAAATAAAACGGTGGTCGAAGCAATCCCCGGGGCCATATATTCCAAATAGGAACGCCCTTCGAGATTGGTGATATGCGAACCCAGCCACACTCCGAAAACCAGGATAAAAAGAGTAGGATCGACGATGGTCGGAAGGATATTCGCGAAGAAGTCTTTCCTATAGATAGCCCAGTGTCGCATGGCAACTCGCCAGCTCAGTACCCAAAATTCACGCATTGCCGCTAAGCTCCCTTCCAGTGACTTTTAAGAAAACATCCTCAAGATTGGAAGGCCTGATCACGGCAGGCTTTATGGGCTCACTCTCCAAGGCTTCGGCCAGTTCAGCCAAGGTATTTTTTTCGAGCCGTCGGTTCGCTTGCAAATGGGATGACCCTTCATCCTCCAGAAAATCCGGCGTCGCATACTGCCTCGACCAGAGGGCGACAAATCCCGGACAGTGCTCGGCGATTAATGCCCGGGGAGCGCCATGAATTTTGATCGAGCCATTGTCGAGGACCACCAGGCGGTCGCAGAGAAATTCGGCTTCATCCATATAGTGGGTCGTCAGAAGCACAGTTTTGCCGCGGCGCTTAAAGGCTTCGATTTTATCCCAAATCAATTGTCTAACCGCTGGATCAAGCCCAGTTGTAGGCTCATCTAGGATTAGGAGCTCCGGATCACCCAATAAAGCGCGGACAAATACCAGTCGACGTTTCATGCCTCCGGATAAGGAAAGGATAGGGGCATTGGCCTTGTGGGTAAGGGACAAAAAATCCAAAAGTTCTTCAATGCGGGTATTCGCGAGGGTCTTCGACAGGCCAAGGAAGGAGGCATACATTCTCATGTTTTCAAGAACAGACATCGCCTCATCGAGGGCATCTTCCTGCGTGACGATACCGATGCGTCGGCGCAGGTCACGACCGTTGATCTGCGGATCAAAGCCCAGCACAGTCATCGTCCCGCCGGTCCTGGCGGAAGCACCGTAGAGCATACGGATCAGTGTTGATTTCCCGGCTCCGTTGGGTCCGAGAAGGCCAAAGCATTCGCCCTTTCTTATCGTAAAAGAAGCATCTGTCACCGCCTTCAAGTCAGCGAAGTGCTTGGTGACATGTTTCACGTCGACAACGAAATTTTCGTGTTGACTCATAGTCCTGACCCCCTTCTCCTCAACGTGAGCCTTTTCGTAAGCTCCGGAATAGAATATCACAAAGGCCCGGGTGGGGCCTTTGAATATTCGATGGACAGGAGGGAAAGCAAGGTCTGAGAATGCGTCTGAACCCGCGCTTAGGAACTGGAACTCTGCAGTAAATTTTTCCATTCGTCCCCTTGTGACAGTAAGTTTTTAGCTTCGGCCCACTGTTTGGAGAGGAAGGGGGAATATCCACCGATTGCGCTAACTTTTTGGAGCAAAGGGGGATATCGCGCCGGTTGTTTGGGTTGCCATTGGCCAGATGATGCTTGTGCAAGCGTCTTTACGTCAGCAAAGGCCCGGCGTTCGATGTGCACCTTTCCATCCGGAAATTGCTTGTGGAAAGCCAGGACAAAATCCTGAATTGCTGCCACGGGCAGCGGCCTTTTCAACATAATCGACCAACGCAAAACCGCCAGCAGGCCTCGTAGGGAATCGTAAAAGTAAAAGCGCGGAAAACTTGGCTTTTGCCAATCCTTTGCGCTTAACCGCTCGGCAGCGTTGTGGACCGTGTCAGATCCAAGGATGAGTTTGCGCCCGATTAAAAATTGGGCGCCTTTTTCGAGAAAGGCCTTTTCAGTATCGGTCCATTTTTTTGAAGAACAAAGGAGTATAGTCTCAAACGCTGCAATCGTTCCCACCATGGAGCTTGGTGTTTCCCCTTCGACAAGATAGGCCTTTCTATCACAATTTAAACCGCCGTCAGCCATTTGATAGCGAAGAAACCAGGGCTTTATCCAAGGCAAAGCCTCATCAACATCAACTCCATAGGTAGCAAGCACCTGGTAAACATTTCCCAACTGGCAATGGCAGGGGTAGCCGCGATAGGGGTCAATGCCAGGCGGCAGGTCCTGGGAGTGAATGGGAAAGATCTTAAGAGCGATGTGATTGAGTGAAGAGATATACGCGTCGATAATCTTTTTTGGTAGCCGATAGGTTTCGCCCATTTCGTGGAGCAAAAGCATATGCCACCAAGGCGAATCCCACTTCGGCCAATAACAATCGGCCCGCAGACTCTCTAAAGCGGACGGAGAATTGAGATAGTCAAGGCATTCCTGAATGCCTTCCTCATAATCTGGCGATTCCTGCATAGGCATACCTTTCGTTGGCTTCGCCTCTTTTACCTCAAGCGGCCTCCGAATGAAACGCCAAGCTGCAATCGGACACCTACCAAGAAAAAGCGCCGAATGCGCCATAACTTCCTATAAAAACAGAGAGAATGAGAAACTGTGGCGAGGATGCTGGATAACAGGCCGCTTTGTTACCTAAAAAATACCTGAAAAACGCTGCAAGCCCTTGCTTTAAAAGAATATTTTGTTCCTGTTAAAACGGAACGGTAGCTCCTTCTATAAAAAGCAAGCTAAGCGATTGAAATTTATGCAATAAAATGACTGCCATCAAGCTTTTTCAAACCCGGACCGATAGGTATTTTAACGGAGTAACGACGTCCCCCAAAAGAGGAACATAGCGTGAAAACAATAGGCTTGGTTTTAGGATTGGAATTTGCATTTTTTATCATGCCAAAGATGGCTCAGAATACGATCGCCGCGAAATATCATAAATCAAATTTGGCAATGGTTGATGAAAAGCACTCGTCACGTTTGCCCAATGATAGCTGCTCATTCAAAGACAGCTCGCCTTCAAGCATCGGCAAGATGGCTTCGAAAATCAAATGCCCAAGCGCTCAGGTTTCGAATTGAGATCATGGGTACGGACTCGATAAAGAGCTGGTGCTACGAACGATTTCTCTGAATCGAGCGAAACCACCAGCAGGCCCCAGGCGGTCAAAACTCTTCATCCTTCCATAAATCCTCGAGTTTTTCTCGACGCCTTATCGTTATAAATCTATCCCCATTGACAAGAACTTCGGCAGCGCGTGCCCGGGTATTATAGTTCGAGGCCATGGTCGAACCATAGGCGCCCGCACTTTGCAAATAGAGGAGATCACCAGTTTTCATCTCCGGCAGCCGCCGATCGGAGCCAAAAATGTCTCACATACCGGCCCCACGACATCGTGAATTCCCTCGACCCCCGTACTCATACGAACCGGCATTATCCCATGATAGGAATCATACATGGCCGGACGAATGAGATCATTCATTGCGCCGTCAACGATGACAAAAGATTTTTTCGGAGTCTTTTTCGTTACGACTACCGAACACAGCAGCACACCCGCGTTGCCAACCACCAGACGCCCTGGCTCGATCAGCAGGCGAAGGCCGGTAGGTTTCACGGCCGTTATCAGTATTTCCGCATAATTCTCGATCGAAGGGGGACGCTCTTTGTCATAAACGATTCCGAGACCTCCCCCCATATCGAGAAACTCAAGGTTGGCGCCTACTTTTCGCACCCTCATCGCAAAGGCCACGAGCTTTTCCACCGCTTCTGCCATAGGCTTAAGGTCAGTGATTTGACTCCCTATGTGACAGCCAACCCCTTTGAGTTGAAGGTTGGGGTGAGTCGCTGCATAATGCACGAGTTCCAGCGCTTCGTCTTCGACCAGACCAAACTTCGTTGAGAACAGCCCGGTGGCGATTTTCGGATTGGTCTTCGCATCGATATTGGGGTTGATGCGAAGCGAGATATTGGCAATTTTACCCCGACCCTTTGCCAGTCGGCCTATGGTCTCAAGTTCGCCTTTGGATTCGACATTAAATGCATAAATACCCACATCGAGGGCACGAAGAATTTCATCGTCGCGTTTACCGACTCCCGAATAAACCACTTCCAAAGGCTTCACACCAGCTTTTAGCGAGCGTTCCAGTTCTCCCATCGAGACTATATCCGCACCCATAGCCTCTTGGAAAATCTCTCGCAGTAACGAGAGATTGCTATTCGCCTTGACGGCATAACACATCAGGGTCGGATACCCGCCGAAGGCATCCTTGAGCCTTTTGATTTGCCCGTTCAAACTGGCTTTGGAATAGACATAGCAGGGTGTCCCGACCTCGGCGGCGATAGTTTTAAGCGCGACTTTTTCGCAAAAGGTTTCCCCGCCACGATAGGTAAAATGTTCCAAAATGCTGGCCTCCCATTTTATAAGTCAAATGCTCTACTCATATTCTTATTTGCTAAACGCTAGCCTTCCCGATTCGATCGGAATTTTTGGGGAGCCGGCCCCGGGCTCGCAAAGTATTCCTTTGCTGTACAAGCGCTCTAGGCGATAATACAGAGACACAGCAGCGCTACGTCAAAAGGTGTTTTCCATGAAACAAAAGCTTCTAAGGCTCAGTGTCGTTTCTTTACTCTTTCTTTTTGCACCTTCTCTCTGGGCAAAACCAGTCATTTTATCGATTGGTGACTCATTAACCTTCGGCCTTGGTGTGCCTCCCGATAAAACCTGGCCGCAGCTCCTGCAGAACAAGCTTCAGGCCGACGGCCTAAAGGACGCCAAAGTCATCAATGCCGGCTCTAGCGGGGCAACGACAGCCTTTGGTCTGAGTAGTCTCCGCTTTCATCTCAAGCGAACCAAGCCCGACCTGATCATCTACGCACTGGGTGCTAATGATGGCCTTCGCGGCATCGATACAGAGACGACCTATAAAAATATTGCCCAGGCAATCGATGAGATTCAGAAAGCCAGGATCAAGGTCGTTCTTCTCGGGATGCGGGCGCCCCCCAATTATGGCGAAAAATTTCCGAAAGACTTTGAAAAGACCTTCAGCCGAATCGCCGCAGAGAAAAAAATCACGTTTGTGCCCTTCTTTTTAGAAGGCGTAGCCGGCGATGACAAACTCAATCAGGCCGATGGCATTCATCCCAACGAAAAAGGCTACGAAATCGTAACGAATCGAATCTATCCTGTCATTAAAGGGCTTTTATGAGCATTGTTGTCGTCGATCAGATCGCCAAAAGCTTTCGGCAGGCGGAAACCGAAATTGCTGTTATAAAAGACCTGAGTTTTACCGTCGAAGCTGGCGAAACCCTGGCTATCGTCGGACAATCGGGTTCTGGCAAATCCACTCTCCTCTCCCTGCTCGCAGGGCTTGATCAGGTCGACAAAGGCAAGGTCAGCATAGGCGGCCAGGAACTTGCTGGGCTCAAGCAGGCGGCCCTGAGTCGCTTCCGCGGTGCGAACATCGGGATTATCTTTCAGCAATTCCATCTTATGAAGGGCCTGACTGCGCTTGAGAATGTCACGCTACCTCTTGACATTGCAGGCATGAGAGACGCTGAAAAGCTGGCCCTTGACGCGCTTAAACTGGTCGGTCTCGATCATAGAGCCCAGCATTTACCGCAGCAGCTCAGCGGCGGTGAAATGCAGCGTGTGGCGATCGCCCGTGCCTGTGTCGTGCAGCCAAGACTACTCCTTGCCGATGAACCTTCAGGCAATCTCGATCTTGCTACGGGCACCAGAGTCATGCAGCAGCTGTTTGATGCCGTGAAGGAGCGCGGCATGACGATGATCCTCGTCACGCACGATCCACTCCTTGCCAAGCGTTGCCATCGACAGCTTACGCTTCAAACCGGACGCTTCCAATAAGAAGGATCGCCTCATGCTCTTCCGCTATATGCTGAAAGAACTGCGCAATGGCCCGCGTTTTGCCTTGCTTTTCGTTTTGAACATGAGCCTTGGGCTACTCGGCTTTATCAGCCTCGATGCTCTCAAGCGGAATTTCAGAGACAGGCTCCAGGACTCGGCAAAGACCCTTTTAGGAGCTGACTTGACGATGAGCTCAAGGCGGCCGATCACCGATCTCGAAGGGAAAATGGCGATCGACAGTCTGCCGCCAGGTAGCGTTTCGCAGCATTTGACAAGTCTCTTCACCATGATGGCGACCAAAGACTCCAGCAGTCTCGTCGAAGTGAGGGCTGTGGAAGAAGACTATCCCTACTATGGCGACATCCTGCTTGAGCACCTTGGATTTCATCGCAAGGCTCCTTCCTTAAAAGCGGAGCCAACTCTGTGGATCGCACCGGAGCTGGCGATAAAGCTCGAACTTAAGCAAGGCTCTGAGGTTACGATAGGCCAGCAGACCTTTAAAATTGCCGATACGATTAAAGAGGATACGGCCACGTCCATCGGCCAGGGAATGGCACCGCGGGTCTATATGAATTCAAGATGGCTCGCGCCCACCGGATTATTGGTCAAAGGCAACACGGCCTGGCATACCATACTCTATAAACTTCCCCTAGGCGCCGCTGTCGACAAACAACTGAGACAGCTCAAGCTTCACATTCCGGATCCCTCGGTTCGTATCCGCAGCTATCTGGAATCGGGTCAGGACAATGGCCGCATGCTCGCCTATCTCTCCGACTATCTCGGTCTCGTGGCTTTGGTGGCATTATCACTGGCAGGTATCGGGGCAGCCTACCTTTACCGTGACTATTTTGAGCGGCGCAGTTCGTCGCTTGCCGTGCTTATAAGCCTAGGTTTGACCCATAATAAAGCTCTTTTACTCTACCTTATGCAAGTAGGCTTTCTAGGTATCATCAGTGCGATTTTTTCGTCGCTCCTGGCGCTTGGAGTCATTCCCCTGCTTCTCAATCTCGTAAAGGACTTCTCTCCCGTTGCGTTTGAAGCCGGCCTTCCCTGGCAAACGATTGCTTTCGCCCTTGTTTTAGGCGGATTGGGATCGATCTTGATTTGCCTGCCCGTTTTACAGCGCCTCCGCAGGCTCAATCCTTCCGTGCTTTTTCATGAACAAAACACGGATGCCGTGGTCTTTCTTTCGAAAGACCGCCTGGCTTACCTGCCTGTCCTTGCCGCTTTTTATGGTCTTTCCGTATTGCAGGCCCATTCCTTGCCAATCGGCAGTCTTTTTTTTGGCCTTGCCCTGCTGATTCTGACCTTTTTTGCATGTGTTGCCTGGGGTTTTCTCTATGCTGTGACGCGCTTGCGCAGGAGTCCCAGCCTTTCGCTGCGGCTAGCCGCACTCTTTCTAAGGTCCCACCCCGCGTCAACGATCAGTGCTTTTGTCGCAATTGGTCTGGGCAGCAGCCTGATCAATCTTATTCCGCAGCTTCAGGGCAGTATTTTACGGGAATTGGACAGTCCTGACGGTCGAAAGCTCCCAAGCTTTTTCCTATTCGATATTCAAGATGATCAGGTCGCGGATCTAAAAGCCCTTCTAGCGACCCTGGGATCGTCTGCACAGTCGACCTCACCCATGATCATGGCCAGACTCACCGAGACCAATGGCAAGACTTTCCAAAGAGATGAAAATAAGGCGGAGGGAGAGGATAAAACGGAAGGGAGAAGCGCCAGCGGCAACGCTGAAACGCGCGAGGCCCAGCAAGAGGAAAATTCAAGAAATCGCGGCGTCAACCTCTCTTATCGCATGGAACTCGCGCGCGGCGAAAGTATTGAAGACGGCAGGTTTTTTACCCGGCCTTATAGCGGGGATGGAATCGGTGAGGTCTCGCTGGAAGCTGCTTATGCCGACCGTCTTAAACTCAAGCTTGGTGACACGATAAAGTTTGATGTTCAGGGTCTGGAGATTGAGGGTTTGGTCACTAGTCTGCGCAAGGTAAAGTGGAACACTTTCGAACCAAACTTTTTCATACTGTTGCAGCCCGGGGTCATAGATGATGCTCCGAAGACATTCCTCATGAATATTCCCGAAATGCCTATCGATAAGAAAGTCAGCACGCAACAGGCGATCGTTAAGAAATTCCCTAATATATCGGTAATCGATGTCAGCGCCTTGGTAGCAAAGATTACCTTGATCGTCCAGCAGATGGCTTTGATACTCAACGTCATGGCCTATCTGACGACTTTCACAGGGGTGCTGGTCATCTATTCCATCGCGCAGCATCAGGCTCTGGCGCGGCGTTGGGACCATAACCTGCTGAAGATTCTCGGCGCCGAATTTCCGGTGCTGTTGCGAGCATCGGCCATTGAGTTTGCTAGTACCTCCGGGATCGCCAGCCTGCTTGGAGCCGGGATCGGTCTGGTCTGCAGTTTTGTGATTGCCAAGGTCTTGTTTAAAGGGGTCTGGCGGGCTCAGATCGCCTTGCCCTTGACTCTGAGCCTGGGTTTGGTTGCCGTTTGCCTTGCAACCGCTATGATCGCCACGTTGCGGATACTCAGGAGCAAGCCCGAGTTGCAGATTGAGAGCTAGGACTTGGCGGCTGAAATAAGGACAGGGTGCGTCGGCGCTAAGGGGGGGCCATTGGCTCTCATTGCCTTAAAATGCGATCAGGCGAACTTGAGCTTCATGAAAGGCATGGACCGCGTGAACCGTCGCGAGCAGTAAAAGACTGGCACCCATCTGATGCATTGATCCCAAAGTCACGGGCACGGCATGGAGTAGCGTTAACACACCCAAAACAAACTGAAGAACCGCTAAGCCGCCAATGACCTGAAGGCTGACCTTCTGTCGACTGGTTCGTGCGAATTTCATTCCGAAATAAGCCAGGCTTAGTGCTGAGAGGAAGACCAGCCAGCCGAGGCATCTATGAATAAATTGGACGGTGACTGGATTATCAAAAAGATCACGCAAGCCGCCCATGTAATTGAGTCCGCTAGGAATAAGTTCACCATTCATAAGAGGAAAGGTATTGTAGAGATGACCGGCGTGAAGTCCGGCTGTCAAAGCTCCGTAAAAGATCTGCAAACCAACGAGTCCAAGAAAAGCTACTACGTAATGCGCTAAAGGCTGTTTAGCTTCAAGGCGAGAAGCCTGAAGAGGAAATCTAAGATCCTGAGCGATCGAGTAGAGCCAGACCATCAGGAACATCGCCAGCAGAAGATGAGTTGCTAAACGATAATGAGAAACCTGCGGGAGATCAACCAAGCCCGATTTCACCATGTACCAGCCCACAATGCCCTGGAGACCGCCCAAAAGCAAAGCCACACCCAATTTTTTAGCCAACTTGCCTCTGATTCGCTTTCGTAGGGCAAAGTAACATAAAGGAACGGCAAAAAGAATTCCAATGAATCGACCGAGCAGGCGATGCGAATATTCCCAAGCATAAATAAACTTGAACTCGCTCAGCTGCATGTTGGGATTGCTGATTTGATACTGAGGGAATTGTTTGTACTTATCGAATTCCCGCTCCCACTGCTCTTGATTGAGCGGCGGCAAGGCTCCTGCAACCGGTTGCCATTCGACGATAGAGAGCCCCGACTTTGTCAAGCGAGTCAGACCACCAAGACCTATCATCAATAGGATAGTAAAAGTTGTAAGGAGAAGCCAAGTGCGGACACTGCGGTTATAGACTGCCATATTCACCCCAATTGACGTAGAAAAGGCTTGGACCAAGCGCTCTTGATCCTTTACGCCAGCCGTGCCTTCAAGTCAAATAACCTCCCGCAACATTCGCTGGGATCGCTTGGAATACGCCGAGAAGGTGGCTACATTGGAAA
>CAXSGP010000121.1:0-12246 GCA_964236955.1 uncultured Oligoflexus sp. | reverse complement strand
ATAAAGCGGAACCCGATGGATCATAAGATCGCAAAGGCAGAGATGGAATCCACGGCGCCATTGCTTGAGATCGATCGCATCCCCGGTCGTTCCCTCCAGAGCTTTGTGATGAGTATCTACCCAATGTTCGACGTCTTGAATACTGCATTTTTTGTTTAACACAAAGAGAAGAAATTCTGCAAGATCGTGCTGGGGGACTTGTATGCATGCCAGTTCCCAGTCGTAAGCGCAGAGTTTGAACCCGGTTTCCGTGGCTCTGAGACCCAGGTTGCGGGGGTTAAAGTCATTATGTCCCAAAGTTTTCGGCATCGCGTCAAGTTCAGGATACCAGTCGGGAATAGTTAGGATCAGCTGAGCATTGATCTCAAGCAGGTCCTGGTCGTACCACCCCGGAAATTCCTGAGCCGCATGAATGCTAAGGCCGTTCCAAAGGTCGCTCATCTCCACCATGACCTGAGTCGTCATCGTCGTGCCAATCCAAGGCTTTGAATTTAGCTCACTTTCACGTTTCCACCAGATGGCCTGCAATTGCGCGAGACCGGAGATGACCGCTCCGATCGCTTCGCTATTCCAAAGTTCAGGCTTATTCTCGGTGTTCATGTAACGGATGTGTTCGATGTTCTCCATCACGATCAGGTAGATGTCACGTGTCGGGTCTTCGAGGATGCCGTAGACCTTGGGAGCATGCTCGGTGAACCTTGGATCGGTTTGGCGGAAGATGGCTAATTCACGAACGTGATTGTTTTTAAAACCGAGATTTTGATTATGGCTGCGGAAGGCTTTGGCCAATACCGGGTGGCACATGGACGCGACTGTGTTGAGCATGACCAGGACTTCGGAGTCGAGGGCCTTTATCTTCACCATGGCGTTGAGATGGGATCCATCTTCGAGGTCAAAAGCCATCGGGAAATGACCGATAAGTTTGGCTATGCGGCGCGAGGTGAGTTCGGTGATGATGCTGTTGTTTTCATCATTTCGAGCCAGGTGCTTGCTGGAGCGAAGGGGCGAGGCAAGGAACGATGGTTCGGCCGCGAGGATTTTTTGGAAGAACGCGGTATTAAGCTCCTCAAAGGTGAGGCTTTGAATCGGCCGGTTGCGACCGAGTTTTTCATGGGCGGTAGCAAATTGCCCGGTAGCCAGCGCACTGAGTGTGGACAGATCCAAAGCCAGACAATAGCCGGCGATAATTTCGCCAAGTCGCCAGGATTGCGATGCGCCCCGGCATCCTATCATTTGCAGGTAAAGATTCTGGTCGGGTAGGCCGGTGCCGCCGCCGACCGTGCCGATGATGAGCGATGGCAAAAGCATGCTCGCATAGACTCCGCCAGGCGCACTTTCGACGTTGAGTATGCCTATGGAAGATTCGTGGACACAGGCGATATCCTGGCCCGTGGCCGTGAAGATGGCCCCGATCACATTGGCAATATTGACGTTTACCCCTATTGTCCCGGAGCGGATCGCGCCCTGGACAAGAAGATGATACGCATTGACCAAATCAGGCCCGGTCACCTTAAGGATGCGGTTGAGGTCCTCTTCATAGAGGAAGCACTCGGCTGTGACCCTCATCCCCCGCCCCTGGAGATAGGACATTTGATTGACCTTCTTATCGCCGCTGGCATTCGCCTCTATCATGAAATGCTCGACCAGCATATCGTCGTGACGTTTGAGCTGCTCAAGAATCCACAGGCAGGCATGCCAGGTGCAGGTTGTGGTCATATTTTGACCCGCGGCATCGCCGGTTTCGTAGATGAAGCGAACGTGGACGGCAGATCCGCTAAGCAGAGGATCGAGTGCTACGAGGTTTGCGTAGCGCGAAACCTTGTGGGTTTGCGAACGAATGTCTTCGATATGATCTTCGATCCATCGGGTGAAGGCAAAAGCGCTGGCAAGCTGATGAAAGCGAAAGAAGGGCACTCTCATCATCTGCTGCTTTAGAACCCGCGTGGAGACCCCGCCCGATCGTGTGATAGCCGTCGCGCCTCGGGTAACGGAAGCGACCAGGGCTCCTTCCGTTGTCGCAAAAGGTGCATAGATCATGCCCTTGGTCTGTTCACCGTTGAAAAGAAGGGGTCCGCCCAGACCGACGGGTATCTCAACCGAACCGACTAGATTCTCGATGTTGCTGGTCAGGCGTTCCGGTATAAGATCGATCGAATCGAGGCGGTCTAGGGGGAGTGCGGTGACCTCCCGAATGAATTGCACCCGACTTCGTCTCGAGGATTCCGTGTAGTGGCCCCGGCCTGGGATTTTGGGAGTTTCCTCTTCACTCCTTCGACGCGGGCGATCGATGGGGGAATCGCTGTTATCCAGAATAAATCCAAGCTTCCAGAGGACTTCCTTGACGTCCTCGTCGCCCGGCCGCAAAAAGATCTTAACCCGCCCCTTGCTGACGCTTCTCGTGCGCTTTACCACCAGGTTCTTCAGCTGCCGTTCGCCTTGCCAGCGCGGACTGGAGACATAGGCTTCGAGCGAAGGCGCGGGGTAGGGTTCGTCAAATGCGCTGACGTCACCGCTAAAGATAAGCAAGACGCCGTTAAAATCCAAAGACCGAACGACCGCCGAGATTTCTTGGGATCCCCAGCTGAACCGAATCTTAAGTCGTTCGCTGGCTTCAATCTTGCGTCTTGGAGTCTTGCGTCGATCATCAATCTTCATGGGGGCCTCTTCATTCTGCGGCGGGAGGTTTGGGCCATGGCTCAGCTATAATGGCCACTTCAGCGCATCGCATGGTTCAGTCACTTTATATTTTTAGCTAGTTAAGCTAGTCTGGCAAGTGGACATTGTCCTTTTTTGGGGGACATATTCTGCCTTTTCATCGATGATTGTATCGTCGGTACATCCATTCCCATTTTGATTTTGGATCGACTAGCTGGATTTTCCGGGGTCGGTTTCGGAAAGTTATGATTATGAATTGGAGCTCAGGCCTTTACGAGACGATCGAAGCGAATCCTTCGAAGTTGGCACTCTGGACACCAAAATCAGGGTTTTTTACCTTTGCCGCTTTGGGTGAGCTCGTGCGTAAAACGCAAAGAGCGTTGCAGAGACTCAACGTCACTGCCGGCGACCATATCCTGCTTTTGGATAAACCGGGCCCCCAACTTTATGCTGTGGCAATCGCAGCCGTCAGCATGGGGGCCACCATACTCCTCGTTGAGCCCTGGCTGCCTGTGGAACGAATCAATCATATTATAAGAACAACCCAGCCCAAGGTCTTCTGGACACCGGTACTGGGCCGGATATGGGCTTCTCGAATCGCGGAAATCCGTAGCATATCTCATTGGATCCGGCCCCAAAGTGTAGGGAACGAAATCGATCCAAGGACTTTTATTCGTGAGGAAGTGCCGGGCTCCCATCGCGCGATTCTCTCCTTCTCCTCTGGCACAAGCGGCATTCCAAAGGGTATTCCCCGTACCCACCAATACATGGAGGTGGTGACTGATATTCTTTCCAAATTCGATTCTGAGCCCGAAGGCGAGCTTAAGCCGACTATGGCCATTTTTCCCAACCTGGTGTTCTATCATCTGAGTCGCGGGCGGGGGACGTATCTCATGCCATCCAGATGGCCAAAGAAGGTTTTGGACGAAATGGGCTCATTGCCGAAGGCCATCGCCCCCCACACTCTCGTCTGTGGTCCGGCTTTTCTAGAAAAAGTGATCGCCACAAAAGGCTTCGAACATCTGGATTGGATCGGGGTGGGCGGGGCGCTGCTGGACTGCAATATCCTCGATTCGGCCATAAAACGATTTCCCCATGCGAATATTGAGCTGATCTACGGCAGTACCGAGGTCGAACCCGTCTCGCATGCCGATGGGCGGCAGGCCTTAGCGATCTGCCGTGCTAACCAATACTTTCAGGTCACCTACCTTGGTCATGCGGTTCCGGAAATTACGATGGATGCTACCGCTGAAACGCTCTGGGTGACAGGGCCTCACGTCACGGAAGAGTACGTTCAGGCGTCGAATGTCGATCACGCACTCAAGCGGCGCGATGAAGCTGGCCGCATCTGGCATAACATGGGCGATCGAATTGCGGTGAAGGATGACGGACTTTGGCATTGCGGCCGAAGCTTTCAAAGACCCGAGGATTTCGCCGATGAGCAGCGGATCTACTGGCTGATTCAATCGAGCGCCTGTTTTATCGGCCGAACAAGTCGAAACGAGCCTTTTCTGATAGGGGAACACGTCCTGAGGCACAGCGCCCTGATCCGGCGTGAATTTCCCCATCTCAAGGGCATCTATGAAGCCGCAATTGTCCGCGACATCCGGCACCGATCCCGTATCGATAGAAAGCTGAGCCTCAAGCCTCTTCTCAAAACGATTGAAAAGTTCTAAGGGCTGGCTATTCTATGGTGTAGGAAAACAACTCATAGTTATGGACTTCGCTTAAAAGTCCAAACCTCTGGAGCTTCCGCGCAATCGCCTCCGTGCGATTCCCAACTTTGACCAAAGCCCCCACGCAACTGTTGCAGCGCCGTTCAATCGCTTTGGTCATCGACGCATAAAGGAGCGCCTTGCCTAGCCCGAGACCTTGCAGGTCAGGCCTTAAGCCTAGCGTCTTGCCGACCTGATAACCATTGGAAAGGTATGAGAGAAAGAATCCCGCCGGCTTTCCGTTGGGATCGATGAGGAATACTGATAAGGAGGTATCCACAGGCATTCCCAGATACAGTTGATCGAAGTCCGCACGCGATATCTTTTCGAAGTGAAAATTAGCAGCGAAAGAATCGATGCCGATCGCATAGATGTCAGGAAGATTTTCACTCCAGCTGCGCGAGAAAGGCCCAAACGAAAAGCCCGTTCTTGTCGCGCGCCGGTAAGCGGGATAGAAAAACAAGCCAACCGCAAGACGCATGGCAAGGAGAGGATAATTCCGAAAGAAAAAGGACTTGTAACGCTCAAGGGTTTGAAAGCCGAAGGCCCGCCAGCAAGCGGCATATTCCAGCGGCTGCGCCGGTTCCCAACTCTGATGACTGACTTCGGGATCGACTCGAAATCGATATTGATACCAGGTATTTTTATCCATTGGGCCCAGCAGGCGTATGGCGCCATTGGTCTTCGCCCATTCGGCTGCCGCATTGAGGAGTACAGCGGCATGGCTGGTAAAATCATGATCAAGGTCGATTTCGAAGAGTCCAACCGCGGCATCCTTTGGATAGGTTGCCGATTTGAAAACGGCAAGCCGGCCCAGCAAGGTCGATTCACTCTTTAAAAGAAAAAATGCCGACTCGGCATCCGATGTCATCAGATTGCGTACATAGTTGTCCCGCTTGGTGGAGGGATCAAAGGGCGGCTTCCTTAACTGGGTCTCGCAAGCTATGAAATCCAGGATAAAGTCTTCAGTCACTGAATCACGAGTTTGCATAGTTAAAGAAAGAGGCATGTATAATTCCTTAGATAGCGCGACATTTTGCAATCCGAAGCAGGGTCAAACCCTTGGCTCAGGCATCATTGCAAGCGTTGGACCAGCCGGGCACAGGTTTAGCCTAAAATTCCAAAAAAAGAAATAAAAGGCAGATCTGTCGCCTTCTCTTTTAGCGGATGAGCAGTTAAGATCCATTTTTTGCACCCCCCTAACCATACGCTAGTAGGTATAATGATGAGTCGAAGTCTTAACATGGATAGTCCGTTTCCGAGACGCCTCTGGTCCTGGATCATGGAGCGCTTCGAGCCTCCCAAATGGATCGCTTTTGCCATCATCTATCTTTGCTGTAGTCTCCTTGGACAGGCCTCTGTCGCTGGGCCGAACATTGGCACGATTCATATAGGGTCGCGAGAGTTACTGGGCTGTCTGGCTTCCATCGCCTTCTTTCTCCTGCTCCGTATCCTCGACGAGCACAAGGACTATGCAAAGGATAGTATCAATCATCCGCAGCGTGTTCTGCAGCGCGGCCTGATCACTCTTCGTCATCTCAAGATTCTTGCGGTCGTTTGTTTTGCTTGCATCGGCGCATTCTGTCTTTATGCTGACCGGGGCTTTGGCCCTGCAGGAGCCGGATTTCTCATCGTCATTGTCTGGGTCTCACTCATGACCAAAGAGTTTTTTGTTCCGGAGTGGCTGAATCAGCGTCTTGTCCTCTATGCGGTTAGCCATATGCTGGTTATGCCGCTGGTAATACTTTGGTTCGTGATGAGCGCGATTCCAGATTTTGAACTTTCAATGACTCTTTTATGGCTCGCGGCCCTCTCTTTCTTCGGGGGCTTATGCTTTGAGCTCACGCGCAAGACGAAGGGGATTGAAGAAGAGCAAACGGGGGTGGAGACCTATTCGGGTCTACTTGGGCGAAAACGTTCGAGTCTGATCGCCTGGGCAATGGGATGTCTTGAGCTGCTCTGCAAGTATTTTCTGATCCTAAGTTTGCCGGTTCGGGGCAAAGTTTTGCCCTACGGAATTGCCTTTGCCGGGCTCGCATTGATACTTGGGCTTGCCTTTTGGCTTTATCTCCGGGAACCAAATGCCAAAGGCCGCAAACGTAATGAAGCTGCCGCTGCGCTCTTGGCGATCGGGTCCTATGGAGGCGTACTTTTGTACATTTACCTTAACTTTACTATTGTCTGTGGTTTCTGAAACGAATTATTGGCAGTGGCGGTAAAGTCTCTAGATGAGATGAACGAGGCCACTGGCCAATAGGGGAAGTACACCAGGGTTGAATGGTGGTGAAATCGCTTTTCAGCGGCAATTGAATAGGGACGAGAGAGTTGAACGGTCGACGTCCAGAATCGACATCCGGAGAGGAAATTCTCCTAAACGTAGAATTTCCACGGGCGTTACCAAATCCTAAGTATGAGGACTGGTGAGAATGAAAAAGTTGGCAGTCTTGGGTCAGGCTAAGGGCAGCAGAGTTTTGTGTGATCGGTGCCTGGCGCATTAAGCGCTTTAAAAGCCGGGGACAATTCCTGAGAACAGTTACGAAGTAAAATCTTTGACTGAAAAAGATGCGATCTCTTTTTAGATCCCAAATAGGGTATAACCGACAGCGACCGATACCGCCGACAATCCCATGCCAATGAAAAGAATGGCGACCAGAGCCTGACCAATGACTTCCAAATGCTTATGAAGATCGAAAATTTTCATGACGTATTTCCTCTAAACGATTCTAAAAGCTTCATGGGTTGCCGACACCATGCCGGTCACTCAAAACTTTCTACTCCTATTGTATCGTCAGAAAATTAAAAAACTCAAGTCTCGTTGGTCGGCAAGTGCATGAAATTGTATTGGATTGTCGGCCAGTCAACTGTAATTGCGTGTTAAGTCTGGAGGTTTTTTCCAAATGGATTGAGAACGTTTTTCGCAAATAATTACAAGGGAACACGCGAGCCGTCGAGGGTAGGTGGATTTCGTCAAAGGGACCGGGACTGACCTTTCCAAGTCCATGACAACAGCGTTTGGATAGGCTGAGGAAAGTATTGGCGAATGTTTGAGTCTTACGGAAGCCGCCTTTACGTTTCAGACGCGAGCGGAAGGCGCTTGGGATGGCCTTATTCATTGCGAGGTACTTGAGGTCGTCTTGAATGAACGGTTGAGCTATTCTTGGAAGAGTGGCGTTGAAAGCAATGTTGGATACGGTTCGCCTTTGAGCACTGTTGTTACGTTCACGCTTTCTAAAGGTACGGACGGTACTCGCTTGAAGCTTGTCCATTTTGGTTTTGTGTCACCTACGAACGATTTGGCCCACACTACAATGAGTGGTGGATGGAAAACTATACTTCCACGTATAGGCAACACCATCGTCGGCTTCGCATAAATCGCGTTATGCCAGCTTTTATAGCAATAGTCCTAATGTTTTCAATATGTTACTCCAATGATCGGGCTGCTACTGAGTGGAAAATCATTGACTGCGACAGCTTCAAAAAAGGAGAACGGAAGGGTTGTCTCGTGTGGCTAGCGAAACCCTTCATTCCGGAGTCGTCAATGGCGAATACATTTATTTTTTCCAGAAGACTGAACACGTTTATTTTTGGCCTTATCGGGGCTTCAGGTCTGTCGATGGCCGCCGTTCGGGAACTTCCCAGCGATTCGTCTCTGACACTGTTCGAGCTCACCCAAAACTGGGGTCTGAACGTTACGGCAGACAATAGTCTCGGTGTGGTCTCCTATGAATTTAGAATTTATGGCTGCAGCCGGTCGATTTACGCGAAATCTCATGCTGAGTGCGATACGGAGATCGGGGTGGTAAAAGGCCAGGAGGCTGACGTATTTTTTGATGCAATCGATTCTGTAAAGGGAAGCACATTGCTTGACAGTGGAATCGTCAGAGTCGTAGCGCCGGCGCTTATTGCCTGCAGTGATGTTGTCGGCCAGGAATCAATCCCCCAGTGTTCCATAGAGTCTTTGGACTCATTGGGTGCCGGTAACTTTTAACAAATAAAGATTAGCATCCTGTGAGCCTGCCTGAATGGAAGGCTCGATTTTTCAAGCTTTTTAAGAGAAGGCCTTCCAGAACTTCCGTCGGAAATATCGATGGTGGAGGATGGGTTGTAAGAAGGCCTTGCAAACGGTCTTACAGAGGAAGCCTATTAACTTCGTTACAATTTTTCATGAAATTCGTCAAAGGATGTTGTTGAGGATGCCATCCCAACCTTCGCTTCGCTTTCCCTTCTCTCCCATTCAGCCTATAATCGCCGTTACCCTGGCTCATTTCCTTTCGATGATCTTTCCTTGACCCGGAGACACGATGAAGACGACGAAAATTCTGGTTTGGACGGTGTTTATGCTTAATTCTCTCGCCTGTCGATCGGTGCAAGCTCTGAGCTCTGTCAAAGAGTTTAGCCCGATACCAAAGGGGGAGGAAGGTCCCGTCGGGCTCGATTTCAAATTAAGTCGTGCTCGGGACATACCCCACACCGTCACGCGCTCCATGCCGGCTTTTTCGGAACAAGAGCAGCGGGATGAATTCTTTGATCCCAGCGACCTTTTGAAATCGTATATGAAGGTCAGTTTTGGACGGATTTCGGAAGCTCAATTTGCTCAATTGAAAAGCACCTACTTTGACAATACGCAGCTCAGCTACTCGTCCACACGAAATTATGAACTCGTGGATTTCATGCCTCCGCAGATCCAGGCGATGGATGGCTTTCGATTTGCCTCGGAACGGGTAATATCCGACATACCTTATTACGATGCAACCAGGGAGAAGAAATTCTATACTTACTCGACGCTGAGCAACTGCTGGAATACTGCCTATGAGATTCTTCGTGGCGATAGCAAAAAGACGAGTTTGTTTTACGTAAACGGCGGTGCGGCGCAGGGATTTTTCACTGACGATAGCTACAGTAGAAAACTCAAAGTGATGCCTTTGAATCCCAGCTGGCAGGATGCAGGCAAGGACCGTAACGAAGGACTTAAGCCCTTTGATATCCTGCTCGTCTATGGCAATTCCTTCGGCGCGTCCTCGCCCTCACTCCAGCATGTAGCCGTTTTTATCGACGATGATTTCTATTTCGAGAAGACCGGTCCAGACTCCACGTTGAACTATCGGTTTACGACCTTTGATACGATCGCTGGCGTTTACGGAGCCTACAATGAAGCTCGAATAGAGCTGCGACGCTTTCAAGGCAAGACCCTACCGCAAGCCCGTGAGGTCTTTTCCTACCAGGCTACGGGCACTGCACTGCCCTCTGGTTTTGCCAGCGATGAACTTACAGCCGTGTTACCTACTCTCAGTCAAGAGATTAGTGGCTTTTGGCCCAGTAATTTTGAGGAAACGAGCTATCGGATACTCTATCTTTTCGCTGATGCGCCAATGGTCCTCGACACGGCAACCCAGCGCTATAAACTGGATGCCAAGGCCCTGCAACAGGCTTTAAAAGGCGAACGACTCAAGGACTAGTTAGTGTCAGTCCGGAAAAGGCGATGGCTGCGTTTCATCGGCAGAAAAAAATGCTCATTTATGGGAATAAACTCCGCTTTTTTTCTGCCTCGCGCCTTCCTATCCCCATTTCCGGACAGACACTAGTTATGCACCATTGAAATAATCGAAGGGTATTACGGCTTGTTTGAGCCAGGTGCTTTCCAGGATCATGGGCGAAGCCAGCGATCGGAAAGAAGCGCTTAAAAGAGGTCCCCAAGGGCATTTAAACGTCTATTTCACCCCTACCGATTTTAAGAAGTCATTGTCGAACCCACCGTTTGGCTCCAGAATTTTCTTTGCTGCGTTGAAGTGCTCAAGGCTGCCCTTTAATCTATTTTTTGTAATATCATTAAGAAAAAGACCATTATCATTCTTACCGAAGTGGGGTCGTGCCTCATACTTCTCCTCTAACTTAAGAAAAAAATCACGATAGGGTTTGCGCAATTTCTCGAGATCACTGTCGCGAAAACCAAAAGGAGAGTAGACCGGCATCTCAAAATGCACAAGTTGCTCACCCGGCCGCAGGCTGTCGTCAGCAGAAGAGGGAGACAAAAGTGAATCCTCCTGAGCACGGTCGAAGCGAATAATAACGCCTATCGTCGGAATAATAACATTATTCTTGTCCATAAATTCTCGCATCTCCTTAAGGGCCGATGCAAAGTTTCGCGCGGGCACCGCAACTTCCCAATCGATCTGTGAAAACTTCGGTTGCGTTGAGGAATCAAAAACCGCTTCCATCATTCGATGCCAGGAACCTATTCCCTTGCGCTCGTTATGAGTCTTTCCGCTCGCATCTTTCCACGTTAGCCAGGGATACTTGTTACGCTGGTGGTCGATTGTAAACTCAATCAAACGGGCCGCTTTATCGTCACAAGCCGCCTGCTGAAATGCAGCCACGGCGATTTTATTAAAGGCGGTAGCAGTTGGTGGCAAAAAGAGAGCGTTTGAGAGGCCTGGCTTCGTTTCTGGCTCCTGGGTCTCATGACCACAGGAAAAATAGACCTTCTTTACGCCCCGCATATAATGCGCAAACAAGAAGTCGCACTTATTCGCTTCGTCCAAAAATCGTTCAGGCTTGTCCAGGATACTGGCATCAAACTCACGAATTTCCATTTCAATATTGTATCGCGGTCGGATCTCCAGTCGAACCCGCGTGACGATTCCAAGCACTCCGAGATTGGCTCGCAGAGCTTTCCACTCGTCTTCTGTCGAGTTGAACTGATCATATACTTTACTGATGCCGTTCGAATCCATGACTTCCAGACTGACGATTGACGAGGCAATCGAAGACGAGTTTTTTGTGTCACTTCCATGGGCTCCGGTAGCAATAAAGCCGGCAAGACTTATGCGCCCGAATCCAGGAAAGCGGCGATCCAAAGCGAAACCTTTTTCATCCAGGTAGCTCACGAGCTCCCAAAATTGAATGTTACCCTCGGCATGAATTGTCTTTTTGCCTTTATAGTCTTCAATACCTATAATTTTGTCAAATGCTGACATATCGATCACTTCGCCACCATTAGATGGGCATTTTATGTCGGTGCTTGTATGGCGAGTACCGATAAGTTTGATGGTTTTGTTTTGCATGCGGATTTCTTTTACAGCGGTGCTGAGTTCGTCTTGGGTTTTGGGTTCATGGACTTGGGTGGCCGAAGGGCAGACATGCGACTGCGCATAGTAAGACACAACATGCTGCCTGGGGTCGAGACAGTCCTGCGGACAGCTTTGCTCATTTTCGCCAATAATCTTTTCACAGCGATTGTTACCGCAGCTCAGCACCAATGCACTAAAACGTTGGAGCAGGTTACAGTCAGCCGCAAGCTTCAGGTCACTTTCGGCTGTGGCATTTTTGCTACTGCACGATTGAGAAATCAAAACCTGAAGGAATAAGAGCAGGACACCCACTGCAAGTTTCATAGCTTACCTCGACTCGTTGATCATTTATAAAATTGGAGCAGCTTGCGCCAGGTATCTAGTTCCCATACCAGTCCATCGACTTAAGTTCCGCAACAAAAGCAAAACGTAACGATATAGCACGTACTTTGATAAATGTACTGCAACTATTCAAAGGCGCTTCGAGTCTAAGTAAAGGCCAGTCGCTAGGCGACGATGGCTGCGCTTACGGGCAAGTGACCATGTCTCCCCTTTTTGCGTGCTGTCGAAATGCGGGTCCTTCGCCCAGGAACGAGTTTGGCTCCGATTTTGTTCCGACAACCTGCAGAAATCCTAAGTCTTCAGCGTTCATTACCAGCTAGTGTCTGTCCGGAAATGGGCAGGCTAAGGCGCGAGGCAGAAAAAAGCGGAGTTTATTCCCCATAAATGAGCATTTTTTTCTGCCGATGAAACCCAGCCATCGCCATTTCCGGACTGACACCAGCCAGTGTCTGTCCGGAAATGGGGAG
>CAXSGP010000120.1:0-12429 GCA_964236955.1 uncultured Oligoflexus sp. | reverse complement strand
TTTATTCCCATAAATGAGCATTTTTTTCTGCCGATGAAACGCAGCCATCGCCTTTCCGGACAGACACTAGCCAGTGTCTGTCCGGAAATGGGGATGGCAAGGCGCGAGGCAGAAAAAAAGCGGAGTTTATTCCCATAAATGAGCATTTTTTTTTGCCGATGAAACGCAGCCATCGCCTTTCCGGACTGACACTAGCTAGCAGACAGGCCTAAGACCACTCCCTTTGAGACGCGGTCGCGCCGATCATCAGCCAAGCGGCGCCAGGAGAGCGGACTTTTGTCCCAGGCAAATTTCATTGAAAGCCATGCTATGAATGAATTCGATAAGAAAAAAATGGCCTCGATTGGCGAAAAACTATCCGGTGGCGGGGAGACGGGCCGACTTGTTCGCGGCGTCAACTGGTCAAGGACGCAACTCGGGCCGTGGGAGGCATGGCCACAGAGTCTGCGCACGACCGTCGATCTTTGCCTGGCCTCTAACTTTCCCATTGCGATCGCATGGGGTCCTGACGGCGTCCTGATTTACAATGACGGCTACGTTCCTATCTGTGGCGGCAAACATCCGCGCGCGATGGGCCAAAACTTTCGGGAGTGCTGGGCCGAGGCCTGGGGTGTCATAGGTGATGCGTATGAAAGTGCGCTGGTTGGTGAGACCTCTTTTCTGGAAAATCAGCGCATCTTTCTCGATCGTAACGGTTTCCTCGAGGAGACTTTCTTTTCCTTTTCCTTCAGCCCAATCCGTGACGAAAGCGGTGGCATTGGGGGTCTCTTTCATCCCGTAGTCGAGATGACGGGCAAGATTCTAAGCGAACGCCGTACCCGTGTCCTAAAAGATGTCGCGGACCGGACTGCGAAATCCAAGACCATCGACGAAGCCTGCACGCTTACCGTTCAGACACTAGCCGATCATGCTACGGACGTACCCTTCGCTCTACTTTACCTCTTTGAGGATGGGGGAACATCCGCTCGTCTCGTTGGCCTCACAGGACTCCAAGAGGACGCCCAGGCTTACGCGATCTCCATGGATAAAGAATTATGGGTTTCCGCCACCTGGCCTCTTGGCGCGGTTTTCCTGTCGGGAAGCGCGCTAGAACTTGATCATCTGGATAGTCGGTTTGAACACCTCAGGTCTGGCCCCTATCCCGAGTCGCCGAAGGGGGCCATACTGCTGCCAATCACGCCGCCAGGGGCGGAACGGGCAGTCGGTGTTCTCGTTGCGGGGGTTAGCGCACGCCTTGCCCTCGATGAAGTCTACCGCGGTTTCTACGACCTCCTTGCCGCTGCCGTGACCACCGCCATCGCCAACGGGCGAGCCTTTGAGCAGGAACGACGCCGTGCCGAAGCGCTGGCAGAAATTGACCGGGCAAAGACGGCGTTTTTTAGCAACGTCAGCCATGAATTTCGCACGCCGCTGACGCTGATGCTCGGGCCTATGGAAGATATACTGGGTAGGCAACACAGCACTCTTAATGACGAAGACCGGACGGAGCTGGAGATAGTCCATCGAAACGGTCGGCGTCTTTTGAAACTCGTCAACTCACTTCTCGACTTCTCGCGCATCGAGGCCGGCAGGCTCCAGGCGAATTACGAGCAGACCGATTTATCAAGCTTGACGAAAGACCTTGCCAGTGGCTTCCGCTCGCTTATCGAACGCGCGGGGATGGAACTTGAGCTGAACTGCTCGGCATTGACGACAGCGGCTTATGTCGATCGCGATATGTGGGAAAAAATCGTCCTGAATCTTCTCTCCAACGCTTTCAAATATACCTTCGAAGGTAAAATCACTGTCATGCTCCAGCAAGTGGGGGACCAGCTTGAGTTTACGGTCACGGATACTGGAACCGGCATTGCGGAAGGGGAGCTGGTCCATATTTTTGAGCGTTTTCACCGTGTTGAGGGTGCAAGCGGGCGTACCCATGAGGGCACTGGTATCGGCCTTGCCTTCGTTCAAGAACTCGTGAAGCTGCACGGCGGCACCGTCACAGTCAAAAGCCTCTATGGGCAGGGAAGCACCTTCAGCGTGCGCATGCCCCTTGGCAAAGCCCACCTTCCTGAGGCCCGCATTGGCAAAGACCGAAACCTTGCGTCCAATGCGCTGGGAGCGGCACCGTTCGTAGACGAGGCCCTTCGATGGGTGCCGGGAGGTGAAGGATCCGGCCCAAGAGAAAGACCCAGTTTGCTCGCCATTCCCGCTTTATCAGGAGGAAGCGGCGGAGCCAATCCTGGAGCCCGTATCCTGCTTGCCGACGACAACACCGACATGAGGCATTATGTCTGTAAACTGCTGGAAGCTGAGGGCTGGCGCGTGATGGCGGTCAACGATGGTGAGGCGGCACTTGCACGCGCTCTATCGGACCGACCCGATCTCATCCTCACCGATGTCATGATGCCTCGACTCGATGGCTTTGGACTGCTCTCAGCACTGAAAGAAAACGAGAGGACGCGCGCCATACCCGTTATCATGCTTTCCGCGCGGGCGGGCTCGGAATCAAAGGTCGAAGGGATGAAAGCGGGAGCCGATGATTATCTGGTGAAGCCCTTTTCCGCGAAAGAGTTGGTGACGCGGGTGAATACGCATCTTCAGATCGGCAAACTCAGGGCGGAAGCGATTTTGGAGCGGGAGAAGCTATTTTCCGTCTTTATGCAGGCACCCGCACCAATTTGCGTTTTGGAAGGACCCGAGCATCTTATCACATTGGCAAATCCCGCTTATATAGGCTTGCTTTTCGGCAGACGTGAGCTGGTTGGCAAGACAATCCGCAAGGCCCTGCCGGAGATTGAATTTCAAGGTTTTCCTGAACTCCTTGATGAAGTTTATAGAACCGGCCGCCCCTTTCACGGGATCGAAACGCCCGTCCAACTCCTTCAGGACGATGGTCAGATGAAGGATTTTTTTCTCAATTTTGTCTATCAGCCCACGATCAATGTGAGAGGCGAAACAGAAGGGATCGTTGTCGTTGTTCACGATGTGACACTGCAGCTGGAGGCCAGGACCAGGATACGGGAAAGTGAGAAAAAATTTAGGAATCTGGCTGATTCCATGCCGCAATTGATATGGACGGCTGACGGATCGGGAACAATCGATTACACAAATCGCGGTTTTGCTGATTTTTCAGGCCTGATCAAGCCCGAGATATTCAAGGGTCCTGACTCCCTTCTCGTTCATCCCGAGGACTACCAAGGCCTCATCGAAAAGTGGGGGACGGCGCGCGCAAGGGGCCAGATATTTCAAGGGGAAGCTCGATTTCGGCGGCATGATGGGGTCTATCGTTGGTTTTTGCTGAGGGCGGTCCCCTCGAAAAGCGAGGTCAGCGGCACCGAAAAGTGGTTTGGCTCGTGCACCGATATGGAGGAACAAAAGCAGCTCACCATGGAACTCGCAGTTTCCAAGAGTCTGGCGGAGAGCGCGAACGCCGCCAAGAGCCGCTTTCTGGCCAATATGAGTCACGAGATCAGAACACCTCTTGGTATTATTCTGGGCTTTTCCGAATTTTTGCTCGAACCTCTGCAAAGCGCCGCCGATCGGCACGACTGCACGATCACCATTCGGCGGAACGCGACTCAACTTTCCAGCCTTATCAACGAACTTCTTGATATCTCAAAAATCGAAGCCGACCGCCTCGAAATAGAAAAAATTCGTTTCGAACTCAGGGATCTCATTCGGGACGTCCAGCAACTGATGGGATTTCATGCAAAAGAAAAAGGCGTTGGACTCAATTTCTATTTTGATGGCCCGGTTCAGAAAAATATCACGACCGATCCGGTGCGTCTCCGGCAAATTCTTATCAATATTGTCGGCAACGCACTCAAATTTACTGAAAAAGGCGGCGTTGCAGTCCACATAAGCATGAGTCCTTCCCAGGGGGAGCTGCCATCCCTTCGCCTAAGATTCGACGTTTTCGATACGGGTATAGGCCTCAGTCCCGAACAGACTGATCGCATTTGGGAACCCTTCGTCCAGGCCGATAGCTCCACGACCAGACGATTTGGGGGATCCGGGCTCGGCCTTCCCCTGTCACGCCGCTTGGCGATTGCCCTAGGCGGCGATTTATTTCTAAGCAAAAGCAACCCAGGGCTTGGCAGTCACTTCACTTTTACTATCGATGCAGGACCCTTGGAAAGCCTGGCTTTTTCCGAAGCGAGGGACCTGGCGGATTCACAAATAGGAGCGGAGACCATGCCTACACCCGCCAGGGAAGGTTTGAAAGGAGCCACTGTACTTATCGTTGATGACTCTCCCGACAATCAGCTTCTGATCAAACGCATTCTCATGCGGGAAGGGGCTTCAGTTGATCTGGCTGATAACGGGGCGGAAGGTGTCGCCAAGGCTCTGGCTGGAGACTACCATATTGTTCTGATGGACGTTCAAATGCCGATTCTTGATGGCTATGAAGCTGTCACTAAGTTACGCGAACAGGGCTACCAAAAGCCGGTTATCGCTTTGACAGCACATGCCATGAAAGGCGAACGTGAAAAATCAATAGCTCACGGTTTTACCGATCATCTGAGCAAGCCTATCGATCGCAAATTGATCATCGAGAAACTCATTTCTTACTTTCAGACTTGACAAGGCATGGGTTGTGGGTGACAGGCCGAAATCTCTCATAGCCAAGCAATAGCTCCGTGCCTGGTTGCTAAATTAGGCCCTTTGAAGGCGGCGACACCAGCCATCGCAGCTGATTTCAGACCTAGGATTAATGGCTATAATCCACGGGAAGGCGAGTCAGGGGATCAACGGAGGCATTGAGACCATTTCGATACTCAAAGTGCAGATGGGAGCCTTCCGCATTGCCACTGGAACCTACGAGCCCCAAAAGCAAGCCTT
This sequence comes from uncultured Oligoflexus sp., assembly GCA_964236955.1. Lineage (GTDB taxonomy): Bacteria > Bdellovibrionota_B > Oligoflexia > Oligoflexales > Oligoflexaceae > Oligoflexus. The sequence goes on along the minus strand of CAXSGP010000120.1, from coordinate 7,605 downwards.
GCCTTACCGTCTGGTTTTTTCTGACCAGTATTTTACTGCAGTGGGCATAAAGGGTTTTAAACGAATTATGATTGACGATCACAGTCCATCCATAGCCGCTTTGCCAGCCTGCGAAGTCCACTGTGCCACTCTTAGCCGAACGTATGGGGGTGCCCTGGTCGGCACTGATGTCAATGCCCTGATGCAGCCTTCCACTGCGCTCGCCATAACCCCAGGTTACGATGCCATCAACTGGCCAAATGAGGGAATTGTTGCTTTGATAGACTATGGCCCCATGAGTCCCACTCGAACTCACATTGTAGAGGGGAAAGTTCTTGCGAATCCGGGGGGATTTGAGGGCATAGGTTGAGACCGGAATGAATAGGATAGATCCGGGCTGCAAATAGCGCCGCGAATTGAGTTGATTCGCGTATTGAATTCGAGCGGCAGGGACCTGAAAAGTCGTTGCGATTTGATCGAGGGTATGGGAGCGGCCGACTTTTACCTTGAAGTAAAGACCAAGCAGCGGTGATGGCCTGCTGCTGCCAACATGAATGCAGGACACAAGCCAGAATCCCAAAGTTAAAAACTTGAAACGCATATAGAAATTATTTAAAGCTTCTTGCATCAATGGTCATTTCGTTGGCCCTCCTCACTTGGCTAAGAAAGCGCTGCGAAGAAAACCTTAGAGGCGTTGGTATCAATGGTCTATAGACTATTAGAGCTTATACGAAAAAAAAGTAATCTACAAACGCATTGGGCAAGGTTTCTGGCCATTCGATCGAAGCCGGAGGCAGGAGCTTTCCAAATGCTTAATGATTCCCGGGGGACCGGTCTGAGGACGGGCGAGGAATGGAGCTGGAGTTTTTCAGGCAATGTCTTATTTGCAACAATTGCAGTTATTCAAACTTTCGGTCTTTTCTAGAAAAGCCTGCCTTGCCCTTGCTGATTACGGCAATAAGAGGCAAAGACTTAGGCTTTCACAATTTGCAACTTGGTGCTTTTAATACAAATGGATGATTAGGCTGGCAAATGCTGGGCCATCCACGGCGAAGTGGCTAGCAACAACGCCTTGCTTTGCCCCGCCTTCAAGCAGGCTCCTGCCCATTGCCTGCGTTACCAGAGAAGCACGTTTTGACTTCCAAAGGAATGGGCAGGCCTTCCCCATTATGCCGTGAGTTTATTAACTGTAATCATCAGCTGTTCAAATTTAAAGGGCTTCACCAGCCAGCCTCTAGCACCCGCGGCCTTGGCTCGTTCAATCAGCTCCGACTTGCCTTCCGAAGTTAACATGACGATGGGAATACTCTTGAAATTGATCATGGAATGAATTTTCTCGATCATATCCAGTCCACCCATATTGGGCATATTTATATCAGCAATAATCATGACGATATCCGGATTATTCTGCAGCGCCTCCAATCCCTCTTTGCCATCATTTGCCTCGATCACTTGAAACCCGGCATTACCAAGGGCAAAATTCAGTTGCTGACGAATGGTAGATGAGTCTTCCACGCACAAAATCTTTTTTTTCATGGCCTAATCCCTCTGAACCGTGGCTATACAAAAACTCCTGAAGGGTCCGAACCCCCCTGGGCACAAAAAACCTGTAACTTTATGTATCTCCTTCGGCCAAAAATCCCTAAAGCTTAGTTTTCATAATCATTGCCTGATATTTTGAGATCTTGAGCGCCAATTTTATAAATATTAGGGATAATAAATCAATGTTTTATGACAGCGATCCAAGCTAATTTAGAATCCTCTTCCAATTTCCCCGTGGCTCGCACCAAAAAGTTGGTTTGGACCCCAACTTCCGGCGGTCATTATTCAAAAACTCAGACCCCTGACTTTGATCGATACTAAAAATCCCGTTGGGAAAGTTCCTTCGAGGCTTTAAGGATGTTTATTGAAATCCCACAAATCCTATCGTCGAACCACCAGCGGTCATGGTATCGGCCCGCGCTACTGTGAGTTAAATCAACGATTAGAAAGTCCCTATCAAGCTTATTGGCGATTTTTCCGATAACGCAAAGACCAAGGAAATTTTCAGATCTCCAGACTCGCGGCTGAAGAGAAAATCAAACGAAGTCATTCGTAGGGCGTATTGTTGCGTCTTTTACCTGAAACGACAGGGTTAATTTCACACAAGGGGTCACCCCAAAGTGAATTCGAAACCAAAGCCAAAACCAAAGCCAAAGCCAAAACCAAAGCTAAAACCTAGGCTATTAGTCGATCCCATCAAACCGCTCAGTATTCGGAAAGTGCGCCGCTTTAAAAAACTGGAACGCGGGTTGACTGTCCTAAGCCTTTTTCTCCTGGCACTGGTCTCTCTGATTCAATGGGAAACTCGAACGTCACGCTTCAGTGCAATGTTCTTTCACTCCTTTGCAAGGCAGTTAAGCTTCGCCGTGGAGGAGGGGCCAAACCCTTATGCCTATTTTCCAAAGCACGGGCCCTATGACGTCCGTCTTGGCTATACCCGGATACCGGAAATTAGCTCGAGACTCAAAACGCAGGGTTACGAGATTAAGCGCCAGGCCTCACTTTCCCCGCCCCATCTTGGCTATGTATCGTCGGGTTTCTATCCCATTTACCAAGAAAAATCGCAGGCCGGAGTTGATATCATCGATTCCGATGGCAAAAGTCTTTTTACCGCCCGCTATCCTGATTATACTTATCCATCCTTTGAATCGATACCCAATGTGGTCGTGCAAACCTTGCTCTTCATCGAAGACCAAAAGCTCCTCGACCAACGCTTTCCCTATCGCAATCCCGCGGTTGAGTGGAGCCGTCTCTTGCGCGCGGTCTGGGAAAAGGGCACCAGTCTATTGCTTCGAGACCGGGGTGTTCCTGGAGGATCCACACTTGCCACCCAGATGGAAAAGTTTAAGCACTCTCCGGATGGCCTGACCAAAAAGCCGGGAGATAAATTCATACAGATGATTTCGGCCAGCCTGCGATCCTTTCAGGACAGTGAAATCACCCTGGAACAACGCAAACACATAGTCGTCGATTACATCAACTCAGTTCCCTCCGGGGCCAAGCCTGTCTTTGGCGAGGTGCTCGGCTTGGGTAGCGGCCTAAAGGCCTGGTACGGAAGGGATTTTGCCGAAGTCAACCAAGTTCTAAAAGATGATCCAAACGCCAATCCCCCGGTCGATCAAAAGGAGAAAGCGCGGGCCTACAAACAGGTCCTGAGCCTTTTTCTCGCCCATCGGCGGCCTGGACTCTATCTGCAGAGTAAACCCGAGGCACTCGCCGGTTTGACCGAGCGATATATCAACGCCCTCAGTAAAGGCAAGATTATTTCCGAAGAATTTGCGCTCGCCGTACTTCATGCAGAGATCAAACTAGCTCCTGACGAGCCCAAGGCCAAGCGTGACGAGGTATCTTTTTTAGAGCGAAAATCGGCCAACGCCATTCGCCTTCATCTTCTGACCCAAATGGGAATCAAAGACCTTTATGAATTCGATCGCTTCGATATGAAAATCGATTCCACTATCAATCAGGAGGCTCAACGCGAAGTCACTAAAATTCTCGCCGAGCTTCGTGACCCGTCCAAGGCCCAGGAATTTGGCCTAAGGGAACCTCATCTTTTAGAAAGCGGAGATCCCGCCAAGGTCCTTTATAGCTTTGTCCTAATGGAAAGGTCGGAGGGAAAAAATCTCCTCAGAGTCCAGACCGACAGTCTGGATGGCCCATTCAACCTCAATGAAAGCGGCAAACTTGAGCTTGGATCAACGGCAAAGTTAAGAGTCCTGGTTTCCTATCTCCAGGCGATCGAAAGCCTTCATGAGAAGTTTAGGAATCTTACTCCCGAAGAACTGAATGCTTGCGACCGGCACGACTCGCTTAGTAACTGGGTCAGGGGTGAGCTGCTGCAAACTCCCTGGAAGACTCTTGACGATGTGCTGATGGCATCGCTTGAGAGAACCTATTCAGCAAGTCCTTACGAGTCCTTTATTTCGGGAGGAGCTTTGCATAGGTTCTCCAACTTCAATAAAAATGACGATAGCAGTCGGGTTTCCGTCCTGATGGCCTTTACCAAATCGATAAATCTACCCTTCGTGAGAATTCTCAGAGACCTTGTCGAATACCACCTCGCTTCGGTGCCTGGATATCCCGATATCATCGCGGATCCCACTCATCCAGGTCGAAAACCCCTTCTCGAAAAATTCGCAGATCGCGAAAGTCAGCAGTTCCTGATTCGCTCCTATCGAAAATACCAATGGAAAACATTGCAGGAATCGCTGGATCTTCTTGCCCCCAGCCTTAAGCCAACGCCTCGTGCTTTTGCGACCGCTTTCCGTACCGTCGACCCCGAAGGATCGGTCGCCTCTATGCAGAGCTTTATTGAGAAGAACCTGACTAAACCCCTGCCTTTTAACCTTACCTTCGAAAAGCTCTATCATCAATCAGCACCGACTATTGCTGAGCTAACGCTCCATGACCGCGGCTATATTGCCGGCGTCCATCCGCTTGATCTATGGATGATCGCTTACTTCCAAAAATTCGCGGCAGCCGACTGGACCGAGGTTGTAAAGGAAAGTTTTGAGACGCGGAAGAGTGTCTACCGCTGGTTAACGGAGGCCAAGCACAAAGGCATTCAAAATAGCCGCCTTCGTACTATGCTTGAAGAGGAGGCGTTCCATACCATAGGATCGTCCTGGAAAAAGCTCGGGTTCCCCTTTGCTTCCTTGGTCCCTACGCTCGCGACCGCTCTAGGCAGTTCAGGCGACAGGCCGAGCGCTCTTGCCGAACTTATCGGCATCATTCAAGCCGATGGCCTAAGATCAGATAACGAACGTGTCCTTGATATACACCTCGCTGAAGGCACGCCCTTTGAAACGGTCTTGAGCAAATCAAGCGGACTGCCGGTACGCTTGCTCTCACCTGCGATTGCATCCGCGGTTCAAAGAGCGCTTTTTAATGTGGTCGAAGAAGGGACAGCCAGACGCGTGAAGGATCTGCTTCATGTCGAAAATTGTGGCAACATCAGGATAGGGGGTAAGACCGGGACAGGTGACAACCGCTATCAGATAGCAGCGACCGGCGGCGAAAAACAAAGTTCGCGTGTCATCAATCGAACCGCGACCTTCGTCTTTAGCTTGGGCAAGAAATACTTCGGAACGCTCACCGCCTATGTGCCGTCTGATGCGGCTGCGGCCTATGGATTTACAAGTGCTTTGCCGGTTCAGGTCCTAAAAATCATCGCGCCCCGAATTATGCCCAGTCCCCTGGGATTTGAACACTGTCAGGAGGATATTCCCTCCATTCAATCCAGTCCCGAGAACGTCTCGCATTAATTTGCGAATATCCTAACCGACGACATTTTATCGTTGGCCTCAGGGGTGAAGTGAGACGTATCACCTTTATAAACCCACCTGCTGCCATTAAAATGATCGTCTTCGAATACTTCCACCGTCCACCCCGTTGGCATCCGCAATGAGCTAACCCAATTGTCACGAATGCCGGCCCTTTCTAAATCCGCCTTGGTATAGTCCCCGGGATTGAGAAGGACAGCCGCTCCGCTGAAACCAACGTCTTCATAGAAAACCGCTGTTTTTGCATTGACGACTTCGATGTTATCGAATGTGGCAGAGCTTGCGTAGGCACGAAGGCCAGTCGCTCCTGCCGAGTAGCTGCTGTCGTCCAAGACGATCACCGGTGATTCGTTCTGATCATAAAAGACCTCGATATGATTGCCTTTGGCAATTACACGGAGATGATGCATCGAAGAGGCTTCGACCCTCTGATTGGAGGCAGCCAGCTCAGTCCAAATCCTGCCGCTTGATTTGCCGATAAAGACACGTCCGTTAACAGCATCCAAACCGACATTATATCCCTGATAGCTGTCACCGCTGGTCGCGTCGCTGACTCGAAATAGGACACCCGCATTTCCCGAGGGCCCGACCGCTACATCAGCATCATAGGTGAAGTTTGCAAAATTATTGTTCTGAATCGAATTGCTGCCGAAGCTGGATTTGACGGTATACTGCTCGTCGGTGACCTTCCAGGCGCCGTCCAAGGACTTCCAACCCAAACTGTTGGAGTCGCAGAAATTGTCTCTGTTCGACATCTCCACCGGACGGATCGTGCCATCTTTATTGAATTCCATCGCATCATAGGCCAGAACCCTATTATTGCCATCGATAGCGTCGAGGGGGTGCCGATGGTAGAAGATATACCATTCATCGGTACCCGGAACATTTACCACCGTGTTGTGACCTGAGCCTGTTCCAATTGAGGCATCCTGACTTAAGATCACACCCTTTCTATTAAAGGGGCCAAGGGGCGAGTCTGCCATCGCATAGGACACCCGATAATCAGGGCCGGTCCAGCCTCCCTCCGACCACATCAGATAATAGACGCCTTGACGTTTAAACATCAAAGGACCCTCTACATAACCAGAGGGCGTAATCTCCTGATAGCTACTGCCGTCGGGCAACAGACCGACACTTGTCATGTCGTCGTTGAGGCGCGCGACATTGCAATGCCCCCATCCACCAAAATAAATGTAGGCCTTGCCGTCGTCGTCAATAAAAACGTTTTGATCGATGGGCTGAGCGCCGTTTACAAATTTGCCGATGATGGGTTGCTTGATAGGATCGATGAAGGGTCCTGCGGGATTATTGGCGACGCCGACGCCGATACCACCAACTTCATTATCGCTGCCAATGCTGTTGGCGCTAAAATAAAGATAATATTTGCCGTTTCTATAGATTGGCGAAGGTGCCCAGAAAGCATAGGTCGCCCAAGGGACATTGGCTTTTTCAAGGACCCGGCTATGCTTGGTCCAGTGAATGAGATCGGGCGAAGAGAAGGCATCCATAAAGGTCTGCAGGTCCGAGGTGTGCGAGTAGGTCGGATAAACCCAATAGACTCCATCGTAAACTTTGATATCAGGGTCGGCATACCATCCCTCGGCGATTGGATTGCCAGACGAGGCCGGTTTGCAGACGGACTCGTCGCTTTGGCTTTTTTCACTTTGGGCAAAGACCGTGTTCCCACCCGAAATCATGGCCAAGGTCGAAAGCAGAACCGCTCCGATTCCACTCTTACATTGATACTTCATGTTTATTTCCTATCGAGATGGGCCGAAGCCTCTCAAATTGTACACGCTAATCCGTTGTTGATTGAAAGCTCGAAACAAGAAAAAAATATTTCGAGCCTCTTAGGCTATAGCTTTAAATGCTTATGAGTAAGTCAGAAACAGCGGCGATAATCCAATGAATCCACGAAAGGCGCAAGCATTTTTTCGGAGTCTTTGAGCGAATATCGTAAGCTGATGACCTACGCAGGTTGAAATCGGCTTGGCCGGCCTCCACCTGCGCTAGAATAAACTATGGGCTTGGCAAAGGCTTGGAAAAGTTGGGAAATCTGGCGGGCGTAAGAAAAAGTCGTGAAATTTTATGGTTGAGCGTCGCCTTCTGCGAGCGAGGCACAAGGCGCAAACGTTACGTAATCTTGCAGTGGCACGAAAGCCGCAATTCCGGTTTGTAAAATAGATCGATTTATATTCAGCGCAAATCGCCCTTAAACTCGCTCGTTGCTCGGCTAAAGCCTCGCAACTCGCTGCGCCTGTGCGTCAGGATTTTAGCGGTAGCTTGCCCTGAAAGCTTAGTG
>CAXSGP010000119.1:0-12754 GCA_964236955.1 uncultured Oligoflexus sp. | reverse complement strand
TACGAGTTTGCCTGTACTTTTCAATCACTTATCTCAAACGTCAACAGCCCCTACTGTATTCAGTGATCCAAAATAGTTGTAGGATTTCGCCATGAGCGAATTTGTCGCCTAAATATAGGTGAGGCAATGGAAACCCTAGAACATTTGCAAGGAACTGAAAATTATTCGCGATTTGAAAGGCCTGAGATTCTTTTGAAAGGCCAAAATAAACTATTGCGTATGGTAGCCGAAGGGAAGTCACCCAAGGAAGTCCTTAACAAGCTCATCCTTTTTATGGAGGATCAGTCTCGACGAGCGATATGTTCTGTCCTACTGCTTGATCCGTCTAAATCAATACTGCGATTTGCGGCGGCTCCCAGTCTTCCTCAGGAGTACAACGACTATGTCGATGGACTTAAGGTAGGGCCGCAGAATGGCTCATGCGGGACGGCAATTTACCGGGGAAATCCCGTTTTTGTCTCCAGCATCGACAGTGATCCCTTGTGGGAAGCGGCCAGACCTTTTGCCCTGAAATATGGGTTAAAAGCCTGTACCTCCTTGCCGATTTTTGACAGTCAGGGAGAGCCTGTCGGCACTTTCGCGTTCTACTATACGGAAGAAATACTTCCTGATAATTTTGATATGAGTCTGATGGAGGTTTCGCGCGACCTCGCTGGTGTTGCAATTGAACGTGCCCGTCATGAAGAAGCTCTGGAAGCACTTTACCTGCGCGAACTTGAAGCCAGAAAACAGGCCGAACTGTTGAACAGAGCCAAGGACGAATTTATTTCTGTAGCATCGCATGAGTTAAAGACTCCAATTGCTGGAATGAAAATGCAGATTGAACTCACGATGATGAAGACTTTGAACAGCGAGGTGTCGCTATTAGATGATGAATATAAAGAGGATCTGCTGCGATTGAATAAGCTCTGTGACCGACTCATTAAACTCAACGATAACCTTCTTGACGTCGCCCGCATCCGGTCCATGAACTTCAAAATGGAACTTGAAAGCCTAGACCTGGTCGAGGTGTTACAAGATCTCATTGAGGAGTATGTTCAATATCGTGGCCATCTAAAGCTTATCGCGCCGCGACCAGTCGTCGGCTTTTTTGATCGCCAAAGAGTTGAGCAGGTCATTGTCAACCTCATTGATAATGCCATAAAATTTAGCAAGGATCAGCCAATTGAGTTATCGGTTGGCACTGAGGACTCTAAAGCCGTTTTTACCGTTGAGGACCATGGCATAGGAATATCTGATGAGGAAAAGGGAAGAATTTTCAATCGTTTTGAGCAGCTCGATACTCGCTTGGATGTACGGGGGCTTGGTCTTGGTCTATATATAGTCGTAGAAATAATTAGGGCCCATGGTGGTAGTATTGAGTTGAAAAGTGAACTTGGCAAAGGTTCGACTTTCACTGTGCTTTTGCCTTTAAATTCTAATAGGGAATTTGTCAATGTCAACGGAACCCCTCACCGTCTTGCTAGTCGAGGACAATGACGATATAAGACTCCTCCTGGAGTCAGCACTAGCCATGCGTAATTACCGGGTCTTTGCTGTCGCAAACGGGAAGGAGGCTATTCATCTCATTCCGTCATTGAAAGAAATTCACATCATCCTTCTCGATCTTATGATGCCCATTATGAACGGTTGGGAGTTTCTTGAAATTCGCTCGTCGCTAAAAAAGATCCAAGCGATACCGGTCGTGGTAATGTCTGGTGTTTCCTGCGACAAGCCTACCGGCTTTGGCATAACATTCATGCCAAAGCCTGTGAGCCTAAGCCGTTTATTTAACGTATTGCATAAAATTGTCAGCGAGCCTTTGATTGGAGAGCAAGAAGATTTTTCCCATTAGGCCCTATTGGCGATAACCGCCCGCGCATTTGACAATGCAATCAATGAGCAGGAGGCGATCGATAGGTTTGGTGATGTGCGCATCAAAGCCCATGTTCTGGGTGCGACGTTTATCTTCAACCATTGCATGGGCCGTCAAAGCAATGATGGGAGCCCTAAATCCATTCGACCTTAAGATTTGGTAAGCCTCATACCCATCCATGACAGGCATCTGAATATCCATGAGAACGACGTCAAAAGGCGCCGCTTCAGCCTTTTTAACTCCTTCAAGGCCGTTTGCCGCAGTTTCCACATAGGCGTCATAGCTTCTAAGAATATTAGAAACCAAAAAGGTGTTTTCAGGAGCATCTTCTATGAGGAGAATTTTCAACCCTTCCAAAACCTTTGGCGATAAGAGGCTTGTATTCGATGGATGGGGAACGGACACAGGATCCGTTGCATATCCCACGTCGACAGAAAGCACGAAAGTGCTCCCTTTATTAGGGGTGCTGTGGGCAAGAAAAATATTTCCTCCTAGAGCTAGCGCTAGACGCTGTGACAACGCCAGTCCTAGGCCGGTTCCTCCATAGCGCCGCGAATTAGAGTTATCCGCCTGGACAAAGGGCTGAAAGAGCCGTTCTATTTCGCAGGGTCGTAAGCCTATACCGCTGTCTTCAATTGTAAAAAATAAGGTGGCTCGACTCGACCCTTTGGGATCGACTTGAGCGGTGATTTTTACATACCCACATTCAGTGAACTTTACAGCATTCCCAACTAAATTTACTAGGATCTGACGCAGACGAACCGGATCTGAGAGGAAGCGCTCCGACTTGTCACCTGTAAAAACAGTAATGAGATCAAGGCCCTTCGTACGAGCTTTATCGCTAAATACGGATACCACGTCCGAAATCATACCGCAGACTGAAAAATTATTGATGTCTATGAGAAGTTTACCTGCCTCTATCTTCGAAAGATCAAGAATATCCTCAATGATACGGAGCAGGGCCTTGCCATTCCGATTGATCACATCAGTAAATTCAGAACGTTCTTCAGAACCCAATCCTTCCTCATTAAGAAGTTCTGTATAACCCATGATGGCGGTAAGTGGGGTGCGAATCTCATGACTCATATTTGCTAAAAATGAGCTTTTTGCTTCGTTGGCGCGCTTTGCATTTTGCATGGCGATCTGCAATTCGGCCTGGGCTTTTTTGCTGGCGGTTTCAGCAACTATTAGCGGGGTAATATCCGTATAGGTGAGGACAATCGTAGGCGGTTGGCCAAATAGAGATGGAAGCAGATAGGCATTAACGGACAAAAATAGTTCCCCCGCCGAGGCCTTCCAACGAAGGACTTCGTTCCGGACTGTCTCACCCCGAGCAGCCCGGCTGGAGGGAAATGCCTCTTGTTCGATTTTTTTACCTGTACTGTCCGCGACGTCGAGGACATTGAAATTCAGCACTTGGCCTTTTTCTATCCCATACTTTTGCCCTACCTGTCCAAATGCGACTTCGTTGACGAATAAAATTTTATGGGTATTCTGTTCTAAAAACAGAAGTCCAAAGGGCAGACTATCAAAGGTCGCCTCTAACCAAAATTTTTGCTCCTCTACGATTTTTTTAGCATAGACCTGCTCGGTGATGTCCATCGCAAACGTGAGCACACCTTCAATTTCGCCTTTAGCATTTCGCTTTGCCTTCCTAACTATCCTCCGGTAGAATGTCTTGCCATCATTAGCGATCATAACCTGTTCCGGAATATGCCTTGTGACCCCATCGTCGAAAATACGATTAAATTCTTCCCAGTTCGGCATCTTGGCAAGTTTGGGGAACACTTCCTCGGTTGTCTTGCCAATGATATCGTCGGTTCCTGCCATTCGGCGAAAGTCGTGATTCGCGATTATATATTGACGATCGGGAACTGAGATCATGCTGATCCAGACGGGTGCCTCCTCTATGATTTGTGCCAGCCAAGCTTTTTCCTGCTCTAGCATTTTTAAGGCTTCATTGCGTTCCTCCGACAGCCGCCGCCGGTCAGCTTCCAACTCATACAAGGACATCGGAATGTCGCTCCGACCTTCGGCGGATGATAAAAAGCCTTCAAGGAAGGATAGAAGAGTTGGTTCTTCAGCAAGGATACCTTCAAAGTGCAGGATATAGCGTTCGTCTTTAAGATACGAAATTTCGGGATGAGTCTTTGCCCACTGCATGCTCATATGAAAGTAGGATAGCAGCAGACAGAGGGAATTGAACAGTTCGTCGGACAGGAGTTCCTTGAGCACAGCAGCCGTTCGTCCGTTATCCCGACCGAAGTAGATGACGATGGCGGCTTCCATGAGCTTACCTTCGGCGCTTGAGTCTGCCTCTGGCCACACTGATAGAGGTCCAATCAACAGACCAAGGGCTTCAGAGTCCTGATCTAGCGTCGAAATAGGAACTTCCAAGAGCGCGCGGATGGTGTGACCTTTTACCCCTAGGGGTTTCAGGCTGGAGCAGTGACAGAGCAAGCAGTATGGGACGTAAAGGAATCTTGCGATCACAAAGCCAAGTTTTTCTTTAAATACGGATGATATGGGGGTTGAAAGATAGCTAAGACGGGTCTGACACCACAGATTTTCCAGGATCACCGGATTTCCGAGCGCAGGCTCAAAAAATGGCGGGAAATACCCAAAGGCCATCTCTATTTCTACTCGAATACTTCGTACTGCGGCAAGCGCTGACAAGATAACCTCCCTTACCTTTTCATTCGCAATCTGGCTTTAAGTTTACGTCTTGACTGTAGACCGAGAATATAAATGTTGCGATGAATAAAGCAAGGGGGTATCGCATGTGACTGCTAGAAAGTCGTCAATTGAACCCCTGCGCAAACAATATTGGACGAGTGAAACGTCGACAAGGCGAAGCTTTGAAGCACTGGAAATCAATGACCTGTTTGATTGAATCAATGATGGGAACGAAGGCGTCGGATTTAGACCCCCACCATAATTTCAGCAAAAACTTTGATGGTAACGAATCATAAAGCGCGATCTGGCAAAGTTTTGGATTACACTCAAAGACTCCGAGTCGCTTTCAGAATTAGTGTGTGTACGCACCAACTCGTGTAGCCAGTGCAACCTGAAAGTAAGTATGTGAAGGAATCTGCCGATATAGCGAAAGCGTAAATTAGGCTCTATTCAAAGCTCTATAAGTTTCAATCACTTTACGAATAGCTTCGGGGATTTTACAAATCGACGTGCGCACTTCCCGCCATCCGTCGATGGGCAATCTACCTCGCGACATTTATTTCTAACAAAAAAGTTGGTTTAGGGATACCTATTGTGACTTTTATGCCACTTAATTTCTCCCCCAAAGGAACAGAGAGCTTCTGGCATTTCCTGCAGCTCCGTTGTTCCAATATTGGGCCTGGGATCAGCGAGTGCTGGCGATTGGGCAAGGAGCGTCAGAAGTCGGGACTTCCGAAAATCTACGCGCGCAATGATAAAGTCCGCTCGACCAACGCCACTTTGAAAATTGCTAAAGAGGAACTGGAGAAAAAAGTTGAATAGAGAACGAGTGACCTCCGTGTAGCGAGAAAAGCCGCAGAAGAGTCCAAGCCGCACGAAAGGTGCTTTCCTGGCGAATATGAGCCACGAGCTTCGAAAGCCGCTCGGCGCAATCATGGGATGCACCGATCTGCTTAAGGATTCAGACACGTCGTGACCGGGTCTCACGTGTTCATCGACGAGAATATTGGCCGGCAGCAGACTGTCGACCTTATCAATCGCAGTTTTAACCGCTGGGCCGTTGATCGGGAGAGCTGACGGGACATTCCCTTGACGAGAATGAGGGAGGGGGGATCAGGCTTGCCTGGGAATCTCTTCCTTGGTCAAGCCCGTATCCCTTCCCTTGATAGCCATACAATTTTCCAAAGCACTTAGCTTGAATGTTGGATCAAAACCTCATCGAGACGAAGGACCTTGCCGATCACTATCAAAATATCCTTTTCTACCAGAACTCTATCCAAGTTGGGAGGGAATCCCAGTTTTTCCCCATGAGGCCGCAAGCCAATGACCATGATTCCCAGGTGATCCGTATCCATATCTCGAAGGCATTTACCGAAGAAAATGGATTCTTGATGAATATCGATAACGCTAAGGTCGACTCCGGAATCCTTATCACTAAGAATTTCCATGAAATCCTCCAGCTCCGGATGGATCATGAGTTGGGCAATTTTTACCGCTCCCGTCGAATAGGGGCTGACGATTCGGGTGGCGCCTGCCCTCTTTAATTTGCTGATCGCGCTTTCAGCGTTGGAACGGGCGATGATAGTAAGATCTTTATTGAGGAGGCGAGCTGCCATAACACAGAACAAATTATCCGGGTCATGAGGCAGTACGGTGGTCAGGCATTGCGCTTTTCCAATCCCGGCGGCAAGGAGAATGGCGTCATCGGAGGCATCACCCTTGATACAGCGCCAGCCTTCGCTGATCGCTATATCGATCCGCTCCTGACTCAGGTCTATAACGACAAAACCACGTCCTTTCTTGTCGAGTTCTTTCGCTATGCTTTGGCCCATGCGTCCCAATCCACAAATAATAGCATGATTTGAAATATCCCGAATTTGCTGATCCATCATTCGCCTCTTGATTAAGCGTTTCAAATCGCCGTTGACGATCATTTCCCCTAGCTGGCTCAGGGAGTAAAAGAAGATGGTAAAGCTGAGGATAAGAAAGCAGACGACGAATATTTTTCCAGAGTCAGACAGGGGTTTGACGACTTCATAACCGACTGTGGAAAGCGTAATGAAAGACATGTAGATGGCATCTATCGGCCCCATATGCTCGATCAATCCGAATCCCAGGGCACCGACTATGGGGAGGAAGATTATGATAGAGAGCAGACGGATCAGCTGCGACATAATCATGAGCCCCTGCTGGTAAAAAATCTTGCCCGGCCTGGTTATTTTAGCGGGCAATTCAACGAATAATACCAAATTTACCCGATATCGTAACGCTTGGGTAGCTTTATGACAAAGCGCATGATTGGCCATTGTTTCTTTAATATTTTTGCCGGGTTTATGACTGTTCACAGGAAAGGAAATAGCGGGCTGATACCTTAGGCAAAACAATAGCTTGCGATTTAACTTTGGTGTGGTCCCGTCTGGCGACCGGACCACTTCCCATGGGCGCTTAAAAAAACTTTATTTACTGCAGGCAACTGTCGTTTCTTGGTCGGCCTCAATAAACTTATCCATATCCAACTCAATTTTTCCAATAATTGGGATATCAAGGATAGTGATCTTATTGTTTTTGATCTCAAGTCGCTTAAGGGTAAGGGGTATGCCGAGAGCGAGCTTCGCGCTTGCCTTAATTCCGTAGAATTCGAGGCCAATACCGCCGTCAACCTTATAAAATCTTTTCAATCCAAAATCTTTGTCGAACATGAACTTGGACATGCCACCGTTCATAGTACATACCAGTTTGGAACCATTCACCTGCCCAAAGTGCAGGACGTTTTTACCGGGGCTTGCGGAAAAATCAAAAGTATCCATGGCCGAGATTAACGTGAGCAGGGCAGGGCCAGAGTTCTCTCCCGCCAAGACAGGCTTCAGCTTGTTTTCTGCAAGTACGAAAAACCGTCGGGTTAAGGAAGCGGTTCGTTGAGGCTTGTTTACCCAACTCAGTAGAGGATAGGCGGCACCGAAGATCTGCTGAGGGCTAAACTCCTTCGACAGTGGAGAGCTGTCTTCTAGCTTAAACGCACTGTTTAAATTGTCTTCAATAAATCTAAAAGGAACATCCTGAACGATCTGATCGCTGAAAGTGAGATTAAGAGATTCACCTCGACCTAACGATACCCTGCTGAGCTGGGATGCTTGCTCACCTGTTTTGGAAGTTAAACTGAGACCTTCAAGCTGTACGACGCCGTCGGCTCCCGGACTCAAACTGATCGTGCTATCGGCTTTAATGCCCAGACCAAGATGAGTGATAAGAGAGCTCTCGCCGGCGGTGCGGCTTACGAATTTTTTTGCTTCGATTGAGACGGACTGCCAATGGGAATCGTCGAGACTTGTTTTGAGCTGCTTAAGCTCGGACGCCATTCCTAATTTTTCTAGACCTGCCAAGAGATCAGGACTATCGAATTCACTTCGGGTCACGCTGAAAAGGACGGAGCTGTTTAAAGCCTCGCTGGCTACTGATGTAATGGCATCCCATTTATCCGACCTAAAAGGCGATTTGCCTTCCACGGCTCCGAGGCTCGCATCACAAGCGATGTCCCATTTTTCACACCAGGCGGTATAACTCTGTTTATCGACTTTTAGGTCAGACCTTATATTAGAACTTTGATAACCGCAGGCTCCAAGCCCGGCAAATAGAATGGCAGGCAGGATTCGGGCATTTGTAAGTTTAAAAATTGACGGAACGTTATCCACTTTAGGCATGTATCACTCCTGGGTTTCTATGAATCCTAATCGCAATCGGAAAGATCTGACTGTCTATCGATTGCCTTATAACAACAAATCCTCGAATACAAAATTTAATTTTCTTAGGTCAAAAGCCAGGTGGCCATAGCATTGGGATAATTGTTCGGCTGCTGAACTTACCCGCGCTTTCTAGGCAAAATTGCCTTAGCTCCACCCGACTCTACGCCTATAGCCAAAAAGTGACGCGCCGATTTCACGATAAATCGGTCACCGTAAACCTGTCAAAATTAGTAAAACGAAATTGCATTGACCAGCCGACCAGTTAAGATGGGCACAAGTAACCAACCTCAAGAGGATTAGAAAAGATGCTAGTAAAACTGTCGCAGTCGATATTTGTCGCCTTTTCGTTATTTGCGAGCGCTGCTTATGCTGACTTTTTGCCTCCTAACGATCTTTATCTTCAGGATAACCAGCGTTCTATTACTAACGTGAACGAAGGACAATTTAACGATATTATTGATGAAGCCATTGCTTACTATGGTCCATTCCTCAAGAAAAATTTTAATGCGAACCTGGTCGTCAATCGTCTATGGACCGATAGCACCGTCAATGCCAGTGCAAACCAGTTTTTCAATACTTGGACGGTTAATATGTATGGAGGAATGGCTAGACGACCCGAAGTAACAGCCGATAGTTTTGCCATCGTGCTATGTCACGAATTCGGCCACCATTTAGGAGGCTATCCTTTCAAAGCCTCATGGGCGGCATCGGAAGGCGAAGCCGATTATTTTGCAACGCAGAGCTGCACGCGCGACCTATGGAAGGATCAAGTCGAAAAAAATGCCTTGGCACGCGCCAAGATTACCAAATATTCCAAAGCCGAATGTGACAAAGTGTGGAGCCTGGAAGCGGACCAGGACCTTTGTTACCGGACTATGATTGCTGGCGATGGACTGGGCAAATTGCTTGCAGTCTTGACGGGATCCGCGACCTCGCTTTCCACTCCCAGCAAAAAGATTGTCGGTACGACCAACATTGCCAGCTATCCTGATGGTCAATGTCGACTCGATACCTATGCTGAGGGTGCTCTATGTACTCAGGACTTTGATGCCACTATGATTCCGGGCAAAGATCTGGGAAGCAAAAGAAATTCCGCATCGGCCGAAAAAATTTCCGGAAAATACACATGTTTGAACCAAGAATTTGACAGCGGCCTAAGACCAGCCTGCTGGTTTAAGCCTCTACTCTAATAGCTCCACGGATCACTGTGTTAGCCAGAGGAGGAGTCGCGCGCTTCTCCTCTTTTTATTAACTTGGCCGAAGGCGACGCCGTCCGGCGACGACAGTATTCTTAGCGTTAAGGCTCGCTTTCAAATCGACGATTTGCCAATTGGAAATAAAGGTTTGTTTGGGCCAAACTGCAAGAAGGCTGGAGTTTTCGATTCGATGACAAGTCTTTATCATGCTTTTCACATCGATGATCGGTCATGACTTCATCCTCACCTACAAGCCGGCAAATATCGAAAGCCAGGTCTCGATAACACCGATTGGATTTAGACGTTCTAACTGCGGTTCAGTTCATCCTTTATGACTCCTGCCTTTAGAAAAATGTCTTGTTTAAATCTAAAGACTACCAAGCCTTTAATGTAAATTTATCCACTTATGCTACTATCGCAGCAATTTCATCCTCAATATGTCAACCCCAGGCTTTAGGAGCAAAGATGCGAAACCCTTGTATCGGACTTGGATTGCTACTGCTGTTTATCGTGAATTGTGGTCGTCAATCGAATTATGACCCGACGGCAAGCTCCCTTGCTCTAGCTCCGCTACATGCTACGGCTGATCATGAACCTTGGATAGGCTCAGTCGATCCGAACAATAACCCCAACAATCCTGCTGTTTCTTTCGAAATGTTGAATGCCGAGCCCTCTGTCCTCATTTCCCGTCCCGAATATACGCTGTCGTGGAATTCGAATACCCGCGAAATCAATTGGGCGTCTTGGCTGCTGGAAGAATCCGATATTGGGGATTCAGGCCGAACCACTTTCTCCACCGACCAGGACTTGGAAGCCTATTTAGCGCCAACTGGCGAGCATGCCGTTAGTCCAGGTGAATACTCAGGCAGTTGTTTTGATCGGGGTCATCAGGTGCCTTCGGGCGATCGAACCGCAAATGTCGAGATAAACCTCTCGGTTTTCAAGATGAGCAATCTGCTGCCTCAGACGGCTTTTCTAAATCGCACGATTTGGGAAAGGCTTGAGGCTCGAACGCGTGCCTTATTGGGTCAAAATCGGAGCACTCGCCTTTGGGTTATTGCTGGACCAATCTTTGCCTCAAAGCTCCAGTACATCGGTACTTACTCAAATATTGCGGTGCCTACAGCAAATTTCAAGATTGTTATTGACCTCGGATCAGACGATAACGCGGAGCCTAAGCTCTTTACAGCCGTCATCATGCCTAATCTTACCTCGAAAGGCACCGATCCGATCGCCGATCTTGATACTCAGTGCAAGGAATCATCGAATCTTCCGTCAACCCATGTCGACTGGCAAGATTATGTCGTAACGCTCGATGAAATTGAGAAACAGGCGGGAATTAACCTAGGACCGGTTCGAGATAGACTTGCTAACAGGAGGTCACATGAGCAACTGGTTTTCTAAGGCGTGCAGGGTTAGTGATTGAATGCGGGCGAAAATCAAATTACGGCCGGTCCTGCGGCAGTAACAAAAGTGTGAGAACCGAGGACCGCCCGCAGTGGTGATAGAATCGCCCTATCCTTACTGCCCGAGACCGCCCTATCCGCCGCCATTGCCTTTGCCTTGATCGCCGACTTACGTGGATGCCGTTGGGATCGATTGTTGGCGTTTCCGGCGTTAGGATCGGTGAAGCCCGGGGTGCAGGCGCCAATATTACGACCGGTACTGGGGCCTTGGTCTTGGGGCCCAGACCGAGGTCTACAGTGGATACGTTATCGATCCATGAGGAATTTTCTTTAGATGTTCACTTGGGAAAAGTAAAGAGGGGAGCCATCGCAAATTTAACGGCAGAACTGAAATGAAACCGGCACTCAGGCCGGTTTTTTTCAATTGACAATTGAAAGGCTCACTTCGTAATCGCTGAACGGGACAGCGGCAGCCAAGTGACTGGAGTTTGGAATCTAGTGGGGGTTTTCATCAAATTGTTCTTCCTCAGTCGAACCGCTGATCGCGGAGGTCGAGGATGTACCACCGGTGACAGTCATAAGAACCTGATCAAAATAGGCGGTGCCGACCTCCTTTTGATGTTTGACCGCAGTATATCCTTCCTTTTCCCTTTGAAACTCGGCTCGTTGCAAGTCCACATAAGCACTCATGCCCCGCTCTTTATAGCCGCGGGCAAGCTCAAAGGCGTTATAGTTGATCGAATGCCAGCCGGCGAGAGTGATGAATTGAAATTTATAACCAAGTTCACCCAGCTCCTGCTGGAAACTGGCAATCTGCTTCGCGTTGAGTTTCGATTCCCAATTGAAAGACGGCGAGCAGTTGTATGCAAGCAGTTTACCCGGAAATTTTTCTCGAACCGCTTTGGCGAAGGCCCTTGCTTCGTCGATGTTGGGGGTGGAGGTTTCAAACCATAGGAGAGCGGCATAAGGAGCGTAGGCCAAACTTCGAGCAATCGCGACCTCGATACCCGACTTAACCCGGAAGAACCCTTCCGAGGTACGCTTTCCTGTAATAAACTGGGCGTCGGCCGGGTCAATGTCCGATGTCATTAGCGTGGCACCTAAGGAATCGGTGCGGGCGATGACCAGTGTGTCGGTCCCACAGACGTCGGCCGCGAGTCTGGCTGCAATCAGGGTCTTAATAAATTGAGAGGTAGGCACCAAAACCTTGCCACCGAGATGGCCGCATTTTTTCTCAGACGCCAGCTGATCCTCAAAATGCACAGCTGAGGCTCCAGCCTCTATCATGAGTTTCATTAATTCAAAAGCATGCAAAGGTCCGCCAAACCCTGCTTCTGCATCGGCAATTATGGGCGCATAGAAATTGATGTCGGTATTGCCATCCTGTTTGGCAATAAGGTCCGCTCGGGCCAAAGCGTTATTGACCCGCTTAACCATGGCTGGAACGGAGTTAGAAGGATAAAGGCTCTGATCAGGGTAGGTATGACCCGATAGATTTCCGTCCGCTGCAACCTGCCAGCCACTCATATAGATAGACTTAAGACCAGCCTTGATCATCTGCACCGCCTGAGAGCCAGTAATGGCTCCCAGGGCATGGATATAAGGGTCTTTATGCAATAGATCCCAGAATCGCTCGGCACCAGCCTGAGCCCAGGTATGCTCGGGGTTAAGGGTTGGGCGGAGCTTGAGAACTTCGGCAGCCGAGTAGGGGCGCACAATGCCTTTCCAGCGCTTGTTCGATTGCCATTCCTGATCCAAGGTCTCTGCATTTTGATAGGCTTCTCGTTTTGTCATTGCGCCCTCCGAATCGTGGTTTTTAAGAACGTGAACTATTCAAGACATCGTATGCCGGTATAGTAAGAAACTCGCAGAATGGGCCCG
>CAXSGP010000118.1:0-12920 GCA_964236955.1 uncultured Oligoflexus sp. | reverse complement strand
AATACATGTATCGCTTGGGCCTTTTTGATGCCAAATCTTTTTCCAACCTCGATAACATCACTGCGTTGGAAAAGATCGTCCTTCCCGTTGAAAGTCATTTGATGGGTGAGCGCAGTACCCCCGAAGACATAAGTAAGATCGTAGGCAGGGGACAGCGTCCATTGACCTTTATTGTCCATCAAAAAGCCGAAGTTTTTGCTGTGGTCATCCTGGACTCGAAACACAAGGTTGAAAATGGCTCGCTGAAACGCTTCATTCACTTCGGACTGGGCACTTGTCAACCGCATGACGACTCGCAGATAGTCTTCGTAGCTGGAGGAATGTTTCTCGCGATAGTCACTGAGTGTCAGACCACATAAACTGGCAAAATGATGCGTCTTTCTTTTTTCCGAGTCTCGATCGAATCGATCGACGATGAAGTGAGCCAGCGGGCCTCTATTGTTTTCCGTTTCCAATAAGTAGGTGTTTGGCATTTTGATGCCCAGCTCTTTAGCGAGCTTTGAATATAAATATTCTAATCGGCCGTAATAGTTGGCGTCATCGCCTTCCATCAGCCCATCGAGCTTTATAATGCTGGGGTGGAAACCTTGCTTTGGAGGATCGAATCCTGCACGAATCTCCTTTGTTTTATAATTGTAGTCAATAAGGGCTTTGGCTTGCCGCCCCCCCGCAGACGACGAAATTTTGAGGATGCGTTCCGTGACTTCTTCTGCCTTTCCTTCCAAAATGAGACGGGCAGAATCCAGGAGATTTTGGATTTCCAGAAATTCGCCATCCGTTGTGTTCACACTTTTTTGAGGTCGGAATTCCAATGCGCCGATGGCGCGATCGCCGATGTAGGAGAGGATGTCAAGCGGCCCAACCTGGAATGATTCGAGTCCGTAGGTCTTTTTGTAGAATGTATTTATTGCCGATCGCCCATATGTGTCCGGCAGGCAATCGGCGATGACGCCTGGTAGTCCGGAGTAGGTTTGGCTCCTTTGCAGTGAGTGATAGATATGGGTGGTTGCAAGGGGAATCTCAAAGGGCGATATTTCGAGGCCAAGGGCCTTGAAAGCTTCATCGTATTCGAATGCGATTACCGATTTGGTTTTTGCGATGTGCCCTACCACTATGCCCCAAATCTGAATTTCAAGAGTTGTAGTGTTCATTTCCTTGTTGCTCTCTGGCGGCGTTTCCTTATGCCTCGCTCGCTTCCGCTCTGATCACTTTCGAAAAGATCCTTTGGCGACTCCAGATCTTCTAGGATGAGAGCATTCAGTCGGGAGCTTTCACCCAGCGCCCGCATCACTTTAAAAAGAGTAAGTACTTTTACTTCCTCCCCCGCTTCGAACTTAACGAGCGTAGGTACCGATATCCCTGCTTTGGCTGCCAGATGCTTCTGTAGCATGTTGAGAGCCAGCCTCTTTCGCAAAAGTCCTTGGGTGATATTTTGGTATATTTCTTGGTCTGTTAGAAAATTCAGGGAAACTTGCATAATTGTTCCATAATTTATATTAAAGTATAAATTAAATGGCATTTCTTAAAATAAATTATATTACACTTTAATTTACACTCCATCAAAAGATGAATAATTTAAAAGTAACTAAAGTATAATTTATTTGAATAAAACATATTTAAATTATACTATAGTACAACTTAGTTTGAAACTAGTCCTCTAGAGACTATCTGTGCTGTCTCGAGATGCCTTGAACTACAGGATCTATCCGGGAGTGATGCCTCACAGAAAAAGCGCCCGGCCCCTTATATCAGAAACGGTAGCAGGGTGATGATAGAGTCCGCAAAGCGTCAAAATCCATTGCCGCAAGGTGTGCCAGTTCGAGTCTGGCGCGAGGTACTTTCGATAAAAAAAGGAACTTAGGTTCTTTTTTGGTGTCTGAAATCTGTGAAATGGTTGCTCGACACCGAACACAGCTATGAACTGCAAGCATCGGCCGCCTCAAATCCCCATTGCCACTGCATATGCTTCTTCCATTCTTACGATTTGAAATACCTACGGATTCGACCAAACACTTACTGAGCTTGTCATCTTTATGGTTCAGCAAAAGACTTACGGATTCAACAAAACACTGTCCACGAACCATTTTCTCAACAAAACACATACAAACGCGATAATCATCTACAAAACACTTACAAAACAAATCGAATTAAAACCGCGCCAAGACAGATAAAATAATAATATCAATGACTTAATCCGATACCCCTAAGGATTGTGATTTCAAAATACCGAAATTATAATGAAATTTTTAAAAGCCATCCTATCAAATTGTTGCTACTGAAGGCATCACTTCAAATTTGCCGATGCAGAGCCAGCGGTGAGATCGAAGAAAAGGACGGTACATATCATTGTAAATTGGTAGCCACGGCCATCAATGAAAACATAAGAATGACTCGCTGGTGGAATAGTAGACTCGATGGATAAAGTGTCTGAAGATCCCGCAAGAGATTCAGAAAAAATAACAAGTCCACTCTCAGAGTAATTTGAGATGATGAAATCGGGTGAATTGCTGGGAAGTTATTGACCTAACAATCAGCAGCCAAGCCCAAAGGATGGGGAAGGTTCAGACACTACCCGTGCTGTCGCGAGACGGCTTAAACTGCAGGAATTAGGTGAGAGTAATGCCTCACTGAAAGGATGCCGGGCCCCTATGAAGATAGGGTGATGATTGAAAATCAAGCGGAACTTGAATAAAGGGCCACTCACCTCGCTTTGCTCGGATGACGGCGATCGGCTTTCACCACCAGCCAAAACCATCTCTTTCCTCGCCGGGACGGGCTATGGCTGGAGTACTTGCCGACAATATAATAGCTTACGTTATTAGAAAGGCAGTAAAGAAACGTTCCAAGCCACCAAGCCTGAAAACTCGCATAAACGCGTCTGGTTGTGATATGCTCTTACGACTAAATCCCAACGCTATCGCTGCTCAAACAAGGAGGGCAACTTTGATGAATGTGACAAAAGCTCTGGGGCCTGAGGTTTTAGCGGTGAGTGCTCGCGAAGAATCAAACGAACCTATCGTGATTCGACCCGCATCTCCCTCCGTCGCGCCTATGGATTGGATCGCGGATCAAAAAGAAGGGATCGAAAAGGAGCTACGACTCCGCAGAACTCTTTTTTTCCGTGGCTTTGGAAGCGAAAGCCCCGATCGTCTCCTTGCTATCGATAAGATTCGCCAAGCTTACACCTTCCGCAAAATCGAGTCTGAGAATTTTAACTTCAGCCTAAGGGGAACACCTTGAGCATGCAAAGGCCTGCGACACCTCATTACTCCCGTTTCGTCTCCTTTAGCGAGAGATCATTTTTCAACGGCCCTACAATTCGACTTCAGGCGCTTTCCATTCAATATGTCTTTGAAGGCTCAGGATCGCTTACAATTGACGAGCTAAGAGCTGCTGTTGCCGTGGCAAGCGAGGCCAACCCCGGCTCACGCCTTGTGCTTCGCGGCTTTTTAAAATGGCTCCGGTGGGAGTCGCTTGGCGCTTTACCAAGCGTGGCCGCACTGCCTCCCTGGGATGCAGATGGCGAACTGCCGGCGGCACTCCAAGATCCTTTCGATGTTAAGAAGGGACCCACCTGTCAGATCCTTTTCACCCAGGCCGCGCAAAGTCGGCTGGTGTTTCGCTGCTTCCATGGTGTGATGGACGGAAGGGGACTTATTCATTTTGCCGAGGAAGTCTTTCGAGCGCTCCGTGGTGAGCCCTGCCAAGGCGCACCCAGCATGATCTCGGATAGTGAATTGATTGAGGAACTCGCGCCCAATCAATTCCGCAAAGCGAGGCCTCTCAAATATCGGTCACCCGTTGCTATCACACCCTCTAAACGAAGAGGTGTAGTGGGCCATCGCTTGGTTGTTGAAGGGAAGGTTCCATCGATCGCAGCAAAGATAGCAGCTGCCCTTACCCAGCTCGCGCAGACGCAGCCTGATCCTGCGATAAGTTTCATGACGCCCGTCGATATCCGGGTCTACAAACCCGGCATTCAATCGATGGGCAACCTCACTTCCTCCATTTACTTCGAAGGCAAAGCGGGCCAGGATTGGAATTCCATACAAAGTTCGATTCTGATCGCACTCGCGCGAAAGCAGGCCCTCAGGCGCGAACCTTCCGAAAGGATTGTGCTCTGGCTACCGCTCTGGGTAACAAAAATTCTTATAAACAGCTTCGAATACACCCAGGCGCGCAAACAACGATACATTTTTTCAGCTTATATTAGTCATATCAACTTGCCTAAAAAGACTGCTTTTAGCGGGCCTGGCTTTCACTGCGAAACCATGTTTGCAGTCGCGCCCACTTCAGAATTTTTCCCCCTAGGGGTTTCAGCGATTACTCTGGAAGACAAGACTCACCTCACGATTTTCGGGCCTCATTCTATCGTGAGTAAAGAGCAGTTGAAAAAAGTTGCAGATTGCATCTTTGTTGCACTGAATGAATCGTAATAAGTATCGACTTGCGAAATCAAATTTCTATTGCATAGAAAGCTCAATACATTATACTATCACTGCAATATCTTCAGACAAATTCGGTTTCCATTTGCATCGTTGAGAGCGGTAAAGCTTCGCATATAGTTTTTGATTCTAAACTTCCTCGTCTGTGAATTCCACCATAAAAGGGGATAAGATGCCGGATAACAAAACGATAAAGTCGGAAATATTCATCGCCATAGCTTCATTTTTTGCCGACAAGTCGGTCGTTATCACCGACAACCTTGAGCTTATCGGCGGCGGCGGGTCACTTGACTCAATGAAGTTGGTAGAACTTTGTTTGGCGCTTGAGGATAAAGCGACAAACTTGGGCTTCGATTTTGATTGGACGTCAGACGCAGCAATGTCAAAGTCGAGAGGGTTTTTCAGAACTGCGGGCTCGTTGGCTCAAGAGTTTATAGATCAAATGGATTCGAAAAAATGATTATAGTCACAGGCGCCAGTAAAGGTCTCGGAAGAGCCATCTGTGAAAGATTAATATCAAAAGGCTTTGACGTATTAGGCCTTGCGCGAAATGTGGAGGGCTTGCCTTTCCAAGCGATGACATGCGATGTTTCATCCTACGATGAAGTCAAAGCTGTGGCTCAAAAGTTGAAGAAGGATGGCGTGAAAATTCAAGGGCTGGTTAATGCCGCTGGAATTGCCTCTATGAATCTCGCCATCACGACCCCTCCTAAGACATCAATTAATATTATTCATACAAATCTCTTAGGCACAATATACTGCTGTCAGTGCTTTGCGCCGATTATTATAAGGGACAAAGATGGGTCGATAATAAACTTTTCCACAATCGCCGTAGCCATAGGTCTGAAGGGCGAATCGATCTACGCGGCTTCGAAAGCAGGCGTTGAAGGGTTCACACGATCGTTTGCCCGAGAGATGGCTGATTTCAATGTCAAAGTAAATTGTATAGCACCCGGCCCCATAGACACGAGCCTGCTTAAAGGCGTTACGTCCGCGCAAATTCAAAAAATCGTGTCGCAGCAGATTATCCCAAGGCAGTTCACTCCCGATGCCGTCAGTGACGTGGTGGAATTGCTCTTTGACAAGCGAAGTGATTCCATTTCCGGTCAAGTACTTAACGTCGGAGGTGTGTGATGAAAATTTTAGAAAAACTTCATACGATCTGGAAGGGACTTGACTACCCTTTTCTTATTCATAATGGGATCGAATTGAAATTCTCTCAGATCGAGAGGCAAGAGCCTGTCGATCTGACCCAAATATATCCTGGTGACGTCGTTGCGATCATTGGCGATTTCAATCCGCCTTCCATTTTAACACTGCTCCGCTTAATCGAACGCGGCACCACCGTAGTGCCGTTGACAACCGATACTCGGCACGAGCACGAGTATTTTTTCGAAACCGCACTCGTCGATGCCGTGATCGAGAACAACGTTGTTACCCTGCGAAAGCATTCTGCAAAAAATGATCTCATTGAAAGTCTTAGAACTGCAGATCATGCCGGTCTTGTTCTCTTCTCCTCTGGCACCACTGGTCGACCCAAAGCAATACTTCATGATTTAACGCTTTTTCTCGATCGATTTGAAACACCAAGGCCAACCCTGAGAACTATCAACTTCCTTCTCTTCGACCACATCGGCGGTATAAATACTTTGCTTCACACCCTTTTTAATAAGGGCGTTGTCGTGGCTCCGGAGAAACGCACCGTGGATTCCGTGCTTGAAACGTGCCGAAAATACGATGTTGAATTACTTCCGACAACACCAACCTTTCTTCGCATGATGCTGATGAGTGGTGCTGTGCCGGACAGAATTCCAGGCACCTTAAAGGTGATTACTTACGGCACAGAACGCATGGATCAACCAACCCTTTTTGAGCTTTGTCGACTTCTGCCAGACGTTGATTTTCGGCAAACGTTTGGAATGTCCGAACTCGGAATTGTGAGGGCAAAATCGGTGGCTAGAAATAGTCTGTTCATGAAGATCGGAGGCGAGGGTGTTGAGACAAAAGTCGTTGATAATATCCTACAGATACGCTCTCGATCACGCATGCTGGGCTATTTGAATGCCCCGTCCCCCTTTGATGCAGACGGTTGGTACAACACAAAAGATGTCGTAGAAGTCGAAGGGGACGCTTACAAAGTCGTGGGTCGCGTCAGTGAGGTGATCAACGTGGGTGGCTTAAAGTTCATGGCTTCGGAAGTTGAACGCGTTGCGCTTACCTTTCCAAATGTTTCGATGGTGAAAGTCACGTCTCGACCCAACCCAATAACGGGGCAGCACGTAGAAATGTCTATTCAACCCACCTCAGTTGATACGTTTGATAAGGAAGGATTTTTGCTTTTTTTGAAAGAAAAATTGCAGCCGCACATGGTGCCTAAGCGCTTAAAAATCGAGGCTGTTGAAGTCGGGCACAGATTTAAGAAATCTTGATTGAATAAATTCGGAAATACGCAAAGCCTGGGTAAGGTCATTCTAAATATGGCTGTAAATTTGGGGGCCTAACATGTCGATGCGTCCCCGCAGGTGCTAAGTGTACTCGATCTTTCACTCATGCATCCTAAATATTCTTTTATTTTCAATGGTTTACCCAATTACATGAAAATTCGACATCAACTGTTGAATTTTCCTAGTTGAACATTCAGTCTTGAAAAGCAGGCTTTCCGTTGAAGCCGAAGGATTCCCAAGGAACTTAGGTTCCTTTTTTAGTTCCTGAAATAGGGTGGAAGCCCCAAGTTCTCTCTGCCTAGCCTAATAAAGAGATCAATCGGTCGGGAATGTCCGCTTACAAAGGTACAGTATCGTTGAAGAAGTCACGGCCCAGTCGAAGAATAAAAGATCCAATCCGCCTGGAACGCTGGCACATCCTGGCCGGGGCCTTTCTAATATTTTCAGCTCTAAGTTGGCTATGGCGAAGACCATCGTCGGCCGCCACGGGTGCTCCACTCCATTTGGGTCCCGAACCCAAGCAAGAGCTCCTGACTTTGCCTCTTTCCAGACTGCTTTTTAGGGAAGGTGATTTTTCTCGTTTGGAATTAACCCACCGCTTTGAAATAACAGGCGAGGCTATCGCGGTTACCAGCTACCGTTGGAGCTTCACCAATCCCTTCTATAAAGTGGATCTAGGACTTGCCTGGGGCCCACGCGTAAAGGAATACAAAAAGAAACTATCTTTCCGACAAAGCGCCAGGTGGCTTATGTGGTCCTTTCATGAACAAGTGGATGAGGTAACCCAGCACGACGTGCAGACACATCTGGGCAACCTCCATTTGATTCCTGCCGAAGGCCGACCAGACCTGGCAAAAGCCATTGATTGGATGCAAAAGGGCGACCTCGTCCGCATCACGGGATACCTGGTCCGAATTCTAGGGCCGGGCGCAGAAGTATTAGCCGTGTCGAGCACAAGTCGCGAGGATAGTGGAGACGGAGCCTGCGAAATCATCTGGGTCGAAGAACTGCAGATCGGGTCTAAGATCTATCGTTGAGCAGAGTCGAATAAGGGAACCGTCCCCGAAAGGGCTGTGTTGCGGCTGTAAACCAAAGTGAAGGCATTCCCAGCCCTATCGACTCTAGGCAATCGCAGCGACGGATAAGACAGCAAAGGCAAAGCTAAGATTTGCCTTTGCTTCGTTATATAATGCTATTAAGACCTAATCCCATACTTCCATCAGCCTGCCGCGCCCGTGCTCTCTTGAAGTGCTTTTGCCTTTTCTAAATGCATAGCTACTGAAGCCCGCACTTTTGTAAGTATATCCTTCAATTCAGGATTTTGAACACTCGGGACCAGACTGTTATCGATCTGGTCGAGAAGATTTTGATGCATAGCGACCTGATCGCTTAGGTAATGACGATCAAGAACCTTGCCGCTCATGCGTTTCATTTCCTTGATGTTGCTAACGACCTCTTTTTTAACCTGAGTGTTAGTCTCGGCATCGGCGGGGACTATTTTAGCTTTTGCCGTAAACTTTTTAAGATCCTCCTGGACCTGCTTGTGTTCAAGTATCATCTGGTCGGCAAAATCGCGTATCGGCTTACTTTTTGTAATGTGCTTAGCTGCCTTGGCCTCGTCGATCTCGCCTTGGTTGACCGCCATAAGAATCGATACGATCTGAGGATCCGTTACCTTGGCAGCGGTCGCGGCCGTCGGAGTCCTGGAGCTGTTCCCAGAACTATCTGCAGTATCAGTCGATGATGGCGTACTTGGAGCTTGAGACTTGCTTGTGGGAGGCAATGTTTGAGAGGATGAAGCCCCAGCCGTCTGTGCGTGGGATAAACTGCTAAGAGAGATTGTACTCATCAGGAAAGGCGCTAAAAATAAAGTTCTTTTTGTCATAATGGAAACCTCTTTTACATACTTTTAATAAGCTAAGTCGTGTGTTCACAAGACCTTGTTCTTTACAAAAGCTATGCAGGAATTATTCCAATGCTCAGACAATGTCGCTCTCGAACTTAACTCAGAACCGCGAAATCGACGCTTCTTGACTCGTTACGAGGGGCCGAATTTATAAATCGGTATACTGTTCTTCAATCTCCTGTTTTGCGCTGATAATAATAGCCCTAATTTTCTAAGCTTGAGCCCATGGCTCCTCCTCTGAGATTTCCTTAGGGTCGGTTTGCAGGTCTTACAGGAGCCTTGCATTTTTCCTATTTTCCACTGACCCAGAATTCCGTCTCATCCTTCTCGACGTTACAATTACGACAAATTTTTCGCAAGTCTGCCTCCTCATCGCTTGCCACCTATCTTACTGGGTTTGGATATCTCCACTATAAAAGGGCTGGATCAATTCAAAGTGCCCTGCGTCGTCGAGCCAGCGGCAGGTTACAATATCAAGCCGATTGTCAGTGATCCGGACAATGGCAAACGAGCCTTGGCCATCGTTATTTCCACTGTTTATTTCGCCCTTGGCGTTATTCACTTGAAAGACCTGCTTCCCTTCCCAGTTATATTGGGTGGCAAAATGCGAATGCCCAGCAAAGATTCCAGCGATGTTAAAACCATTAATCGTGCTGCGATAAGTTGCGCGGTCTGTTTCGCTCCACCATCGTGCTTCGGAGCCAAACTCATCCATTCCGTAATGATGGAACATGAAAACGGGTCGACCATCACTTGCATGATTCTGAAGATCATCGCCAAGAAATTTCACACTCGAGCTAAGACCATGCCCCTGATCGCCCGGAAAACGATGCGCCTGAATCAAGTGAACCCGATCGAAGTCCCAGGAATAGCTGTGACTGGCGCTATCAAAATTGCTGACGGGAACGGGAGCGTTTGGGCCACTGTGGCGACTATCGACATAATTCCAGAAGGCCTGACGATATTCTGAGGAAAGAGCCGGCGGCCGATCGGCATCATCGACATCATGGTTGCCAAGCCCTATATAAGCCGGATAGCGGATACTTTCAACTGACGCGCCGGCTTGGAAATAACGCTGGAAAGTCGTTAACTCGGCCGGTGCCACGCCCCAACCCGATAGGTCACCGAGAAAGACAACGCCTTTGGGTTCGGCGATGGCACCGCCTACAAAGTCAGTATTTTGCCCATTGATGCTAGTGGGCCAGGTTCCACCCCGTCCGACAGCGTTGATGACCCGGGCCATCGCCCGCAGATCATAAGATTCCTGAGGATCAGCATGAGTATCGGCGACGACATAGAAGGTAAGATCGAGTGGTGCAAGAAATCGGGCGCCCCCCAGGATGTCCCCGGCGAAGGCAGTCCCAGCGCCATTTGCCATTAATAGTCCAAGCCATACTAGGCTTTTATGCATACGAGCCTCATCTCTATTTTTGTTTTGGTTTTCTTTGTCAGTCCTTGCAAGTCAATCTTTGTAGGACCACGAACGGAGTATACAAGCCGCTTGCCGCGAAACAATCAAGTGGATTTGCAATTTGAAGGAGGTCAACATTTCAAAAGCCAGTTATGACGATCCACTTTCTCACCGCTTTGAATACCGGTAATTTCATCATATAAATATTTTGCGATCGGCCCAAATCCTTTATCAATTGTCCATACTTCCCTATCATTAACAAGAGTATCGACGGGCGTGATGACAGCCGCCGTGCCCGTGCCAAACACTTCCTGCAATTCGCCGCTTTTCCAGGCCTTGCCTATTTCGGCCAGCGAGATTGGTCTTTCCTCGACAGGGATACCTTTCTCTTGCAATAATTCGATGCAACAGGCGCGCGTTCCACCCCCCAAGATCGATCCATTTAAGGCAGGAGTCAGGACGCTGTCTTTTATTCTGAAAAAAACGTTCATCGTCCCCACTTCCTCGACGAATTCATGACTATGGTCGGTCCACAGGACTTGCGTGCATCCGTGATCTTTGGCTCGTAAGGCCGCTCTCAGGCTCGCAGCATAGTTCGCACCGGCCTTGGTATGACCCAGGCCGCCCGGAGCGGCACGCAGATCGTCTTTCTCAATCCAGATGGGAATGGAAACCGAGCTCGTCTTGTAGTAAGGCCCAACCGGCGATAAAATAACAAAAAAGGTCGCTTGGGCGGAAGGCCGTACGCCCAGAAAAGCTTCAGTCCCAATGAGAGTCGGGCGAATATACATTGACGTGCCGCGTAAGCGGGGCATCCATTCTATATCTTCTTTTAGCAGCGCAATGATAACCTCGATAAATGTAGTAGCGTCGACCGGCGGGAGACAGAGGCGGTCGGCACCCATCCGCATGCGTTCGGCATTAAAATGAGGGCGGAACAGGGCCACCGTTCCATCTTTTTGCCGAAAGGCCTTAATACCCTCGAACAGAGCCTGACCATAATGAAGAACGCTCGCTGCGGGATCGACCGCAAGTGGACCGTATGGAACAATCTGACCCGAATCCCAGCCGCTTGCCTCTTCATATCGGGCGACGAACATATGATCGGTAAAATGCTGCCCAAAGCCAAGCTGATCGTCTCTCGGGCGGGCCTTAGTTACTTTAGATCGAAAAACCTGCACCATGGATATTCCATCCTATTGAGAGCGTTATCGAAGTATTCCCAGCAACAACTCACTGAGTTTTACTGGCTCAACAATCCACTTTACTCTGCTAAGCAGGGTCAGTCCGGAAAAGGCGATGGCTGCGTTTCATCGGCAGAAAAAAATGCTCATTTATGGGAATAAACTCCGCTTTTTTTCTGCCTCGCGCCTTGCCATCCCCATTTCCGGACAGACACTAACCAGTACCATTGAATCAAAAAGCTATGGCGTTCTCAGTCGGAATCATGGAAGTCCGCTTGCCAAATACCCGTTCTGCAGAGCATTCCATGCTAACAGATTCAACTGAAGCTCATAAACATTCTGATGCCAGGCACTGAGGGCGGCTCTTTTCTCGGCTTCGGCATCGATTAAAATCTGAATACCAATGACACCAGTCTCATATAATTTTCTTTGGGCATCATAAAGTTGACCCGATGCTTTGTAGGCTTCATTTGCTGTCTTAAGATTCTGATAGAGATCCTGCACATAGGTTTGAATCCGCTGGGTTTCCATTCGTTTGCGATATTGAGCGGTTGCGCCCTGTGCGGCGGCCAGAGATTTCTCCGCGGCAGCGGCATGAATTAAATAATCGGCCGGGCGATCATAGAGCGTCCAATTGAGCTCTAACTGAAGAGATGTACCTGCGGTATTGCTGTTATTCGCAATATCGCTATTGAGGTCGAAGTTGGCTTTGTTTTTCGAGCGGTTCCATTGGCCTACCAAATCCAACTGCGGCAAAAATCTCTGGTGATAGCCCTGCTCGAGAGTGATGTCAGCACGTTTCAGAATCGCCTCGGCATTTCTTTCTTCGAAGGTCAGCACGTTCCCGGATGCTAATGGGGGCGTTTGCTCGGGGTAAGGCAGGGTTCGCAGACTCAAAAGCTTTATATCTGCATCCGAGCCTTCAGCGCCGCCAAGCGGTCCGATTAAGGCAAGCAGCCTTTGATAAGCCTGCTTTGCTTCGATGGCAGCCCGGGCAGCCGCCGCCTTTGACGAGCTTTCTCTCATGGTCGCCGTATAGATATCAATTTTACCGACCTGGCCCGCCTGGAGTTTGCGATCGGCAAGCCCTCGTAGCTCGCTTGCATCTGCAAAAGAAGCCTCCTCGATTAGTTGACGAAGGGAACGAAAATTAAAATCAAGCGCAGCCTTTCGAATCGAAAAACTCAAAGATTCCCTTTCATGGCTCTGATTAAGTTCGGCCAGAGCCTGATTTTGCTTGCCGATTTCTATTTGACCGGCATCCTGACCGCCGCGCCAGAGGTTTTGCCTCAGTATAAGATTGCCGTCCCGGCCGTCGCTTCGACTTTTAACATCACTATCGAGATCTTTGGCATCGCGACGGTCGGCAACAGCTGTTACTGAAAGTTTCGGCTGATAGCTCGCTTCAGCTGCTGCCGTTTCATACCGACGTTGGGCTACCACCGCTTCGACTTCCTTTAGCGTCGGATAGGACTGAAGGTTTTTTGCAACAAGCCTTTCTACTGCAGCCGCTGCGTCTTTGGCCGCGGT
>CAXSGP010000117.1:0-13003 GCA_964236955.1 uncultured Oligoflexus sp. | reverse complement strand
CCGACCTGAGGAGATCATCATTGTCACGACGCTCTTGGATCACAAGAGATTTTCATAGAAGAATGTAAAGCAATTGTATGATGGTCGATGGCATGTCGAACTCGATCCGCGAAAACATCAAAACCACGATGAAAATGGAAAAACTTACATGCAATTCGTCAGACCTATAGGCAGGCACACGGGACTGTGCTTCTTGCCCTTGATTCGTGAGTGAATTTGGCTCACGCGACTCGGCTGCGCTGAATGATTTGATAACCAAGAAGCTCGTTATCGTCGGAGAAAGCGGGTCGTTATCATCGCCGATGAGCAAGAACCATCGGTCGCCGCATTCGATTTTGCTTAAAACACGCTAACGCGAATATCTCTTTGCTTCAGCTCGATCGGCCCGGTTCTTTTATTCGAAATCACTCAGTGGCTTTGAATGATAAAGGCTTAGTTGCTTACTATAAAGCTTACCGTGGCTTCGAAGAAGCGGCGGAGGCTATTGAGAAGGATGAGCAGTACTCGGGCGATGAACTGATCGTTTCCGGTTTATACATGGGGCCTATCTTAAACGCCGAGCGCACAGGAGGAGCTTGCAAGGAAGACTAAATTAATGCTCATGGCTTCACAGCTTCTCTTTGCATCGACCTTATTTGGCGGTGGCACTAGCGGTGGAACTCCTCAAGCCATGACCTCTGAGGCCGCCTTAGAAGAAATGCCCGGTCCTTTGGCCGGTGTTGAGCTTGGTAGCGGTTTGTTGGGTAATGCTCGAATCGAAGAGCTGCTTTCTAAGCTACCTTCGAAAGACCTAATTAAAACGGTTGAGGGTAAGACCTTGATCCGCCTAAGTCCTGAAAATATCCGACGACTGAATATATGGGCATCAACCGGAATTGAGGCATCAATAACAACTGATGGCTTCGCGCATCGCAATTATCGGAGATATCCACGGCTGCATTGATGAACTCAAGGCCCTGCATGAGAAGCTGCGCTCCGAGAGCATTACGGAAATATACCATCTAGGCGACCTCGTTGATCGTGGCCCTGACAGCGTAGGCGTTGTCCGATACTGCCGCGAGAATGGGATTACCGGGGTGATGGGCAACCACGAGAGTTCCCTGCTCAATGTCATCGACCAAATGAATAAACCCGACTTTGATCCCTCTAAAATGTCTGCCGCCAAAGGCGAACGCTTGGCTATTGCTCAAGGGCTGTCGGTGGATGACATTGCATATATCAGGGCCTTGCCCAAGCTCCATGTGATCGATGAGCATAACCTCATTCTTGTCCATGCGGGATTATTCCCAGGCAGGGCCATACACGAACAAGACCGAACTGTGCTCTATATGCAAATGATCCACCCCGATCGACCCGGAGATATCCGCTGGACAAGGAAACAAGGTCAGTACACCAATGAAGAATCAAGGGCTCATGGCTATGCTTCCTGGCAAGAGCTCTACGATGGGGCTGAAAGAGTGATCTACGGGCATACGCTTTACAGCGAGCCGAACATTCAAGGCCTTACCACCGGCATTGACACCGGGTGCGTCTTTGGTGGGTCGCTAACGGCTGTAATCATTCCCGACGAAAAGATCATCCAAGTTAAAGCCAAAAAGAAATACGCAGAAAGACATGAAGGCTATGGATCGTAAGAAAATATGCAAAATCATCATTGGTAGTCACTTGTATGGTTTGGATAACGAGTATTCGGATCGGGATTATGCTGGGGTCTACCTACCGTCTGCCGATGACATCCTTGGGCTCGAGCCATATCCCGCTGAACTCAATGAGAATGAAAAGAACTCGGTCGGACCTCGAAACGTCGCTGGTGATGCTGACTGCAAATACTTCTCTTTAAGGCAATTCATAATGCTTGCTGCGCAGGGCCAGTCCACGCAGTTGGAAATGCTCTTCGCCAAACCGAGGCATCAAGCAATCCAACCGACCCCGGAGTGGGAAGAGCTTGTCGCAAACCGTGATGCCTTCTGGTCTAAGAATACCTTCGTCCCTTTTGTGCGATTTGCGTTAGCGCAAGCGACAAAGGCCACGATGAAAGGCGAGAATCTACGGTTTATTCGTGAGCTGATCGCTTGGATTTCAGGGCTTGAATTCAACGTTTTACACCGTGAGATAAGAACCCGGCCGCTAAATGCCGCTGAATCCGACCAAGTATTCCTGCCCCTATTATTAATCACTATCCTGCTTTGGTTCTCTAGGGACAAGGTCCACCAGTATAGGCTTAGTTCTCACAGTTGAGAAATCAGATGGCTGAACCACGACGTTAAATCTAGGAAAAACATTGCTCGAAATGGGAAAGCACGAAACTTTGTTAGCACAACCCAGGGCAGAAAATCTAAGCCTTGCAGCTTGAGAAGAGATTTTATCATGAAAAAAAGCGGCGAAGGCTGACATGCCTTCGCCTATAAGATTGGGCCAGCTTCGGTGGAAGCTGACCCATCTTATCTTAGCCTAGAGTCCTCTGACTCCTACATTAATCAGGTTTGAAAGGCTGTAGAATTTCCGGCAAGCTATTTAGGCGCCAGCAATAGCCACAGTCGTCGCTCCCTTTCTGCCTTAGCCCCTTAAAAACTGCTAGAACCTACACTTGGCTGAACTGGTGCAGCCACCACTGGGCGAGAGTTTAATATTTCGAAATAATGGCGAAGATCTTTGCGTTCCTGAGCGGTGATCTTCAAATCCGATTCAGGGGGAGGCATCAGATTATTATCAAGTTTGAACATAGCTTTTTTAGAATAGGCAGTAAGAATTTCATTGAGATGGGGGCTATAAGTAAAGTATGGTTTCTGGTCGTTACCATAGTTATGACACATGGCACAGGTTTGCAAAACGGTAAGAGCACGGTCTTCCAATTCTTCAAATTCTTTAGGACTCAATTCCGTTGTCGCTGGTTTTACTAGCGCCATCTCTGTGGCCAAAGGACCTTGAGCGACCTTTCCGTCTGCAACTTTTTGATCGACTGCGGATGTACTTACACTAGTCTTAACGGGAACAGCTTCAGCTGCTTTCGGCGCAACGGGTTCCAGGGGTTTCGCCTCCTCGCTTTTTACTATAGCTTCTGCCCTGGCAGCCTCTGCGGGAATAATCGCGGCAGCGTCGGTAACTGCTGGGGTTTCTAAAGGCTTCACCGCTTCGCTTTTTGCCGTGACGTCAACCTTGGGAGCTTCGGCAGAAACATTCATGGACGCATCCATAACTGCGCCGGCTTCCGAAGCAGGCGGCTGTTCCTTGGTTTTCTCTAGGACTGGGGTTACTTGTGCAAAAGTTGGGGCTTTCGAGTGATCGACGGAGCAGTTTACTACCAAAAGATTGAACGCTAACATTGTCATTACTTTGAACGGGATCTGAGATGCGATTTTCATGCTTGTTCTCCTGTGATGGCGAAGAATTAATA
The DNA here is from genome assembly GCA_964236955.1 of uncultured Oligoflexus sp. Lineage (GTDB taxonomy): Bacteria > Bdellovibrionota_B > Oligoflexia > Oligoflexales > Oligoflexaceae > Oligoflexus. The sequence goes on along the minus strand of CAXSGP010000117.1, from coordinate 9,609 downwards.
ATACGGTTGTGTCATAAAGTACAGCTTTTTTTGTGCGCCAAAATTTAAATAATTAATCTTAAGCTCAATTTCAGTCAACTTTCGTGGGGAGGCGTATTTTATCTCTATAAAAATCAGTATTTATAAGGAATGCAAAAAAAAATTGATCTCGATATCGTTATCATAGGATTTATACAATGCTTCTACGTCGCTGTTGATATCGTTCACTATTTGCAGAAGTCCTTACTTATCATCGAAGCAAGCCGACGTTTTCTCTACGCCTATGACAAGCTTATTCTCACGACGCCCTCTAGCCCGTGTCTCGAAAGGATGGACCAGTCCATGGGAGCTTACGATTTCCATGTGCATAGACTTTTTCCAAAATAAAGCCTCCACTGTTACACTAGGGTTTTTATGTGATCCAGAGTCTAAGCGTGCACCATGCAGGCAGGGAGCAACAAAGCATCTGGAAAATGCTTAGACGAAAGCCTTTTTATGTGCGCATTTTAATAGGCATTGTTCGCGATAAAAAGACTAGGATATCACCATACTCAAATGCCCGTCGCGACCATAGGTTTCTAGCTAAAACCGCTGTTCGTAATGCAAGTGAGGTCTGCTATCAGTTCAATTAAGGGCGCATAAATAAGCTTTCTTTTCGATGGCGGATGGGGTCCGGCCTGAAAGGGAATGCAAATTAGGAACCAAGAGTGGGACGATGATTTTGCTTGCAAAAAAATCCGTGTAATACGCCTTTCCTAAGACAACTGTCATGAGGCTGGTCAGTCGTGTGAACAGTAAATCAGCAGTAGGAAGAGCCCCGTAATCCCGCGTGGTAAATTTGTTTGGGGTTGCGAATGTCGGCTACTTCGTTAAGACGTACATTCAAGTCCCTGATCCACCCATTAGATCGACTACAAATACCAAGCGGTTGCAAATTCTCCGTTTCTTAACGTTGTCGGAACTTTTATGGATGCCGCTGGCGGTGGTCGTGGATCCATTCCAAAATGGAAAAGTCTTGCCTCTCTCGCTTGGAATCTTGCCGCAGTTTATGCAGGCGTTCAAAGGAACAATGGTTCTCACCCTTATGCTGGCGAAGTTTACAAGATCAAAAACTTGACGACCTCCACGTTGGGGACGACTTTGCCAACAACGGAAAAATCACTGTCGGCGCTAACAACATAGCGGATAAGTTGCCCCAACGACTGCTGCAGCGTTCAACGATAACATCGATGCTCGTACTCACAACTTGATCGACCTTATATCCGCAAACTCGCGTATTTTCTTGAATTTTGACTAAATCGTCTAAGACTTGGCACCGCTTTTGCTAATGATCCGCAATTAAGTTAAAAGCTTCCCGCTGATTCGATTGCCAAGTAAAACGTTTAGAGTCCTAGTCATTTCTAAGCTTGAATCTGATCTCGAATATGGCTATAGGGTATTGTCCCCAGCGTCATTGGTGACAAGCTAAGGTGCATAATGAGCAATTCTCTCCTACAGCTTTGCATGTTGATATCGATCCTAAGCGCTTGCGCCCCGGCTCCGAAGTCTGAACTCGACACCGATGCTTTAGGAAGACACATCATTGGGTCTCCCGTCAATGTCCCTTCCCTTGCTATCAAAAATCCCGTTCCTATCGATCAAAAAAAAATAACGGGTTCACTTATCGCCACTCGCGCACTCGCCTGGGAAAAGTTCGCAACTGTTGTGAAAAGCACGGAAATTTCGCTCGCAGCACCGGAGGGCAAGACCTTTTCTATTGAAGTTCCCAAGGTCTTTACCTGGTATAGCCCCGAAGACGCCTATCGATTGATTAATCTTGGATTAGAACAGCTCATACCTGAGGAATTAAAGGAAGGGAAAGCCCTTACCGACGAACAGTGGGTGAAAAGTCAGGCTTTGCTTGATGACGAGCTTTTAACTCTGCCTCTACCCCTTCAGAAAAAATGGTTGCGATTTTTTGATAGGACCGAACCCCTGTCATTTGCAAATGTTATTGGCGGGACAGGCTTAAGCCGTATTCTTTATAGTCCGGACCTTATTCAGGCGGTTACAATGCAATATGCTGATTTGCAAAACTGCTTTCCCGAAGATATCAAGCCTCTGGCCCTGGTAGCGTTTCATCGTTGTTGGAGCAGGAGCCTACCGAAGGGTTCGGTGACGATAAAGACCACTTGGCTCAATACTGAGGCCGGTTTCTACAGTATTGCAACGGATGCGGTCTCGCTGACAAAGTTATTCGATAATAAGGCAGCCAGCTGGGCTGAAGGCTCTATTCCTACGGCCGTTCCTGACAAAATTGTTAAGACAGAAGTTAGCGGAAAAACCTTTGTCCTTGGTGGAATTCATATTGTCAGTAAAGAGTTAGACGATTGGCTCTGGATAAGCGCCTGGTGGTCTGCCGATCCTGATCAGGATTTTGGCGAGGACAGACCGGATTTTGTGAAAGATCTTGGTGCTCCCTGGAATCAATATAAAATTTGCGCGGTTTCCAGCTTTACGCAGGATCCTTCCGAGCTTAAAATCCTGGCGCGCGATCATCCTAGTCTTGCAGCAGCCTATAGGGCCGTGCTCGATGAAAGCGGTGCCTCCTGGTGCAGCAATCCCTATATTGAAAAAGGCCAGCACAATCATAAGACGAATTGTATTGGCTGCCATCAATTCGCCGGCACCGATGTGCTGCAGGCGGATATCATCGGTGACAAATCTAGATTTCCAGCCTTTGGTCGCTTAAAACAGCGGGAGGATTTCCCTGGCGACTATATCTGGTCGGCAACCCAGGGTCAGGTGAACTGGCTCGATACTCTTAGATCTCTACGTTTTGTCAATGAGTGACCCTGATCTTGATTGCTTGGTTCTTTTATCTTTTCAAGGTGATTGTGCCCAGATCGAGATTTCAAGCTTAAAGGAGTTGGTATGAAGTTGAGTTTTAAAAAAATCCTGATGATCCTGGTATTCGGTCTTATGGCCATTGGCTGTATGGATCAGAATACTGCCATGACCATGGCGGACTCGTCCTTTCACTCTGTTGAAGGAGCCCCTGTCAATCCACTGCGAGCGGCGCAAATCCTTGGATTGGCACAAAATCCAGCCGCTACCGGAGGCAACTGTACCAAGTGCCATGGTAATTTTAAATCGGGAATCGGTTTGGCAAATCTTTCATTATCCACTGTGAATGCCTACCAATGCGTTAAAAAAGAGAACATGAACGATTCTGATAAAATCGATGCTCTCGCTTGTCTGGCAAAACTCAGTCCCGCACTTAGCCAGGAGGAGGCTATTGCCATCGAAAAGCATGATGCCAATGCCATTGCCAAGGCACTAACAAGACTCGGAAGCTCAAATCTTGGATTTCTCGCTGCAGGCACTAATTTTGAGGCCTTCAAAAATCTTTTCACGGGCAATGACAATCGCTTTGCATCACTTTATAACGAACCTTGGGTCAAAAACCTTGCTATGCCTAAAGGCGTTTCTACCTTGACAGAATCTGACTTTTTTACAGCTTTGAATTGGTTTATTAAAGGCGCTCCCGATAAAGAAAATTTTTTGATTCACAACGCAACTGGAGACTGTTCAAAAGCTGAGGAAACCTTTATCGGCAGTGCCGTTAGAGAGCATGTTAAGCGAATGAGCCAGGAGGGCGAAGGCTGGAATTTTCAGAATATGGCCAATAAAGTAAAAATGTTTGCCTGCTCGGAATCCGGGACTTGTTTTCAGGGTAAAATAAATGGCCATGATGTATTCCCTAAAGTGGATCAAATCCTTAGTGTCGCCGGGGAAGTTCGTCAGCTTTACACTCTTCCTCCCCATGAAAAATCTAATTTTTGGACTCGCAGTTCTGCGGATGGCCAATATGTTTCTTATGGATCATTTCCCATGAGCGTAATTGTTGATCTCAAACCATTATTGGAAAACAAGCCCGCCCGAAGAATTGAGATTGATGCTGAATATGATCCCGCCTTTACTCCTGACAATCGGGCCTTTATTATCCAAGGCGAAAAAAATGGCTCACGATTTTGCAATCAGAATATGTTGGCAGGAACAAATTTAAAAAAGATTGATTTCAGGGATTCAAACTGTACTTCAACCAATTTTGATATCGGTCTCTATCAAGGCATTGGCAAGAGCCTTGGCGACAATGGCAACGGCGATATCATGACCATCGCCGGTGATTATATATCAGATGACGGTACGAACATGGTTCAGGACACACCTCGAGTCTTTTTTGAAGATTCCTACGCGGATATCACCCGCATTGTTCAAACTGAAACTGGGTTTTTCAAAACAGGAGCGCAAAAACATATTATCACACCCTATATCGGCAGCTGGGTGCTTTCACCTAGTCAGGAACTGGCTATTGGCACGGTATCGGCAGCCAACGCCTATCACGGTGGATATGCCATTTATATGACCAATTCCCTGGAAAAATTAGGAGCGCTCCCCTCCGGTCCCAATGATCCAAACGGATCGGTCCCTGCTAGACTCTGTGTGGGATCGGGGGAGAAACCTCAGTTTTCTTTCGATGAACGTTTTCTCGTGTATTATGCTTATGAAAAGCATGGTAATCCGGTCTTGAGCCAGGAGTCTTCAGCAAACCTTTACGTCATCGACCTACTTGGCGATGGTAAACCCGTTCAATTGACAAACTTGCCAAAAGGATTTTATGCTCAATTCCCGCACTTCCGTTCGGACGGCTGGCTCTATTTTGATATTTTAAACGCTAACGTGCATGCGGAAGATCAATTCGGCTATAGAATAGGGGAACGACGAGTCGTAGCCACCAATGCCATCCTTCTGCTACAGAAATAATTCTTCAAACCGTAATAGGTGATCCCACTGAACCTAATTTCAGTGGGATTTCTTTGGAAGCTGTCGAGTCGCAAACGAATACGTTTGGCAAAGTCCTTCAATTGATTAGCAGCATCTGCAATCGATTCCGCACCTTCAATCAACCTTAGCATCGCGTTCCCTATAATCACGCTATCAGCCTTAGCGGGCATCGCCGCTGACTGAGCGGCGATTGATACTCCAAATCCAACCACCAGTAAGCCCTGACTGACAAAAAATTACGCAATAGCGTAAAAAAAATCACTAGCCTTCATTCGTTTGGAACGGCCACCTTTTTTCGATCTGAATAGGTACGCCAGCTTACGTCTATTAAAACAAGTCTATTATGTTGGCATCACAATTGCTCTTGTGGTTTTGTGCGAGTGCTCTTAAAAATCCGATCTGAGTTCCCAAATTGCATTGTCTAAGGATTGTAAAATGAAATCACCTGTAAAGATGTCCTTACTCTCGATTATTCTTGCGGCAAGCGTCGGTGCCTGCTCCAAGTCTAATCCCAACGAATCCGGTTTAAACGATATAAGTGGGCAGGCGCCTCGTCTGCCCAACGGTTTGGGTCAAGGTTTCGAATCCGATACCAGGGCTCTTAAATCGAACTGTGTTACGGGTGATCTTGTATATGCGGGAAGCCCATCTGCGGAAGTAACTTATGCACAAGACGTCACTTACGATCAGGTAGTCGATACTGTTTCAGGGGGTCTTAATCTTGGCGTTAAGATTAATATTTTCGATATTAAAGGCGCTGCAGACTTCGCCTCCCAAGAATCATCCGACGCATTCAGCTCAACCATTACTCTTACGAGTTCTGCGGCAGTAAAAAGCGCAGTTTTGCAAAACGTCAGGCTAAACGACCTCGGCAAGGCGATGATACAGCCTGAAAATAAGGCCAAGATTCGTTCGGCATGCGGCGATGAATTCGTCAGTCAGATCAACTACAGTGCAAAACTATTTGTAAATACCAAATTTCATTTTACCAGCGCTCAGGATCGTCAGGAATTTAAAGGGAACGCCCATCTGAGCCTTCTGGCTATCGGCGAAATCGGCGGTCAGATCTCGATTTTGAGTGACAATATTAAGAAAAACTCCAGTGTTTCCATTACGGCTCGTCAAATAGGTGGAAATCCCGAAGAGCTAAGCAAAATTCTCGATGACAGCGTTATAAGCTGTAACCTCGCTGAATTTGAAACGAAGTGTTTGCCTATGCTTAAGGCGCTTGTAAAGTACGCCCGCGAAGACTTTCCTAAATCGCTTACGGACGATCCGGTTCCAACAAGTTCCAAAGGTTGGGCTGAGGTTCTTTACGAAACGGACAAGTATTCTGATGTCGTTTTCATCAACGGAACAGATGTTGTGAGTCTAGTTCCAGACAATAACAGTTCGATTTTGACTCAGGAAATTAATCTTGCCCGTGACGAAGTTGCCGACCTTTATCAAGTTCAAATGACTAACTATCGGCGCGCTGCAGATCTGCTTCGTGACTTTCCACTGGATGAAACACAGACCCGAAATGTGACGTCCGTTCTCGACGCAACAGCACAGAACCGTAAAGCTCTGGTTATTGCAGGAGAAAGTTGCCTTAAAAATCCAAAGTCATGCTTGGAACAACGGGATGCCTATAAGAAATCAGCCCTGGCTTTTGATGTCCGAAATTTATCGACTAAAGTGTGTTTAATTCCGTCGGATGTCGCGGACTCTAATTGGACCTTCAGCCGCACCAATGGTGAAATGATCGGGAATATCACACTCGCAAAGGACGGCACTATTAAGAACTCCGGCCATAGCAACGAAAGCAACTGGAAGGTGGAAGGCTGTATTCTCCGCTTTTATAGTGACAAAAACGTTATAACAACGACTTTCGACGTCATGGCGAACACGCAGCATTTGGTTGGGAACTACTTTGTCAAAACTCTTCCCGGCCATAAACTCGATCGCATAAATTAAGTTCCGACACCTTGAACTGGCTGATTTTAAATCTATTCAACAGGACGTTAGAGAATGAAAACTCCAAATAGCAAGTTAAAATCAGTCACTTTCCCTTTTATATGCTCTATCCTTCTCCTTAGCATCACGTCCTGCGGCGCGAGGGTAGCAGATGCGAACAGTCAGCTTCACGATGCATCAAATGATGCTTCGGATGCGGCTTCTTCCTCGGCTGCTACGCTTGATCTGGTTCAGAACTCCCTGGGACAGGGTTTTGATTCAAAGGGAAATGTCCTTCGGTCGGTCTGTATTGAGTCGTCCGATTTTGTATACCGAGGCAGCAATTATGCCGACCTTTCCTATCTCCGGGATTTTAGTTATAACGAACTTCTCGATGAGATGGGACTCGGCATATTCGCTAAACTCAATCTTTTTGGGTTGGTGACCGCCAAGGTTTCAGGTGATATCACCTCCACCTTGTCCAAAACTGAAGATTCCAGCGCCTTTATTGTAAAGTCCGATATCGTTGGTAAATCCGTTGTCCTGAAGCAACCCACTCTTACCCCGATCGGACTATCCGCTTATCAAACAAAAGACCCCATACATTTCCGCGAGATCTGTGGCGACCAGTTTGTCGAGCAAGTTCAACTTGGAGCCCAGCTTTTTATCGGAGTGAAATATTACTTTACAAGTAAAGAAGATAAAGAAAAGCTCCAGGTGCAGCTAAAAGGTTCCGCTCTATGGGGCCTGATAAAATTTTCCAAGACCTGGTCAAAAGAAGAACGCGAACTCCTTAAGAATGTAAGGGTTAAAATTAATAGCTACCAGATCGGTGGGGATAGCAAAAAGCTCGAACTTTTAAAAAATTCGATTGAAAAAGATTCCTGCTCAGCCGAAGATATTGAAAAATGCGCAGCGAGTTTGGATCTTCTCATGGACTATGCCACTAAAGATTTTCCGGGTCAGTTAAATGCCATGAATATTTCGAGTGAGTCCAACTCTGGCCCTGCTGTGACTGGCGTCGTGACGATACCCTATGATAACCTTATGATCTATAACCGGGAAAAGGACGAGTACCTCTCGATCGATATTGGCCCCGGTACCACTGTCGATAATGCTTTCGAACCGGCCATGGATCGCCTTGCTCGATTGAAATCAAACCTTAACCTCGACATTCAGCGTCGTGAAACCCTCAGCGAGTTTAACCTTAGTGCCAATGATAAAGCTCTCATTGAAGTCGGAAGAAGGGAGGTCGAAAATCTGCTGCTTTCAGTCAACCAATTGGCGGAAGACACCTGCAAGCCAGCGCGAGCCGATATTGCTCTCAGAGCGACATGTATCTCCAAAATCGGAGAATTGGAAATAAAGGGCGAAAAAGCGTTGCAACCTATCGTACTGTCGTCTAGGAAATAGTTATTCTCTTTCTTTGAAATCGCTGCTCTTATCGATAAGTATTTTGACTTGTCCGGCGGGAAGCACGCAAGTGAGTTGTGCCGACCCCTTGCTCTTCGGCTTGTCATGAGCGTTCTGATTCGCGCTGAGCCCAACGAATTTGGTATCCGCCATGAAGGAAGCAAATCGGTGGGCCATTGGAAAAGCTTATCGATATTTTAAAGAATCCTAAGCTGGAGTTGTTCCTTACCACCACTCCAACGATTCATGCCAATGAAAATCGTCAAGATTCGTTATAACAATCCGCTGCAGCTGTCTTAGCCTTTATTTGCCGGTTTTAGCAATAAGCTCGCAAAGCACCGCCTCCGGCCCAACGTGGCCTCCCTCAAACTTAGTTTCTTCGCCAGCACCGTTGCGGCTTTTGAGTAAGCGGGCGAAGCCAATATCGGGCTTGGTTTTTTCACTGGGTATTTTCAATCGACCGCGGGAGCTCAGATCATCCGCCCCATAATGAGGTATGCTTTTGAGTGGCGGGGGTTCGTACTATCTAGCAAGCAGTTGCTTACCGGAAAAAGTTAGCACCTTTTCAATCAAGCTCGTCGTCAAGTCTCAATTCGTGACTCACCATACCACTCCGTCCCTCTCAGTAATTTCACTTGTGCGTCATTCCAAAATGCAATAAAGCTTTGGTAAAGAAATCCTCAGCTTTGCTTTTTAAGGAGTACATTTGTGCTAAAAACTTCGACGTGCGTCGCAAGCCTCCTTTCCTTAACCCTATCATCTGCAAGTCTATCGTGGGCCGAAGAAAAAAACGCTTCCCAGCTTCGACTTTTCCATAGAGACAGTAGTTTGAAAAATGGAATTTTTGTTAGAACGTGTGCTGGCGACCGTTCCTGTGGTGCCCAGGAAGTGCGTATTTATCGACAAAGCCCAGAGGGTTTGCGGCCTTTTGAGATTCTCTACCGTGACACCGGCCGTCTTATTCAGGATGGATCCAGCTTTCTGTGGCAGGTAGACGACAAAAAAATCAAGGTCGGTAGCGTGGAAAAGGAAGGTCTATTCCTGTGCTCAGGTTCTTACGAGGAGGTCTGCGATCTCAACCTAAGTGTGAAACATCCAAATGGAGCGGCGGAAAACGCAGCCGAACCTGTGTATCTTGTGGAATTTTCTCTGCGCGAAAGCCTTCGCAAAGCAGAAAACGATGTCCAGTCACGAACGACCTTACTTCCTTTTATTGTTCCCTCACCCAATCAGGAAGACGCTGGCTCCTGCCACTATATGGCCGCAACCGGAGCCATGGAGATTCTTTGGAATCAATCGAAGGTCCTTCACGGTTCGGAAATGGATACGACGCTCAACGGCAGTTCTGACCTTTCGGAAGCCTTTCTGATGAATATTCCAAACGCGAATAATGATCTTCTTAGGGGCTGTACTCAAAATGTGCTGAAAATATAGGCTGGATCCGAGATGACTCTA
>CAXSGP010000116.1:0-13182 GCA_964236955.1 uncultured Oligoflexus sp. | reverse complement strand
GCACAAGGCGCACAAGCCGCCAGTGTCCCGGCCCCCGAAAGCTTCGCCTCATTAATCAGGATCGGCCTCGTAAGCTTGCCTTTCCGCACGTAAAAGAACGCGATGCTAGGATCGATCTCGGCAAAGCCCTCATACGTATCCGCGATCGTTTCGGGCTGAACGATCAGACCATCGATTATGGCTTTGATCTGCATCCGGCATTCCTTCTCGTTTTTGTCCTTGGGAATAAGGATTTTGCAGGCATGATCTGCAACCGCCCCTAGGAACTTATGCTCATCGGTCGATAGGCTCTCAATATGCTCCCGCACGATGGGATAAAATCCCGCCGCAAGTTTATCCTTGCTATCTTCCGGCAAGGCCATCTGCGAGGCCGCCAGGGTCAGCTGAGCGATGCGCAGGCTCACCAGAGCATAAAATTCTTCCAACTGATTGGCAAAACTCGCATAAAATTGTGATTCATCCTTAAGCCTCGGCAGGAGCGCACCGCCCTCGGCGATCCTTAAGACTTCGTCAAAGCCAAAGGCCATCGGCTCGGTTCGGGCGTCCTCGTGCAGCCAATCGCCTGTATAGGGATCAAAGCTATAGAGATCCATAAAGAGACCGCCGAACCAGGCGATGGCACTCAGTGATTTCTGGGTATAGGCGAGTTCTTCCTGACTCAGGGTATAATGTAGGCCAATACGCGTCCAGCCAGGTTTAAACCCATTCAATATTTGCAAAATAAGATCCACGTATTTACTCGACTGCTCTCTCTCGATCTGCAAAAGCTCATGCCCGAAAGGCCCGGCACAGGCGCAACCGGACCGAGCCTGCACTCCAAAAAAATCATTGAGCAGGACGGCGACATAGGTGTGATGGAATTTGCGCTGGCCGTGATTGACCAGGAACGAGAAAATAGGATAGCGCTTCTCAGGATCGCTATTGCCAAGGAGCTGTAGCTTAGGGTGTTCAGCAAAGAACTTCATCATATCAACACAGATCTTATGTTCGAGTCTTTGAATCGTCTCGCGGCCTAACCAGTCTTTGATTTGAAAGGACAGTGCCGCCTGCCAGGTCTGCCGAATGGGCAAAGTCCCTGCCGATTCCCGCTCTTCAATCGAATCATGAAAGTGATATTCCCAGGGCGTTACGGCCGCAACCGTACCCCCGCCACCAAAGGAGGGATGAACATCAGCATCATAGATGTGCCCGCGCCCAACCAGGAATCCAAGATTCGAACCACCCAAATTCTTATGCACCGACAAAAAGATGGCATCGATGCCGTCGCGCAGCATATTGATATCCGCATAAGGGCTGCATGCGGCGTAGTCGGCAAAAAACAGCGCCTTATGCCTATGCAGGACTTCGCCCAGTTGCTTCAGATCACTGCGAAAGCCCGTGACATTGGAAGCCGCTGAAAAAGATCCGACCTTGAGATGATTGGGATACTTGAGCAGCTGCTCTTCAAGATCGTTGAGATCGATATCATTGATCGAAGGACCTTCGCGGAGGGCTTTGATGCGAACAAAATGGCAAAGCGCCGAATCCTGCCAGGATACGTCGTTGGAATGATGCTCAAAGGGTCCGACCAGAACCACCACTTTTTCAGACATCAGGTCTTTGATGTCGATGCCAAGTTCGAGCTTGATAAGGGTTTGGCCCTTAGGGGATAAATAAAGGCCTAGAATTTTCTGGATCTTTTCTATCGCCCCCGTAGCTCCGAAGCCGGTCGGTATCACAAAACTTTCTTTATCGGCTCCAACGTGGGTCCGGATGGTTTCCAACGCTATCTGCATGCGCTGCGTCGATAGCCGGCCCGTCGCTGACGTCTCTGTGTGGGTGTTGGCATAGGTGCACATGCATTCCGCTAGGTAGTTTTCGATCGCCTCCAGCCCCTGAGCGGAAGCGGTATAATCGAGATGGAGCATCGATCGATAAGCACTTGCCGGCGTTGCGAGACCTAAGGCTGCCCAGTGATGAGGCACCGGTATCATCGTCAGGCGGCCGATTTTATTTTGCCTAAGCCAATCTAATTTCTCAGCTTCGCTTTTGAGGTCGCAGGCCATTGCCGGAGGATTAACGAAGCTTAGATTATGCCAACGCTTTTGAAAAAGTTTGGCGAGCTGTGGTAAGGTGTTCAACGGATCGGCTTGCCATGGCGATTGATGCATATCGAGACCCCACTTTTAGTATCGTTTTATTGTGGCGAAAGTCGAGTTTTTGGCAGCCTGGGAGAATCCATGAGCCCGTTACCCATTATTCCCGTCGTCTGTGCGGTCATCCGCAAGGGCGACCTTTATCTTGCCTGCCAGCGCTCCGAGTCCATGCGCGAACCTTTGCGATGGGAATTCCCAGGAGGCAAGGTCGAGAAGGGCGAATCCCTATTCGCAGCTCTCCATCGCGAAGTGCACGAAGAACTGGCAGCAAAGGTTTCAATTCGAGGCATTCTACGCCCAAGTGCGGTGGAGCAGAACACTAAAGTGATTCAGCTGCATCCTTTATTGTGCGTGCTGCTCGGCGAAGATTTTGAACGAAAAGAACACAAATCCCATTGCTGGCTTCCAGCCCAGGCGTTCCAAACCCTCGATTTCTGCGATGCTGACCGGGCGATACTGGAACTGTTAAGGATGGGTCCCTTAGAGGATACGCGATGGTGGTCCGATTAGGCAGCAACACTTTCCTGCTGACGCAGCGGTAGATTAATTGTCACAGTCGTATTGCCGTGATTGAAGGTGAAGGCTAAGTTGCCGTGATGACTTTCAATGACGGATTTGGCCAGACTGAGGCCCATACCCCGACCTTCGTCCTTGGTTGTAAAAAAGGGTTGAAAGAGTTTGTCGCGCAGTGCTTCCTCGACGCCGCAGCCGCTATCGATAATCACAATTGTACATCTATGATCTTCGTTTCGTTTAAGTTCGACCCGCACCCATTTGCTGTCGCTTTTCTGGGCCGCTTCCGAGGCATTTTCAAAGAGATAAAGGAGGGCCTGACTGAGCTCCATCTCGCGGCCTTCGATTTCAAGATCGGCTTCTATATCGGGTTGGAAGCTGATCTCCTGGGTTTGATATCGATTACTTACGACCTTATTCAGGCGCTTGAGCAGACGGCTTAAGGGAATCTTCCGGACCTCTTCATGGGAAGGGCTGGAGGCGATAAGTTCGAGGTCAAGCACGGCTTCCTGGATACGAAAGAGTGTCTTTTCTATGCTCAGAAGGATACTTTCCTGTTTGGGGCCGGTTGAACCTTCCCGTTTAAGAACTTCCCGCAACTGCTCGGTTCGGCCAACCAGAATAGCCAGGGGATTATTGATTTCGTGCGCGATACCTGCCGCCATCTCCCCCAGGGCATTTAATTTATTCTGTTGAAACGAAGCTGCGACTCGGGATTCAAGTTGCAGGCGGCGCAGATCAAGCTCGGCGTCGAGATTATTATTGAGGCGGGAGAGATCGGTTCTGGTCACCAGGACCTCACGGTGGCGGAACTGCAGCGCCTTGAGAAGCTCATGAAAGAGAGCCGCGATTTCGGCAAATTCCCATTTGAGATTGGTGGCCCTCAGATCGACCTGTTCGCTGGCCGTAAGGTCGCTGACATCGACCTGGCCTAAACTTCGGTGCAAAAGGTGGAGGGGCCGCAGCAGGGCCCAATGTGTATAAGTGATCAAACCAAAACCCAAGAGGAAGAGGCTGAAAAAGCCATAGGCCCAACGGACGAGTGCTGGACTGCTGTCGTCGAGGAAAAAGGCTTGGACTGAGCCATTTATCAAGGCCAGAACAAAGCCTATGACGAAGGTCTGTAATAAGTATCGTATCGAGAGTTTCTTGCTAATGAGAGCCACTCCTGTCTCCTCAGTCTTGGCTAAGTTATCGACATGCTGAGCTAAAACTGAAGTTTATTGCGCGTAACAGGGCTTGATTTTAGCGATAAAGTCCTGAAATTAAAGACCTAATAGGAAGATTTTTAGCTTTTCAAGAACCGGGTAGGGTATCTCATGGCCCCCCCGAAATGAAACATACTCCAGGGCGTAATTTTGATCTCGCCAGAACTGGGCAAGTTCATTTGCCCCTTCGACCGGTAAAACATTGTCGAATTGCCCATGCGATTGAAAGACTTTAAAGGCCATGGGCTTTTTAGAGATCGCCGCCAACCAACGCGGAAGCGCGATGATGTTGCTTGAGAGAAGCAGCAGCGCCTTGACCTTTTGCTGAGTATGCAGGGCGACGTCGCAGCTCACCATAGAGCCCTGACTGAAGCCACCTACAACGATTTCGTCGTATCGGGTCCCGAGTTCTTTCAGCATTCCATCCAGACTCAGAGAGGAGCGCGTAAAGCCAGCTGGAATTTCATTGCGAAAGGGCTCTCGCACGCCACGGAGTAATGCTTGCTCCATTCTTTGCCTATCGATTGGAAACCAGGCCCTACCGGCATATTCCTTCGAAAAGGTAATGGCTTCCGGACCATTTGGAAAGTACCAGTCCCATGATTGGGCAGGATCCAGGGCTCCCGCGAGACCAGTTAGGTCCGAAAAATTAGCTCCGAATCCATGCAAAAGTACAATGCATTTTCGATTCTGAGGCGCGATACGCACGAGGTTATCGAGGTCCGCTATGCGTTGAAATGTACAATGGCTCATGGTTCTAGAACTCCGCTGGCGTTTTCATGGTTTTTTTTAACAGGATAAGCGCGATTTCACTAGTCCATTTGTGAACAGAAAGTCCCTTGATTTCACCTTCGGAACGGCTATGCTAAAACTTAGAGCCAACGCCCAGCATCACTGCCTTTGTAAAGTGAAAGAGCTATCATTCTTAAATGTTACAAAGTATTTACGGATTTTGCTCTACAAAGCGGATTTTACCCGTTAGATTTAAGGGAATTGTTCCCCCCAAAACCGTAGCAGTGACATCATGGTCGGGGCTGGAATGGAGAAGACATACATCCTGTGTCTTGAGAACGCACCACTACCGGCAAATGAAAACATTCGATAAGATCAAAACCAGAGATCGTGCAACCACTCTCAGCTCGTGCCACGGAGGTAGATATGAATATCGAAAGACCCTATCGCATTGCTGTGATCGATGACGATCCAGTCCTTCTCGATATCATGGAACGAGTGCTGCGCCGCCAGCCGCACGTGATCACCCGCTCCTTCACCTCTCCCAAAGAAGCGCTACGTGCCATTCGCGACGAAAAAATCCACATTGTGTTTGTCGATATCAATATGCCCGAAATGTTTGGCGACGATGTATTGAAAGAATGCATCAGCATGAAGCAGGGCATCCAGGTCTATATTGTGACAGGAAGCGATAGTTTGCTGCTCGCGGATCGCTGTCTTAACAATGGCGCCCGAGGCGTCCTGTTTAAACCCTTTGATCATCAGGAACTCATCGCCCATGTGACTGAGGCCATCCAATTTCTTGATAAATGGAATCGGCTCGTCACGAATAAGCAAAAAAAAGCCGGTTAATTAGTGTCTGTCTGGAAATGGGGATGGCAAGGCGCGAGGCAGAAAAAAAGCGGATAGAAGTATGAGATCCGTGGCTTTGCCAAAGGTTTAGGACAAAGAGCTAGGGTCTGCATGAAGCCTTTGGATGGGCTCGGTTCTAGCGTTGGGCGCTTTCTGTCAAAAGAGTTTCCAGCGTCTGGGCATCCAGTCTTTGCCATTGCACAGGCCAAGCCCGGCCTTCAGGGAATTCATCGCTTAATTGTTTCGTCAGCACAATTTCCAGACCATGAACAGGACTGTAACGAATTCGCGCGGCCTGAAATCCAAAGTAGACCCGGTAGCGGGGATAGATCAGTTTATAAAGACTCTCCTTGGCAGAAAATACTAGCGTCAACGCCTCAGTATCGCTGAGATTCAACCCGCTCTGCACATCCTCTATCTCTCTGGAATCACAGCATATTTGGGCCTGAAGTCCCGAGCCTGGCCGGTCGATGGTGGCTTCGACGTCGATGCCAAGTCCAGCGTAGCGAGTGGCCCGGGCGAGAATCGCAACGGCCTGGCCCCTGGTATGAGAAATCGAACCGAGCCAACCTTTCGGCCAGACAGGGCTTCGATCCTCGCCTATAGGCACCTCGATCGGCGGCACGGCAAAGGCCTTGAAGCATTGCTGGAGGCAGTAACGGCCGAGTAGGAACTCGATCTTTCGTTTATGAACGGCCCGTTCCAGGAGTGGGGGCAAAAAAACCTGAACCCGTTCAAAGTCGGAGACCTCAAGCTGATCGTAGGCGGCATTCGCCCTGAATAAATAAATGCCTTCTTTAATTTCGGTAGATCCGTTGTGGGACAGACTTTGTAAGCTCATTGACTTCCACTCAAGGTTACAGTTATTCGGGCAGAGAATAAGCAATCTCAATGAGTGCGGTCGGGCTTGGATCGGCATTCAAGGTGATCGTATTGCCGAGGCGTACATAATCGGTCGTAACAACGCCATCGATAGACAGCTCCCATTTTCCCTTCTCAGGATCAGGGACCATAAGGCTAAAGGATTTATGCAGCTCCGTATAAGTATATTCAAGCAGGAAATTCGATTGAGCGCTGAGGGTGCAATTCGTTTGAATGCTGCGGCCGTTCACTTGAATGCCTGAGTTCAGGTTACAGGTAGCCGTGTCCATCTTAAAGACCAAGGAATGAGCATCGGGCAGATGCGGCAGGGCAAAGACCTGGGCCGAACCATTGGGCAGGGTGTAACGAAGGGTAAGGACCTTGCCAACGGCATGATCGGCAGCCAGGATCGTGTAGGCATCCCCAAGGGAAGTAAAGCTAAGAGCTTTATTGCCATCAAAAAGTTGAATATTGCTGGCCCCTGAAACCACGGCCATGCGGTAGGTCAACTGAGGGCCCTGTCTGGTCGCATAGGCCAAATCTATAGTCGCGCCGTCGATGGGAGTGGGTTTGATGATGACCTGATTGCTCATCGCATTATAGGTCACTCCGCTCGCCATTGCACCGTTGACCTTGACCTTAAGACTGTTGGCCAGGGGCAGTTCGTTTAACTGGAAGGTATTGTTTAAGGGGCCTTCGATGCGATAGTCGACGGTGATCTTTGCCAGTGCGGCAGGTCTTGCCTTAAACAGGATAAGCTTGCCATTGACTGTATAGTCGCTCGCCTGGAGAACGAGGCCATTGACCCTGACCTTAATCGTCTCGAGGGCCGGCATCGAATTGAGGGTGACTTTGCTGATCAAGGGTGTGGAATCAACCCTATAGTTCGCGACCAAGGTCTTTCCGTTCATCGGCTCTTTGCCCGGAAGAAAGGTGATGGTCTTAGCGGAAAGCTTGTAATCGCTTGCGGCTATCGCGACTGAGTCAACAGTCAATTTCAGGCTGTTGGCATCCGGGATCTGACTGAGTTCAAATTGATTCTTGAGTAGAAGCGCGATGTCGCTGGAAATTGCCCTTAGAGTTGTCGCGTAGTTCGCGTCACAGATGCTGCCGAATCTGCCCTTGCCTTTGAAGTCGACTAGCTTCTGATATTGAAAGCCAATGTTTTGCGCGGTCTGGCAAGGGCTGGCGGGCGGACTGAAAATACCGTAAAATCCGGCATTTTTGCCAATCTCGCGACCGAGTTCCTTTTCGACGAAGGTTTCGAGCGCGACTTCGGTATTATAAGGGCTGTTTGGACAGTCGGCCCCTTTCAAACTGCAGTTATCTTCATCACTCACGATCACTACGGCCACCGTCGAGTCGGGACGGACCCATGGATTCTCGATGCATTTGAGCCCGTTGACCGCCTGCCGAAAACCTTCCTCGTTACTGGACCCTTTAACACCGGCATTGATCGCCGTATTGAACATCGCCGTAGCGTCGGTATCGGTCGAACGGATCAAAGTCAAATGGCATTGATCGACATTATTCACCGTCGTTACCGAAGTCGTGATCACTCCGATTTGCCAGTTGCTGTCCACGAGGGAAGTCAGCAAGGCCTTCATTTTGGTCGACAGATTTTGCTGTTCCTGGTCCATCGAACCAGAGTTGTCAATGACGATAAGAATATCGACCAGACTCTTTTTGCCAGTCTGGAGGAAGTTTTCGGAAATATCCCTGCCTTCGCTGCCCTGAGCGAAGGAATTGTTGACGAAGGTCCGTGTGGTTTGAATATGTTTTTCGGTTTTGGGAAGATTGATGTCGGTCAACTTAAAGGTGGAGCTGCCGGTGTTGAGGCCCAGGGTGAATTGAAAGCTGTCGGCAATCTTTTGGGAAGCTGGAAATCCGCCATGGATAGTATCGGGCGATCGGCTTAGCACACGTTCCAGTATCGTTTCACTGGCTGCTATGGGGGTCACCGTGACGATGGGATCATCAGGGGAAACAGCCGGTTCATCCTGTTTCCCGGCAGGCGCGTCTTTCGGCTCAGACTTGGCGACGTTTCCGGTGGCCGTGGCGCCTTTGAATTTTTTGTCGGCACAGGCCTGGATGGAGGCAAGTAGGCTTACGCTTAAAAGCACGACCGATAAGCGAACAGACGCTGACATAAATACCTCATCCCTACGATTTTCTTGAAATCACTCATTTCTTTCAGCGAACCCATTCGTTTTTTGCCAGGCGATTTAATGCCCGGATATGTCTTCCTGAAAGTAGTCCTCTTATCGGTTAACAAAAAAAAAGCTTTAGAAGAAAGAACGCTATGCCGATGGCAAAATGCCTTAAAAAGCGATTTTTGTCTTATACTATTGAATTCAACATGATGCGTTCTATTGAGGTCGACCGGGAGGTGCCATGAAGAAGCTACGAATCCTTCTCCTCGCTCAGCAAAACAACCCCGATTGGATCAGTGTCCCCCTGGTTGGTTATCAGCATAGTGCCGCCCTTGCCGAGCTTCATGATGTCACGCTTGTGACCCATGTGAATAACAAATCAGCGATTTTACGTCAGGGCAAACCCTGGCGAGCCGTCCATGCCATCGACCTGGGCTGCTGGGAAAAGTTTTATGATTGGTGTTTTATTCATGTCTTTAAAGAAGACTTTGGCAGTCAAATGTTAACCGTCTTTCGCATACCCTTCTATTGGGCCTTTGAATGCTTGGCCTGGCATCATTACAAGGAGGACCTTAAGAGTGGCGCTTTTGATTTGGTTTTGCGTTTAACACCGGTTGCCCCGGTGGCACCGAGTCTGTTTGCCGGCCGATGCAGGGCGATCAAAGTTCCTTTCGTCATTGGTCCTATCAATGGGGGATTGCCATGGCCAAAGAATTATTCACAGGCCGAACGACAGAAGGAATGGATCTCCAACCTTCGTTTCTTCTATCGCTATCTCCCTTTTGCCAAGTCCACTTATAGGGACGCAAGCGCGGTCGTAGCAGGGTCCAGCGAAACCTTCAAGGACTACCTCTCCATTCGCGACAAGCTCTTTTTTATGCCCGAAAACGGTATCCGTGACGAAACGGTTGTCACGCGCGGGCCACGTGCCGGATCCACGCCCCTGCAGCTCCTTTTCGTCGGGCGCCTGATTCCCTCGAAGGCCTGTGATTTAGCACTCAAAGCGGCCGCAGGACTGTTGCGGAGGGGCCAAGCGCGTTTTACGATAGTCGGTGATGGCCCCGAGCGAAAAGCTCTCGAGGACCTGGCCAGACAATTGGGGATCACCGTTGCATTCACAGGGATGATAAGCCACCCGGAAACGATGAAGCACTTTCGCACAGCCGATGTTCTCGTCTTTCCCTCGATAAGGGAGTTTGGTGGCGGTGTGGTATTTGAAGCCCTGGCGCATGGCTGTGTGCCTGTCGTGACGAATTACGGAGGTCCAGGGGATATCGTTGTGAATGCTGTGTCCGGCTTTAGCATCGATCTCAAGGATGAAGACCATACGACTTCCGAACTTACGAAAATTCTTGAAAAGCTAAGCGCTGAACCTTGGCTCCTGGAAAAATTGTCCAGAGACGGTCAGCGCTATGCGCGTGAGGAACTCAGTTGGAAAGGTAAGGCCCTGAAGATGACGGCCATCTTTCAGTGGTGCTTGGGTGAGGGGCCAAAGCCGGATCTCCCGCCGCCTCGTCTTAGGTCGCCGAATCAGTGACGAGTGTGCTTAAAATAAATTTTTGTATATGCTTGGCCGTCAGGTGAGGCGCTTCAACCTGAGGCGCATGTCCGACGTTTTTTAAAAGCGTAAATTTGCTGTTAGGCGTCAGTTCATGAGCCCTCTTTCCAAAGGCAATCGGGAAGAGAAGGTCGAATTCGCCCCACATAACATGGACGGGCACTTTGAACGCACGCAAGGCCGAATCCATGAAAAGTTGGTTTAAAGCCGGATCGTTGCGTGAGGTGATGCCTTTGAAGGTATCGACAATAAAACGGCCGTAGAGTTCATGATTGCTCTTGAACTGTTCGAAAATATAGTCCTTAAGGAAAATGGGCAAAAGGGGCGGGCGATGGAATATTCTCTTCCAAAGAGCCTCGAATTCGTCGCGCGTCGTGATCTGGAATAGAATTTTACCGGCGATGAATTCGTCATAGGCCGATTCATATTCAGGATCCATAACGGCAGCGGTATCGATCAGGGTCAAGGATTTCACCAGATCAGGCCGCAGCTGGGTGAGCTTCATCGCCATCGCCCCACCCAAAGAATTACCGATGACATGCAAAGGACCGCCGCCGACCTCATCCATAAACTCTTCCATCCAGCGGCCGTAGGAATCGAAGTTATAGGTCAGGTGCCCGCCCTTGAAGCTTGCTCCGAAGCCAGGCAAGTCAAAGGCCATCATATTAAATTTGCGCGTGAGGTGCATCGCCAGGGGATAACAACCATCCTTACTGTCGCCGAAACCATGAATAAATAAAATCGTTTCGGGATTGCCGTTATTCGTCCTCCAGTAGGATATGGGGCCGTCCTTAAGCTCCGCCTCATAAACCTGGGCCTTGATCAACTGCCGACCCAGGGCGATGGACTTATTAAAAACCTCTTGGCCGATCCGCGAGCGCGTCGCCTCCTGCAGGCCGCCGAGGCGTTCCTGAATACGGGCCAGATTCCAATCTTTCTGATCGAAATTCCTGATTTGAGCCAATACCGCCGCTTCGATGCCCGGTCGCCATTGATCGATTGTTCCGGTCACCTGTTTTTGTGTGTCAGCCACCCACGATTTAAATTTTGCGGTGCTGGGCTTAAGTCGCTCAAATGAATTGTTCCAATTCCCTGCCATAAGAAATCTCCTGGCGGAACGTTGTTACTTTATCGTTCCACGCTTGTTTTTACCATACAAGCTGATTTTCCACCATACCATTGTTGTAGTAATGAGCGTTGGCCTGTAGATAGAGAATATCCAATTCCTTTTGTGTAGCATCGACTGCGCCTGGATTTGCCATAGCTAAAGGAGAGAACATTTGTGTTCTTCCGTCCAGCCACCAACTCGTGCCATGATCCTTGCCCACCAAATGGTATCCATCGGACTCAAAGAGTATGATTCCTGGTCTTTTAAGCGGTCGGCAAAGCGAATCTCCAAAATGGCTGGAAGCCGTGGGTTGAGCGCGCATGATGTCGAGAAGAGTTGGAGCAAGATCCGCGTGCTGTACGGGACGGCTTAAATTTTCGACTGGGAAAGGCAGGGGCTTATCATTCATAATGAAGATAATGGGCACATGAAAACGCCCTGGAATCGTGTCGTTTTCTAGGTATTCTTGCTTCGAGGTGTGGTCGCCGGTAAAGATGAAAAGGGTGTCTTTGAACCAGGATTCTTTGTGTGCGGTCTCATAAAAATGCTGCAAGGCATAGTCGGCGTATCCTACGCTTTCATGGATCTCCAAAGTTCCCTTGGGAAATTTCTGCTTATATTGCGGAGGGATCGTGTACGGCTGGTGGGAGGAGAGAGTAAAAACGGTCGCCAAAAAAGGCATCGTTCTGTGACTTAAATCTTTGGCCATATATTGCATGAAGGGCTCATCAAAAATTCCCCAGCGCCCATCGTAGTCCTTTGGATCCGGATATTGATCATTCCCGACATAGTCGTCAAAACCGAGGCGCTTTGTCATCACATCGAAGAACATCGTGCCGTTGTTGCCACCATGATAGAACAGGCTTGCAAAAGCCAGGTTCTTTAAAACCCGCGGCGCTCCGACGATACGGTTGGTCTGATAGGGTGAGGTGATAAACGGTGGTTCCATCCATTGCGGAATTCCAGCAAATAAAGCGGGAAGAACATCGATTGACCGGCGGCCATTGGCGTAGGCGTTGGCAAAGTAGCTGCCCGATTCCGCCAGCGACTTGAGAAAGGGCGCATAGCCGGGCTTGCCTGCGGGTGGAAAAACATATTCACTGCCAAAACTCTCCAGAATCACGACCACGATGTTTTTGGGTAGGGGCCACGATTCGGGTAAGGGCATAGGCGGTTCGTCACGATAGGAGCTTAGCGTTGCTTTCACAGCCGCCCAGGGCATCTCCTTGAGGGCCACCACCGGCGTCTTATCGGTGGATTTCAGAATGGTGAAGGAGCTGTTGAGGACGAGCGAAGCCAGTTCGGGGTTTTGTGCGAAAGCACTGGCTGGTATGAGCGGCTTGGTCTGCCAACCCCCGCGCATGGCCAATCCACCGAGCAGTATCGTCAAAGTGAGAAGGATAAGGGTAAATTTTATAGGGCGTCGGGCGGAGCGAGCGGAAGGCAACTTACGAAACGACACCCAGGCTAGCAGTGCGTACATTGCGATCTGCAGCAATGAAAAATACCAGTAATATAAGGCGATTTGCACCGACTGATCCCCGATATCGCGGGCCAGCAAAAAACTGTCGATCGTCAGCCTTTTGCCGGTGAATCGAAAGTATTCGATATCGACGACGTTGGCCGTAAGGGCAAACCCATTGACGAAGGTAAAAACAAGTCCTAAAGCGATAGTCTTCGCCCTCTCAAATACCCTTACCGGAATGAGATAGAGGACAAAAATACCAAGATTGAGCAGGGACAATGCGGCAAGGTCATAGCGTAACCCGTTCAGACAGGCCAAGGCAATTTCGAAGGCACTGCTGTGCATAAACAGCTGCCTGTTGAATAGGAAAAATAGAATGCGGATCGCCGAATAGAAACCTAAGAGGATAAGGGTTTGGTGCAGGATCCTTTGGTTTGGGGTCACTGGGCTGCCTCGCTGTTGAATAGATGCGATTTTAGTGTTTAAAGTTTCATCCCCTTAGTACGCCTTTTTCCTTCGATCCGACTCCCGTAGCTCCATCGAAACTAGGGGCTGTTGACGTTTGGCTACGCCAACGTCGAACATCCCCAGTAACGC
>CAXSGP010000115.1:0-13197 GCA_964236955.1 uncultured Oligoflexus sp. | reverse complement strand
GTCGTTATGGAAGACGGAAATATTGTGGATTACGGGGGATCTTGGTGAGACTCGAATTGTTGCTCCTCTTGTCGCTTAGCGGCGGCCCTCTCCTCGCTGCCGAGCGCATCGAGGAAGTCGTCGTACGTGGCAATCAAAAGGTAGAGGCCGACGCTATAACGACCATTCTAAAATCACAGAAGGGGTCGAATCTCGATGCCGCTTCGGTACGAGCTGATATCAAGCATCTTCACGAACTTGGTTATTTCTCAGACGTCAGGTTCTTGAAAGAACCGGCTGGCGCGGGTATCCGGATAGTCGTTGAAGTTGTTGAAAAACCCGCGATCGGCTCGATTCAGTTCCTCGGTCTGTCCGAAATGAAGGAAGATGACTTCAAGGAAAAACTCGAATCAAAAGTGTTCACGATCGTGAATGAGACGAAGATCAACGCTGATCTTCGTATGATAGAGAAGCAATACCTTGAAAAGGGATTTTACCTCGCTAAGGCCAGTTATAAGCTGGAACCGACTCCAAACAATCCCAACGAAGTCAGCCTGGTCTTCAACATCGAAGAAGGCGGTAAGGTCCTCGTTGGCGATGTTCATATCCTCGGCAACGTTTTTTTCAGCGATGCTGAGCTGATCGATAAGTTCTATTCGAAGCCCTATACGCGCCTCTCCAATATTTCCCCGCCCGGCTCCGTTTATAACGATGAGTTCATCAAACGCGATGTTGAGATGATGAGCTTTCTCTATAAGGATCAGGGTTTTGCCGAGGTCAACGTCGCCAACCCGGTGAAGATTATCGAGGAAGACCGTCGCTTCGTTCGTTTGACCCTCGAAGTGGAAGAAGGTATCCAATACAGCGTCGGCGGCATTGAATTCAGTGGCGACCTACTCTATACGCCTGAAGAAATGAAAGAGTGGATGCTTTTAAAGCCCACCGAACTCTTTCGCTTCAACAATTTCCGAAAAGATGTCGAGATGCTTGTCGATAAGTACGGCGACAAGGGTTACGCCTTTGCCGACGTCAATCCCAAGCATCGCTATGATCGCGAAAAGAAACTTGTTTTTCTCAATTATGAGATTACCAAGGGAGAAAAGGTTTATTTCGGTGATTTCACCTTTATCGGCAACACCAAGACGCGCGATAACGTGCTGCGCCGCGAACTCGAAGTCGCGGACTCCGAACTTTATAGCGGCACCCGTTTGACCAAATCCAAGTCTAATATGGAACGTCTCGGCTATTTCGAAGAAGTGCAGACCCTTCGGGAACGCGACGAGAAGAACCCGCAGATCCTCAACTATAAGTTTAAGGTCAAGGAGAAACCCACGGGTCAGCTCCAGGCTGCGGTCGGCTTTAGCCCTGGAGCCGAGGGCAATCAAAACAAATGGTTTGGCCAAGGCAAATATTCTGAGGAAAATCAAAGCGGTAAGGGCTGGAGAACAACCCTTACCGGAAGGTGGAATGGCGGTAAAAACTATGACCTCGAGTTGGGCTGGACCGACCCGCGTCTCAATGACTCGGATTGGTCGCTTGGCTTTAGCACCTTCTTTAGAAATGAGGTGCGCCTAGTCACCCAGAACGTCGATGTCCAGGAAGAGCGTAAAGGCGGTAGCGTCACCGTTGGCCGTCGAATCTTCGAATTGGTGCGGGCCTCGATTACCTATCGCTATTCGACGATCAACGTCGCATCAAAAACCGCTTTGGTAGGCAGCTTTGTCGAGGCGGGCAGCGAGAGCAGTATCATCCTTGGACTCTCTCGTAACGCCACCAACAATTATATCGATCCCAGCGAGGGTTCCGATCTTCGTATTGCCCAGGAATTTACCGGTGGGCCATTAGGAGGAACCCGTCAGTTCCTGGAAACTACGGCCAACGCTTCATACTTTTTGCCTATCGATTACACCGACACCTATCGCACCTACTTCCGCTTTGCAGGTGATTTCGGACTCCTCTGGCAGAACGGGGACGAGCGTATTCCCATCCTGACCCGTTATCGATTGGGTGGGCCCGAGGATATGCGAGGGTATGAACAGCGTTCCATAGGACCGAAATCGAGCATACTGCAAACGCCAACTGGCCAGCCGCAGGAAATTAACTGGGGAGGAACCAAAAAAATCCTGTTCCAGACTGAATATTTCATGCCTATCATTAAAGAAGCCAATATCAAGGGCCTCTTGTTCTATGATATGGGGCGCTCCTTTGCTGAAAACGAGTCCGTTAACCTCTCGGCTTTCAAACGAGATCTCGGATTTGGCTTCCGGTGGATCACCCCAGTCGCCCCTTTCCGTTTCGAATGGGCCTATCCCATCGAGAACGGTCAGATCGGGGATCTGCGGTTTATATTTTACCTTGGCTATTAATAAAACGCTCTCTTTCGGAGTTCTGTCATGAAATTAGCTCAATGTCTCCTTGGCCTCGGTCTCCTGTCGGCTTCGCTTGCGCATGCCCAAGGCAAATACGCAGTTGTTGATATGCAAGCGGTTATCTTAAATGTCGAAGAAGGCAAGGCCGCACGTGGCGCCTTGGAAAAAGAGATCAAGGAAAAGCAAAAGGAACTTGGCAAGCGCAAAGAGGAGCTCGATAAGATGAATGAGGAGTGGACCAAACAAGCCCCTCTTCTCAACGAGCAGGCCCGTATGGCCAAACAAAAGGAATTTCAGGAGAAATTCATGGGCCTGCGTAATGACGAGATGGCGTTTCAGGAAGAGATAAAGAAGAAAGAAGGTCTCGCCACTCAAAAAATCGCTATGACGGTCACCAAACTTGTCAACGATATCGCGAAATCCAAAAGCCTTGAAATGGTTTTTGAAACAAGTTCAGCGGGATTGGTCTATCTGAAAGATCCGGTTGACCTCACGAAAGATGTCATCAGCGCTTTTGAAGCTCAGTCAAAAAAAGACAAAACTGAGGCGAAGAAGTAAAGAAGGAGATTCGAGTGACTGAAGTTTCCACGATAGGTATTATCGATTTTACTCGTCCCGAGTCTATAAACGTGCAGGAACTGCTTCCGCATCGCTTTCCGATGTTATTGGTCGACCGCGTCGTGGAACTGATGCCGATGAAGTCGATCCATTGTATTAAAATGGTCTCCGGCTTGGACCCCTATCTGCAAGGCCACTTTCCAGGTCTTCCCATCATGCCGGGCGTCTTGAGCATCGAGGCCTTGGCCCAGGCCGCGGGAATACTTGCGCGCGTAAGCCAGCCCCATCTGATGAACACTTGCCTTTTGACCGAATTGCAGGAAGTCCGGTTTCGACGTCAAATAGTTCCCGGTGATTGTCTCAATCTTCATGTAACATATCTGAAGAGTCGGAAAGACTTTTTCTGGTTCGAAGGCAGAGCTATAGTTGATGGAGACATCGCAAGCAGTGCCCTTATAACCGCTAAATTGAGCTAAAGGACGCTAATGATCGATTATAACCATCTAGAAACTATAGAGAAAGTCGATGGTTCCTCCATTCATCCAAGGGCGCTCGTTTATAAGGGAGCTCAGATCGGAAAGGGGGTAGTGATTGGACCAAACGCTATCGTTGGACCCAAAGTCAAGCTCGCGGATCACGTACAGATAGGGCCTGGGGCCTTGATTCTGGGAAAGACCACAATAGGGGAGGCCAGTCAGATTTCTCCTTATGCCACGCTGGGAGCACCGCCTCAGGATCTTAAATATAAGGGCGAAGATACCGAAGTACGTATCGGTAAAAATACGCGCATCTGTGAATATGTGAACATATCCCTTGGAACAGTTGGTGGCGGTGGCGTTACGACCATCGGTGACAATAATCTTATTATGGCATACACTCACGTAGCGCACGACTGCGTGATAGGCAATAATTGTGTGTTCGCCAATGGCGTTCATCTCGCCGGTCACGTCGTCGTCAATAACTTTGTGACCTTTGGTGGCATCTCGGGAGCCCATCAATTCTGTCGGTTTGGGGACAGAGCCATGGTAGCTGCGGGATCGATCGTCGTCCAAGACGTCCCGCCCTATTGCCTTGTTCAGGGGGATCGCGCGCGAATTTCAGGGCTCAACGTAGTTGGCCTTAGACGCTCCGACCTATCTAAGGATAGACTGTCTGATATCAAGAATATGTTTAAAATCCTCTATAATGAGAATCTGACATTGGAAGACGCTATCCAAAGGATGAAAGTCGAAATACCTGAATCTGAGCAGCGTGAAGGCATCCTTAATTTCATACTGACCAGTCATCGAGGGATTTGTCGTTGAGAAGACCAACCTTCTTTATTTCGTCACGGTCACATTCCGCAGATCTCCTGGCTTCGGAATTGATCCTGGCTCTTTGTGATCAACATCCAAAAACCGAAGGCGTGGGTGTCGTCGGTAAATGGACGTCGCGGACGCGTGTGTCCGCCGTCGCTAATCTCGATGATTTGCAGGCAGCCAGCCAGAAATCTGGACCTGAGGAAGCCCTCAAGGGACTCAAGGAAACACTGCAGGCGAATTTCCCCCAGGTTGCCATCCTGGTCGGATATTCAGCCTTGCACAACGACCTGGCGGGATTCTTCAAACAAAACGAAATCCCGGTGATACTTTATGAGGTCACGCCTCAGCTGGGACTTCAGGGCATCAAAGTTGAAGATGCGGCCGATCGCATTAAAATGGCTCTGAGTATCCACAAGACCGGTAGTGCATTTATTCGCGCGGCAAAGATCCCTTTTCATTACATAGGCACACCCTATCGGGATCGCGTGGCCAAAGTCATGGTCAATTCCACGGCATTTCATTTTTTAAACGATAAACCGCTCGTCACCTTTTATCCTGGGGGTTACGGGGAAGCCTTGAACCGGATGCTGCCAGTTTTTGCTGAGCTTCTAACGGGTGTGCTGGCAAAAAATGATTGTCAGATCGTGGTTTCACTGCGTGAAGAAACAGACTATGATCTGATCTCGGAAAAGTTAAAGCAAGCACTGCCAGATCCCGCTAAAGTTCATCTCGTACTTGGGATGCACCTCGAACTCCTGTCCCTGTCCCATCTCGCAATTACTGGAGCCGGGGCGATTACGATCGAAGCAGCCATTCTAAAGAAACCGTTCGTACCCATCTATGATAAACGGGAAATTGCGGATGGCAGTGGCTTCTACAGTTTGGTGAACCAGTCACTGGGGCGCAAAGTGGTTGAAGAGTATTCCAATCAAACCCCGATCCAGGACATTCTTCATTCGATCGATCAGCTGCTGGTTGATGGGCCTGATCGATCCGCCTTTATCAAAAAACTTGATGAGGCTCAGGTTGATTTTCTTGGTTCGGCTGCCGATAACGCGGCTGATTTTATAGCCAACGAAGTAGGTTTAGGTAAAAAACGCTCGAAGCTGGCTCCGCCATCGACGGTGAGCGCTGCGGCGTCTGTCCCATCGGCTCAAGCGATTCCGGCTGCTCCCCCACCGGCGAAGCCTCAATGAATCAGCGTTTTGATCTGCGTATTTTTCGACTTCTCATTCTCGACTCTATCCTTGAAAAGAAAATGATCGTGGTCAACATCGTTGGAGCACTAATGCTCCTTTCGATCGCTCAGGGTCTTTTTCTTATGATGACAGGGCCCCTCTTCACCACCATGCTTGGTGCTGTTGAGAGGAGCCAAATCGCAGTCCTCGATCTTTTTCCCAAACAGACGGTGCCCTATCTGAGTTTTCTGCGGGGTATGACCCTGCAGCAGATCAGTCTGATTCGCTATTTGCCCCTGACGATTTTGCTGGTAGGTGCTTTGCAGGCGCTTGCCGGATATTATTATCAATACAACCAGCAGGCTTTGACCCTATATGTTGGAAGCCGCTATCGGGACAAGCTATTTGCCGCGATCCTTAAACAACCTTTAGACCGGCTCCTGCTTCGTTCCGCTGGCGAATGGATGTCACTCGTCATGAATGATGTCGCTTATCTTCAAAGCCGAATGTCTGATCTTCTGACGGGTCTTGTCAAAGATGGTATTCAGGTGTTGGCGGCATTGGTATGCCTGTATTTTATTCACTGGCCAACCGCTATCGTTCTTACTTTCCTGTCAGTACCCTTGATGATGGGGACTGGCCGCACCGGCAGGAAGATTTCTCACTTTGCCGAGGGCTGGCAACACAATCTGGCGAAGATGGCATCAACGCTTCTTGAAATCCGCAAACGCTTCGAGTTCATTCGTGCCCAAGAAGGTGAAAAAGCTGAGTTCGCAAGGTTTCAGTCTTTAAATCATGGCTATTATATCAACATCGTGCGGTCAATCCTGATCCGTTCGGCCTTTGCACCGGGACTCGAACTGCTGGGCTTTCTCGTGCTTGCCCTGATCGTCCTCCTTCTGGGCAAGGGGTATATGGGTGGTGGCCTGGTCCAGGCCGGTGAACTGCTCCTCTTCATCATGACCCTTGGTATCATCATAAGGCCGCTTAAAAACATCGGAGAACAGATCTCACGCCTTCAGGAGACCCGCGGCATTATTCAACGAAGTCTCCAGACTTTTGCCGATGTACAGGAGTTTCAGACCGTCTCGATTGCCGCAACATTGACCCCGATCCCTGCGTTGAGGCTGGACGCCATGGCGATGAGCTATGGCGATGGATTTCATGTGTCAGCTCAAAATATAGGGCTGGAGGCCGGGCAAAGCGTCGCGATTATAGGACCGAGCGGTGGTGGTAAATCGAGTTTTTTGAAGTGCCTGGCCGGCCTTTATACCCCTAAAATATGGGCCGGTTCCCCAAGCTGGGAGCTTGTTCGCGACAATGCCTGCCTAGTCAGTCAAAAACCCTTTCTCTTTTCTGGAAGCATTCGCGACAACCTTGCCTATGGCCTTAGCGGTACCTCAGATACCGAGATGGCTGAAGTCCTGACTTTCCTGGCCCTAACGCAGGAGCTGGAACTTAAAGGTCAGGGTCTTGATACAGATCTCGACTTCATTCAGAGCCCACTATCGGGTGGCCAGATGCAAAGGATGACCATCGCGCGAGCATTTCTAAGGCCACAGACCTTCCTTCTCATGGACGAGATAACCTCAGCGATTGATCCAGCGGCCGAAGAAATGATCACCAGACGGGTGGTTGAGAGGGCACGGGTAGAAGGCCGAATCTTGATCTATGTCACCCATCGCCTGAGCCAGCTGGAATTATTTGATCAAGTCTGGTTTTGTGAAGAGGGGCGACTTAGCGTATTCAAAGATCCCAAAGAATGGCAAAAAAGTGATCGTGTTCAGCGGTTTCTAAATAGGGAACGTCCGGCCTGACTCCTCTTATTTTTCCGCCAAATCTTTGACATGTAAGATGTTCAGCCCCGCTATTCTTGCCACGGGGTCCGAGAGCATTTACAATAATCAGTAGAGTGGCAAAAGCGCATGCTCAGAGACGAAAATGCTGTCAGCCGCCTACCGGGATTTCAAGGAGACAAGGATGAGCGAGAATAATCAAGATCCTAATTCAAATGCAGCGTTTAGTCAGACATCAGGCGCCCAGTCCAATCCCTTTACGAGTGAACTTAAGGGTGAATTCACCAGCGATTTTGGAACAAACACCAACGCTGTTTCACAAATTTTCAAAGGCGGTGGCTTCTCAGCTGAGAGCAAAAGCCGACTCATTATCCTCGGCGTGGCCGCTGTCGCCATCTTAGGCGGTGCCTACTGGTATTTGGCCGAACCGGGAACCGAAAGCACCGAAGAGGTCGCTGACGAAACGACGCCGGAAGAGGGCGGCGAGGACGGTGCGGCCAAGACCGATGAAGCAAAGGATGGCGCAAAGCCAGCTGAAGAAGCAAAAACAGCTGATGCTGCTACCACAAAGGGAGCGGCTGGCGCTGAGGGAAATCCTTCGACGGGTGCCATCAAACTCGTTTCACCGGGCTCAGGCGGTTCGCAGTCCTATGACGAAACACAGGGCGTCTCCGAATTTACCTGGGAGGGCCCTGCCGACGAGATCGTCTTCTCCCGCAACAAATCCATGACACCGATTGTCAAATCGGTAAAACTGAGCGGCGCGAGCACCTTCAGTTTTGAAAATCCTTATCCGGGTACCTGGTACTGGCAGGTTAAAAATTCGACGGGTGCCTCGGATGTCTCAAGTTTTACCATTGCCGCACCGGAGCATCGTTCGTTTCCTATTCAATCCCCAACACCCGGTGGCTCAGTCGCCGGAAACGGTGGCGTCGTCTCGTGGCAGGCTGCAGAAAAAGTCGCACGTTATTCGGTGGAATTCACGCCTAAGGGCTCCTCTTTCGCTAATCCATCCTATCGCTTTGGAACATCCGGAACGTCGGTATCGCTTCAAGGGGTGAACCCTGGATCCTATGATGTACGGGTCGGCGCCTTTTCCGAAGTTGCCGGACGATGGGAATGGCAAATGATACAGAATGTCTCTGTGCAGTAAGCTCTTTTTTTCTCAAATGAAATTCCGTAAACGCTTCCCTAAGGGAAGCGTTTTTTTTAGAGGGAAAATTGGTGAAATCGGAGTTACGCAAGTCGTTCCTGCAACAACGTTTGGTCCTCGATAGCATCGAATGTCAGAGGCGCAGTCTTATGCTTTGTCACCAACTCGTGGCGTCGCCACGATTTCACCTGGCCCAAAAAGTTGCCCTTTATAAAAGTTTTCGTGGCGAAGTCGACTTAGGGCCTTTGCTCGACCTAAGTCCAGGCCAAACTTATTATTTACCAAAGATTGATGCCAAAGCGAAAACCATGGAATTTTATCCCTTTCGCGGGTCCGATGCCCTGGCTGTGAACAGCTGGGGACTTTCCGAACCCCTGGGGGATGAAGACCCGCTGATAGCCGACGGCCAAACATTAATAATTGTTCCTGGCCTCGCCTTTGATAAAAAGGGTTATCGACTCGGATATGGCAAAGGCTTTTATGACCGCTACCTGACAGGCCGGACTAGCCCTGCGATTGGAGTGTGTTTCGCTGAATTTCTAGTCGAATCCTTACCCTTCGATGCCCACGATCAAAGGGTGGAGGATGTGTTTACTGAGTTAGGTCCCCTTTCATCACAGCCTTAAAAGGTCCGATCGGCTATGAGTCCCTGGCCATTAAACTTCGCAGCTCTTGTGCCTTCAACGCGGTTAAGCCGGCGGTTCGCCGTTTCCGGCAGTCGACACAGAATTATTCGCCATGTTTCACCATCCTCAGTGTCTTCAAAGCCGAATTTTGTTAAAATGTCTCTTCGACCAACGCTCCGGGGGCTCTTTTGATAAGAACATCGTTCTGCTTATTGAGCGTGCTGTCTATAGTACTGCCGACCCTTGCCATCGCTCAAACCTCACTGCCTAAGCCTTGGAATGGCGAGATTATTGAACCCGATCAGGGACTCGTTTCCCTTTATAGTTTGATGATCGACAACACGGTGAAACATAGACATGGTGAGTTTACTTTTACCCTCAAAGGGCGCCGCACGAAAATAAGCTACAGTTTCTCAACCGCAACTCAGGAGCCGAGCCTCCCACCGCAGCACTTTTGGAAGATCAAAGAAGACACCTATGATCTGATGGACGGCAGCTTCGTCGATGAACGCGGCAATAGACGAACCTGGAAGGGTCCCTATCCCAAACCTATTGTTGTAAAGCCCCGCAGCATCTCGTCTATGGGTTTTTGGTACCTTGTCTACCTGAAGGCCGACAAACGATTCAACATTTTGCTAAAGCCGACCCGCCTCGATCTCCCCATCGAGAATTGGAAGGGGAATGTCGCCACAGTTTTTGATGGGATCACCGGGGAAGAATTCAATCGTTATCAAGGCCCGGAAGCAGCCAAAACCCAGGGCCTTCGTCGTGTCGTCACCGGGGTGCGCACGATTAAGATGCTCTATAAGCTCGATCTTTTTCGCTTCAATTCCTTTGCCGGCGACATGTCCCGGGTCATTCAGAGCAATGACGCCGATATCCGGACTTGCTATACCGACCTTTTGGAAAAAGATGAAACGGCCAAGGGCCAGCTTACCTATGCTTTTATATATTCTGGAATTGCACAGGGAATAAAATCACTTAAGATTAGAAAGAGCAGTGTAAGTGATGCTGTGTTTCTCGAATGTCTAAATCTTAAGCTGAGAGGATTGACGTTTCCGCTCCGTCAGAGTCTTGCCGGCGAGTTAAGTTTTCAATTCAATATAGTGCCATGAAAAGAGCATTCCATGAACTTTGGCTTACAATTTAGAAAACGCCAGCTTTCCAATCTACTTTTAGATCCTTTGCTGCAAACCAAAATCGGTTTGTATTGCATAGCCTTGTCGTTGATTTTTGCCTTGCTCGTCGGTTTCATACTCTATGAAAACCTTGGCAGCATTTATGATATGTTTTTTGAACTTACCAATAATAACGTCAAACTTCACGAGGTTGTGACGACATACCTGCAGAATATCCAGGCGTGGGTCTACGTAAGCCTTGGCGGCTATATTCTGGGGACAATCGCCATCTCAATCATCTTTACTCATAATCTGGTCGGCCCCACCATTGCTTTCAGTCGCCATCTTGATGCCATTAAAAATAGCGATTTCAAATATCGTACCAAGCTACGCAAAGGCGATGCCTTCCAAGAAGTGGCGGCTCGCCTCAATGAAATCTCCGAACTTCTCGATAACAAAAACGTCAAGCTGTGATGATGTTTTGAAGCGAACCGCCTTCGTCTTCATAAAGGCACCCGACGCTCATACCTTTGCCGCCGGATCTTCAAGGCCTTCGGCATCGTAGCGCGCATAGACTAGGCTCGTGTTTTTATTTTCCTCACCGGCCTTGCTATCTTTTCTGCTCCAGATGGCTTCCGGCAAAAACCCGAGGGTACGGGCCAGGGCGATGCTGGATGCATTGCGACTGTCGCAGTGAATCTCAACTTTTTTGGCCTGATACTTTAGAAATAGGAGCCGGGTCAAGGCGACGACGGCTTCCGATGCGTAGCCGTTGCCAGTGAATTCCGGGCGCAGCCAATAACCAATTTCATATTTGGCCATTTTAATATCGATACCGTGCAGGGAAAGGCCTCCCAGCCACTCTTTGCTATCCCGCCTGACGATGGTGAAGACGCATTGATCCTCACGCAGCTCAAAGTCTTGCCGCCCACCATAAATCTCGGGCTCCAAGCTAAGGTGGCTGCGTTTCATTTCCTGGAGGTAGGGTCGGATATACTTTGCCGGGCTTATAAATAAGCGGGTCGTTTTAATCTGTATCATGAAGGAAAGAATAAACCGTTCTCTCAATGAAAAAGCCTTAACTAAGCAGCTTTCGTCACCTTGATGAGAGCTTCTGCAGCTATTGTCCGGGCCTTTATATGCGCCGGCGGCAGACGAAGATCCCACACTATGCCCAGCCAGGATAAAATTTTCAAGGTGTAGAAAGATAAGTCGATTTCCCACCAGAACCAGCCCTGATTGGCCGTTGCTTGATAATAGTGATGATTATTATGCCACCCTTCACCGCAAGTTAATAAGGCCAGGACAAAGCTATTGCGACTTTCATCGCCAGAACGGTAGCGAACTTTGCCCAATACATGGGCCAGAGAATTGATAAAAAAAGTGCCATGGTAAAGCAACATGGTTGAAAAAAAGAAGCCCCAAAAGATCCCAGACCAACCTAACGTAAGCCAAAGTGCTAACGCATAGAGTATAGGCGGCACAAGATAGTATTTATTGAGCCAGCGGAGCTCAGGAAACTTCGCGAAGTCCTGAATATATTTCCAATTCGTAGCCTCGGTGGATCGACTCATGATCCAACCCATGTGCGAATACCAAAAGCTCTTTGTGACTGGTGAATGAACGTCTTGCTCAGTATCAGAATGTTTGTGATGGTGGCGATGATGGGCTGCCCACCATAAAACGCCTTTTTGTGTCGAAGTTTGCGCTAAAAAAGCCAAAAGAAACTGAAACACTCTTGAGGTCTTATAACTTCGATGGGAAAAATATCTGTGATAGCCAGCCGTGACCCCTATCATACGAACATAATAACTCGCAAGACAGACCCAAAACATCATCATATTGAAGTCGAAGAAAAAGGCGCATAGTCCGGCGATATGCACAGCTATAAAGGGAAAGGATCGGGTAAGATCGATCTTTGAAGGGTTGATGGCTGTCACCATGCTTTCGGTTGTAGCTGTCATCGCGTTTCTCCTTAGGAAAAAGGACAGTGCTTTCTTATCGGCGAGTATAGGCATCTCCTCCCGTGTTTCCCACCCTTTGCCCAGGCGTTTTACCGTTGTTTTACAATTTTGACATTCCTATGACATAAGCATTGGAATAGCCCACTCGAGGTCAATCTGAAAATTCCACTTAACCTCCTATCCTGTCGGGATAAACTACAAAATTTCGTCCGGGCATAAGGCGGCTCATCCAGCGAGCAAGGTTTTAATCAAAGGGAAGGTGAGGAGCGCCGATACAGGAGAGGGGGACTGTTGATGCCGACAGGTTTTTTGCCTGCTTGGAGGCAGGCAGGTGCTGGGTACTGGGTTTAGACGCAAGTCAAAGCCAAGTGGCAAGTGGAAAGTTGATGCCATAAGTTGAGTCAGCATTCCCCTTAGTCGCAGGAACTAAGCCTTTAATACATGGCCAAGCCTCAATTCGAGTCCCTTCAGTGCGTCGTCGCCATCGTTTACAAAGGCTCTTCATTTTATTAATTTATCAACCCATTTCTTAAAAGCAGCCAAATGAGAAGAGGTGATTTTTTTGCAAGGCAATAGAAGATTCCCCGAAAGTGTGTGATATTGAGAACCGAAGTCAACTTTTGCGCAGTTAGATTATGAGAATTTTGCATGTATAAAAGAACCTTGGTTTTTCTGCTTTCTTATACTTATCTTTTCTGTAGTCCTCTGATTGGTGCGGAAGAAAAGCATGCGGCACGCTTGGTCGTTCATCTTCTGGACTATCTTGCCAAGGATTATCCAGGCGCGGTTGGTGAGGACAGCAGCCTACTATCCGCCTCCGAATTTGACGAGCAGGTGGAATTTGCTGATACTGCACTTAAGGCCAGCCTTGATATTCGAGAGCTTAGGAGTCGGGAGGATATTAAAGACGGCCTGACGGAATTGGATCTCGCGATTCGTGCTAAGGCCCCCCCGTCGAGGGTAACGGTACTCGCGAGGACGATGCAAAGCAAGGTGCTTGAGGCTAGCCAGCTTAGTGTTTCGCCAACAATGTGGCCAAGTTTGAACAAGGGCGCCCGTTTATTTGCTGACAATTGTGCCGTTTGCCACGGAGCGAGCGGCGCGGGCAATGGTCCCGGCGGTGTGGCTTTAGATCCTAAGCCCGCGAATTTTCTG